>JAEFAI010000005.1 GCA_016291185.1 Bacteroidales bacterium
AGGCCTCCCAGATGCGGGGGTGCATGAAGATGCAGGAATCGATGCCCACGATGTTCTCGTTCAGGCGGGTCATCGCGTTCCACCAGTATTGCTTGATGTTGTTTTTCAGCTCAACGCCCATCTGGCCGTAATCGTACACAGCGGCCAGGCCGTCATAAATCTCGCTGGACGGGAAAATGAAACCGTACTCCTTGCAGTGCGCTACGAGTACCTTGAACAGTTCGTCTTGTGTCATATCTTTTTTACTAACTTATCCTTAAATCATGCAAATATAGTCATTTCTGCGGTAAAATCTCCCGCAAAGGGCGCATAACGAAGTCCCGCTGCTCCATCAGCGGGTGCGGGATCTTCAAATCGGGGTCGTCCACTCGCTCGTCGCCGTAGAGTAGAATGTCGATGTCGATGGGGCGGTCATGATAAATCCGGCGGCCGTCGGCGTCATATTCCGGGCCGCCGGTACGCCCCATGGCGCGCTCGATGCGCTTGCAGATATCCAGCAGGGTATGCGGGCGCTTCGCCGTGCGGTAGCAGACCACGCAATTCAGGAAATCCGGCCCCTCAAAGCCCCAGGACGGGGTTTCGATGATGGAAGAAAGCGCCTCGTAGGGATGTCCGATCGCCGTGTCCAGGCGCCGCAGCGCTTCGTCTATCTGCGCCGCACGGTCGCCCTGATTGGTACCCAGGGAAAAATATACGGGAACGGCTTTCATTAGAATTCCGGATCCCAGCCCAGCGCCACACGGGCCTCGTCCGAGAGCATGCTCTGGTCCCAGACCGGATCGAAAACCAACTCGATCGAGCAACTTTTGATGCCCGGGGTGTCCTCCACCATCTGTTTCACCTCCGAGAGCACCTCGTCCGCCATCGGGCAGTTCGGCGCGGTGAAGGTCATCTTGATGGAAACTTCGTGCTCTTTATTGATGTGGAGCTCATAAACCAAGCCCAGGTCATAGATATTGACCGGGATTTCCGGGTCGTACACCTGCTTGAGCGAGAGTACGACATCTTCGTAGAGCGGCGCCAGCTCCTTGACGTCCTGCGGGGTCAAAACTTCATCCTGTGCCATCTCAAAGGTGATTTTGCGCCGTACGGCGAAGGGTTTCGATCATCGAGGCGAGGCCGTTGGCGCGCGTCGGCGAGAGGTTCTCGCGCAGGCCGAGCTTGTCCACGAAGGAGAAATCGTCCTCCGCGATTTCGCGGGCCGTACGGCCGGAATAGACGCCGATCAGCAGGGAAATGATGCCCTTGGTGATGATGGCATCGCTGTCGGCACGGAAGAAGAGCCGGTCCCCTTCCACGGTGGCATCCAGCCACACGCGCGACTGACAACCCTTGATCAAGCGATCTTCGGTCTTGAGTTCCTCGGGGAACGCTTCCAGGTTGTGCCCCAGATCAATCAGATATTCATACTTGTCCAGCCACTCGTCGTACATCGAAAAGTCCGCAACGACTTCAGCCTGAGCTTCTTGCAATGATTTCATCCTTCCAGCATTTTGATCGCCCGATCGAGCGATGCGATAAAATATTCCGCCTCCTGCACGGTGTTATACGGGGCGAACGACACCCGCAGCATACCCGTGACGCCGAAGCGGTCCATCAGCGGCTCCGCGCACATCTGCCCGGAGCGAACCGCGATCCCCATCTTGTCCAGAATCAGCGCCAGGTCCTCGTGGTGGATATGTTCCACGGAGAACGAAAACAGGGGTATCTTCTCCTCGGGCGTCTTCGGGACGCCGTAGAGACGGATTCGGGGGTCGCTTTGTAATTTATTTAAAATCAACTTTTTGATTGCGTCCGTCTCGGCCTCTGCGGCCTCGCAGCGAAACGCTTCTGCCATTTCAAGCGCCGGCCGGAGCGTCGGCGTGCCGGCGATGTTCTGCGTGCCGGCCTCGAATTTCTGCGGGAGCGGGGCCCAGGTCGAACCGGACCAGCGGACCGTCCCGATCATCTCACCGCCACCCATGTACGGCGGCATCTGCTCCAGCAGCGCACGGCGGCCATACAGCACACCCGTTCCGGGCGCGGCATAGACCTTATGGCCGGAGAAAGCGTAAAAGTCACAGCCCAACTCGCGGACATCCACGCGCTCGTGAACAATCCCCTGCGCGCCATCGACAAGAACCGGACAATTCTTTGAATGACAAATATTTACAATCTCCTTAACGGGATTAACGAGCCCGAGGACATTGGAAATGTGAGCCGCACAAACCAACTTCGTACGCGGCGTCAGCAGGCCCGGCAGCAGGTCCACCCGAAGGCGACCGGAATCGTCCACGGGAAGCACTTTCAGCACAGCGCCCTTGCGCTGGCAAAGCAGCTGCCAGGGCACGATGTTGGAGTGGTGCTCCGCCTCGCCGACAAGAATCTCGTCACCCGCGTGGACAAAGGCTTCGCCAAAACTGAATGCGACCAGGTTCAACGACGCCGTAGCGCCGGAGGTGAAGATAATTTCCTCCCGGAATTCTGCATTCAAGTACTTCTGGACGGCATCCCGGGTCGCTTCGTACTCCGAAGTGGCCAGATCCGCGATCCGATGCACCGCCCGGTGCAGGTTTGCGTTGTATTTCTCCGACATTTCGGTCCACTTGCGAATCACGGACAGCGGGCGTTGCGACGTAGCGGCATTGTCCAGATAGACAAGCGCTTTGCCATACACCTGCTCCCCCAGTTCCGGGAACTCCTGCCGTATTTTTTCTATCTGAGTCATAAGGAAATGCAAATTTAAATATTATTTTTGTGATATGATAGATTACATCTCCGGAAAGCTTGCGACACTGACCCCCACGATGGCGGTGATCGACAACCAGGGAATCGGCTACGCCGTGGAGATTTCCCTGCAAACCTATGATGTCCTGCGCGGCAAGGACCAAGCAACCGTCTATATCCAGCGCCAGGTCAACCCGCGCGACGGATCGGAAGTCGATTACGGCTTTGCGAGCCAGGATGAGCGGGAGCTCTTCCGGCAGATCACAAGCGTCTCGGGCATGGGCGCCGCGTCCGCACGCATGATCCTCTCCTCCCTGACGGCAGAGGAACTGCGGAGCGCGATCCTCAGCGAGGACGTCAACCGCCTCAAAGGCGTCAAGGGAATTGGCCTCAAGACAGCCCAGCGCATGGTTTTGGAGCTCAAGGACAAGATCGTCAAGGGCGAAGGCGCAAGCAGCGATGTGCTCTTCCGGACGGATGCCGGAGCCGCAGCGGAAGAAGCCACCACGGCCCTCCAGATGTTAGGTTTTGCCAAACCGAACATCAACAAGGCCATCCAGGCGATCCTCAAGGAGAACCCGTCCGCTTCAGTGGAAGAAATCATCAAAGCCGCCCTGCAGCGGCTCTAAACATCAGCGGCCGAAATAAACCAGCAAAACGGATATGTCCGCTGGCGAGACCCCGGAAATGCGAGCAGCCTGGGCAATCGTCCGCGGATGATATTTTTTAAACTTCTGCCGGCACTCGATCGTCAGACCCGCCACGCGGTCGAAATCGAAATTCTCAGGAATCCGGAGATCTTCGAGCCGCTGGATTTTCTCGGCCATCTGCATTTCGCGGTCGATATATCCCCGATATCGGAGCGAGATTTCCACGCTTTCAACAGCCTCCTGTTCATAAGTTCCACGTGGAACAATTCTCAATAGTTCCTCAAGGGAAACCTCTGGGCGCGTGGCCAAATCCGCGATTCTCTTAGACTCAGTAATGGGACTGGAGCCCACAGATTCAAGATATGGGTTCGCCTCCCGGGCCGTCAAATTCTTTCGTTCGCAATACGCTTGCAGCTCTTTCACTTGTTCGTATTTCCGCATCGTGGCGGCGTAGCGACGTTCATCCGCCAGACCGATTTCGTGTCCGACCGGCGTCAAGCGCTGATCGGCATTATCCTGACGCAAAAGAATACGATATTCCGCACGAGAAGTAAACATTCGATAGGGCTCATCCACGCCTTTTGTGACGAGATCGTCGATCAGAACGCCAATGTAAGACTGATCGCGCCGCAGGACGAGCGCGTCCTGTTCGCGAAGCTTTCGATGCGCATTGATTCCAGCCATAAGGCCTTGTGCTGCAGCCTCTTCGTAACCCGTTGTACCATTTACCTGGCCCGCCAGGAAGAGATTCTCGACAAAACGGGACTCGAGGCTCGGGCGCAGGCCGGTCGGATCGAAGAAATCGTATTCTACAGCGTAGGCCGGCCGGAAGATCTTGACATTTTCCAATCCTTCGATAGCGTGCAGCGCGTCCTGCTGGACCTGCAGCGGCAGCGAAGAAGAGAAGCCCTGCAGATAGTATTCGTTCGTGCTTCTCCCCTCGGGCTCCAGGAAGAGCTGGTGGGCCGGGTTGTCCGGGAAGACACGAAGCTTATCCTCAATGCTGGGACAGTAGCGCGGGCCGCGACCATGAATCAAGCCGGTAAAGAGCGGCGACTCGCCGAAGCCGCTCCGCAGGATCTCGTGCACCCGTTCGTTCGTGTGCAAAATGTAACAAGGCATCTGCTCTGCCCCGGGCCCCTGAACGGCCGACGGCTCCGGCAGGAAAGAAAAACGAGCCGGGTCCGGATCGCCGAGCTGGAGCGGAAGCCGGGAGGTGTCGATGGAGGAAATGTCGATCCGCGGCGGGGTTCCCGTTTTCATCCGGTCGGTCGAGAGTCCCCGGTCGACCAGTTGTTCCGTCAGACCGTAAGATGCCGGCTCACCGATGCGGCCGCCTTCCATCTGGTGGCGACCAATGAAGAGTTTGCCGGAAAGGAAGGTTCCGGCGGTCAAAACAACCGCCTGAGACTTAAAAATTGCCCCGGTATTTGTCTTGACTCCGCAGATTTTTGAATTCTCAAAGAGAAATTCCGTCACAGAATCCGCGTAAATATCTAATTTACAGGCACTTTCGAGGATTTTGCGCCAGTTTAAGGAAAACTGGATTTTATCGCACTGAGCGCGCGGACTCCACATCGCCGGGCCCTTCGAGCGGTTGAGCATGCGGAATTGGAGCGTCGAACGGTCGGTCACGAGGCCCGACCATCCGCCGAGCGCATCGATCTCCCGAACGATCTGTCCTTTGGCAATTCCACCCACCGCCGGGTTGCAGGACATCTTGGCAAAGCCGAGCATATCCATGGTGACGAGCAGCACCGACGAGCCAAGCGTCGCAGCCGCCATCGCGGCTTCGCACCCGGCGTGTCCCCCGCCCACTACTATTATATCATACACCCGCTCCATCACAAAGACGCCCGCATCTCAAGATAGTAATTCTCTTTCTGCCGCATCACAGCGATATCCGCTTCGCTATGGTCGTCATAGCCGATCAGGTGCAACAGGCCGTGCACCATCACGCGGTTCAGCTCGTCCGCGAACTCGGTTCCGTAGAACTGAGCATTCTCGCGCACGGAGTCGATGCTGATGAAGAGGTCGCCGGAAAGGACGTCCTTTTCGCAGTAATCGAAGGTGATGATGTCCGTGAAATAGTCGTGCTGGAGGTACTTCATGTTGACATCCAGGATGTAGTTGTCCGAGCAGAAAATGATGTTGATGGCACCCAGACGGCGCATTTCGCTGCCGGCCACCATTTTAAGCCAGCGGTTGTTCAACAGTTTCTGCTTCAGCTCGAAGCGAATGTCTTCCTGAAAGTATCGTATCATCGGCAAAATTTTTGCAAATTTACATCTATAAAATGAAATAATTGGAATTGAGAATAAATATTTCTATCTTTGAGACCCAAACTGAATATTTAACGAAACCACGAATATGGAAGTCAAGAAATCACCCAAGGCTGATCTGAACAACAAGAAGCTCTTGTTTGTCGAGATTGGTTTAGTCCTTTCCCTTCTGATTACGATCGCCGCATTCGAGTATCGTACGCAGGAGAAGAAAGACAGCTTCTTTGAGGCTGAGAACACCGAACTCATTGAGGAGGAGATCATTCCTATCACCCAGGAGACCCCTCCGCCGCCCCCCGAGACCCCGAAAATCCCGATCCTGTCCGACCAGATCGACATCGTGGATGACAACATCAAGGTGGATGACAACATCCTCAACCTCGAGGATGACTCCAGCCTGGGTGTCGAGATCATGGACTACGTAGAGGAAGTTCAGGAAGAGGTTGTCGAAGAAGAAGCGATTCCGTTCGCCCTCGTCGAGGAGAAGCCGAAGTTCCAGGGTGGCGATGCCAACACCTTCTCCAAGTGGGTGTCCACGCATCTCGACTATCCTGAGCTCGCCAAGGAGAACGGCGTTTCCGGTCGTGTTATGGTGCAGTTCACCGTGAACCCGAACGGTACCGTCTCCGATGTGAAGGTGCTCCGCGGTGTGGACCCGTCCCTGGATAAGGAGGCTGTCCGCGTGATCCAGAGCTCCCCGAAGTGGACTCCGGGCAAGCAGCGTGACCGTGCTGTGAAGGTTACCTATCAGTTCCCTGTGATCTTCCAGCTGCGATAAGCAAGCTTAACTGAATTAGAGGCCGTCCACGGACGGCCTTTTTTTGATAAATTATGGAGAATAAGAGAGAAGAGAAAGCCGTCTTTGTCGGCATCATCAAGCAGGATGACGACGAGCGTAAGATCTACGAATACCTCGACGAGTTGCAATTCCTCGCCGAGACGGCCGGTGCGATGGGCGATAAGCAGTTTGTCCAGCGCGTGGACCGTCCCGACAAGGCAACCTATATCCGCAGCGGAAAACTCAAGGAAATCGCCGATTACTGCGAAGAGAATCATATTGATTATGTGATCTTTGACGATGAATTGACGGGCATGCAGCAGCGCAACATCGAAAAGATCATCAAGACCTCGGCGGTCATCGACCGTACCAGCCTCATTCTCGAAATCTTCTCCCAGCGCGCCCAGACGGCCTATGCCAAGACCCAGGTCGAACTGGCCCGCTACAACTACATGCTGCCGCGTCTCGCGGGCATGTGGACCCACCTGGAGCGCCAGCGCGGCGGTATGGGCACACGTGGCGGTATGGGTGAAACCCAGATCGAAGTGGACCGCCGCATCGTGCGGGAGCGCATTTCCAAGCTCAAGGAGCAGCTCAAGAAGGTGGATAAGCAGATGGCTACCCAGCGCAGCAACCGCGGCCAACTGGTGCGCCTTTCGCTGGTCGGCTACACCAATGTCGGTAAATCCACCCTGATGAACCTCCTCTCCAAGTCGGATGTTTTCGCTGAAAATAAGCTCTTTGCGACCCTTGACACCACCGTCCGCAAGGTCGTCATCGGAAACGTTCCCTTCCTGCTGAGCGATACCGTCGGTTTTATCCGCAAACTCCCCACGCAGCTCATCGAGGCCTTCAAGAGTACCCTCGACGAGGTCCGCGAGGCGGATATCCTGGTGCATGTCGTGGATATCTCACATCCCGACTACGAGGAGCAGATGGAAGTAGTGGACAAGACGCTCAAGGATATTTCTGCGGCAGATAAGCCCGTTTACGTCGTTTTTAACAAGACGGACGCCTATACCTACGAACCCTACGACGAGTTCTCTTTAGAGCCCAAAAACGAGCGTAATTTCACGCTTGACGAGCTAAAATACAAGTGGATTAACGGACGCAAGATCCCGTGCATTTTCATCTCCGCCATTAAGAAGGAGAATATAGAAAAACTCCGCGACGACATCTATAAGATGGTCGCGGAGATTCACGCAGGGCGTTACCCCTTTAATAATTTCCTCTGGTAAAAGATTCCGGTTCAAGCCCGGAATGACACTAATTCGTCATTCGCCGGCTTGACTGGCGAATCTAGTCAGAGAACTTTGCCTTGAGGAACTCGCGGTTCAGGCGGGCAATGTGCGAGACGCTGATACCCTTCGGGCACTCCAGCTCGCAGGCACGCGTGTTGGTACAGTTACCGAAGCCGAGTTCGTCCATCTTGGCAACCATGGCCTTGGCGCGGCGCTTGGCCTCCGGACGGCCCTGCGGAAGCAGAGCGAGGGAGCTGACGCGAGCCGCGACAAAGAGCATCGCGGAGCCGTTCTTACAGGTAGCCACACAGGCGCCACAGCCCACGCAGGCCGCTGCATCCATGCTTTCCTCTGCACGATCGTGCGAAATCAGAATGTTGTTGGCATCCTGCGCAGCACCCGTGCGCACGGAGATGAAGCCACCGGCCTGGAGGATCTTATCGAAGGCGCTGCGGTCCACGACAAGGTCCTTGATGACCGGGAAACCGGCGCTACGCCAGGGCTCCACCGTGATGGTAGCACCGTTCTTGAAGTGACGCATGAAGAGCTGGCAAGTGGTCACGTGATCGTCCGGACCGTGTGCACGGCCGTCGATATACAGGCCACAGGCGCCGCAAATGCCTTCGCGGCAGTCATGGTCGAAGGACACAGGGCCGCTGCTCTGGCAGCCACGCTCCACGGCCACGGGATCGCAACCCTCGCGGATCAGCTGCTCGTTCAGAATATCGAGCATTTCCAGGAAGGAAGCATCCTCTTCGATGCCGGAAATATGGTAGGTCTCGAAATGACCCGGGGTTTTGGCGTTCTTCTGACGCCATATTTTCAGATTGAATTCCATCTCGCTTAGTCTTTGTAATTTCTCGTTTTCACCTCGATAAACTCATACTTGAGCGGCTCCTTGTGGAGTTCGGGTTCCTGATCCTCGCCCTTATACTCCCAGGCGGAGACATACATGAAGTTGGCGTCGTCACGCTTGGCCTCACCTTCCTCGGTCTGGCTCTCCACGCGGAAGTGGCCGCCGCAGGACTCGGTACGGTTCAGCGCATCGCGCGCCATCAACTCACCGATATCGAAGAAGTCCTCCAGACGAAGGGCTTTCTCGAGCTCCTGGTTGAATTCAAACTGTGATCCGGGCACGTTGACATTCTCATAGAATTCCTTCTTGAGGGCCTTGATTTCAGCGATAGCCTTCTTCAGACCTGCCTCGTCGCGGGCCATACCCACGTTGTCCCACATGATATTGCCAAGACGCTTGTGGATGGAATCCACGGTCTCCTTACCCTTGATGGCAAAGAGGCGGTCGATACGGGCCTGAACTGCCTTCTCAGCCTCGTCGAATTCCTTCGTATTGACATCCGTCTTGGGCTCGGCAAACTTGTAGGAGAGGTAGTCGCCGATCGTGACAGGCAGCACGAAATAACCGTCCGCCAGACCCTGCATCAGCGCGGAAGCGCCGAGGCGGTTTCCGCCGTGGTCGGAGAAGTTGGCCTCGCCGATGGCGTACAGGCCCGGAATCGTGGTCTGCAGGTCATAGTCGACCCAGATACCACCCATCGTGTAGTGGATGGCCGGATAGATCATCATCGGCTCCTCCCAAGGAGAGCTGGCGGTGATCTTCTCATACATATCGAAGAGGTTGCCGTAGCGCTCAGCAACACGCTTGTGACCCAGACGCTGGATCGCATCCGCGAAATCGAGGAACACGGCCTTGCCCGTCTCGTTCACGCCGAAACCGGCGTCGCAACGCTCCTTGGCGGCGCGGGAAGCCACGTCGCGCGGCACGAGGTTACCGAAGGCCGGATAGCGGCGCTCCAGATAGTAGTCGCGGTCCGCCTCAGGGATCTGGGAGGCCTTAATTTCGTGCTTGCGGAGCTTCTCCACATCCTCTTTCTTCTTCGGCACCCAGATACGGCCGTCGTTACGCAGCGACTCGGACATCAGGGTCAGCTTGCACTGCTGGTCGCCGTGGACCGGGATACAGGTCGGGTGGATCTGCGCGAAACAGGGATTTCCGAAATAAGCACCTTTGCGGTAGCACTGCATGGCAGCGGAACCGTTGCTGTTCATAGCGTTCGTGGACAGGAAATAGGTATTTCCATAGCCGCCCGTCGCAATCACGACGGCGTGGGCGCCGAAACGCTCCAGCTGACCGGTCACGAGGTTACGGGCAATGATACCCTTGGCCTGGCCGTTCACGATCACGAGGTCAAGCATTTCATGGCGGGGATATGCCTTCACGCTGCCATTCGCAATCTCCTTGTTCAGGGAAGCATAAGCACCCAGCAGGAGCTGCTGGCCGGTTTGACCGCGGGCGTAGAAGGTACGGCTCACCTGCACACCACCGAAGGAACGGTTGGCGAGGTATCCGCCGTATTCACGGGCGAAAGGAATACCCTGTGCCACGCACTGGTCAATGATGGAGGCGCTCACCTCAGCCAGACGATAGACGTTGGCCTCGCGGGCACGGTAGTCACCACCCTTGATCGTGTCATAGAACAGACGATAGACGGAGTCGTTGTCGTTCTGATAGTTCTTCGCAGCATTAATACCACCCTGCGCAGCAATGGAGTGTGCACGACGCGGGGTGTCACTGATGCAGAAAATCTTGACATTGTAGCCCAGTTCGCCGAGGGAAGCAGCTGCGGATGCGCCACCCAGACCGGTACCAACCACGATGATCTCAAGTTTTCTCTTGTTGTTCGGACTCACCAGACGGATTTCCGACTTACGCCGGGTCCATTTGCTTTCAAGCGGTCCTGCAGGAATTTTGGAATTTAACTTGTCAGACATTGTTAGGTGTTTATATATTGTTACTTTACTCAAAAAAGCGTATTGGCGTTGTTCTGATAGGGATCCAGCCCCATGTGTTTATAAGAAAGTTCCGTCGCCACGCGGCCGCGCTGCGTCCGGACAATGAATCCTTCCTTGATCAGGAAAGGCTCATACACTTCCTCATACGTTCCCTGATCTTCTCCGATGGCCGTCGCGAGCGTGTTGGCACCCACAGGGCCTCCCTTGAAGGTGGAGATGATCGTGCGGAGGATCTTATTGTCGATAGAATCCAGTCCGCGCTTGTCTATATTCAGTTTATCGAGCGCATAGCGCGCTATCTTCAGGTCAATATGGCCGTCCCCCATCACTTGTGCGAAATCACGCACGCGACGCAGCAGGGAATTGGCAATTCGCGGTGTGCCGCGACTGCGGAGTGCGATCTCCTTCGCCGCTTCCGGCTCTATTTCCACTTTCAGGATCCCGGCGCTGCGCTTGACGATCTTGACCAGATCCTCTGTATCATAATATTCCAATCCTTCGGTAATGCCGAATCGGGCACGCAGCGGAGCGGTCAGCAAGCCGGCGCGCGTCGTGGCACCCACGAGCGTGAAAGGATTCAGGGAAATCCGGACCGATCGGGCACCAGGCCCTTTGTCGATCATGATATCGATGACGAAATCCTCCATGGCCGAGTAGAGATACTCTTCTACCTCCGGGGCGAGACGGTGAATTTCATCTATGAACAGGACATCGCCCGTCTCCAGGGAAGTCAGCAGGCCCGCCAGGTCGCCGGGACGGTCCAGCACGGGACCGGAAGTTATCTTCATATTGACCCCCATCTCATTGGCGATAATGTGCGCCAGGGTGGTCTTGCCGAGGCCCGGAGGGCCATGGAAAAGCGTGTGATCCAAGGATTCCCCGCGCATTTTGGCTGCCTGGATATAGACGCGAAGCCGGGACACGATTTCACCCTGTCCGGTAAAATCTTCCAGCTCCTGGGGCCGGATAATTCCGTCCAATTCCTTATCTTTGCAGTCGTTTGCGTTATGAGGGTCGAATTCCTGCATGCGAGGGGCTTGACTTTTAGAATACAAATATACTTCTTTTATTTTGAAAATCTGATATTTCTTTTAGGGTTGTTGAAATGTTGATAACTCTATCAAGTATTTATTTATCAAATTTTTAAGATAAGAGAGAGAAGTTAAAAAGTCTGTTGATACGCTGTGCGTGCCGTTGTTGATAAAGATCCAGCCGGATTTATTCACAGAAAAAAAGCGGTGGTAAACAGGATTTCAACATACTTTTCAACCGATTTTTTACATAACATGTTGATAAGTTCAAAATCCACTGAACTCCTTCGTGACAGAATAAAAACCTCGCGGGAAGTATTCTGTCGCGGGCTGTTTTTGTCTGCCCGTTGGTTTGTCCTTTCTCAGGCCGTCCAGAAGGGGATGCAGGTGATTGTTCTTCCGAACCGGGAGGCCGCTGAATACTGTGCTGCCGACCTGTATCATCTCATCGAAGGGGATCAAGTGTTTTTCCTGCCGGAGTCGGGCAAGAGCGTGGAGCGGAGTAATTATAAATCTTCGCTGGGTGTCCAGCGAACCTCCGCCATCGGAAAGATTTTGTCATACGGAGATTCGCCGGTAGAGCCGGCGAATGAAGAATTGTTGGTAATCGTCACTTATCCTGAGGCGCTGTCGGAAGAAATTCCGGCCACCCAGACCATTCAGAATGCTGTTTTCAGGATAGAGAAAGGACAGGAAATATCTCACGATGAGATTATTAAAACCTTGGCGGGAAATGGTTTCGAAAAGGTAGATTTCGTCTCTGCGCCCGGACAGTACGCCATTCGCGGATCCATTGTCGATATCTTTTCCTATTCGGAAAATTATCCTTTCCGTATCTCCTTCTGGGGCGATGAAATCGAGCAGATCCATTCCTTTGACTGCAACACCCAGCTGTCCCGCGAACAGGTAGAAAAAGCGGAAATCGTTTCTGATGTCGTGGGTGGCGGAGAAGTGCAGGGACAGTCGCTGATCGACATATTTCCGAAGGACAGCCTCATTTGGCTGGATTCCTCGGATATGTATTACAAGCAGGACTTCTTTAAAGCCCTGGAGCCTTTCAAACGTGTTTTTCTGGACCCTCCGCTATCTTACGGAGGAGATGATTTTGTCTGGTTCAAGATCACCCCGCAGCCGAGTTTCAATAAGAATTTCGAGCTACTCACGGAGGATATCCGCAGCCACCTGGAAAACAATTACCAGGTTTACATCTACGGAGAAAAAGAGCAGCAGTTGGAACGCATCCGCTCCATCCTGGTCCAGAACGGCGGCCTGCAGCCGAAGTTCGTCAGCGGCAAGAATATTCATAATGGATTTATCGATGCCCAGGACAAGATTTGCTGCTATTCGGATCACGAGATTTTCGACCGGTTCCACCGTGTCAGCCTTCGCCGCACCGTCGAGAAGAGTGAGCAGCTGACAGTCAACGACCTCAATTCCTTTAATGTAGGAGATTACGTTGTTCACATCGATCACGGTGTCGGTATTTTCGGAGGCCTGGTGCGGTTGCGTGACGATTTCGGCCGTATGCGCGAGGTGGTGAAGATCACCTACAAGGATGGCGATGTGGTGTTCGTGTCGGTGCATGCCCTGCATAAGATTTCTCGTTTCCGCTCCAAGGAAGGAGAGGCGCCCCGGATCAATAAGCTGGGTTCCAAGTCCTGGGTCACGCTGAAATACAACGCCAAATCCAAGGTCAAGGATATTGCGAAGGACCTGATTCAACTGTATGCCAAACGGCGTGCCTCCAAGGGTTTCGCCTTCTCGGCAGATACTTACTTGCAGGAAGAATTGGAATCTTCCTTCATGTACGAAGATACACCCGATCAAGAGACGGCGACCGAAGCCGTCAAGCGGGACATGGAGGATACCTGCCCGATGGACCGCCTCATCTGCGGCGATGTCGGATTTGGTAAGACGGAAATCGCTGTCCGGGCTGCGTTCAAGGCCGCTTGCGACAGCAAGCAGGTGGCCGTGCTCGTGCCGACGACCATCTTAGCCCTGCAGCATTATAACACGTTCAAGCAGCGTTTACAGAACCTGCCCTGCAACATCGATTTCGTCAGTCGCCTGCGGACGACTAAGGAAATCAACGATATCAAAAAGCGCCTCGCTGCGGGCCAGATCGATATTCTGATCGGCACGCACAAGATTCTCAGCCAGGAGTTCCAATTCAAGGATTTGGGTCTGCTGATCATCGACGAGGAGCAGAAATTCGGCGTCGCCGCGAAAGAGAAGCTCCGTTCCTTCAAGGCATCTGTAGACACGCTCACACTGACGGCCACCCCGATTCCGCGAACGCTGCAGTTCTCCCTGCTGGGTGCGCGCGACCTCAGCATTATCAATACTCCGCCGCCCAACCGGATTCCCGTGCAGACGGAAATCATCCTCTTCGACGAGAAGGAGATCCGGAGCATCATCAACTACGAACTCAATCGCGGCGGACAAATCTTCTTCCTGCACAATAAAGTGGAAGAACTTCCGGCCATCCACGACATCCTGCACCGCCTGATTCCGGATATGAAGATCTGCGTGGCGCATGGCCAGATGGAATCCAAAGAACTGGAAAACAAGATGTTGGATTTCATCCGCGGAGACTACGATATGATGCTCTGCACGACCCTGATCGAGAACGGCCTGGACATCCCGAACGCCAACACAATTCTGATCAACCAGGCGCAGAACTTCGGCCTGAGCGACCTGCATCAGCTGCGCGGCCGCGTGGGCCGGTCCAACAAAAAGGCCTTCTGCTACCTGATCGTGCCGCCGCTGATCAGCATCAGCGACGACGCTCGCCGGCGCCTCAAGGCCATCGAGGAATTCTCCGACCTGGGCAGCGGCTTCAACATTGCCATGCAGGACCTCGACATCCGCGGCGCCGGCAACCTGCTGGGCGCTGAGCAGAGCGGTTTCATCATGGATATGGGCTTCGAGACCTACCAGAAAATCCTGGCGGAAGCCATGGAGGAACTGGGTGTCGAAGCGGGCATCATCCCGAAGAACGAACGAGGCAAGTTCGTGACGGAATGCACGATAGAGACTGACCAGCCGGCCATGATTCCGGACGATTATATCGACGTGACGGCCGAGAAGATCCGCATTTACCGGACCATCGACGCGATGTCTTCGGACAAGGAGATCGATCGTTTTGCTTCCCAGCTCTCCGATCGTTTCGGCGAGTTCCCCTCCGAGATCGGAAACCTCTTCGAGGTGGTCAAAATCCGCAACCTTGGTGCCTCGCTGGGCTTCGAAAAGATCATCGTCAAGAACGGCCTGCTGATCGCGTTCTTTATCGCGAACCAGATGTCCCCGTACTACAAATCGCAGACCTTTGCCACGATCCTCCAGCGATCGTCCGAACAGCCGCGCTTTGAACTCAAGCAGACGGAGAGCAAACTCAAGATCGTGGTTCGCAATGTCCCGTCGCTCAAAGACGCCCATGTGCTGTTAAGTAAATTGCGATAAAATTCGTATATTTGCCCGGTTATGGCAAATCTTCTGGTAGAAGCAGGCAACACGGCGCTCAAAGCCGCCTGGGCCGAGGGAACGACCCTCGGCAAGACCTTCCGGTACCAGGGCGAGAAAATGATGGATTATCTGCTCTCGCTCCTGGACAAGGAGCGTCCCGAGGTGCTGACGGTGGCGTCCGCCCTGGGCGTCACGCCGGAAGAAGAAGCCCTCCTGCGTCCGCGCTGCGGGCATTTGCTGATCCTGGACAGGTCCCATACCGACTGGCTGCTCCGACAGGATTTCCCGGAGTACCTGTCTTACGACCGTGCCGCGGAGTTGGTGGCCGCCGGCTTCCTGTTCCGGGACAAGCCCGTGACCGTGTTCGACTTCGGCACCACGCTGACCGTGGATTTCCTGAGCCGCGAAGGGCGTTACCTGGGCGGCAACGTTTCGCCGGGTTGCAGAACACGGTTTAAAGCGCTGGAGCGCTATTCCAAGTCGCTTCCGCTGGTGGATACGCCCGAAAAAATCCTCCCCGAGGGGAAGTCGCTCCAGGGCTCGATCGAGTCCGGCGTCATTTCGGGCATAATGTTTGAAATTGAAGGCTACATCAGGCTCCGGCCGGAAAATATCATTGTTTTCACTGGCGGAGATGCAATTTATTTTGCCAAGAAGATGAAAAACTCGATATTTGCAGTTTGCAATCTGGTTTTGATGGGCCTGGCTTTGATAACCGACGATTATGTCAAGAAGAATCTTACATAGAGTGATCCTGTCCGCCCTGCTGGCGGCGTGCGCGGCGCTGTCGGCGCTCGGCCAGACGACGGGCACGTACACGCCGTACTCCATCTACGGAGTCGGCGACCTGAGCCAGCCTGGCTCCGCCTACAGCAAGACGATGGGCGGCACGGGCGTGGCCCTGCGTAACAACCGTTACCTGAACCTGATCAACCCCGCCGCCGTCACGGCGCGCGACAGTCTGGCCTTCATGGCTGATTTCTCGCTCTACAACGACAACAAATTGTTCCAGCAGGAAGGAATACGTTCTGCCAGCAACACCGTCAACATCAATGACCTGGCGATGTCCTTCCCGATCTGGCGCAAGTCCGCCATGATGGTGGGCATCATGCCGTTCAGCGACACGGGCTTCGGCTACAGTTTCAACTACACCGATCCGCAGCTGATCGGCCAGACGGGCAACATTTCCTATTCCGCCACCGGTACCGGCAGCCTGTACAAGGCCTTCGCCGCCGCCGGCGTGACGCTGTTCAAGCGCCTCTCCCTCGGCGTGCAGTGGAACTACTACTTCGGCAAGATCGACAAGGTGTATGCGACGGTCTTCGAGGACGCTTCCTACAACGGCATCCTCAATGGCACCACGGGCAACCTCACGGGCAACGGTTTCAAATTCGGCGTCCAGTATGAGCAGCCGGTCGGAACCAAGCATGCCCTGACCGTCGGCGCGACCTATTCCCTGCCGGTGAAACTGACGGGGACCATGGAGTCGTACCGCTACTCTTCCGGCAGCGCCGTGTCCGATACGCTGTCCTACAAGGTGGACTATATCGGCCAGGACAGCAAGGTCCAGCTGCCGAGCGAAATCGCGGTTGGCATTTCCTTCCAGGAGCGCGGCCGCTGGGTGGCCACCTTCGATTATTCCCGCTCTGACTGGACCGGAAGCGGCCTGGACAACGCCCGCGGTTTTACCGCGAGCAAGCTCTTCTCCGCCACCACGGCGCAGACTTTCCGCGCGGGTTTCGAGATCGTGCCGAACCGCAACGATATCCGCTACTACTTCAACCACGTGGCCTATCGCGTGGGCGCATATCATAAGAAGGAATATTTCTTGCTGGACGGCAAGCAGGTTGCCTCCACCGGCATCACCCTGGGCGTGACCCTGCCGATCGTGAATAACTACAACGGCTTCACCATCGGCGTTGACCTGGGTCAGCGCGGCTCCCTGAGCGGGGAGATGATCCGCGAGCGCTATGTTAATATCTCCGTGGGCTTCAACCTCTACGATATCTGGTTCCGCAAGCCTCAGTACGAATAACAATAAAACTATCGCGATATGAAAAAAATTACTCTTGTCATTCTGACTCTTTCCGCCATGCTCCTGGGAACCAATGGTTTCGCCCAGGGTAAGTATGGTGCGGACAGCGCCAAGTGCGTGACCAATCTCTCCTTCTACAAGGAGTACTTCAAGCAGAAAAACTATGATGAGGCCCTGCCTAGCTGGCGTCAGGCGTACCGCTTCTGCCCGCCGTCTGCCAACCAGACGATGCTCATCGACGGTGCGACCCTGTTCCGTCACCTCATCCAGAAGAACGCCCGCAATGCGGCTTACCGCAAGGCGCTGGTGGACTCCCTGATGACGCTGCACGAGACCCGCGCCAACAACTACCCGTCCAACGCCCTGACCACCTACAACAACATGGGTCAGGACCTGCACAACTACGTCAAGGACAACAACCGCCGGCTCTATGACGGCTTCGAGGTCATCATCAACCGCGTCCAGGAGAAGGTCCGTCCGACCACCCTGCTCTATGATCTGCAGGCCGCGATCGACCTCTTCCAGGCCGGTGAACTGGATGCCGAAAGCGTGATCAACGTCTATCAGCGCAACAACGACCTCCTGGAGAAGATGAACCCGGCAACGGACGCCGAGAAGACCCAGGTGGCCAGCGTGAAGAACGATATGGGCAGCGTCTTCGCCGGCAGCAAGGTGGCCAGCTGCGATAACCTCATCGAGCTCTACACCCCGCGTCTCGCCGCCGATCCGGACAACCTGCAGCTTGCCCAGGCCATCGTGAAGACGATGAGCATGACCGAGAACTGCGACAATAACGACCTCTTCCTCGCGGCTGTGACCACGATGAACAAGCTGGATCCTTCCTCCAGCAGCTCCTACTACCTGTCCCGCCTGCACGGCGCCCGCGGCAACTATGCCGAGGCTGTCTCCTACCTGGAGAGCGCCATCGCCGGCCTGGAGGCTGGTGACAGCAAGATCGCTGACTGGACCTACGAGCTGGCTACGCTCTGCTTCAAGAACGGTGACAGCGCCCACGCCTTCGAGTATGCCAACAAGGTGGCCGCCGAGAGCGAGACCCTCGCCGGCAAGGCCTATTTCCTCATTGGCAACATCTGGGGTTCCACGCGTTGCGGTGGCGACGAGATCGCCCGCCGCGCCCCGTACTGGGTGGCTTGCGACTATATGAACAAGGCCAAGGCCGCCGATCCGTCCCTGACGGACGAGGCCAACCGCTACATCGGCCAGTACAGCGTGTACTTCCCGGAGACGGCGGAAGCCTTCATGTACGACATCACCAAGGGTCAGTCCTACACGGTCGTCTGCGGCGGCATGCGCGCCACGACGACGGTGCGCACCAGATAAATTGGGCGCCTGGCGACACTTCGGACATCAAGTGCTGGCAATCACGTTCGTGGTTGCCAGCATTGTCGTTTCCTGCCGGAGCGGCATCGGCGAAGCGGAGAAGCTGGACCTGAGCAAGACCCCGACGCAGCGCACGCACGACGTCTTCGCCGTGCAGACGCGCAACGGCGTGGTCGCAATGCGCATGGAATCACCCCTGATGGAGCATTACGACGCGGATACCGTCTCGTACGATGCCTTCCCGCAGGGGATTTCGGTGTACGGATACACGGAAGACGGCTTGCTGGAATCCATCATCGTAGCGAACGACGCGCGGCACATCGTGCCGAAGCGGGCCGACCGCGACGAGATCTGGGAGGCCTTCGGCAATGTCATCATGCACAACGTCCTCGAGCAGGAGACCATGGAGACGGACACGATCTACTGGGATCAAGCCAAAAAGGAGATCTACACGGACTGCTATGTCAAGCTGTACTCTCGCCAGGGCTTCCTGCAGGGCTTCGGAATGCGTTCCGACGACCATGTGCGCAACTCCATCCTGTACCGTCCCTTCGACGGGTACGGTGTGGTGGTGCAGGACAGCACGGCCGTAATCATTGATTCTGTGAATTTTATTGGGCCGTTTCCAAAAAAATAATTATCTTCGCAGCCCCTTAACGGAAAATTTAAAAACTACATAACAATGGCGGTACTTGAAAAAATACGCGTAAAGTTCGGCCTCGCGATCTCGATCATCATCGCGCTGGCCCTCCTGTCTTTCATTATCGATCCCAGCACCCTGGAGTCGGCCCTGAATTCGATGTCCTCCAAGTATGACGTCGGTCAGATCGCCGGCAAGAGCATTTCCTATGCTGATTTCCAGTCGGATGTGGACCGTTATACGGCGATCAACGAGCTCCTCGGCGCCACCCGCGACGAGGAAAGCCAGAAGCAGATCCGCAACGCTGCCTGGCAGGAGCTCCTCGACAAATACCTGTTCGTGAAGAACGCCAAGGAGGCGGGCATCACCGTCGGTGAAGAAGAGATGCTGTCCCTGATGGGCGGCGAGTATGTCTCCCCGGCCCTGGTGCAGAACCCCGTTTTCATGGACGAGAACGGTGCCTTCTCCCCGGATCGCCTGAAGGCGTTCATCCAGAACGTGGACGCTGACGACAGCGGCCAGCTCCGCACCTACTGGAACTACATCCAGAACACGGTGCACAACCAGCAGTACTATGCCAAGTACGGCGCCCTGTTCACCGCCAGCGGCAGCGACAACGCGCTGCAGCTCGCCCAGGCCGTCCAGGAAGGCAACACCACCGCCGACGTGGACTACTGCCTGGTGTACTACCCGATGTCCCAGAACGACAGCACCATTACCGTCTCCGACGACGAGGTGCGCGCCTACTACAAGGCTCATAAGGATTTCTTCAAGCAGAAGGCCAACCGCGAGATCGAGTACGTCGTCTTCGAGGTGGTTCCGTCCGCTGAGGATGTCGCCGCCGCGAGCACCGCGATGAACGAGGCGTTCGACGAGTTCGCGACCACGGACAACATGCGTGCTTTCCTGCTCAAGAACTCCGAGCGCGGCCTGGACAACTACTGGTACAAGGCCGGCGAACTCGCTACGGTCAACGCCGAGCTGGATCAGCAGATCTTCGGCGGCAACAAGCTTACACAGATCATTACCGACGGCAACAGCTTCTTCGCGGGTCGCGAGATGGCCAGCAAGATGATGCCGGATTCCGCCTTTGTCAAGCACATCCTCCTGCAGGGCGACAACGCCGCGCACGTGGCCGACAGCCTGGTGAACGTCCTCAAGAAGGGCGGTAATTTCGCCAACCTCGCCGCGTCTTATTCCGCCGACCAGGGTTCCGCCGCTGACGGCGAACTCGGCAGCATCGGCTGGATGACCCAGACCTACATGGTTCCGGGCTTCGAGGGTGTCTTCGACGCCCCGGTGGGCACGCCCTACGTGCTGACGACCCAGTACGGCACCCACGTCGTGCTCGTGAGCAACAAGACCAAACCGGTGGCCAAGAAGCAGGTCGCGGTCCTTGAGAAGACCGCCCTGGCCAGCAAGGACACCTTCAACAGCTTCTACGCCCAGGCCAACACCTTCGCCACCCTCGCCGGCGGCACCTACGAAGGCTACCAGAAGGCCCTGGACTCCACGAAAGTGTATTCCCACCCGGCCACCATCACCGAGGCTACGGCTGCCTATGGCTCCATCGACAACGCCAAGGAAGTGACCCGCTGGGCCTTTGACAACAAGCCGGGCAAGACGTCCAACATCATCACCGTGGACAACAACTACTTCTTCGTGGCCACCGTCAAGGAGGCGAACAAGGAGGGCTACGCTTCCGTGCAGAAGGTGGCTTCCCAGATCTACCAGCTCCTCTTCTCCCAGAAGCAGCAGGAGGCCAGCACGAAGCAGATTGCCGAGAAGATGGCCGGTGCCGCTACCCTCGAGGAGGTCGCCGAGCGCCTCGGCGTGACGGTGGATCATCGCGAAGCCCTCTCGCTGGGTTCCTCCAGTGTGGAGCCTGCGCTGATCGGCGCCATCGCTTCCGCGAAGGAAGGCGAGATCTACGGCCCTGTGTCCGGCGTGATGGGTACCTATGTCATCCGTGTGGCGAACAAGCAGCTTGGCAGCTTCTACAGCGAGGCTGATGCCAAGAACCTGGCCGCGCAGAAGGCCCAGTACCTCTCCCAGATGATCCTCCCGGTCATGCAGGAGTACGACAACGTCAAGGATAATAGAGAAAGATTTTTCTAATCGAATAGGAAAGAAAAGCCCCGCAGCAACCTGCGGGGCTTTTTTGTTTCCTTACAGGCGCCTGGCGCCGTCGGAGATAACCACGTCGTATATCTTTGGCGCGTGTCCGAACTTGAGCGTGAATTCCGCCTTGGCGGCCGCCACGAAGGGCAGGTAGAGCTCGTCCTTGACCAGGTTGATGGTGCAACCGCCGAAGCCGCCGCCCATCACGCGGGAGCCCGTAACGCCGAGCCGGCGGGCCAGACGGTTGAGGAAGTCAAGCTCCTCGCAGCTGACCTCGTAGAGCTTGCTCAGGCCGAAATGGGTCTGGTACATCATCTCGCCCACGGTCTCGTAGTCGCCGCGCTCCAGGGCATCGCAGACGTCCAGCACGCGTTGCACCTCGCCGATGACGTACTCCGCGCGGAGGAAATCCTCGCTGGAGATCTCGTCCCGTACTTCGTCCAGCCAGACGCGCTTACAGTCGCTCAGGCAGTCGATCTCGGGGTGATTCTTCTGGATCGCGGCGGCGGCACGCTCGCAACTCTGGCGGCGGAAGTTGTAGGCCGACGAGGCGAGCTCATGCTTCACGCAGGAGTCCACGAGCACGAGTTTGTAGCCCTTCGGATCGAAGGGGAAATATTTGTATTCAAGCGTCTTGCAGTTGAGGCGGATGAGGCTGCCCGCCTTGCCGAAGCAGGAGGCGAACTGGTCCATGATGCCGCAGTTCACGCCGCAGTAGTTGTGCTCCGTGCTCTGGCCGATCTTCGCGAGCTCGAACTTGTCGATCCCGTTCTGGAAAAGATCATTGATGGCGAATGCGAAGCAGCTCTCCAACGCTGCAGAGGAAGAGAGGCCCGCGCCGAGGGGCACGTCGCCCGCAAAGACGGCGTCGAATCCTTCCACGCGCCCGCCGCGCTTGATCGTCTCCCGGCAGACTCCGAAGACGTAGCGCGCCCACGGCTCGTCTGGTTTGTCCTCCTCTTCCAGGCCGAAGCCTGTCGCGGCGTTGTAGTCGATGGAGAAGAGGTTCACGGTCTTCGTGCCGTTGGGACGGATCTCCGCCACGATGCCCTTGTCGATGGCGCCGGGGAAGACGTAGCCGCCATTGTAGTCCGTGTGCTCGCCGATGAGGTTGATACGCCCGGCTGCGGCATACAGGGTGCCGCCTTCGCCGTAGAAGGAGAGGAATTTCTCGTGAATGCTGCTGAGCATGTTATCCATGACTATGTGGTTTTAAGTTTTGTCGCAACCACAAATTTATCAATAATAAACGATAAAGACAACAGGCAGGTGGTCGCTGACCCCGCCCGTGTAGCGTGGACCGACGAAGGTGCGGCGGGGTTTTGTGCCGCCGAAGGCCTTGTCCTCCTCCAGTAGCAGCGGGTCGGCAAAAACCTCTTCCCGCACGCGCAGGAAGCCGTCGGCGAAGCCCCCGTCGATCTTCTCCCATTTCCCGTTATACTTGATTGTCCCCCAGGAGTCATTCGCCGGCTCCGACCGGCGAATCTCCCCCCAGAGGTCCTGGTTGAAATCCCCCACCGCCAGCGTGCGGGGCTGCCCCGCGGTGTGCAGCGAGTCCGTCAGCGCGCGCAGCCGCGCCTGCGCCAGCTCCCGCCGCTCCGCCTTGCCGCCCAGCTGCGAGGGATGATGGTTTACCAGGATGGCCAGGCGGTCGAACTCCGCCAGAAGGATGTCGCGCGTGGCTATCACGCCGCCGGCGCTGTCCAGCAGGTGCTTCGGGGCGCTTGCACGCAGGGGAAGCGTCGATTCGCGGCAGAGCAGCGCGCAGTCGATGCCGCGGTGGTCAGGGGAGTCGTAGTGGACGATGCGGTAGTTGAGTTTGCGCAGGGCCGTCTCCCGGACGAGCCGGCGCAGCACGAAGGCGTTCTCGACCTCCGCGAAGCCTACCGCGTCCGGCAGGCGCCCGTAGCGGTCGGCGATGCGCAGCAGCGTCTTCGCAATGGCGTCGCTTTTGGCCTGAAAACGGCCTTTTGTCCAGTATTGGGGCTTGCCCTCGGAATGATAGTCGAAGAAGTTCTCTACGTTCCAGAAAACGACCAGCAAAGAGTCTTGCTGGGAATACGCCGGGGCAGAAAACCCCAGCAGCAGGGCCAGTATAATCATAGTTCGTTTGTTCATAACAATCGGTTTATACAAATATAAGAAAAAAGATCCAATAGCAAACAATCTTGTTATATACTTTTCGATTCATTAGTTTTGTCGCCCAAAAACGCGAATGGCGCATCTGAGTGCCATATTTCTGATAGAAAAACCTTCACGACAAGAATAATGGGAAAAAAACAAGACAAAGAGATTTATATGACCCCCGAGGTGGTGGTCTTTGAGATCAAGCCCGAAGGCATCGTCTGTGCCAGCGGATTGAAGAGCCCTTCCGATTATCCCGGCAGCGCGGATCCGTTTATCTTTTAATCAAGAGGAGAACAAGATGATGAAGAAAGTATTTGGAATTATGGCGCTGGCACTCACCCTGGCGGCCTGCAACAAAACCGAGGTTAATATCCCCTTCTCCGCTACCATCAGTATCGGAAACTCCCCCGCGACAAAAGCCCTGGCCGACGAAGGCACCCAACTCACAGCCACCTGGGCTGTTGGCGATAAGGTTGCTCTGATCCATAACGGCGTTAGCGACGAGATGACGGTTGCGTCCGTCACCGGCGGCGTGGCTACTATCAGCGGCACCATCAGCGGCAGCCCTGCTGACGGGGATGCCGTAACGGTCATCTATCCTTCCTCCGCGGCAGACGGAGCGACGGGCGACGTGAAGTCCGACCTGCTCTATACGCAGAATGGCTTGCTCACAGGAGAAGGCAGTATCGCCGAGAAGAGCGATGTGCGCAAAGGAGCGGGCACGCTGCGGGTGAGCGGCACCGCCACGCTTGGCGGCAGCGTCGAGCTCACGAACGAGTTTGCCATCTTCAAGTTCACCGTCCGGGGAGCCGATGGCACTACGGCCATCAACACCTGCCCGCTCACCGTCACCATCGGCACACAGGCGTACGTCATTACACCGGCAACGGCTACGGATACGCTGTACGTTGCCCTCCCGGCCGCGACGGAACAGAAAGTGATCTTTGACGCCGTGGACGAGAGCAACAAGACCTACACTTGCGCGAAGCTTCGTACGACCTTTACCGAAGGAAACTACTATCAGACCACCCTGAAGATGCGTGAGTACGTGCTGATGGGCGAGGGCTACAACCTGAAGTGGGCGACCTGCAACGTGGGTGGTGACCATCCGGAAGACTACGGCGACTACTATTCCTGGGGCGCAACAAGCACCCAGAGTTCCTATAATTGGGGCCATTATCCCTATATGGCGGTGGGCAAATCCTCTTGGGAACACATCAACAAGTACACTTTTGCTGATGGGCAAACATCCGGCAGCTGGTATGACGGCAGCACGTTCAAGGGCGACAACGGCGACGGCGTGGAGCATAAAGACCTTGCTTCCTACGATTACATCGACGATGTGGCTCGTCAGCGCTGGAAAGGCACCTGGCGCACCCCCACTGCGGCGGAGTGGACTGCGCTGCGAAACACTGACAATTTTACCTGGGCGTGGACGAACGATTACAACGGCACGGGCGCAAAGGGTCGCACGGTCACCAGCAAGGTCAGCGGTTATGAGGGGAACCAGATTTTTCTTCCTGCCGCGGGTTACTACTTTACCACCATAGCAGATGATAGAGGCAGTGGCGGATATTATTGGTCCTCTTCTCTCCGCGCGAACCATTCGAGAGACGCCCAGTACATCCGTTTCGGTTCGTCCGGTAAACCGGAGGGTACGACCTGCGGCCGCCAAAACGGGCAATCCGTGCGCGCCGTCGCGGAATAAAATATAAATCACTATCTTTGCAGCGCAAAACAGTAAAGATTCTATGTCCCTGAAATGCGGTATCGTCGGCCTGCCGAACGTAGGCAAGTCCACCCTCTTCAATTGTGTCAGCTCCGGGAAGGCCCAGAGCGCCAATTTCCCGTTCTGCACCATTGAGCCGAACCTCGGCTCCACCAATGTCCCCGACAAGCGCCTGGAGGTGCTTTCCGATATCTGCCAGCCGCAGCGCACGATCCCCGCGACGGTCGATATCGTCGATATTGCCGGCCTGGTGCGCGGCGCCAGCCGCGGAGAGGGTCTGGGCAACCAGTTCCTCGCCAACATTCGCGAGTGCGATGCCATCCTGCACGTGCTGCGCTGCTTCGACGACGGCAATGTCGTCCACGTGGACGGCTCCGTGGACCCGGTTCGGGACAAGGAAGTCGTGGACCTGGAGCTGCAGATCAAGGACCTGGAGACGGTGAACGCGCGTATCGCCAAGGTGCAGAAGCAGGCCACGACCGGTGGCGACAAGGAGGCCAAGAAGCTTCTGGCGCTGCTGCTTCGCTACAAGGAGGCGCTCGAGCAGGGCAAGTCCTGCCGCAGCGTGCTCCCGCAGAACGAAGAGGAAGCAGCCCTGGCGCACGACCTCTTCCTGCTGACCGACAAGCCCGTGATGTACGTTTGCAACGTGGACGACGCCTCTGCGGTGAACGGGAACAAATATGTTGATGCCGTCCGCGAGGCCGTCAAGGACGAACACGCCGAGATCCTGATCATCTCCGCCCGCACGGAGTCCGAGATCGCCGAGATGGAGGACTACGACGACCGGCAGATGTTCCTCGAGGAGATGGGCCTGCACGAGTCGGGCGTGGTGCGCCTGATCCAGGGCGCCTACCACCTGCTGGGTCTGCAGACCTTCTTCACGGCAGGCGCCGATGAGTGCCGCGCCTGGACCATCCACCAGGGCGACAAGGCCCCCAAGGCCGCCGGCGTCATCCATTCCGACTTCGAGAAGGGTTTCATCCGCGCCGAGGTGATCAAGTACGACGACTTCGTCCAGTACAAGACCGAGGCGGCCGTGCGTGCCGCGGGCAAGATGGGCATCGAGGGAAAAGACTACGTCGTCCAGGATGGCGACATCATGCATTTCCTGTTCAATGTCTGACGACATTGCGGAAATGCATAGTTATTCATTGAGGGGCGGTCCCCTCAAACTCCCCCGGTCGCTTCGCTCCGAAACCAACCAACAGCAGCAATGAAAGCAGAAACCCAATGTGCCAAGTGTGGCAGCCGAAATAGCGTCAGCGTGCCGCAAAGCGTGAATGTCGCGACGGATCCGGATCTGAAAGAGAAGGTCCGGAGCGGGGAGCTGTTCACCTGGTCCTGCCCGCACTGTGGCGCATCGAACCTGCTGTCCGTGCCGTTTCTGTATCACGACCCGGACGCGCATCTGATGCTGGTGCTGAGCCCGGCGCCGCTGGGCGCCGAGGGCCTGCAGGAGGGCTACACGGGCCGACAGGTGCGCACCGTGGGCGATCTCGTGGAGAAAATCAAGATCTTCGACGCGGACTTGGACGACCTCACCATCGAGATGTGCAAGTTCGTCACTTGCCAGGAGCTGAAAAAGGACGTTTCGCTGCGTTTTGCGGGCCTGAACGGGGCCGATGGGGAAATGACCTTCACCTATCCGGCGGACGGCCAGATGGAGCTCGTAGCCGTCGGTTTCAATGTATATGAAGATTGCGCCGGCATTCTCCGACGCAATCCCCAGATTCGCGAATCTGTCCAGGGCCTTGCCTGCATCGACCAGGCCTGGCTCGCGAAGTATTTCCGTTAATTAGAACGCCGCGATCAGCTCGTCGTTGCTGTAGGCGTCTGCTCCGTAGCAGGTCTTCAGGTAGGCCAGGCCGCCGAGGTAGTCCTCCTCGGTGAAGGCGTTGGTTGCTTCCTTGGCGACGACCACGTCGTAACCGAGCATGTAAGCGTCGGCGGAGGTGTGGCGGCAGCACATGTGCGTGTGCAGACCGGTGATGATCACGGTCTGGACGCCGAGTTCCTTGAGCAGGATGTCGAGGTCGGTCTGGAAGAAGCCGCTGTAGCGGCGCTTGGGCACAACGTAATCCTTGTCGCAGAGCTCCAGCTCGGGGATCACTTCGGCGCCGGGCGTGCCCTTGATGGCGTGGTCGCCCCAGAGCTTCAGCTCTTTGTCGATGCCGGGCAGGTGGCAGTCGTTGCAGAAAATCACGGGGACGCCCTTCTCGCGGGCGGCTTTCAGCAAGGCGGCGGTGGCGGGAACGATGGCCTGGCCGCGGTCGCAGGCCAGGGAGCCGGTCACGAAGTCGTTGAGCATGTCAACGACGAGGATAGCAGGATGATTGAGCTTTTCCATTAATAGGGATTGTTTATACTACAGGATTTGGTACATATACAACAAACAAAGATAGGTAATTTTTCCTAACTTTGTCTGTGACAAAAACGCTAGACAAATGGAAAAAACTTGGAGATGGTTCGGCCCGTCCGATAAGATTACTTTGGAAATGCTGCGCCAGATCGGCGTGGAGGGAATCGTAACCGCCCTGCATCAATACGCCCCCGGCGAACTCTGGCCTGAGGCGGATATCCGCGCCCTGCAGGAGCGCATCGCCGCGGCCGGCCTGCGCTGGTCGGTGGTGGAGAGCCTGCCGGTCAGCGAGGAGATCAAGTACGCCGGCCCGAATCGTGACACGCTCATCGAGACCTACAAGCAGAGCCTGGAGAACCTCGGCCGCTGCGGCATCCACACCATCTGCTATAACTTCATGCCCGTGCTCGACTGGGCCCGCACGGACCTCGAGCATCCCATGCCCGACGGCACCACGGCGCTGTACTTCGACCTCGTCCGCTTCGCCTATTTCGACATCAAGATCCTGAAGCGCGAAGGCGCGGAGAAGGATTTCGCTCCGGATGTGGTGGAGAAGGTCGAGGCGCTGGACCGCACGATTACCGAGGTGGAGAAGGCGCAGCTGGTGGATGCGCTCATCGTCAAGACGCAGGGCTTCGTGAACGGCCCGCTGGGCGACGGTGACGGCTCCCCGGTGGCCAAATTCCGTGCGCTGATGGAGCCGTACAAGGGCATCGACAAGGCGCAGCTGCGTGAGAACCTGCGCTACTTCCTCGAGGCCATCATGCCGGTCTGCCGGAAGTGGGACATGCGCATGTGCGTGCACCCCGACGACCCCCCCATGCAGATCTTCGGCCTGCCGCGCATCGTCTGCAGCGCCGACGACATCCGCTGGATGCTGAACGCGGTGGACGATTTCCACAACGGAGTCACTTTCTGCGCCGGATCGCTCTCCGCGGGTGCGCACAACGACGTGGAGGCCATGGCGCGCGAGTTCGCGCCGCGCACGCATTTCGTGCACCTGCGCACCTGCAGCCTGCTGCCGGGCGGCAACTTCGTGGAAGCACCGCACACCGACGGCCGCGTGGATCTGGTGGAGCTCATCCGCATCTTCGAGCGCGAGGGGCGCGACCTGCCGATGCGCGTGGACCACGGCCGCACCATGCTCGGCGACGAGACGCGCGGCTACAACGCCGGCTACAGCTTCCACGGTCGCATGCTGGCCCTGGGCCAGGTCAGCGGCATGATGGCAGCCGTCCAGAATGAATTCAAAAAAGAACGCAAGATATGAATGAACTGTATTCCGTAGCCGGCAAGGTGGCCGTCATCAGCGGCGCCGCCGGAGCCCTGGGCGGCTCGCTCGCCCGTCATTTCGCGGCGCAGGGTGCCGACGTGGTGGCCCTGGTCCACCGTCCCGAGCAGGTTGAACCGACCGTCTCCGCGCTGAAGGCGCTGGGCGGCAACCCGATCGGCTATGCCTGCAACGTGATGGACACCGCCGACGTGGCGCGCATCGCTGACGAGGTGGTCGCGAAATTCGGCCGCGTGGACATCCTCATCAATGTGGCGGGCGGCAATGTGCCCGGCGCCACCATCATGCCCGACCAGAACTTCTGGGACATGAAGCTCGAGGACTGGACCAAGGTGCTCGACCTCAACCTCAACGGAACGGTCTATCCCTGCCACGTCTTCACGAAAATCTTCGCGAAGCAGGGCTACGGCTGCATCCTGAACATCTCCTCGATGGCCGCCTACGATGCGCTGAGCCGCGTGGCGGGCTACGGCGCAGCCAAGGAGGGCGTTTCGAACTTTACCCGCTGGCTGGCGGCCGAGCTGGCCATCAAGTACGGCGAGAAGATCCGCGTGAACGCGCTTGCGCCGGGCTTCTTCATCGGCAAGCAGAACCGCGCCGCGCTCCTCAACGAGGACGGCTCCCTGACCGAGCGCTCGGTCAAGGTTATCGCCAAGACCCCGATGCGCCGCTTTGGCGACCTGACGGAGCTCAACGGCGCCGCGCAGTTCCTCTGCTCCGACGCCGCCTCCTTCGTCACGGGCGTGATACTCCCGGTCGATGGCGGATTTAGTTCCTTTAGCGGTATTTAGCGTCCTACGTCATGCCCGACCAGGTCGGGCATCCCCTCGTCATTCCGGGCTTGACCCGGAATCTCCCAGAATCCGACTGACGGTCTCCTTGTATTTCCGGGAGACCGGGAGCTCAGTTGGGCCTACGGTCACGGTGTCCGGCGAGGAGCGTGTGGCCAGGGTGGTGTTGACCAGGTAGGAACGGTGGATGCGGAGGAAGTCGCTTCCCAGCAGGTGCTCCCACTGGCTGATGCCGGTCTTATTCCGGTAGGATTCGCCGGCGGCGGTGACGATGCGAACCTCTGTGTCGTTGGATTCGATGTAGGCAATCTCCGAACGGCGCAGCGTGACGCTTTTCCGGTCGGAGAAGAAGGTGATGCTGCGCTCCTGGGCCTTGAAGCGTTTGTCCAGCCACTTGGCCCAGAAGTAATCGCCGTAGGACAGGGTCGTGAGGATCAGCGCCAAGAAGACCGGATTGATGAGCATCGGCGGCACTTCTTTGACGGGCAGATACGCATTCCGCGGATCAAGTTGAGACCAGGCGTAGTAGTGCAGGGCCACGATCAGCAGGATTACAGACACCAGCACGGCGAGGGCCAGATACACCTTGTCCATGGGCTTGCGGGCCTTGGGCATCAGGATTTCCAGCAATAGCGCGCAAGGACTGAAGATCAGGCCGATCAGCAGGGCCTGGTCCAGCATATAGCCCAGGCTCCCGAGGATGGCGGCCAGCAAGGCCAGGGCGGCTAGCCAGTAAGCGATGCGCAAGAGGAGTTTCATCTCTTCACAAATTTATGTAAAATCCTGCTTGTCTGCAAACAAGCTGGCCTCACAGAGGGTTTTGACCGGCTTGCGCGGGGATTTCACCTTGCAAATATCGTGTGTGTAGCTGTACCTTTGTAACAAACCAAATCTCTCCAAGCCATGAAACAAGAAATTATCCATGTTGTGGACTCCCTCGGAGTCACCCACGAACAAGTTGTCGAGCGCGCCGACTGGACCATTTCCCGATTCTTCGTCGAAGGCGGTCTGGGCGGAATGATGATCATCACGCTGCTGCTGGTTGCCATGCTGGTTGCCGCCTGGAAGGCCCCCAAGTGGGTTAGAGAAATCGGCATCGGTGCCCTGGTCGCCGGTATCTTCTTTACGCTGGTCGGCCTGACCCAGATGTTTGATGCCATTCAGCGGTTCGGAGATGTCAGTTTTAGCATCGTCTGCGGTGGCTTGAAAGTCGCTCTGCACAGCACGATTTACGGTCTCGTCGTTTACTTCCTCTCCCTGATTATCCGCGTCATCCAGAAACCCCGGATATAGACAATAGAGGATAATTGTTTTACAATGATTGATTATTGGCTTAATAATCAACTGTTTTTGGCTACCTTGCAGAACCAACGATAACCAATACTTTTTTCACGATGAGAAGAAATGCTCTCCTCTTGCCCCTGCTTGCCGGCGTCTATTGTTTCCTAGTCCTGACGGTGTTTTTCCTGTCGGCCTGTTCGGGGCGATCGTCCAAGACGATCATCGAAGGCCGCGCCGACGGGCTCTCCGGTCCGAATCCCGTTGTCGCTGAGCTGATTCATTTTGAAGGAGATTTCGCAAAGATTTGGGCGGTGGACACACTGCGCGAGGGCCGGTTCCGTTTCGAACTCGACTCCCTGGCAGAGTCGGGGAACCGCTATGGTATTATGTTGGAAACGAGGCCGGCTGTTTCGGTAAAAAAGCGGGCCTACGTCCCGGAGATGTTGTGCTATCCCCCGGAGCTGTTTCTTGAACCGGGTGTTCGCGTTCGCATTAAGGGGCTGGCGCGGCATTACCAGACGGCCAAAATATCTAGCCCGGTTAAGGACCAGCAGTTGCGCCAGCGTTTCCTAAAAAGGCTGTCTTGGGCTGGCTGGAACCAATATCAGGATCTCTATGCGGAGCGGAATGCTATTTCTTCCCGTCTTACCCTCGACACAACGCTCACGCCCAGCGTGCAGGATTCCTTGCGCGCACGGGCCGGCACCCTTCGGGCGCAGCGGGACTCGCTCGGCAAGATCCTAGTCTCGCGGCAGATCCAGTTGATGGCCACGGAACCCGTTGGCCAGTACTGGATGTATGAGTTGGACCATTTGGCCAAAGCGGTTTCGCGCGGGTTTTATCGGGAATTCAGACCGGACATACAGCGCCTTTTCGATGGGTTGCCACCGGAAGTGAAAGATTCCCCGGAGGGACGGGAAATCGAAGACTACCTGTCTCCGGTCAAGATTGTGCGCATCGGGGACACGCCGCCGGACTATGAATATATCGACCGCTCCGGGCGCGCGTGCCGGCTCTCCGAGTTCCTGGGCAAGACGGTGCTGCTGGACTTCTGGAGCCTGGGCTGCGGCGGCTGCATCCTGTCCATGCCGAGCTTGCAGGAGCTGCAAGAAAAGACAGGTGATCGTCTGGAAATTGTGAGCATCAGTCTGGACAAGGACGCAGCGTGGAAACGCGGGCACGAAGAGCATCCGGTGAGTTGGACAGACTGGCGCGATCCTTCCGGCAGCTCGGGCAGCGTCCGTTCTTTCAAGACCCGCGGCATCCCGACCTTCGTACTCATCTCCCCGCAGGGGGTGGTCCTGGACATCCGCGAAGGTTTTTCCGAAGGTTGGTTGCAGGGGGTTGCAAACGCGAAGTAACAGTTATATTGTAGTGATATGAAAAAGGTTCTATTGTTTGTGTTCATGGCTGCCGCCATTTGTGCGTGCAGGCCAAACGTGTGCACCATTCATGGCGTCGTCACGTCGCAGGTCGACAGCCTCTGGCTGATTGATACGGAAGAGAATCCGATCGATTCCTGCGCCGTGCAGGATGGGGCTTTCGCCTTCACGACTGACCGGAGTACCACTTCAATTTGCGGAATCTGGTCCAAGGATGAATCCATCAGGATTCCCGTGATCCCGGAAACCAAAGACATTGAGGTAATCATTGGAGACGGTCCGGCCATCGTGACCGGCAGTCCCCTGACGGAAGAATATAATTCACTCCAGCAGTGGCTGTTGCAACAGTTCAACGACGCCAACGAGAAAGCCATGGAACTTATCAAGGACGGGAAGTCCGAAGAGGGCGCCGCCGTCATGAAAGAGATGCACAAGACACTTGCCGACCACTGCAAGGAAGTTTACCTCAATCACTTGGATGATCCTGTCGGCAGCCAGGCTATGGTCTTCCTGAAGGATGGCGTTATTCCAGATGAGGAGTTCATTGACTTGTACCAAAAGGGTGGTGACCTGATTAAGAATGACGCCAGCCTTGGCGGATACTATGAGTCTCTGATTCTGTCCGGCACCTCCGTCATCCAGCTCCAGGCCGACGGCACCTTCACCGAGAAAGACGGCTCGCTGGACGACTTCATCGGCCAAGGCAAATATGTCCTTATCGAATTCTGGGCCTCCTGGTGCGGCCCCTGCAAGAAAGAAGCGCCGTTCGTGGTGAAAGCTTACAATGACTACAAGGACAAGGACCTGATCGTGCTGGGTATTCCCGTGCAGGACAAGATAGATGGCACCAAGAAGGCCATGGCTGCCCTAAGCATTTACTATCCGCAGATTCTGGATCCGAAAGATGAACTGTTCGATCGGTTCGACGTCCATGGCATCCCGCACCTCTACCTCTTCGACCCAGACGGCCAGATTATCAAGCAGGGCATGCGCGGCGAGAAGATCGGCCAGGTGCTGGAGGAGTTCCTGGGCAAGTAATCGCAGACAGGTGTCCACGAAATCGCCAATCTGCGCGTTTTTTCAGGACACCTGTCGGTATTTTTTGCCTTTTTTGACCAATTGGAGGGAGAGGTGTCCACTATTTTTGCATCAGAGGCCGTTTTTCTGGACACCTATTGGCGCCGGACTCTTTCGCCAGTTGTTTTCGGGAACTCCAGGCTGGAGAAGAAGGAGATGCCCGATCGGGTCGGGCATGACGAAGTACAAGTAAAACGGGGACCGCATCGCGCGGTCCCCGTTTCGGTTGGTTTCAGTACGGTTTATTGTTAGTCATCAAGGCCTTCGATGGTCTCGATGGTACCGTCGGGGCGATAGGTCAGCTCGCAGACCTTGAGGCTGCGGAGCCGGTTGATACCCTTGGAGATGCCGCTGTCGTGGTGGAAGAGCCACCACTTGCCGTTAAACTCCACGATGGAGTGGTGCGTCGTCCAGCCGTACACCGGGGTGAGGATCACGCCCTTGTAGGTGAAGGGGCCGTACGGATTGTCACCGATGGCGTAGCAGAGCTTGTGGGTGTCGCCGGTGGAGTAGCTGAAGTAGTACTTTCCGTTGTACTTGTGCATCCAGCTGGCCTCGAAGAAGCGGCGCTCGTTGTCCTCGACCTTGATCGGCTCGCCGTTCTCGTCCAGGAGGACGACCGGCTTCGGCTCCTCGGCGAACTGGAGCATGTCCTTCGCGAGCTTCACCACGCGGCCCGGCACGGCCGGCTGGCCGTCGGCGGGGTAGGAGGTGCCGTTGTCCTTGGCGAGGTTGTCCTCGTAGCGCTGGAGCTGGCCGCCCCAGATGCCGCCGAAGTACATGTAGTACTCGTCGTCGGCGTCATCGTGCAGAATGGCGTAGTCGATGGAGTAGCTGCCGCGGATCGGATCCGGCATGGCCTTGAAGGGCCCCGTCGGGCTGTCGGAGATGGCGACGCCGCAGCGGAAGATGTCGGTCTTGTCCTTGGCCGGGAAATACATATAATACTTGCCGTCGCGGCCTTTCACGACCTCGTTGTCCCACAACTGGCGGCGGGCCCAGGGGACATCCTTGATGTCGAGGGCGATGCCATTGTCCTTGACCGGAGAGGTCATCGGATCGGGACCTTCGAGGGAGAGGACGTGGTAGTCCTTCATATCGTACTCGCTGCCGAAATCATCGTCCGGCGCGGCGGACTCCCAGTCGTGGGACGGATAGATGTAGAGCTTGCCGTCGAACACGTGCACGGACGGATCCGCCATGTAGTCGGACGGGAAGAGGTAGCGTTTCTGAACTTTCTTTGCCATATAATTAAGCGTTGAGTTGTCTTGCTTCGATTTCCTTGTTGATTTCGTCCATCTTCTCGTCGCTGAGCTCGTACTTGCTGATGATGAAGATGGCGAGGATGAGGAGGATGGCCGGGATCACGCAGACCAGCCAGAGGATACCCTGGAGGGCCAGCGGGGTCTGCTGGGCAGCGTCAGCGTTGAAGCCGACCCAGGCGAGGACGAGGCCGGGAACCACGCCGCCGAGGGCCATACCGGCCTTGAAGAAGATACCGGTCAGGGCGTTCACGATACCGGCGATGCGCTTGCCGGAGGTGTATTCGCCGTAGGCGATGACCTCAGGCACGAGGGCCCACATGTAGCCCGTGGCGGTGATGATACCGGTGGACTTGACGAACTGGGCGATGCACAGCAGCACGAAGTTGCTCTTGGTGGCGGGGATGGACACGAAGGTGTACATCAGAGCCATACCCACGATGGCGACGCCGAGGAAGAGGTAGAACATACCCTTCTTACCGATCTTGCGCTTGATGGCGGGAACGAGCGGCATGAAGATGAAGGCCGGGATGGTGCCGAGCCACATGAAGAGCGTGGTCAGCAGCGGGGTGGCCTCGACGTTGTAGCTCATGAAGTAGGCGTCGGCGGCGTTGCTCACGCTCATCATCGCGAAGGCGGTGATGAAGAAGAAGGCCACGATGCGGAGGGGCTTGTTGCGGCCGAATTCCATCCACAGGTCGCTGACCTTCACGTTCGCGGACTCCTTGGCGTCCATGACGACCTTTTCCTTGCACTGCGTGAAGCAGAAGAAGAGCAGGGCCAGGCCGACGATGGCGAAGATGGCGTAGGTGATGAACCAGGCACCACCGGCTTCCGGGGTGTTATAGACAGCCGTCATCTTGCCGGTCTCCTCGTTGAGGACCTTCGGGGCGAAGATGGCGATGATGATCGGGAGGGACTTCACGCACAGGGCGCCGAGGTTGGCCATGAACATGCGCGTGGAGGTGAGGATGGTGATCTCGTTGGTGTCGCGGGTGAGCGAAGCATTCAGGGCGCCGTACGGCACGTTCACGAGGGTGTAGCACATCGACATGCCGACGTAGGTCACGTAAGCGTAGATGAGCTTGACCGTGTCGGAGGAAGCGGAGAGGCCGTTCCAGAAGCAGAGGATGGCCAGGCCCACGAGCGGAATACCGCCGAGGATGAGCCAGGAGCGATACTTACCCCACTTCGGGTTGCCCTTGTCGACGATGGTACCGACCACCGGGTCCCAGAGCACGTCCACGAGACGCACCACGAGGAACATCAGGGCGGCGGGACCGGGCTTGAGCCCGAACACGTTGGTGTAGAAGAAGAGCAGCCAGATGCTGACGGTCTGATAGATGAGGTTCTGCGCCATGTCTCCGGCGCCGAAGCCGATGCGCTGCATCCAGCTCAGTTTGTAGAAGCCTTTCGCTTCATTGGGATTGTTGGACATAGGTTATAGTTTTTATCAAATTATCCAGTCTAGCAAATATACAGAAAATCCGGGAGAAACTTTCCCGGATTCACTCAAAAACGGCTACTTTTCGGTCATTGGGCCCTGTGGGAGGCCGATGACTCCTCTCCGAAGAGGAATTGTGGCGTGTAGCCGCCGTAATCCACGACGATCTTCTCGAACACGATGCCCGGGTCCAGCGGGCGCAGCGTGAGCGTCGTCCAGCCGCCCGAGGCGGGCAGCTCGGAGACGGTCTCCACCACGCGGCGCGCGACGGTCGGATAATAGACGGAGTAGATGTTGGCCGGGTCCTCGTTGAGGCGCTCGTTGAAGAACTGGACCTGCTTCGCGCCGTCCAGGTCCACCTCGTAGCGGTGCCCGGTATTGTTGAAGGCGAGGGTGGACTTGGTGACCACGTGCACCTTGACTTTCTCCGTGCCGGCGGGCAGCTCCACGCGGTAGCTGAGCGCGCCGCCGTCCGTGCCGACGGTGTAGGGCATCAGCGCCACGCCGCTGAGCGTACGGCCCATGTCGGGGATGACGGTCCAGGCCGCGTCCGGGGCGGGCTCTGCGGAGAACCAGTGCTCCGCCTCGACGGCGGTGTAGCCGCGCGGGTCGGCGGCGAAGGAGAAGCCGCCCGGTGCCGCGTCCTCGATGCGCCGGATCTGCGGGAGGCGGTCGGCGGGGAAGTTGTCGTTCCAGGTCCGGTAGCCGATGTGCTTCTGGGTCATCATGCCGTCCCACTTGCCGCCGGACATCTCCTTATTGTATTGGTTCATCAGGAACGCGTCGCGCGCGAAGCACTTTTCCACGACGTCGGCCCAGCGGTTTGCGGCCGGGTCGCCCTTGGCATAGAGGTCGAGGTTCATCGCCTGCGCATAGTACATTTCATAAATGTTGGCGAGGGCCTGCACCGGGAAGAGGATGACCTGCCGGTAGGTGTCGCGGCGCTCCGGCTCGAGCGCGAGGAACTGGCGCAGCGCCTCGGCTTCGAGCCGGGCAAATTCGTCGCAGACGCGTTTGAATTCGCCGGAGGCGAGATCATACGTGGTGCGGTCCATCATCTCGGCCGTGGTGCGGCCGCTGTACTTGCTGTAGAGGTTGAGGATGCGCGTGGCCTCGTCGGCCTGGTCCTCTCCGAACGCGGCGGCGCAGAAGGCGCGGGTGTGGTCCAGCAGGTTCTCCACCGTGAAGGACTGGGGCTTGCGGGCCATCGCCAGGAAGAGGTCGATCGGGTACTCCATCGGCTTGAGGTCGCCGACATTCAGCACCCAGAGCTTGTCCACGCCGTAGGCGTAGGTCAGCTGCAACTGCTCCCACATGTTCTGGATCGGAGTGATGTTCAGCCACTTGGAGTTGCGCGGGGCGCCCACGTAGTCCACGTGGTAGTAGATGCCCCAGCCGCCCTTGCGCTTGCGCTCCTCGGCGGTCGGGAGCTTGCGGACGTCGCCCCAGTTGTCGTCGGACAGCAGGATGGTCACGTCGTCGGGCACGCGCAGCCCCAGGTCGTAGTATTGCTGTACTTCTTTATAGAGGGCCCAGACCTGCGGCCGCTCCTCGGCAGGGCGGCCGGTGACCTTGCGGATGATCTTGCGCTGGTTCTTGATGATGCCTTCCAGGAGGTCGATGTACTTCGCTTCCTCGCCTTCCTTGCCCAGGGCTGCGTCGCCGTCGCCGCGCATGCCGATGGTGATCAGGTCCTCGGTGTCCTTGGCGCGCTCCATGCCCTCGGTGAAGAACTTGTCGAGAATTTTCTTGTTTGTCGTATAGTCCCAGGGGCCGTCGGCGCCCCGCTTACGCACCCACTCCTGGTGGTTGCGCGCCATCGGCTCGTGGTGGGACGTGCCCATGATGATGCCCATCTCGTCGGCGGTCTTGCTGTTCTGCGGGTCGTCGGCATAGAAGGACCAGTCCCACATGGCGGGCCAGAGGAAATTGGCGCGCAGGCGGAGCAGCAGTTCGAACACGCGGGCGTAGAAGCGGTGGTCGCCGTAGTCGGTGCCGTAGGTATTCTTGACCCAACCGGTCAGGCAGGGGGCCTCGTCGTTGAGGAAGATGCCGCGGTAGCGCACGGCGGGCGGGTCCACGCGGTAGCTGCCGGGAGCGAGCGAGAGATCCTCGCGATGCTCCACGGCCACGTCGGCCCAGTCGTACCAGGGCGACACGCCGATCTGCTCGGAGATCTCGTAGAGGCCGTAAATGGTTCCGCGCATGTCCGCACCCACGATGATGAGCGCATCATCGTAGCCGGGAACGGCGCTCCCGAGGGTTTGGATGAGGTAGCTTTCATACTGCCCCGCCAGCGGGGAAATATCGACCAGCCCCTTCGCGACGAGCTCGCGCACAAGCGCGCTGCCGGGCGTGCCGGCCAGGATGGCGCGGCGACCGGAGGCGGGCGCCTTCTGCCCGCATACGCGGGCGAAGTCTTCCCGCAGCGTCTCGGCGGCGATGAGTACGCCCGAAGCGTCGGCGGGGTCCGTAACGACGGCGGCGGGCTCGCCCCGTTCAATCAGGGAGAAGCGGCCGGGAGCCGTGCGGGTGTCGGTGATGCCGGGGAAGTCCATGGCGAAGGCCGGAAGGCAGAAGAGCAGAACGGCCAGGTAGATGCATAGTTTTTTGATAAGGCTCATACGCAAAGGGAGTTCGGTTTTTGTTGGTACAAAAGTAACAAAAACCGCCTAAAGGATGTTCCAAATTGAGAACAAACCCTATTGAATATGTAACAGTTCCGTTCTACTCGAACAATTTTCGCAAATTTTGGTCCTCCGGATTCTCCTGCAGCTGTGTCACAAACTCGCGCGGCGACAGGCCGAAGAACTCTTTGAAAGAGCTGGAGAAATAGGAGTGTGAGGAGAAACCGACGCGGTAGGCGACCTCGGATACGTTCACCTGGTTGTTGGCGAGCAGGTACGCGGCCTGCTTCATCCGGAAGGTCTTGATGAGCGTGCCCGGCGAATCCTTGCCGAAGGCTTTCAGTTTGCGGTTGAGGTGTACGCGGCTGATGCCCACGTCCTCGCAGAGTGTGGATACGCCGAACTCCGGATCGTCCAAATGTGCCTGAACGCTCTCCACGATGCGACGCAGGAGTTTCTCGTCGGCAGAGCCCATCTGGATGCCGGTGTAGTCGTAGTCCATGTGGATGCCGAACTTGTCTTTGACCGCTTCGCGGGCGGAGATGACCTGGGCGACGCTGCTGAGCAGCAAGTCCACGGAGATGGGCTTGGAGAGGAATTTGTCGGCACCGCTGTCGCTGGCCATCTGCTCTTCCTGTTCACCGTTCTGGCCGGTCAGGATGATGACCGGGATGTGGCGCGTGGCCTCGTTCCCGCGGATGCGCGCGCAGAGTTCACTGCCGCTCTCGCCGGGCATCACCAGGTCGGTGACCACGGCGTCGGGCAGCTGTTTTTCCACAACGGACCATGCCGCTCCTGCGTTTGCGCAGGCGATCACGTTGTACGGGACACGCAGCAGGCTTTTGAGGTATTCACGCGTATCGTCGTCATCGTCCACGACCACGACGTTCTTCTTGGCCCGGGCGGCTTTTTCTTCCGGCGTTTCTTCTTTTGCGTAGGTTTCGTCCTCGTGCTCGGCGGGCGAAGTCTTGGTGTAAAGGTCTTTATGATGAGAAGTATAGGAGAGTTCCTCCTGCGTCAGGTGGTCTTTACCGACAGGCATGAGCACGCGGAAGACCACGCCGTCTTCTTCATTCTCGGCCGTGATGTGGCCATGGTGCAGCTCCACGAGCATTTTGGTCAGGTTGAGGCCCACGCCCGAGCCGGAGCTGGCGTCGTGGGGATTTACCTGCACGAAACGGTCGAAGATGCGGCTGATCCAGGCCTCTTCAATGCGGCTGCCGGAGTTGAAAATGCGCACCTGCACGAATTCGCGGATCGTGGCCTGCAGTTCTCCCCGGTTGGTCGCCGGCGCGGACACGTCCACGCGGATGCGGCCCCCCTCGGGGGTGTGCTTGAAGGCATTCGAGAGGATGTTGTAGATGATCTTGTCGAAGTTGCCCTGATCGATCCACAGAGGCTCTTCCGTATGCGTGGAGGCGAGCGAGAAATCGATGTGTTTGCTCTGCGCGAGCTTGTCAAAGGACTGCATGATGTCCCGGATGAAGAAGATGACATCCGTCTCTCGAAAGTGCAGCTGCATCTGTCCGGCATCGACCTTGCGCAGGTCCATGAACTGGTTGACGATTCGATTGATACGCAAGCAGTTGCGGTACATCAGGTTGTACGTGTCCTTGCGTGCGGGGTCTTCCTCGGCTTCGCGCATGGCGCCGAGCGGCCCCATCACGAGGTTGAGCGGGGTGCGGATCTCGTGGGTGAGGTTGGTGAACAGACCCAGGCGCAACTCCTTCAGCTCGACTTCCTTTTTTGCGTTGGCGCGCAGCCGCATCTGCCGGAACAGGTGGTAGAGCAGCAGGCCGAGGCCGGCCAGCAGGACAAGGTAGCAGATGTAGGCTGCTCCCGAGCGGTACCAAGGTGCCTCGACGTGCAGGTCCACGCTGCACAGGGAATAATCCTCGGGCGCGCCCGCGAAAAAGGCCTTGACCTCAAAGCGGTAGCGTCCCGGGGGAACGTTCGTATAGGTGGCCATGCGCAGGCGCGCAGGCGAATTCTTCCATTCTTTATCGAAACCCTCCAGGCGGTAAGCGTACATGAGGCGCTGGGGGTTGGTGTACTCCGGGACGGAAAATTCAAGCGAGAAGAGGTTGGTCCCCCGGGGGATCTCAATCCGGGTGGCTTCCGAAATATGCTTGTCGATCAGGTTGTCGCTGCCGGCGGCCGGGTCGTAGGTCACTTCCCGGTCCAGAACGTTCAGGCGCGCCAGGGAGACCTGGGGCATTTTGTGTCGGCTGCCGTCGATCAGGAGCGGGGAGAAGTAGGTGATGCCGCCAAGACCGCCGAAATAGAGGCGGCCTGATGCGGACTTGAAAGCGGCTCCGGAGCGGAATTCGTTGCCCTGGAGGCCGTCGTAGGCGCGGAAACTGTCGATCCTGCCGCTGCGCGGAGACAACCGGGACAGTCCGCTGAGCGTAGAAACCCAGACTTCGCCGGTCGCCGTGCAAAGGATGTCGCGGATCACGTTGTTCGACAGGCCGTCCGCTTCGGTATATTGTCGGACTTCGCGGGTCACCTCGTCCACGCGGAACAGTCCGTCGTCCGTGCCGAACCACTTGGTCCCGTCGGGGCTGCTGCCGATGCCGTAAATGCGTGGCGGCGTGTCGCTGTTGGACGGGAGCGTATAAGAAATGATGCGCCCGGCCGACGGGTCGTAACACCAGGGGCCGTTGTAGGAGCCTACCCAGAGGAGGCCGTTCGCGTCGAGGTGCAGGGCGCTGACCCAACGGTACTGGTCGTCGATCTGCTGGGTGGCGAGGCGGCGCGTGGCGGCGTTGATGACGGTCAGTCCGGCCCCGTAGGTTCCCACATAGACAAGATCCCGCACGGGGTCGTATGCAAGGGTGCGGATGCGGTCGGTTCCGACGCGGTCCTGGTCGGTAAAGCGCGTGACCGTGCCGTTCTGATCCATGTAGAAAAGTCCGTCATTATAAGTACCAAGCCAGAGGACCCCGTGCTTGTCTCCGATCATTCCCAAGACGGAATTGTCTGTCAGCGCGGTGTTCTCGCTGGTGTAATTCCGGTCGGGGCCCGAGCCGTTGAGCGGTTTTCGGAAGATGCCGGCGCCGTCGGTAGCCACCCAGAGGTATTTTTCATCTTCATAGATGGCGGTGATGCAGGCGCTGTTTTCTCCCGGAATGCCGCGGGTGCTGCATCCCATGTAGGAGAAACCGAACATGGACTGCGGGGCCACGACCACGCCGCGTTGATAAAGACTCAGCCAGATGTTACCCTGGGAGTCGATGGTGCTGGACGTCGCGCTCCAGCCGCTGATGTCCTGCCGGATGGCGGGCAGCGTTGCCTCGCGCACCTCTTCCGTGGTGCTGTCAAACAGGAGGAGTCCGCCTTTTTTGTCGCCCAGCAGGAAAGTTCTTCCCTCGCCGGACGATGCCTGGCTGTTGAAGATGAGCGTCGTCGCGACGGTGGAGGCGGCGCGTTTCCCGGATGCCTTCCGGATCGTGCCGCTGCCGGCTTTGCAGTAGAGCAGTCCCAGGTTGCTGCCGAGCAGAAGATCGCCGGTGAGCGGATCTTCAGCCACCGTCCCGACCCGGATATGATCGGCTTCGCGGAGCAGGTCCTGGCTCCAGCTCAGATTGAGAACCGGTTCCAGCGTACTCATGTCCAGGATGACCGGGAATCCGGCTTCCTCCGGGAATAGCCAGAGGCGTTTGCCGGAATCCAGGTACAGCTTGCGGGCATAGTCCGTCGGGAAATGACGGTAGATTTGTTCGCGCACATCCGGGAGCAACTCCCGAGTATTGCAGTCAATCGCGAAGATGCCGGAGCCGCTCGTGGCCACATACAGGCGACAACCGCCGCTGCGGCCAGGTACTTCCTGCAGCCAGCTGACATATGGGTTGGTAATCGCGTTGCGGTCGTCGCGCAACTCGAAGCGGTGGAATTCGCTGTGTTCGGAATCAAAGAGGTTGAGTCCGCCCGCCGTAGCCACCCAGGTGTTTCCGCGGCTGTCTTCAAGCATCCCCTGTACGGAAGAACTTGAAATGGATGTCTCCCGCTCGCGGTCGTGGCGGAAGGTCTCGAATCGCATGCCGTTAAAGCGGATCAGGCCGCCTTCCGAGCACATCCAGATGTAGCCGCGCTTGTCCTGGTAGATGCGGGAGACCTGCGAATTGGGCAGGCCGCTCTCGGATGTATATACGCGTACAGTCTGCCCGGCGGCGGAGGCCAAGGCGCTAACTGCCAGCGTGATGAAGAGTATAATTCGTCTCATTGTCGGTTTTGTTCCATTCGTTACAAAAATAGTAAAACTTTGAATCTCCGCAAGATGCATGTTTCAAATCTGATAGTATGTGTACCATCTTTTGCGCGCGTCCTTTTTATATTATGATACATTTGCGCCGCAAACCCACAAAAACGCCAAACAATTAATCACCATTAATTTCTATTCATTATGCGATTAAACCTTAAGAAAACGCTTGTCGTTCTGGCCGCTTGCCTGACGATGCCGTTCTTTGCGCTTGCGCAGAACATCACCGTCAGCGGTACCGTCAAGGACGCAAGCGGGGAGACCGTCATCGGCGCAGCCGTGATGGTCGCAAATTCTCAGAACGGCGCCGTGACGGGCGTCGATGGAACGTATTCCCTCCAGGTCAGCGCGAACGCGACCCTCGAGGTCTCCTGCATCGGCTACAGGACCCAGCTGGTTCCCGTTCAGGGACGCAGCCGGATCGACGTGGTCCTTGAGGAGGATGCCGAACAGCTGGAGGCTACGGTGGTTATCGGTTACGGTACCGCCCGCCGCCAGGATGTGACGGGTTCCATCGTCTCCGTGGGCGGTGACAACCTCCGTGCGGTCCCTGCCGGCGACGTCACCCGCGCCCTCGAAGGCCGCGTGGCCGGTGTCGAGATGACCCAGACCAACTCCAAGCCGGGTTCCTCGATGCAGATCCGCATCCGTGGCCAACGTTCGCTGTCCGCCTCCAACGACCCGCTCATCGTGCTTGACGGCATGCCGTTCATGGGTTCGCTGACGGACATCTCCCCGAGCGACATCAAGAGTATGGACATCCTCAAGGATGCCGCCTCCACCGCCATCTACGGTTCCCGTGGTGCCAACGGTGTCATCCTCATCACCACCTATAAGGGTGTCGAGGGCCAGGCTCCGAAGGTCTCCTTCAACGCTTATGCGACATTCAAGAAGCCGGTAAAATACCCGATGATGCCGCGCGAGAAGTATATCGAGATGCGCCAGATGGCCGGCCAGTACAAGAATACGCTGGACGAGTCCGACAGCCAGTTCACGGATTGGCAGGACCTGCTGTACCGCAACGGCTACGCCCAGAACTACGACCTCAATGTTGCCGGCGGCACCCGGAAGGGAAGCTACCGTTTCGGTGTGACCTATTATAACGACGAGGCCGTCATCCCGACCCAGGGCTACGACCGCATCGCCCTCAACGGCAGCGTCGATCAGCAGATCGGCAAGTGGTTCCGTGTGGGCTTCACCACCAACACGAGCTACACCACCAACAGCGGCAACCAGGTGGATATGTACGCCGCCCTGTCCAAGTCCCCGCTCGTGGTTCCCTACGACGCTGACGGCAACCTGAAGTGGCGTGTCAACATGCCGTCCGACAACGATCAGTACATCGTCACGCGCGACCGTGTCCAGGATCTGACCGCCCAGGGCCTCTGGGTGAACGAGTCCAAGTCCATCGCGACCTACAATACCGGTTATGTGCAGTTCAACTTCCCCTGGGTCGAGGGACTCTCCTTCAAAGCCAGCGCAGGCCTGAACTACCGTAACTCCAAGAGCGGTTCCTTCACGGGCGTGGGCGTCAACGCTTCCGCCACCAACCCGAACAGCGCTTCCTGGAGCTTCAACGACACCTTCAACTGGACCGTCGAGAATCTCCTGACCTTTGACCGCACCTTCGGCAAGCACCGCGTCAACGCCGTGGCTCTCTACTCCGCCGAGCAGACGACCAGCACCGGCCAGAGCCTCAGCGGCAAGAACATCCCGAACGAGCTCTTCCAGTACTACAACATCGGTTCTGCCGTGGCTTCCGACATCACCGTGAACGGTGGCAGCTACACGCAGACGGGCCTCCTCTCCTACATGGGCCGTATCATGTACTCCTACGACGACCGCTACATGATCTCCGCCGCCGTCCGTTCCGATGCCTCTTCCCGTCTGGCCCCCGGCCACAAGTGGCATACCTATCCGGCCGTGTCCGCCGGTTGGAACATCCACAACGAGCAATTCATGGCGGGTACCCGCGGCTGGCTCGACGAGCTCAAGCTCCGTGTCGGTTACGGTGAGACCTCCAACCAGGCCATCTCCGCTTACGCGACCCTCGGCCGCCTGAGCACGTCCGTTTACAACTTCGCGGATGAAAAATACGCGACCGGTTATTACGTGTCCACCCTCCCGAACGAGGATCTCGGCTGGGAGTACTCCCAGACCTGGAACTTCGGTCTCGACTTCGGTTTCTTCCAGGGCCGCCTGCGCGGTACCCTCGAGTACTACATGGTTGACACCAAGGACATCCTCCTCAGCCTCAACCTGCCGAACACCTCCGGTGTGGGTTCTTACACCGCCAACATCGGTGCCACGCAGAACCGTGGTATTGAACTCACCCTCAACGGAACCATCCTCGACAGAGGTGACTGGACCTGGACGGCCGGCCTGAACATCTATGCCAACCGCAACAAGCTCGTCGCCCTGGCCGACGGCAGCGACCGCAACGAAGGCCAGGCCTGGTTCGTGGGCTACCCGCTGAACTGCATCTATGACTATGAGTATGACGGTCTCTGGCAGCCCGGCGATCCTTATATGGACATCCTCGAGCCCAGCACCGAAGTCAACGGCATGAAGCAGGCCATCGGTTCCATCAAGGTCAAGTACCACGGTGACTACGAGGCTGACGGCACCCCGAAGCGCGCCATCGATTCCAATGACCGCGTGCCGATCAACGCCGAGGCCATCTTCCAGGGCGGTTTCAACACCACCGTGAGCTGGAAGAACCTCGATCTGTCCATCATCGGTTCCTTCCAAGCGGGCGGCATCCTGCTGTCCTCCCTGCACAGTGCCAACTCCTACCTGAACATGCTCTCCGGCCGCCGCGGCCAGATCGACGTCGACTACTGGACGCCGACCAACACCACCGCGCACTACCCGCGTCCGGGTTCCCTGAACAGCAGTGACAATCCCAAGTATGCCTCCACGCTGGCTTACTTCAACGGTTCTTACCTGAAGATCCGCACGATCACGCTCGGCTATCGCTTCCACAAGCTCCCGGCCCTGCGCCGCGCCGGCATCGACAACCTTCGCGTCTATGCCACGATCCAGAATCCGGGCCTCGTGCTCTTCTCCGACTTCACCCGCCAGACCGGCCTCGATCCGGAACCGAACGCCAACGGTGGTTCCACCGCTTCCGGCCGTCCGGGTCCGAGCCGCCTCTCCTACGTGGGCTACAATACGCCGAACACGCGCAACTTCCTGCTCGGCATCAATTTAACCTTCTAATCGGATCCGAATATGAAACAGATAGCTAAAATCGTATTGGGTCTCGCCGGTGTCGCTTTCCTCGCCAGTTCCTGCAACAAGGTGCTGGAGGAGCACCCCAAGACCATCTATACCCCGGATTTCTTTACCACCCCGATGGGCGTGGAAGGCGGTCTGACCGCCCTGTATGCCCAGCTTCGCTACCTCTATGGCAACGCCTACTATTACAATATCCTGACCACGGGCACCGACGAGGCGACATACGGTGAGTCGGCCGACGGCAACTTCAAAGATGCCGACCTTTCCGGCGCCGGTACGCTGAACGCCAGTACTTCCCGCAGCGACAACCTGTGGAGCCAGGCCTTCACCTATATCAACACCGCCAGCGGCATCATCGAGAACGCCGAGGCCGTGGGCCTGGACAAGGCGATGATCGCCGAGGCCCGCTTCTTCCGCGCCTTTGACTACTTCCAGCTGGTCCAGACCTTTGGCGGCGTGCCCCTCGACCTGGGTGCCGGCGAGCTTGCATTCAACAGCAAGCCGGTCCGCGAATCCGTGCGCAACACCGTCCCCGAGGTGTACACCAAGGCCATCTTCCCGGACCTGAAGACCGCGGTGAACGACCTGCCGGTCAATCCCCGTCTGACGGGTTCGCTGACGCAGAACGTCGCCCGCCTCTTCCTCGCCAAGGCCTACCTGACCTACGCGTGGTGGCTGGAGAACCCGAAGGGCATCCCGACCTATCCGGAGTGCACCCGCACCGACCCGGACGGCCACGACGCCAAGTGGTACTTCCAGCAGGCGTATGACCTGTCTCTGGAGGGTATCAACAACCCGGGCCCCTATGGCCTGATGGATTACTTCTATCAGATCAGCGACGGCGCCCATGACCGCAACAAGGAGATCATGCTCTATGCCGACCATACCGAGAACTCCGAGCAGTACAACGGTGCCAGCCTGAGCTACGGTTCCGGCGGCGGCATGGACAATTTCGCCGGCTGGATGATGAACTGGAACTATCCGAACATGGCCATCAAGGCCAACACCGGCAACCGCATCAACCCGGTGCTCCGTACCGACCAGCAGTACTGCGGCCGTCCCTGGACGCGTATGGCTCCGACCCAGGAGGCCATCGCCACCTTTATTGACCGCGACATGGACTCCCGTTACGACGGCACCTTCGTCTATGTCCTGCGCACCAACTGGGACCGCGGCGGCAATCCGGCCACCTATGTCGAAGGCCCGAACGGAGCCCAGATCGGTCTGAACAAGGCGTTCCTGGTCTTCCTCCCGGAGGAGGATCCGACGGTCAAGCAGAATGTCGATGTCTCGCAGGTCATGATCGGTGCATCTCCGAACTATGATTTCTATGTTGTGAATCCGAGCGGCGTGAGCCGCCGTATGTACCCGAAGATCTGGAAGCTCGGTCCTTATCGTACCAATACGACCGGCACCGGTCAGCCGAACGCCTCCCACGCGCGTCCGTTCAACATCGCCAAGTTCTCCGAGTTCTACTTCATCGCCGCCGAGGCGGCCGTGAAGGGAGCCACGGGCAGCAAGTCCGCCCGCGAGCTCGTCAACGTGCTGCGCGCCCGTGCCGGCATGTGGGAGTATGATGTCAACTGGGACATGGTCCACGTGGCTGACTTCAGCGAGGAAATGGTGGAGGCGACCCCGGCTACGATCACGATCGACTACCTCCTCGATGAGCGCATGCGCGAGTACTATGGCGACGGCTTCCGCTGGTTTGACCTGGTGCGTACGCAGACCTGGGCCGAGCGTGCCAAGACCTACACGATCTGCGGTCCTGGCAAGAACGACCTCACGCCCCAGACCGTCACCCGCAACATCGAGAACTATCACTACCTCCGCCCGATTCCGCAGGGTCAGCTGGACAACATGAAGATGGAGAAGGCTGACAAGAAGGCTTACCAGAACCCGGGCTACTGGAGTGAGAAAGAGGAATAATACCGGATAATGCATTTGGTTTAATTAATATTTGGTTGGTAGAAAAGGGCGCCCCGTGAGGGCCGCCCTTTTCTCGTTTTTTTTTCGCATATTTGTAATTGGTTATGAAATGGATCAAGACACATATCGCTCAGTTTGCCGCAGGCGTGGCTTTTCTTGCTTCGTTCGGCTTTTTCCAGTTCGCCTACCCGTATCACCTGATGCGCCGCGAACAGATGAACCTGTTCGTCTATGACTGGGACTACATCCGGCAGACCTACCGGGGAGCCGGCTGGTTGGGACGCTTTGTGAGCGATTTCCTGGAGCAGTTTTTCCACCTGCCTGTGGTGGGGCCGCTCGTCGTGGCGCTGCTGCTGACGGCCATCGGCGTGGTCGTGTACCGGATCTGTCGGCATTTCTTGAAAGAAGGCCCCGCTCTGGGCATCGCTGCACTCTTTTTCGTCTGGTCGTTCCTGCGCGAGTGCGGCAACCTCTATATCACCCGCTACACCGTGGTCGCGCTGGCTTACCTCTCGCTGCTCCTTTTGGCGCTGCAGTGCCGGAAAACCTGGCAGAAGCCCGTGGCGGCCGTGTTGCTGCTGGCGCTGGGTTGCTGGGCGCTCGAGTCGCCGTTCCATAAGTACTACGGTAAGCCCTGGGGCGTGCCCAAGCTCAATTACGACCGGGTGATCGGCCTGGATGTGGAGACTTCGCGCGAGCACTGGGACAAGGTGCTCAAGCTGTCGAAGAAAGACCTGTATATGGAGGAAGCGAGCTACTGCTACAATCTCGCGCACGCCGTGAAGGGCGACCTGGGACAGATGCTGTTCAGCCATTCGCAGAACCATCATCTCACGCTCCTTTTCCCGGTCTCCAACGAGAAAGCCGTGTTTTCGAACACCCTGGCGGGGGAGGCCTGGTTCCAGCTGGGCGACATGACGGTGGCGGAGCAGAGTGCCATCACCTCGCTGCAGGCATCGCCCAAGCACACCGGCGCACGTTACCTGGTCCGCCTGGCGCGCGTGAACCTGATCTCGGGCGAGGACGGGGCGGCGCAGAAATACCTCAACCTGCTGGCTAAGACGCTCTTTTACGGGAAATGGGCCCGGAGCATGATGCCCGGGCAGCAGGACGACGCCACGCGTGCGCAGCTCGCGGCGGCCCACGCCAACCTGGCCCGCACGGATATCGTACACCAGTCGATCAAGCCCCGCAGCATCCTGAACGGCTTGCTGGAGGTCAATCCGGACAACCAGGTCGCCCGCGAATATCTGCTGTGCTATGACCTGATGTGCTACGACCTGGAGCACTTCGAGGCGGATTATCTCCGCTATCCCAGACCCGGCCGGCTTTACCACGAAGCCATGCTGATCTGGCTCAGCCAGAACGACCGGATGACCCCGTCCGACGTGTCCAGCTACGGCATAGACTTTTCGACGGTGGACCGCATGAATCGTTTCGGACGCAATCCGGACGGCTACAAGAATACGTATTGGTACTACTACCTGAACGGAATGTACGAAGCATCAGAAGAACCATGAAACACGGATTGAGATACATAGGAATCGCCCTGGCGCTGTGCCTGGCGCTGCCGGGCTGCCGCGAGGCGGATTTCGCCACGGCCGTGGACGGCAGTGCCGGCCCGCTGGTGATCTACCCGGACTACAAAGACGTGACCATCCCGGCCAACATCGCGCCGCTGAATTTCCGCTACGCGATGCAGGACGTCCGGCAGGCGAAGACCACCTTCACGCTGGGCGACCGCTCCGTTACCCTCAAGGGCGCGGCGGTCGAATGGCGCCTGCGCGACTGGAAGGCCTTCCTTTCCGATGCCGCCGGGCAGACCGTGACCGTGTCGGCGGAGGCCGTCGTGGACGGCCAGCCGGTATCCGACCAATGGTCGTTCTACGTGAGTGAGGACGCGATTGACGGCTGGCTGACCTACCGCCTCATCGAGCCGTCCTACCAGATGTTCAATGAAGTATCCATCATGGAGCGCTGCATCGAGAACTTCGACGAGACGGTGATCAGCGACTACAAGCATACCGACAATGCCTGCATGAACTGCCACATCCACGGGCAGGCGCGCGGGGACTATTCCCTGTTCTATATCCGCGGTCCCAAGGGCGGCGCCATCCTGAATCAGGACGGTAAGTTGCGCAAGCTGACGCTGAACGCTCCCGGGATGCTTTCCGGCACCGTGTACGGCGAACTGCACCCCTCGGGCCGCTTCGGCGTGTTCTCCACCAATGTGGTCCTGCCGAGTTTCCACACGCTGGCCGGCGCGCGCATGGAGGTCTATGATTCCGCGTCCGACCTCACGGTCGCGGACTTCGAAAACAACGTGATGATCAACCTCCCGCACGTGGCCCGGGCGGACAAACTGGAGACCTTCCCCTGCTTCTCCGCCGACGGCCGCTCGGTTTTCTACTGCGTAGCGGACTCTCTGACGCTCCCGGAGCAGATCAAAGAGCTGAAATACGACCTGGTCCGCGCGGACTTTGACCCGGCGACGGGGCGGATCGGCGAGCTGGTGGACACCATCTGGAGCGGACGCGCCCACAATGCTTCCGTGTGCCATCCCAAGGCTTCCCCGGACGGCCGCTGGCTGCTCTTCACCGTGGCGGATTACGGTACCTTCCCGCTCTTCCACGCGGAGTGCATGCTCTATCTGACGGACCTGCAGACGGGAGAAACGCGCCCTTTGGACGAAGTCAAGGGCGACAAGTCCGACTCCTACCACAGCTGGTCCTCGAACAGCCGCTGGTTCGTGTTTGCGAGCAAGCGCGGGGACGGCCAGTACGGCAAGCCCTATTTCTGCCACGTGGACGCGGACGGACGCATGACCAAGCCCTTCGTGCTGCCGCAGAAGTCTTCCCGCTTCTATGTGTATAATCTAAAATCCTTCAACATCCCTGACCTGGGTTCTTCTTCCACCGGAATGACGGTCCGGGACGCCGCGCGGATGTTCAAGATGTCCAACGAAGCGTTCTCCCAGGCGGAATAGCCGGGATGGGCGGAAATCAACACAAATTGTTACACAAACGGCCATAAGGAATAGGGATTTTCGTATCTTTGTACAAAGTACAAACCACAAATCTCTATGCAGAAATCCCTTTTTCTGACCGCCCTGGCAGGCGCGGCGCTGCTCGCCGCCTGCAGCCGTCCCGCCCCCGTGGCGCAGGACGGTACGGACCTCTGGCTGGCCGCCGGCCGGCCCTATGCCGATGTCCTTGCTTCCGTCGAGACGACCATTGATCCCGCCCTTCCGGCGGAAGGTTACCATATTTATGACGCCGACGGGCAGCGCCACGTCGCCGCCGGTTCCGAAGCCGGCCTGCGTTATGGCGTCTATGCCCTGCAGCGTGCCGAGGTGCTGGGCCAGGCCGGTCCGGGTGTGGACATCCAGGAGCAGCCCTATTACGACCTGCGCCTGCTCAACCACTGGGATAACCTGGACGACACCGTGGAGCGCGGCTATGCCGGCGAATCGATGTGGGAGTGGACCTCCCCGACCGTCCCGGAGGCGCGCATCCGCCACTACGGCGAGCTCTGCGCTTCCGTCGGCATCAACGGCGCCGTGTTGAACAATGTCAATTCCAACCCGCTGATCCTCGACGCGGAGCATATCGCGCGCGTGGCGAAGATCGCGGATATCCTCCGCGAATACGGCATCAAGACCTACCTGTCCATCAAGTGGACCAGCCCCATCGCCCTGAGCGGCCTGAAGAGCGGTGATCCGCTCAATCCCCAGGTCCGTCAGTGGTGGAAGGACAAGGCGGCCGAGATCTACCGGGCCATCCCGGATTTCGGCGGCTTCCTCGTCAAGGCCAACTCCGAGGGCCAGGCCGGTCCGCAGGACTATGGCCGCACGCACGCGGACGGCGCCAACATGCTGGGCGAGGCCCTCGCCCCGTACGGCGGTATCGTGATGTGGCGCGCTTTCGTCTATAGCCCCACGAGCCCCGACCGCGCCAACCAGGCCGTCGAGGAGTTCCTGCCGCTGGACGGCCAGTTCGCCGACAACGTGATCGTGCAGATCAAGAACGGTCCCGTGGACTTCCAGCCGCGCGAGCCCTTCAGCCCGCTCTTCGGCAAGCTGAAGAATACGCAGATGATGATGGAATTCCAGATCACCCAGGAGTACCTGGGCTTCTCCAACCACCTGGCCTATCTGGGCACGATGTGGGAGGAGTGCCTAAAGTCCGACACCTACCGCGACGGCCCCGGCACGCCCGTTTCCAAGACGATCACCGCCATTGCGGGCGTCGCCAATACCGGCCAGGACCCCAACTTCTGCGGCTATGTCTTTGCGCAGGCCAACTGGTATGCCTTTGGCCGCCTGGCTTGGAATCCTGACCTCTGCGCCGAGCAGGTCGCCGACGAGTGGATCCGCCAGACCTTCCTCAAGCCCGAGGGTATGACGGACAAGGCCTTTGCATCGAAATTCATCGCGCCGGTGCGCGACATCCTGATGGCCTCTCGCGAAGCGGTCGTCAATTATGAGATGCCTGTGGGCCTGCACCACCTCTTTGGCGGCACGCACTACGGCCCTGCTCCCTGGGACCGCCTCGGCCGCCCTGACTGGACGCCGGCCTATTATCACCAGGCGGACAGCGCCGGCATCGGCTTCGACCGCACCCGGAGCGGATCGGACAATGTCGATCAGTACAATGAGCCTCTCGCTTCGCAGTACAACGAGCTCGCCTCCTGCCCGGAGAACCTCCTGCTGTGGTTCCATCATCTGAGCTGGGATTACAAGCTCTCTTCCGGCCGCACGGTCTGGGACGAGATCTGCCTGCACTACGACGCCGGCATCAAGCAGGTCGAGGCCTTCCGCCAGACCTGGGCGGGCCTGAAGCCGTACGTGGCTCCCGCCCTCTGGGAGGAGACCGCGAAGAAGCTGGAGATCCAGCAGCACGACGGCGAATGGTGGCGCGATGCCAACGTGGGCTACTTCCAGCGGATCAACGGCCTTCCGTTGCCCGCCGACGTGCGCCCGCTCGAGGCGCCCATCGATTCGCTGATCTACCGTCAGATCCGGTCTGACCGCCTCGAGATGCCGATCCACGACGAGAACAATCGTCCCGTCATCGTCGCTCCCCGTTTCCGTCGTCCCCAGTAATCCCGTCATTCCGTCATCCCCGACCTCCCCTTTAGTCATTCCGGGCTTGACCCGGAATCTCAACCGATATGAAAAAGATCCTATACATATTGATGGCCGCGGCGCTCTGCTTCGCCGCTTGCGCCCAGACCCCCGACTGGACCACCACCTGGGCCACGGCCCTGCAGATTGCCGAGCCGCACAACAATCCGCCGGCCCCCGGCCTCGCGAATAATTCCTTCCGCCAGATCGTCCAGGTGTCGATCGGCGGCGAGGCCCTGCGCCTGCATCTGTCCAACCTGTTCAATGAGGACGAGACCGAGATCCTCGGCGTGGAGATTGCCCACGCCGCGACGATGGGCGCGAGCCCTGAGATTGTGGAAGGGACTACCGTGGCGCTGACCTTCGGCGGTGAGCGTGCCGTCACGATGGCACCCGGCGAGGCGGTCGTGTCCGACCCGGTGGACTTCGCGCTGGAGGAGCGCGAGAACCTCGCCATCACCATCCACTATGGTAAGATTTCCGCGACGCGCCTGACCAGCCATCCGGGCTCCCGCACCACGTCCTACATTGCTGCCGGAAACACGACCGACTTCTCCGACCCCGTGGCCAAGACCGACCACTGGTACACCATCAGCGCCATCGACGTGATGCCGCTGCGCCCCAGTGCCGCCATCGCCGTGCTTGGCGACTCCATCACGGACGGCCGCGGTACGACCACCAACGGCCAGGACCGCTGGACCGACCAGCTGTCCCGCTCGTTGCTCGCCGACCCGGCGACGCGCGATCTGGCAGTGCTCAATTTCGGCTTGGGCGGCAACTGCATCCTGCGGGGCGGCAACGGCCCCACGGCCCAGAGCCGCTATGCGCGCGACCTTTTCTCCCCCTGCGGCGTCAAATACGTCATCCTCTTCGAGGGGACGAACGACCTTGGCGGCAGCCGGGACGGCGAGAAGACGGCCGAGGACATCCAGGCCGTCTGGCGCGAGGTCATTGGGGCGGCGCATGAGCGCGGCATCAAGGTGATCGGCGCCACGGTGACCTCCGCCGTGGGAAGCTTCTATCAGCGCGCCGGCGAGCACGAGAGGGGACGTCAGGCGCTGAACAAGTGGATCCGCGAGAGCGGGGAATTCGACGGCGTAATCGACTTCGACGCGATCACCGCCGGTCCGGACGATCCCACGCGCATCAACCCGGCCTTCCTCTTCGAGAACGACTGGCTGCACCTCAATGCCGACGGCTACCGCCTGATGGGCAGCAGCATCGATCATGCGCTGTTCCGGTAGAAGCCTCTCTACATTTGCACGGAAAAGATCAGCGAGAAAGAGTGCCGCTGCACCGGCAGCTCCTTTGCGACCAGCGTCGCATAGGAGGGTCCTCCGTTGTAGTTGTACGACACGCCGATGCGGGTCGGGAATGGCACCCAGAAGAAGTTGCCCAGCACGGCAGCGAGATCTACGCCGGCGCTGAACAGAGCTCCCTTTTCCTGCTGGGAAGAGAAAGCCGTATAGTCTCCGTGCAGGGTCAGCTCGAAGTTGCGCAGATACGCCACCGGTCCCAGCAGGGCCCGGTCCACGGGGATCAGAGGCAGTTTGTAGTCCAGGGCGGCCTTGAACTGCGAGGGATAGGCGGCCAGCCAACGCATCACCGGCGTCGTGAAACCGCGCGGCGTCGTCCTGACGACCGCTTCGTGGAACAGACCGTCGAAAGATCTGGCATACATCGCGCTCCAGCGCACCCCGTGCGTCTCGTGCAGGCCGGGCAGGTAGCCGTACAGGTAGCCATAGGCCGACGGCGAGAACAAGCCGGAGATCCACCGGAAGTTGTAGCCCAACTCGGCCCCCAGACCCAGGCGGGGATAGACCCGTGAACTCGGCGCGCACTGCATGATGTAGCCGCGCAGATTCACGCTCGTGCGGAACATCGGGCTTCCATCCTCGAAACGGTCGGTATTCCAGTACAGCGTGGCCGTGGGCACGAGGCCGCGCTGCCAGCCGCCGGAAGTGAAATTCCAGGGGATATAGACTTTGAAATCGCCGGACACGGACGGGACGTTCAACTCCTGCGTCTTCAGGCGGATGACCTGCTTCGCCCAGTCGTGTTCTATGGAATACTCACAGGCGTTCCGGTCGCCGAAGTCCACGGAGGCCTCGATCACGGGATAGAGCCCTGTGTAAGTGAAACTGGCGTGCAGCGAATGCCGCCAGAGGCCGTCAACGGGGGCCGCGTGATAGCCGGCAAAACCGTAGCCCGTGCCCAGGTCGTTCTGCCAGAAGGCGGTCGCGCCCAGGCCGGCATCCTGCATCAGCGTTTCAAAAGAAAAGTTGTCGATAGAGTCGAAATGGAAATAGAAGGGCAACCAGGAGTGGAAGCGGAACAGGTGTGCCAGTTTATTGTAGGGCTTCGGATCGCTCACCTCCACCGGCGCGTCCCAGTCGATCGACTCCGTCTCGCCCGCGGCCAGTTCGTCGGCGAAGGGCGACTTCGCCGGCTTCGTGAAATCGGCGGCCACCGGCTGCAACGCGTTCCAGGCCACTTTATGGACCAGGCGTCCTTCGGGTTGCAGGGCAGTGAAAAACAGGGTATCGGCTTCCAGATGGAAATCCTTGCCGCCGAAGCGCAGGTTCGTCAGGCGCTCCACCCGGCCGTCGGAGGGATCCAGGGCATATAGCTCCTGGACACCCGTCAGGTCGCTGGAGAACATCAGCCGGCCGCCCTGCTCCCACAACTCGCCGATGCTGACCGGCGCGGGGTCCAGCACCGGGACGAAGCCGTCCGCCACGCGGTACAGGCCGGCCCCCGCTTCCGTGATGGCGCTTGCATACAGCACGTCTGTCAGCCAGATCGTTTCCACCACCTGCATGCCTTCCGGCGCCCGCCAGTCGCGCAGACGCTGGCCGTTCTCCGCGTCCAGCAGAACCACGCGGCTGGTGCCGTCGACCGGGTACTCCGTCACGGACAGCACCGGCTCGGTCGGCGCCGGAACGGGATTGTAATAGCGCGTCTTGCGCGTCAGCTTGCGGGCCTTTTTGCCGTCAAAGCTTCGGATGATCGAATAGGAACGGAGCGGCCAGCGGGCGTCACGTACCACCTCGCTCCAGTAGGTGCGGCCCAGCGGACCGCCGGATTCCGGGCCGGACACGTGGACGCCCAGCAGGATATGCGGTTCCACCCGCCCGTCCGGGTAAATGCGAACCAGCCGGTCCGGCTGCGTGATTCCCGAGCGGATCGCGTAAATATGGTCTCCCTGGTGGTCCAGGCCCGTGTATTCCGTGAAGCGGCGCGGTACGGCGGTGACGCGCTCCGTCTGCAGGAACGGTCCGCGGGCAAGCTCATCCGCCGCCCAGCATTGCTGCAAAGAGTCGCAGACGGCCGCGAAAGCGTCCTTGAAGCGCAGGCCGGTGGCTTCGCGAACGGTTTTGTCCCAGTTCAGGAAGGCGATGCCATGCTGGGCGACGCGCCGGTAGAAGCGGGCGCTGAGGTCCGGCACGTCAAAGGTGGCGCGGATGCCGCCCACGGCCAGGTAGCCGGCCCGGTAGTAATCGGGGGTATAGTAGCGCTGCGAGCCATAGCGCCAGCGCCAGAAGTCGCGCTGGTCGCCGGCGGCAAAGCTGACGCGGTAATACTCCAGGAAATCAGCGCTGCGGCCCCGTCCATGCAGGGATAAAGCCGTCTCCGCGACCACCGCGTCGCCTTCGAAGAAGGCCGGGCCGCCATAGACCGCCGCGAGGGCGCCAGGGATCAGTTGTCCGGTCAGGACATTCAGCGCGCGGAAGGGCTTCATCGCACCCGACTGCAGCTGTGCCACGTGGCGGGACTCGTGAATCCCAAGGTGCTTCATCCAGGGATAGCTTTCATCCGGAAAGGCGTCCGGGACGGTCAGCAGTTCCATGCGTCGGGGCGCCCAGGTCACCAGACCGTTGGAGTAGGCGGTCCAGGCGTGCAGCACGACGGGCATCTTGTTGCCGTAGGCCGCATTCGGCCGAATGCCGATGCTGCCGGCTACGGGCGTAGCGGCCCGTTCCAGCGTCTGGGCATAGGCGCGCGCCAGAGAGTCCAGCCCGCGGGGATAGACCACCCGGTAGGTCGGGGTCTCGATCTGGTTCCATCGAAGCCCGCCAGGATCCGCGCCCATTGTATGGAACTGGGCAAAAACGGGTTTGGCCGCCCCGAACAGGAGCAGCCAAACGGCCAGTATCGTTAGCAGGCGTCTCATTAGCTGCAAATTTAACTTTTTTTCGCTAACTTTATGGCTTGGCAATGAAAAGGTCCGTATTCATATTCCTGCTTCTTCCGGCGCTGTTGTTGGCGGGCTGCCGGGGCGGCGGCCGGCCGCAGGAGAGCGCTTCGCCGCAGTTGCGCGCGTTCCCGTATCCTGAGGTTCCGGCGGTGTATTCCGACCCGGAAGTGCGGCAGGACTGGATCCTGGACCATTTCTGGGATGCTTTCCTTGCCGGCGACGGCCCCTGCGACACGAGCGCCGTGCTGGGGGTGCGTCATTCCGACGTGGAGGGCCAGGTGGCACTCTTTGTCCAGCAACTGGAACAGCTGCCGCTGTCGGAGGCGCAGCGCAAGATGCGTCACTTCTTCGAGCAGGTCGAGGAGCGGCAGGCGGCCGACACGGCTTCGCATTTCTATCTGCTGATGGAAGAAATCGTGACCCGATATCTCTATGATCCCAATTCCCCCGTGCGCAACGAGGATCTGTATCTTCCGTATGTTGAGGGGCTTGCCGCATCGCGCTTCACGCGAGACGTGGCCCGTCCGGGCTATGTCTATCAGGCGCGGATGTGCGCCCTCGCGCCGGTGGGCAGCGTGGCGCCGGATTTCCGCTTCACGGACGCGCGCGGCCGCACCCGCCACCTGCACGACGTGAAGGCACGCGCGACCCTGCTCTTCTTCAGCAATCCAGGCTGCTATGCCTGTCGGGATATCATCGAGCGGGTAACCGCGATTCCCGGCATCGATGAGCGCATCGCCCGCGGGGACTTCGCCGTGGTCAATGTCTATATCGACGAGGACCTCGACGCCTGGCGCGCCTACGAACCCAACTACCCGCGCAACTGGCTCTGCGGCTACGAGCCTGACGGCCTGGTGCGCTCCGACCGGATCTACAACGTCCGGGCAATTCCGTCGCTGTACCTCCTCGGCGAGGGGCAGCGCATCCTGATGAAAGACGCTCCCGTAGAGCGGGTCGTCTCCTGGCTGCAAAATTCACAAAATCAATAACAACATGGCTATCAACAGAAAACTTTGGGGCAGGACCCCTGATGGCAAGGCCATCTACAAGTACACCCTGACCAATGCCAGCGGCGCCTCCGTGGTGCTCGGCAGTGTGGGCGCCGCGATCGTGAGCGTCAACGTTCCGGACAAGGACGGCAAGCTCGGCGACGTGGCCCTCGGCTACGGCAAGGCTGAGCAGTATTTCAATGACGGCCCGTACCTGGGCAAGTGCCCGGGCCGCTTCGCCAACCGCATCGCCAAAGGCAAGTTCACCCTCGACGGCAAGACCTATACGCTCCCGATCAACAATGGCCCCAACCACTTGCACGGTGGCCCCGGCGGCTTCTCCGAGCAGGTCTGGGATTCCCGCAAGCGCAAGGGCGGCGTGGAGTTCAAGTACGTTTCCGCCGACGGCGAAATGGGCTATCCCGGCCAGGTGGTCGTCGTGGCGCGCTATGAGTGGAGCGAGGAGAACGAGCTCCGCATCACCTTCAGCGCCAAGTCCGACAAGAAGACGGTCATCAACCTGACGAACCACGCCTACTTCAATCTTAACTGCGGCGGTTCCATCCTGCGTCAGTTCCTGAAGCTGAACTGCTCCGAGTACCTCCCGACCGACCCGGGTCTCATTCCGCTGGGCGAGCCGGAGGCCGTGGCGGGCACCCCGATGGACTTCCTCAACGGCAAGACCCTCGGCCGCGACATCAAGAAGGATTTCCCGGCCCTGAACTACGGCAAGGGCTACGACGCCTGCTTCGTGATCGACGGCTACCGCAAGGGTCAGCTCCAGGAGGCCGCCGAGCTTTGGTCCAACCGCAGCGGGCGCACGCTCAAGGTCTTCACGACCCAGCCGGGCCTCCAGGTTTACACCGGCAACTGGCTCGGTGGCTGCCCGGTGGGCAAGCGCGGCCGCATCTACCATGACTACGAGGGCGTGGCCCTGGAGGCCCAGCACCTCCCGGACAGCCCCAACCAGCCGGCCTATCCGAGCACGGTCCTGGAGCCCGGCAAGACCTATCACGAAGCCATCATCTTTGCATTCGGAGTCAAGAAATAATGAAGCAATACCTCGACCTCCTGCAGGAAATCATGGACCACGGCGTGGTGAAGCACGATCGCACCGGGGTGGGCACGAAGAGCATCTTCGGCCACCAGATGCGCTTTGACCTCTCGCAGGGCTTCCCGCTGCTCACCACCAAGAAGGTCCACCTCAAGTCCATCATCTACGAGCTGCTCTGGTTCATTGCCGGGGATACGAACATCAAGTACCTCAAGGACCACGGCGTGTCCATCTGGGACGAGTGGGCCGACGAGAACGGCGACCTGGGCCCGGTCTATGGCCACCAGTGGCGCAGCTGGCCCGCCCCCGACGGGCGCGCCATCGACCAGCTCTCGCAAGTGATCGATACCATCAAACGGAATCCGGATTCCCGGCGGATGCTCGTGTCCGCCTGGAATCCCGCCGAGGTGGACAAGATGGCCCTGCCGCCGTGCCACTGCCTGTTCCAGTTCTACGTGGCGGACGGCAAGCTCTCCTGCCAGCTCTATCAGCGCAGCGCCGACACCTTCCTCGGCGTGCCCTTCAATATCGCGTCCTATGCCCTGCTGACGATGATGATCGCGCAGAGCTGCGGCCTGCAGCCCGGCGATTTCGTCCACACCACGGGCGACACGCATATCTACCTCAACCACTTCGACCAGGTGCGCGAGCAGCTCTCCCGGGAGCCGCGAGCGCTACCGGTGATGAAGCTCAACCCGGACGTGAAGAGCGTTTTTGACTTCACCTACGAGGACTTCACCCTGGAGGGCTACGATCCCTGGCCGGCAATCAAGGCTCCGGTGGCGGTATGATGGAGAAATGTATGATCGTGGCGATGGCCGACGACCGCGCCATCGGCCGGGACGGGACGATGCCCTGGCACCTGAAGGGGGATCTGCAGTATTTCAAGCGGGTCACGATGGGCTGCCCCGTGATCATGGGGCGGACAACCTTCGAGTCCATCGGGCGCCCGCTGCCGGGCCGCACCAACATCGTGCTTACGCGCCGTCCGGAGCCCATTCCGGGTACGGTCTGCGTCGATTCGATGGAGGCCGCGTATGCCGCTGCGGGCGATGTGCCGCGGGTGTTCGTGATCGGCGGCGCGTCGGTGTACAAGGCGGCCATCGACACGATGGATCGCCTGTTTGTCACGCACATACGCACAACAATTCCGGATGCGGATGCGCATTTTCCGGAAATTAATACCGATATTTGGGCCGTCGAGGCGCGATCCGGTCTGCTGAAGGACCCCGCGTCCGGCCTCGAATACGAATTCGTCACCTACCTCAGACGGTAGGAGAGTCGCCGGTAGGGCCGGCGAATGACGGATTATCGGGGACCATTTTACGTCATTCGCCGACTCCGATCGGCGAATCTGGTAAGTTAGTAGAAGATGACAGGCAAACGGGAAAAGTTCGGCGGCCGCCTGGCCGTGATCCTGGCGATGGCGGGTTCCGCCATCGGACTGGGCAATATCTGGCGTTTCCCCTACATGGTGGGGGAGCACGGCGGTGCCGCATTCGTTTTCGTCTATATCCTGGCCACAATCTTCATTTCGCTTCCTGTCTTCCTCGCCGAGGTCATGATCGGGCGGCGCAGCCACACCAACGCCCGGGACGCTTTCGCGCGCTTGTCGCGCCACCATCCCTTCTGGAAAGCTGCCGGTTACCTGACCATCCTGATCCCGACGCTCATCGCGAGCTACTACAGCGTCATCGGCGGCTGGTCGGTCGAGTACTTCGTTCAGTCCTGCGGGATGACTTTCGTGAAAACGGCACCGGAGCAGGTCAGCGGCTTGTTTGCGCCTTTCGTTTCGTCCACCTGGACCCCCGTTGTGATGCACCTGATCTTCCTGACTGCGTGCGTGGGAGTTGTGGCCGGCGGCGTGAAGTCCGGCATCGAGAAGTTCAGCAAGGTGTCCCTGCCGATCCTCTTCGTGCTGATCATTTTCATTCTGGGCTATTCGGTCGCCCTGCCGGGGGCCGGCGCGGGCGTGCGCTACCTGCTGCATCCCGACTGGAGCGAACTGACGCCGCGCACGTTCGCGTATGCGATGGGGCAGAGTTTCTTCTCGCTGTCGCTGGGCATGGGTGCCATCATTACCTATGGCTCGTACGTCAGCAAGCGGGAAAATATCCTTGTCACGAGTTCGGGCACGGCGGTCTCCGACCTGTTGTTCGCCATCCTGGCTGGCTTCGCCATCATGCCGGCGGTGTTCGCCGCCGGGATTGAGCCGGGCGCCGGTCCGGGTCTCATTTTCCAAACCGTTCCTTATGTTTTCTCGAAGATGGCTGCCGACCTGCCCGTGCTGAGCGGTGCTGTGTCCATCATTTTCTTCCTGGCCATCATCGTGGCGGCGATGACCTCCCTGATCTCCCTGGTGGAGGTGGGCGTGTCGTTCCTGATGGAGCGCAAGGGGCTTTCCCGCGGTCGCGCCTGTCTGGTGGTTTTTGCCATCTGCGGCACGCTGGGCACGTTCTGCTCGCTGTCCTTCGGTCCGCTTGCGGACGCGACGGTGGCGGGGATGAGCCTCTTCGACCTGCTCGACTGGGTGTGTTCCAATATCCTGCTGTTGGTGATGGCGCTGCTCTCCGTGCTCTTCGTCGGCTGGATCCTGCCCAAGCGGGTCGTGCGGGACGAATTCACGAACGGCGGGAAGGTCAACGGACGGATTTTCCCGGTACTGTATTTCTTGATCAAGTGGGTGGCGCCGATTGCGGTCGTTGTCATCTTCTTTGCCAATTTCATGTTATAGATGGAGCGTCGTCGCGAATTGTTCGGCGGCCGCAGTGCGGCCATCTTCGCCCTGGCGGGCTCCGCCATCGGCCTGGGCAACATCTGGCGTTTCCCTTATATGGTCGGCCAGACAGGCGGCGCAGCTTTTATCATCATCTATCTGGTCTGCTGCCTGCTGCTCTCGTTGCCGATTTTCCTGGCGGAAGCCATCATCGGCCATCGCACGCAGGCGGGCACCTTCGGCGCCATGGAGCAGCTCGCTCCCGGCACGAAGTGGAAGTGGATGGGCCTGCTGACGGTGGTCTCTCCGCTGATCATTCTCTCCTACTACAGTGTCGTGGGCGGTTGGTCCATCGGCTATCTCTGGCAAGCGCTGACCAGCGGTTTCCATGCCTCCGAACTGGGCTCGGTGAGCTCGGCTTTCGGCGACTTCATCGCCAGCCCCGGCCGCTCGCTGCTTTTCCACACGCTCTTCCTGAGCGGCTGCGCGGCCATCGTTTCAGCCGGCGTGAAGTCCGGCATCGAGCGTTTCAACAAATTTTCCATGCCGCTGCTCTTCGTGCTGATCGTGGTCATCATGGTCTATTCCCTGATGCTGCCGGGCGCTTCTGCCGGCGTGGAGTATCTGGTGAAGCCGGATTTCAGCAAGATCACCCCTTCGGGTATCGCTGCGGCCATGGGACAGAGCTTTTTCTCGCTGTCGCTGGGTGTTGGAACCATCTTGACGTATAGTTCATACATTCACAGCAAAGAAAACATTCTTGTTACTGGTTTGGGGACGGTCGGATTCGATTTGCTCTTTGCCTTGATCGCGGGCTTCGCCATCATGCCGGCGGTGTTCGCCGCCGGGATTGAGCCGGGCGCTGGACCGGGTCTCATCTTCGAAACCCTGCCCTATATTTTTGCCAAAATGGGCGCTACAGTGCCCTGGCTGAGCGCTTTAGTGGCCGCTCTCTTTTTTGTAACAATTGTGTTCGCAGCATTTACCTCGGCTATTTCGATGTTCGAGGTGGGGGTGGCCTACCTCGTCGAACAGCGGGGCCTGACCCGGGGCCGCGCGACGCTGCTGATTTTCTTCGGCACCTGGATTCTTGGGGCGCTGTGCTCGCTGTCCTTCGGCCCGCTGGCGGAGGTCAAGCTTTTTGGCCTGTCGATTTTCAGCTTCTGCGACATGCTGACGTCCAACTTCCTGATGACTTTCGGCGGCTTGCTCTTTGTGCTTTTCGTGGGGTGGAAGATGGACCGGAAGGTGGTGCGCGACGAGTTCACCTGCGGCGGCACCGCTCGCTTCAACGGCGTCGTTTTCGATGCCTTCTGGTTCCTGTTGCGCTACATCGCCCCGCCCGCCATCGTCATCATCTTCCTGACGAACTTCTTTGTTTAGATGGCGGACGTTCTCGTTTTTCGCCGGTCGCGCGTTGGCCGCCCGCGGGGGAAGACCGGCGAAAGTCAAATCTTCAGGCAGTTTTTCAGACATTCTCCGTTATCTAAGTGAAGATTCTTCAAAACAACGTGTCGATGGATGAGAAGGACCTGGTGCGCCGGTGTCAAACCGGCGAACCTGGCGCAAGGCTGGAAATGTACGAGACCTACGCAGGGCGGGTGCTGGCTGTGTGCCGGCGCTATATCCGGGAGAGCGACCGCGCGCGGGATCTCGTGCACGACACCTTCCTGAAAGCCTGGGACTCCCTGGGATCCTTCCATCCGCGCCGGACGGGTTCGCTGGGCGCCTGGCTGTCGCAGATCGCCGCCCACCTCTCGGTGGACGAACTGCGCCGCCGCAAGCTGCTGGTCCTGGAGGATGCGTCATTCGTCGGCTGGGCCGGCGAAGCCTCCATCGACGAGACCCGCCTGCGTCAGGCTCCCGTCGAGGAACTGATCGAGCTGATCGCCGCGCTCCCGGAAGGCTACCGGGCGGTGTTCAACCTCTTCTGCCTCGACGGCCTGTCCCATCGGGAGATTGCCCGGCTGCTCGGCATCACGGAGAAGACTTCACAGACCCAATACCTCAAGGCGAGGCATAAACTGGCCGCGATGATCGCGGCGAAATATGGCAAGGATGATGAAAAGGAATAAGAATCAGGATTGGACCCGCGTCCTGCAGGAGCGGCTGCAGGATGCCCAGCTGCCCGCACCGGACGACTTCGCGTCCTGGGCCGGCCAGAAATCCCCGGAAAACAGCGGCCATTCCTGGCCGGTGGCCTGGTGGCCGTGGGCCCTGGGCAGCGTCGCCGTCGCCGCTTTCGCAGGCCTGCTCTTCCTCCGCACACCGGACAACCATTCCCGGCTCAACCCCCAGACCCCGCCCGTCGTCGTGGAGTCTCCGGCCGTCGTTGATTCTCCCGCCCCCGCCCCGTCATTCGCCGCCCCCTCATCGTCATTCGCCGGCCTGACCGGCGAATCTCCGGCCGCCCCCACAGTCATTCCGGCCTCTCCTGTAGTCATTCCGGCCGAAGAGCCGGAATCTCCCTCTCCTGCCTCCGCCACGACCGACGAGCCCTCCGCCTCCACTACGTCCATCGCGTCCCCGTCCATCGCCGACCCCGCCCCGTCATTCGACGACCTGATCGGCGAACCGCCCGCCCGCCGCAAACCTCACCTCTCCCTGCGCCTTCATGCGGCCTCCGTGAACACCGTGTCGGCCGGCAGCTCGACGGTCAATATGGGTAAACGAACGGAGTACTATTACGGGGCCAACATTCCGGACGGTGTCGTCTCTTCTCCGGGGACGGAGAATTCCGAGTTCTACTCTTCCGATCTCAGTTCCAATATCGTCAACCCGGTCCCCGTGCCCCGCGCGCCGACGATCCCGATTTCCTTCGGCGTGAGCGCGGAGCTGTCCCTGTCGCGCCACTGGTCCCTGCTCTCGGGCCTGGACTACACGCAGCGCAGCGGCTATCGTGTGTACGAGCGCGCGCCCCAGTCCCTCACGCTTCACTACCTGGGCCTCCCGCTCGAGACGCACTACATCTTCTGGCCGGAAGGCCGCTTCCGTGTGTACCTGGGCGCCGGCGCGAAGGTCGAAAAATGCTTCCTTGCTACGGGCGGGGAGCCGCTGAAGGACCCGTTCCTGTTCTCGCTGAATGTCCAGGCGGGTGCGGACGTCCGCCTCTTCCCGGGCATCCGGCTCTACCTCTCGCCGGTCTTCTCCGGCTACCTGACCCGTAGTGCCTACGTCAACAGCTGGGACAGCAAGCCCCAGTTCTCCCTCCGCGCCGGCCTGTCCTTCGACCTCTGATCGGCTCATTCGCCGGTCAGACCGGCGAATGACAAAAACTTCAGGCAGTTTTTCGGAAGAAGTGCGTTATATTTGCGAACAACAACCCAAAACCATGAAGCATCATTACCTCTTCGTTCTCTGCGCGGCCCTTTGCCTGGCCGTCGGATGTGAAAAGTTGAACCGGGAGAAGAACCTCAGCGGCGACGAACTTGCCCCGCTGGTTCCGATCCAGCTGACCGAGGCGGACGTGCAGGTGCGCGACGCCTCCAATCAATTCGGCCTCAATACCTTCCATCGTCTGTACGCCTTGTCGGAAGACGGGAATGTGGCCTTCTCTCCGCTGAGCCTGTCCCTGGCGCTGTCGATGGCCGCCGAAGGAGCAGAAGGCAACACGTACAAGCAGTTCTCCGACGTGATCGGCTGGAACAACTCCAATAAAGAAGTGGTTGGCGCCTACTACAAAAAGATGATCGCGGGCCTGGTGGAAGCAGACCGTAACGTGCAGCTCTCCAGTGCCAATTCCTTCTGGACAGCCACGGGTTTCCCGCTCAAGGAGAACTATACGTCCCGGCTGACCAATTACTTCTCCGCCGAGAGCTACTCGGTTGATTTCTCCTTGCCTGCCACCCTGGAGCGGATCAACAAATGGTGCTCTGACAAGACGGACGGCAAGATCCCGAACATGCTGAGCGGCCTGGATCCCAGCACCAAGTTAATGCTGATCAATGCCCTGCTCTTCAAATCCCCCTGGCGTTTGACCTGGGAGATCAAGCAGAACCGCACGTTCACCACGGCGACGGGCGCAAAAGTGCAGAAGGACTACCTTTATACGGAAAACGAGAAACTCGCCTATGGCGATTTCGGCGACTTTGAGCTGGTCCGGGCGCCCTACGGCAACGGGGCCTACGTGATGGACATTATTCTTCCCAAAGCGGGGAAGACCCTGTCGGAAGTCCTTCCGGAGCTGGCGTCGAGACAGGTTAATGATCCGCTTCAGAGCGCGGAAGTGACGCTCTACCTGCCGAAGTGGTCCACGGCGTATAGTACGGAAGAGGCGCTGATTCCCGTACTGCAGGATCAGGGTCTGACGGATCCGTTCAACCCGGAACTGGCGAATTTCGCCGGGATCAGCGAGCAGTCGCTCTTTATCGGTCTGGTGAAGCAGAAAGTCCGGATCGACGTCACGGAGAAGGGAACGGAGTTTGCCGCCGTGACCGTGGTCGGGATGTATATCTCTGCCTATCTTCCTGTCACCCCGGCCAAGGTGACGGTCGATGTGAACCGCCCCTTCGCCTACACGATCCGGGAAGCTACTTCAGGCACCATTCTCCTGTTGGGCACCTTATCGAAATAATAGCATATGAAAAGATATCTGACATTTTTCCTGTTGGCGGCAGCCCTCTGCCTGACCGCCTGCGATGGCCTCTTCCCGAGCCTGGATCCGGATCCGGCGATCAATTACGGGGAGTCGATGCCTGCGGAGAAAGCTTACTCGATGGTCCAGTCAAAGCTCTCGCCCTTCTCCCGCCGAGGCATCACCCGGAGCAAGGAGCTTATCCCTGCCCAGACGACGTTATACTACCTGCCGTCGGGGGCGTCTCAGGCAGAGAGCATCGTCCTGGTAAAGTCGCCGACCTGGGTATTTTCCGTCGGACCGGATGCCAATGCGAACGGCGTCGATGAGTGGCTGTACGTGTACGTGAATGCGCAAAACGGCGAATGGGCCGGCCACGTCCTGAACGGGGAGCTAGTGGGCCTGACTTGGGAAACCGTCCGTGAAAAGGACGCGCAGCCGGACAGCTTCTCCCTTTTCCGTGCGGAAACGCTGTCGGATCCCGCGAGCTCCCGTTGGCTGGAGATCGCTGACGGATCGAAGGAGATCGAGAAAGATGGGCAACATGCCTGGGTCCGGCGCATCGACAGCGCCGCGGCGCTCGAGGATGCCTACAAGGGAACCGTCTCCACGGAACCGGATTGGAACACGCAGACCTTGCTGCTGGTGGCGGGTTATGAAACGACCCAGAACCTGCCGTACGACCTGACCTTCACGAAGCAGGAAGACGGAAGCTATCAGATTCAGGTCTATCGCCTGGAAAGCACCTACACTTCCGTACTTTGGTGGACGCGCGCCATCCTCGTGGACAAACTGGCGCCCGACGCGGACATCAAGGTCAAGACGCTTTTCCTCGGCCAATAAGGGCTGCGCCCAGCACGGCGCCCAGGGCGGCGAGAATCAGCAGGATGGAAGTGGCGCGCGAGACGGCCTCGCCGATCCGGTAGGACGGCGGGTCGAAGCGCATCACCAGCGTATGCTCGCCCGCCGGCACGTTCGCTGCGCGCAGCAGGCTTCCTTCCAGTTCGATGGGCAGTTCTTCGCCCGTATCTTCCACGGTCAGCTTCCAGCCCACCGGATAATAGACTTCGCTAAAGACGAGGCGTGCCGCTTCCGGCGTGAAATACTGGTACCGCAGTTCGTTGGGGGCGTAGGAGGTCAGTTCGACGGAGGTCGGCTGTGCCCCTGCGGAGCCGTTCTCCCGGACAGGGTCGGGCGTCAGCGAAGCGAAGCCCGACAGCGGAGCAGGGGCAGCTGCCGCCTCCGTCGCAAACCAAGCGTTCCCCCGGGCATACGGATAGCGCAGCGGCGCCATCTCACCGTCGAGGATGATGTAGCGGCAGTTGAGGGACCCAAGGCCCGGCAGGTCGGGCAGCGCGGCCTCCGCTTCGGCGAGCGTCTTGGCATCGCCAATCGCCTTGTAAATCTGGTTGATCTCGCCCGTCAGGGTGCTCTCGATGAATTCCTGATAGCGCTGCAGCTTGGCCGGCGAATAGCCGCCGATGTTCTTGTGCCAGTAGGACGGGTGTGAATCGTTGAACACGTTCACCGTCAGGTCCAGCACGCGGAAAGAAGGGTCGGTGTCGGAGAGGATCAGCTCATCCACCGGCCGTTTGTCAAACTGGCTCTGGAAGGCGCGCGGTGAGACAAAATCGTCGGCGTTCAGGTAGCGCTTGCCCACGACCCCGAGGTCGAAGAGCACCAGTGCGGAAACCAGCACACACGCGCCCAGCATGCGCCCGGAGGCCTTCTGCGAAGGCTTGCTGAACGCCCACCAGAGGATGCCGAAGGCGACGGCGATCAGCAGCAGCGAGCGCAGCGCGTCCATCACCAGCAGGTAGCGGCGGTCAGATGCAAGCGCATCCACCAGGACGTCCGGCTGGCCGGCATCGGAGGCGCCGCTGAAGGTCCCGGCGATGCCGGGGAACAGCACACAGAGCGCGCAGAAGCCGCCCGTGATGGCCGCGGCGATCCAGCCCTTCTGGCGGAAGCGTGCCGCCGTCTCCGGATCCCGGACCAGGCGGTCGAGCGCCAGGAAACCGAGCATCGGGAGCGTGAACTGGAGCACGGTCAGCGCCATGGAGACCGTGCGGAACTTGTTGTAGAGCGGCGCGACGTTGTAGAAGAATTTCGTGAAAGCGAGGAAGTGGCTGCCCAGCGCGAGCAGCACGGCGAGGACGGTCCCTGCCACGAGCCACCATTTCTCCTTCCCCTTATACAGGAACAGGCCCAGCACGAAGAGGAACACGGTGATGGCGCCGAGGTACATCGGACCCGCCGTGAACGGCTGCGGGCCCCAGTAGAGCGGCAGGTTCTTGGCCGTCTCCCGGAGATTCGGCTGGCCGGCCCGCTTGAGCAGGTCGTAGGTCTCGGAGTGCTTGGGGTTGACCGCCCCGGCGGACGAGCCGCCGTTGAAATTGGGAATCAGCAGGTTGGGTAGTTCCTCCCAGCCGTAGGACCAGGCGGTGGCGTAGTCGAGGTCAAGACCCTTGGCGCCTTCGCCGCCCTCGGAGGCCGCCGTGCTGCCGCCGCGCATGGAGTACGGGGTGTATTCCATCGTAGGGAGGAGTTTGGTGGCGTTGGTGGCGATACCGGCGAGGCCGAGCACCAGCAGGAGCGCCGAGGCCGCGAAAAAGCGACCCCAGGGATGGGATTCCGGGTCCAGCCCGGAAGGACTATGATGTTGTCCGGAACGGAACAGGGAAACGATCAGGGCGATGACGTAGATAAGAATCAGCAGGGCCAGGTAGTAGGTGATCTGCGGGTGGTTCGCCTTGACCTGGAAGCTCAGTGCCAGGCCGAAGAGCGCCGCTCCGAGGATAGTGCCCGGTAACCAGGACGCCGGACCGGCAGCTGCCTCCGCTCCGCTATCGCTTCGCGACCCTGCCCGGGTGAACGGCTGCGCGGAGGCACTGCCGCACCCGACTAAGGCGCGCTTATAGGTATAGATCAGGGCGGCAAGGACCCAAGGGAGGAAGGCCAGGGCCTGCATCTTGGTGTTATGGCCGACCTGGATAATCTGCAGGTTGTACGAGCAGAAGGTCACGGCGATGGCCCCGCCGACCGCGAGCAGCGGATGGATCCCAAGGGCGAGCATCAGCAGCCAGGCGCCCAGTAGCGAGATGAAGAGATAGGTCGCCGGGCGGCGGCCCGTCAGGAGGAAATCGTAGATCTGCTGCGTCCAGTCGCCGCGGGTGGGGGCGTGGATGGTGGCCGTCGGCATACCGCCGAACATCGACTCCGTCCAGGCCGTCGGGTCGTCGGGGTGGGCGGCGTTCCACGCCATCATTTCGTGGGACATGCCTTGCCAGCCGGAGATGTCGCTCTGGTTGACGATCTTGCCGCTCAGGACCTGCGGCACATAGGCGTAGGAAAGCACAAGCAGGCCGACGATGATGCCGGCATACAGCAGGAGTTTCTTCTTCATTTACAGCACTTCAGCTAGCCGCTCCGTGAGGGCGCGGCGGGTGTATTTTTCTATGTCGGCCGTCTGCGGATGCTCCGCATCCAGGAAGGCCAGCAATTCGTCTTTTTTGTCCCAGTCGAACATCTCGCCGGCGGCGGCGTCACGCAGCACGGAGGCCGCTGCGCCGTCTTCCTGGCCGATGCCCAACACGGGTCGTCGTGCTGCTAAGTATTCAAAAATCTTGCCGGGGAGCACCTTCGCGTACTCGGGCTCACGGCGAAGGGGCAGAAGAAGAAAATCGGCCGCGCGCTGCTCGCGGACGGTCTCATCGTGAGGCAGGTAGCCCAGCTCGAAGAGGTTGTCGCCCAGGCCGCGGGCACGGATGGCGTCCGTGATGGCGGCGTCCACCTTGCCGGCGAGGCGGATCTGCAGGCGCGCGCGGAAGTCCGCCTCGGCCGCGCAGCGCTCCGCCAGGGCGTCCCAGAGGTTCAGCGGGTTGCCGTCCGCCGCGAACAATCCCGTATGGACCAGGCGAATCTCTTTCCTTCGCGCCTGAGGTCCGGGTTTTCCCGAGCCAGAAAAAATGGCTCGGGAAATACCCGGACGCTCCGGCTCCACAACGCCCCCGCGCGGAGATTCGCCGGTCGAGCCGGTGAAGGACGAGTCTCTAAAATCATCTTCGTCGAAACCGTTGGTGATCAGAACGACGGGGGTCTTCGTGCGGGCCTGGAAATCGGCGGCGACGGGCGGACTGACGCTGATGATCTTGTCCGCACCGTCCAACACGGCCTGCTCGAGCCGGCGGTGCCGGCGGTCGGCAGCGGCCGAAAGGCCGAGGTGCTTGTAGTAGAACATCTCCGTCCACGGATCGCGGAAATCCGCAATCCAGCGCAGCCCGAGCGCCTTCTTGAGCCGCAGGCCGATCAGGTGCACCGACTGCGGCGGGCCCGTGGTGACCACGGCATCGACGGGATGCTCCCGCAAATATTTCTTCAGGAAACGGACCGACGGGCGCACCCAGCCGACCCGCGGGTCGGGAATGAAGCAGTTGCCCCGGATCCACAGCGAGAGGCGCTGCTTCCAGGTTTTCTGCTGCGCGTTGACAGGATTGACTTCCTTTCCCGCTTTGCCGCCGGTCAGGCGGCGGTAGAGCTCATAGGGCTCGGTGATGTGCGTTTTGATGACCTCTGCGCAGGCGGGAATGTCCTTGAGCAGGCTCTCGTCGCGCGCGAGTTGTTCGGGATTCGCCGGCGTATAGACAATCGGCTGCCAGCCGAACTCAGGCAGGTACTTACTGAACTTCACCCAACGCTGAACCCCCGAACCACCGGTCGGGGGCCAGTAATAGGTGATGATCAGCAGTCGCTTCAGCATTAACGTTTGTAGCCCTCAAGGTTGGCCTTGACGGTCTCCCAGTCGTAGTAGGGTCCTACGACCGGCTCCAGTCCGCGGAGCTTGCGCTCCTGCTCCTGGTAGAGGAATTTCACGAGCACGTGGCCAGCCTTATTTTTGTAGAAAATCAGCTGCAAATTGCTTGCCATGCAGATATTCCAGAAGCCGAACCACTTCTCGCAGATCTCATCCACCTCCAGGCGGTCGCCCACACCCTCGATGCCGAGGTAGCTCGCGAGGGCCATCAGCGGATAGTCGTGGCCGAAACGCAGGTCGGCGGCGTAGTTGCCACTCGAGAGGGCCTCGTCGGCCTTCGCCACGATGTCCTCCACGCAGGACTTCGCCATCGGCACGCGCTTGTCGCCGACTTCGACGGAGTTGCAGTGGCCCAGGTAGAGGAACATGTTGTTCTGCGCCCAGCGGCGATAGATCGCATCGAAGGGCAGCACGCTGTAAAGATTCTCCTGGATATCAAAATCCTCCGCCACGACGGCCGTGTCATACACGTCCTGGGTGAACTGACGGGCGTTCTTGACGATCTTGCGGGCCGCCACCGGGTCGTTGAAGACGCGGGTGATCACGCCGAGCGTGTCGTCCGGCACGTCCTTGAGCCATTCGAAGCTCTTGCGCATGGCGCCCATCGTGAGGCGCTCCCAACCCTTCTCGTTGTCGAGATAGTCCATGAACTTCTCGCCGGTGTCCAGGCGAATCTGCAGCTTGGGGTTCTGGCGGATCAGGGAGTTGGTGAAGGAATTCATGCTGATGATGCAGCGCTGCACGGTGCTGGAGAAGGCGCGAACGTTCTTCTCGCCCTTGAACACACCGGGATAGCGCTTGAACATCCGCTCGGCGATGGCGGCGTGCTCACGGGTACCGCGCTGCGACAGGCGGCCGTCCATGCCGTCCCAACCGGCCAGCACGTCGCGGGCGCCCTGGAGCAGCATCTCGCCGTCCGGGGTGAGCAGGCCCTCATGCTGGGCCGCCTCAAGGACGCCGATCACGCCGAGGTAGGCCTTGCCGCCCCAGTTGGAGCGGGATCCGTGGCGGCCGTAATGGCTGATGTAAACGGGCTTGTATCCTTTTGGTGCCGGGGTGTCCTGAATGGGGAAGAATTCGTAAGAATTCAGGTTGTTGCCGGCGCGGGAGTTTTCTTCCATCAGGGCGCGGACGGCGATTTCCGACCGCTTGGGCTGTGCGAAGGCGACCGCGACGCTGAGCGTCAAAAGGGCCGCCAGGGCCATCATAGATTTTCTCATGCTTAGTGTCATTTTCGTTTGAGGCAAAGATAGGGATTATATCGTCTCGCCCGCCGGCGCGCGCAAGGAGTTACTTTCGTTTTTCCGGCAAAAATTTGTACATTTGTTTCTCCTTTAAAAATCATGTCAAAAAAAGGTGAAGATACTCCGATGCTGAAGCAATATTTCAGCATCAAGGCGCAACACCCCGAAGCTCTCTTGCTCTATCGCGTCGGCGACTTCTACGAGACCTACTCCGACGATGCCGTCCTGGCCAGCAAGGTGCTCGGTCTGGTGCTCACGCGCCGCTCCAACGGCGAGAAGGGCGACACCCCGATGGCCGGTTTCCCGCACCACGCCATCGAAGGCTATCTGCAGAAACTCGTGCGCAACGGATATAAGGTAGCCATCTGCGACCAGTTGGAGGACCCCTCACTCGTCAAAAACAAACTCGTCAAGCGCGGCATCACGGAGATCCTCACCCCGGGCATCGCCTTCGGAGAAGGCATGCTGGACCAGAAAGAACACAACTACCTCGCAGGCCTGACCTTCGAGGGACAGACTTGCGGCGCCGCTTTCCTGGACGTGTCCACGGGCACCTTCCAGGTGGCCCAGGGCTCGCTCGACTACATCGGCACCCTGCTCGCTTCGCTCCAGCCGCGCGAGCTGGTGGTCCAGCGCGAGCTGCTGCGCGCTGTCAAGGAACGCTACGGCGACTACTACGTCACCGGCCTCGATGAATGGGCTTTCGTACAGGACGCCGCCGTGGAGCGGCTCTGCAAGCAGCTCAAGGTGCAGAGCCTGAAAGGCTTTGCCATCGACGGCTTCCCGCTCGCCATCTGCTCGGCCGGCGCTCTGCTGGTCTATCTTGAACAGACGCAGCACGCGGGCCTGGGAAACATCTGCTCGATCGGACGCATCGACGAGGAGAAGTTCGTCTGGATGGACAAGTTCACCTTCCGCAACCTGGAGATCTTCCAGAGCAATGCCGGACGCGAGGGCGTGAGCCTCGTGGACGTGATCGACCGTTGCTGCACCCCGATGGGCGCACGCCTGTTGCGCCAGTGGCTCGCCATGCCGGTCATGGACCTGGGCGAGCTGAACGCACGCTACGACGTGGTGCAGCTGCTGCACGACAACGAGGAGCTGCTCGCCGAGCTCCAGGGCGACCTGGGCGAAGTGGGCGACCTGGAGCGCATCATTTCCCGGGCCGCTACGGGCAAGATCCTCCCGCGCGAAGTGCGCCAGCTCGGCCGCTCGCTGAGCCGCATGACGCCCATCCGGGAGCGCTGCACCGACACGGGCTGCGCGGCCCTCGACAAACTTATCAAGGGACTGCACGACACGGATAAGCTCCTGGGTCGCATCAGCTCGACCCTCGCGGAGGAAGCTTCCCAGCTGGGCAAGGGCGACGTGATCGCCGCCGGCGTGGACAAGCAGCTGGACGAGCTGCGCGACATCTCGCGCGGCGGCAAGGACTACCTCCTTCAGATGCAGGCGCGCGAGAGCGAGCGGACGGGTATCAATTCGCTAAAAATCAGCTACAATAACGTCTTTGGCTACTACATCGAGGTGCGCAACACCTTCCGCGACAAGGTCCCGCCGGAGTGGATCCGCAAGCAGACCCTGGTCAACGCCGAGCGTTACATCACCCCCGAGCTGAAGGAATACGAAGAGAGAATCCTGGGCGCGGAAGCGGCCATCTACGAGATCGAGAGCCGCCTGTACGGGGAGCTCGTCGCCGAGGTCCAGAAGGCCATCCGCCACATCCAGGAGAACTGCCGCATCCTCTCCCGGCTCGACGTCCTGCAGGGCTTCGCGCAGCAGGCCATCGACCGGAACTACTGCCGGCCGGAGATGGACAAGGGCAATGTGCTGGACATCACGGCCGGGCGGCATCCCGTCATCGAGACGCTGATGCCCGTGGGCGAAGAATACGTCCCCAACGACATCCGGCTGGACAGCAAGGGCGAGCAGATTATCATCCTGACCGGCCCCAACATGGCCGGTAAATCGGCGCTCCTGCGCCAGACTGCGCTCATCGTGCTGATGGCCCAGATCGGCTCCTTCGTGCCCGCCACGGCGGCGCACATCGGCTATTTCGACAAGATCTTCACGCGCGTCGGCGCGACGGACAACATCTCCCGCGGCGAGTCCACCTTCATGGTGGAAATGCTCGAGACCGCGATGATTATGCACAATCTCAGCGCCCGTTCGCTGGTGCTGTTGGACGAGATCGGGCGCGGCACCTCCACCTACGACGGCATGTCCATCGCCCGCGCCCTTGTGGAATATATCCACCAGAATGGCAAGGGCGCCAAGACCCTCTTCGCCACGCACTACCACGAGCTGAACGACCTGGAGGATCAGTACCCCAGGGTCAAGAACTACCACATCGCCGTGAAGGAAGAGGGCAAGAATGTCATCTTCCTGCGCAAACTCCAGCCCGGCGGCGTGGCGCACAGCTTCGGTATCCACGTGGCGCGCCTGGCGGGTATGCCGCGCGAGGTCATCGAGTCCGCCGAGCGGACGCTGCGCGACCTGGAGCGGCGCGAGAAGCACGCCAGCGCCATGGCGATGGAGGACGACGGCTCCGTCCAGCTGTCTTTCTTCCAGCTCGACGACCCCACCCTCTCGGCCATCAAGGACAAACTTGCCGCCGCCGACCTTAACAATTTAACGCCCCTGCAGGCGTTCGACCTGCTCAGGGCGTTAAAAGGGGAGTTGGGAATCTAAGCGAATATCTTCTGCGTCAGCGCGATGAAGTCTTCGACGCCGAGCCGCTCGGCGCGCAGGTCGAAGACGGGATCCGAGGCATCGAAGCCCTCCGGCAGGAGGGGCTTGAGGGCGTTGCGCAGGGTCTTGCGCCGCTGGTTGAACGCCGTCTTTACGACCGTCTTGAAAGCCTTCTCGTCGCAGCCGAGCTCCGTCCGGCCGTTGCGCCGCAGGCGGATCACGGCCGACTGCACCTTGGGCGGCGGGGCGAAGGCGCCGGAGCCGACGCTCATAATATAATCAATGTCATACCAAGCCTGCAGCAGCACGGAGAGGATGCCGTAGGTCTTGCTGCCGGGCCCCTCGGCGATGCGGTCGGCCACCTCCTTCTGGATCATGCAGACCACTTCCGGGATGCGGTCCTTGTCGTCGAGGATCTTGAAAAAGATCTGCGACGAGATGTTGTAGGGGAAATTGCCGATTACGCGGTACGCGCCCGGGAACAGCTTGTGGATGTCGAGGCGCAGGTAGTCGGCCTGGTAGAGCCGGCCCTGCATGCCCGGAAAATGGGTCAGCAGGTAGTCCACGCTCTCCCCGTCCAGCTCCACCAGCTTCAGGTCGATGTCCTCGCGCTTGAGCAGATACTGCGTCAGCACCCCCATTCCAGGCCCGATTTCCAAAACATCCCGGACGCTTGCGGCAGGAAGCTCTGCCTCGCCGGACTTCGCTTCGCTCATCCTTCCCACGCCTGACGGCGCGGGCCCCTCCCATTTACGAGGCCATGGGTGGCCACGGTCCGGCGAGGCAGAGCTTCCTGCCGTCAAAGCGTCGACAATGGCTTTTGCAATGCTTTGATCTGTCAGGAAATGTTGGCCAAGGGCCTTTTTCGCCCGTACTTCCATAAACTATCCGAGTTTTTCGGCCAGTTTGCCGGCCAGTTCGACGAAGGCGAGACCGTCCGGGCGAGCTCCCAGGGCGGCGGGCTCACCGGCGTCGCCGCTCTCGCGGATGCCCTGCACCAGCGGAATGCGACCCAGCAGATCGACACCCAGCTCGCGCGCCATATCGGCGCCGCCATCGCGGCCGAAAATGTAGTATTTCTCGTCCGGATGCGCCTCCGGCGTGAACCAGGCCATATTCTCGACCAGGCCGAAGATGGGGCGGTTCACATTCTCGTTGCGGAACATGTTCACACCCTTCTCCACGTCGGCGAGCGCCACGGTCTGCGGCGTCGTCACGATCACGGCACCCTCCATCGGGATGTCCTGTACCAGGCTGATGTGGATGTCGCCCGTGCCCGGGGGCATATCGATGAGCAGGAAGTCGAGCGGGCCCCACTTCACCTGCAGGATCATCTGCTTGAGGGCGTTGCAGGCCATCGGGCCGCGCCAGATCAGGGCCTGGCCCCGCTCCGCGAAATAGCCGATGGACATCCACTTCACGCCGTACTTCTCCAGCGGGATGATGAGCTCCTGACCCTCTTCCGCGCCCGGTTCCGCGGCCGGAACGGCACCTTCCGTACCTGTCATCACAGGCACGGAAGGACCGTAAACGTCCGCGTCGGCAAGGCCGACTTTGTAGCCCAGGCGTGCGAGCGCACAGGCCAGGTTGACGGCGACTGTGGACTTGCCCACGCCGCCCTTGCCCGAGGCGATGCCGACGATGTGGCGCACCTCAGCGAGCTGCTCCAGCCCGAGGGCGAGGCCTTTCTTCTTCGGTTTCTCATCCTCGACCACGACCGTCTTGACCTCCGAGGCGACGGAGGAAGGCAGGTGGCGGATCAGCGCCGCACGGGCGCTGCCGATCAGGTATTCGGCCAGCGGGTCGCGCCGCTTAGGGAACGAAAGTGTTACAACCACTTTATCGTCAGTGATTTCTACATTGTGCACCATGCCGATCTCGACGAGGTCGCGGTCGGCTTTGGCGGGGTGGTGCACCTCGCGCAGGGCTTGCAGTATGTCTTCTTTTGTCATTATTCTTTCACAAGATTCATTTCGTCGAGGAGGTAGCCGGCACCGGCATACTTGTCCAGCATCAGCAGGACGTAGCGGATATCGACGCAGATGCAGCGCTGCAGGTTCGGCTCGAACATCACGTCGCTGCTCATCGCCTCCCAGTTGCCGTCAAAGGCGAGACCGATCAGGTTGCCGTCGGCGTCCATCACCGGGCTGCCGGAGTTGCCGCCCGTGATGTCGAGGTTGGTCAGGAAGCAGGTTACGAGTTCGCCCTGGGCGTTGGCATACTGGCCGTAGTCCTTGTTCTGGTAGATCTCCTTGAGCTTCGCGGGCACGATGAACTCGTAGTTGTCCGGATCCTCTTTCTCCATCACACCCTTGAGTGTCGTATAGTATTTATAGAGGACACCGTCTTTGGGCTCGTAGCTCTTGACCGTGCCGTAGGTAAGACGGCAGGTGGAGTTGGCGTCCGGGTAGCTGGCCTGGCCCTCGGTCCACTTGAGCAGGGCGGCGCCGTAGGCCTTGGAAGCCTCGGCGAGATTCGCGCGGGCGGCATTGGCGGCCTGGTTGAGCGGCTGGCCGGCGGCGGTGACGGCCTTGGCGAACTGCACGGCCGGATCGGCCTCCAGCAGCTTGGCCGTAATGGGCTTGGCGGCAAGCTTCTCCGGAGAGGTGAAGATGCTCTTGCGGAAGAGGTTGTCCACCAGCTTGCGGGTGTCCATCGTGAGGATGCTCTTGCCGTTCAGAAGCACGGCGTCGGCGGGATTCACGCAGGCCTTGTAGTGGTCGATCAGGGCGATGGCCACGTCGCGGTCCACATTCGCATCGTAGTCCTTGTATTCTTCCTTCAGCATGTCCATGACCGTATCCAGGGTCTGCTGCACGAGGGCTTTCGTGTCCACCTCCTGATCCTTGGCGTTGAGGGCCATCTGCATGGAGCGGTCCATCGTGTTGGCGAAGCCGAGCAGCTCGATGCGGCCGAGCGTCTCGGAGAGGAGGGTGACGGCGAGCTTCGGGGCCGTCGTGGACTGTACGCTCTCGGCAATGCGGTCGATGGCGCCGCCGTAAGCAGCCTGACGGGCGGGATCGGCGTTGATCCAGGCGGTCAGGTCGCGCTCCTTCTGCTCTTCGCGGCCGATGATGTCAAGGGCGGCAAAGGCTTCGCGCTCGCCGATCCACTTCTTCCAGCCGTTGGAGGAGCCGGCATACTTGTTGGCATACTGCAGGCCGACCTTGTCGTCGGCGCGCATGGCTTTCCAGAGGACGTCCTGGCGCACGCCGCGGGCGTCGATGCGGACATCATTGGTCGCCAGCATGTCCTGGAGCTGCGTGGCGGTCTGGAAACGCTGGGTGCTGCCCGGATAGCCCATGATCATGGCGAAATCGCCTTCCTGCACGCCCTTGAGGGAGATGTTCAGGAACTGGCGAGGGCGCATCGGGACGTTGTTGGGAGAATAGTCGGCGGGCTCGTTGTTCGCGTCGGCATAGACGCGGAACATCGAGAAGTCGCAGGTGTGGCGCGGCCACATCCAGTTGTCGGTGTCGCCGCCGAATTTGCCGGCCGATGCGGGCGGCGCGCCCACGAAGCGCACGTCGCGGTAGATCTTGGAAACGATCAAGTACTGGACGTTGTCGTTGTAGAAGCTGACGATGCGCACCTGGCAGTTCGGGTTGGCCTCCTGCGCGGCGTTGATCAGCTGCTGGCGGCTCTTGCCGGCCGCGAGGTCATCGGTCACGTCGGTCATGCTTTGCAGGAAGCGTACGGTCAGGCCCGGGCAGGGGATTTCCTCTTCGCGGGAGAGGGCGAAATAGCCGTCCTCGAGGTAGTTGTGCTCCGTGGAGGAGAGTGCCTGGATGCTGCTGTAGCCGCAGTGGTGGTTGGTCACCAACAGGCCGCTGCCGGAGATGATTTCGCCCGTACAGCCGCCGCCGAACTGGACGATGGCGTCCTTGATGGACGAATTGTTCACGCTGTAGATCTGCTCCGGGGTCAGCCGGGAGCCCAGGTTGCGCAGGGCGTCGGCGTTCATTTTCTCGAGCAGGGGGAGGAGCCACATGCCCTCGTCGGCGCGAAGGGCGGCCGGCATCAGGAGCAGGGCGGTGGCAACGGTTAACAGGATTTTTTTCATATCAATCAAATAAACTTGGTTCCAACTCTTTGGGATGGAAGGACTTGCGGTGCTCCGGGCAGTAGCCGTGCGCCTTGATGGCGGCAATGTGCTCCGGCGTCGGATAGCCCATGTTGTGCTCCCATCCATATTGCGGGTACGCGCGCGCCAGCTCGCGCATGCGCTCGTCGCGCCAGGTCTTGGCCAGCACGGACGCGGCAGCGATGCTGGCATAGGTGGCGTCGCCGTGGACGACGGTCTGGTAGGGGTAGCCGTCGAACGGGCGCCAGCGGTTGCCGTCCACCAGCAGGAAATCCGGCCGCACGCGCAGGCGCCGGACGGCGCGGCGCATGCCTTCCAGCGAGGCGCCGAGGATGTTGAGACGGTCGATCTCTTCCGCGCTCACGGCCTCGACGGCCCAGGCCACGGCCTCCTGCTCGATGATGGGGCGCAGCAGTTCGCGCGCTTTCTCGCTCATTTTCTTCGAGTCGTTCAGCAGGGGATGATGGAAATCCGGGGGCAGAATGACGGCGGCGGCATAGACCGGGCCCGCCAGGGGACCGCGTCCGGCCTCGTCGCATCCGGCTTCCAGCCGGCCAGGCTCAAGATATGGGAGAAGCTGTACTTCGCGCATGTTGGGCAAAGATACAAAATTCTCGTCATTCGCCGGCACCGACCGGCGAATCTACTTCTCCTTCCCCAGCTGCTTGAGCAGAAACTTGTTGGATTGTGAGAGGGAATCCACATTGTCCTGGAGCGCTTTGTTGAGCCGCTGCTCCGCCTCCAGTTTATCCTGCAGGACCTGCAGGCGTTGCTCATATTCATCCCGGATCGCGTGTTCCCGCTCCAGGCGGGACGGCTCTTCGCGGAGCAGGTCCTCCACGCGGCCGCCGCAGAGCAACGTCTCGACGGAGATCCCCAGCCGGTCGGCAATCAGGGAGACCGTTTTGTTGAAGAGCCGGGTCCGTCCGCTTTCGAGCGCGACGATGGTCGTCCGGCCAACGCCGATCTCATCCGCCAGCTCAGCCTGGGAGAGGCCTGCCAGTTCGCGCGCTTGGCGAAGATGGATATGAAAGAAGTCATTCTGCACGGTTCAAAGTTATTCGATGTCTCCGGCTTTTCGGTGTCGGAAAAACGCATCAATGTTCAGACTTTCTGAACAAATGATTAAAAAATATATTTTTTTCGCTTCTACTCCCCTTCTTACCCCGCAGGAGCTGTTGCTTTTCTCGCAACACAGATTCATTTTTGCAGAACAACAAGCTCGAACAGCCATGAAGAAAAAAGAATCTGCCACTGCCCGCCTGTTCCGTTTCCTGGAGACGGAGCGCACCTTTTCCGATTTCCCCGCAGTATGCGCTCGCCTGCATCTGATGCCCGGCGCGCTCAATGAATCCCTGCTTCGCGAGACGGGTCTGAGCGGGGAAGAAATAATCTTGCGACAGCTTGTAGAATGATTTGCGAATGCTCATAAAAATGTTTAGATTTGTAGGGTTTGACTCATAATTAATACAGCATACACACAAATGAAAGATTATTCTACCAAAGACATCCGCAACGTGGTCCTGCTTGGCGCAACGAAATCCGGCAAGACCTCGCTCGCTGAAGCCATGCTCTTTGAGGGCAAGGTGATCGACCGGAGAGGCACGATCGAAGACAAGAACACCCTCTCCGACAACGACGAACTCGAGAAGCTCAACCAGCGCTCCATTTATGCGACTCCGCTTTACGCCGAGTTCCAGGGCGCCAAGATCAACTTCATCGACACGCCGGGTTCCGACGACTTCATCGGCGGCGCCTACGCGGCCTTCCGGGTGTGCGAGAGCGGCGTGCTCGTGATCAACGCCCAGCAAGGCGTCGAGGTTGGCACGGAGAACTTCCTTCGTCTAGCCGACACCAAGAAGCTCCCCCTCGTCGTTGCCATCAACCAGCTTGATGCCGAGAAAGCCGACTGGGACAACATCCAGAACTCCATCAAGGAGTCTTTCGGCGGCAAGGCCGTTTACGTGCAGTTCCCGGTCAACCCCGGCACCGCCTTCGACGGCTTCGTGGATGTCCTTACCATGAAATATTATCACTTCAAGGATGCCAACGGCACCCGCGAGGATCTGGAGATTCCTGCCAACCTGCAGGCCCAGGCCGAAGAGGCCCGCGCCGCCCTCGTCGAGAAGGCCGCGGAGTTCGATGACGCCCTGATGGAGAAATTCTTCGAGACGGGCGAGCTCACCGAGGAGGAGATCCACAAGGGACTCAACCTGGGTATCGCCGCCGGCGAGGCTTATCCGATCTTCTGCGTCAGCGCGAAGAAGGACATCGGCGTGAAGCGCCTGCTCGACTTTGTCAAGGATGTCGCTCCGGCTCCGGACGTGAAGGAAGGTGGCGCCACCTCCCTGTTCATCTATAAGAACGATGTGGAGCAGCACCTCGGCGAGGTCTCTTACTTCAAGGTGATGAGCGGTTCCGTGACCGCCGGCATGGATCTCGAGGATCCCGCCACCGGCAACAAGGAGCGTCTGTCCGCCATCTACGCCGTTGCCGCCACCAAGAAGGAGCCCGTCACCACGCTGCATGCCGGTGACTTCGGTTGCGCCGTCAAGCTCAAGAATGGCCGCAGCAACACGACCCTCTCCCTGCCCGGCTCCAACATCAAATACGACAAGGTCCAGTATCCTGCCCCCAAGTACCGCTGCGCCATCAAGGCCAAGGTCCAGCAGGACGAGCAGAAGCTCGGCGACGCCCTCAAGAAGATCGCGTCCACGGATCCGACCGTGATCGTCGAATACTCCAAGGAGCTCCGCCAGACCATCCTCAGCGGCAACGGCGAGCAGCATATCAACATCGTCAAGTGGCTGCTCAACAACGAGTATAAGCTCGATGTCGAGCTCTTCGCTCCGAAGGTGCCGTACCGCGAGACCATCACCAAGGTCGCTACCGCTCAGTACCGCCACAAGAAGCAGTCCGGCGGCGCCGGCCAGTTCGGTGAGGTCCACCTGCTGGTCTGCCCGGCCGAAGGCGAGCTGAACACCAAGTTCAAGATCGACGGCAAGGACACGCAGCTCAACATCAAGTCCCAGGATATCACCGACCTCGAGTGGGGCGGCAAGCTGGAGTTCTACAACTGCGTCGTCGGTGGTGCCATCGACCTCAGCTTCATGCCGGCCATCCTCAAGGGTATCAAGGAGCGCATGGTGGAAGGCCCTCTGACCGGTTCCTACGCCCGCGACATCCGCGTCTTCGTCTATGACGGTAAGATGCACCCGGTGGACTCCAAGGAAATTGCCTTCATCATCGCCGGCCGCAACGCCTTCCGTGAGGCCTTCCGCAATGCCGGTCCGAAGATCCTCGAGCCGATCTACAACGTCGAAGTCATGACCCCGGCCGATTACCAGGGTGCCGTGATGTCCGATCTGCAGAACCGTCGCGGTATCCTCGGTACGATGGGCGCCGACAAGGGCTTCGCGATCCTGAAGGCCCGCGTTCCTCTCGCAGAGCTCTACCGTTACTCCACCACGCTGAGCTCCCTGACCGCCGGCTCCGCCACCTTCACGATGGAATTTGCTGACTATCAGCCGGTCCCGGCCGATGTTCAGACCAAGCTCCTCGCGGAGTACGCCGCCGCCGAAAAGGACGAGGATTAAGTTTAATAGTCATTCCGGGCTTGACCCGGAATCTCATACCATTTTTGCGAGTAGCGCCCCAAATGCTGGGACGCTACTCGTTTTTTACTATATTTGTATTTGTAATGACACTAATACTAACCGGAAGTCCTACCCGCTTCGGGGAGGATCGCTTTACTGAAGACAACGGGTTGCTTGCCAACGTGCAGGCTGCGCTGCCATTATCCCCGCGCGTGCTGCTGGTCAGTGCGGCGCCGGACGACCGGAAATTCACGGACTACGTGCTGGACTCCATGTCCGCCTGCATCCGGAATTCCGGCATCTCGCCGTCCAGCGTGACGATGCTGGACCGGCGCAACGCCGACCTGGCGCGTGATCTGGTGCGCAGCGCCGACTGGATTGTGCTCTGCGGCGGCCACGTGCCGACGCAGAACCGATTCCTGCACGAAATCGGCCTTCAGGAGTTGCTGCGCGGCTTTGACGGCCTGGTGATGGGCTGCAGTGCGGGCTCGATGAATTGCGCGGAGCGCGTCTTTTCCCATCCCGAGCTGCCCGGCGAAGCCATCGATCCGGCCTACCCGCGCTGGTTGGAAGGGCTCGGCCTGACCAGGCGCCAGATCGTGCCCCATTATGACCAGGTGCGCGACGTGGTGCTGGACGGGAAGCGCCTCTTCGAGGACATCATCTTTCCGGAGAGTTGGCGCCATACTTTTTACACTTTCCCCGACGGGGGTTACATCCTCTCGAAGGAGGGCCGTGAGACGCTTCACGGTCTTGCCTGGGAGATTTCGAACGGAAACATGCGGCAGGTCTCTGCCGAAAACGAAACATACAGCTTTATGAACGTCATATTCATTTCTCCGCACTTTCCGCAGACCTATTGCCATTTCTGCTCCGCCCTGCGCCGCAACGGCGTGAACGTGCTGGGTATCGCGGATGCACAGTACTACGAGCTGAACAACGAGCTTCGCGGCGCGCTGACCGACTACTACAAGGTTGGCAAGCTGGAAGACTACGACGAGGTGTATCGCGCCGTGGCCTGGATGGCCCACAAATACGGCAAGATCGACTGGATCGAGTCCAACAACGAATACTGGCTGGAGCAGGACGCCCGCCTGCGTACCGACTTCAACGTGACCACCGGCCTCAAAAGCGACCGGATCGCGTCGATCCGCAACAAGTCGGAAATGAAGAAGTACTATGCCCAGGGCGGCATCCCGACGGCCCGGCAGATCCGGTGTTCCGAGGGTCTGGCGAAGGTAAAGGCCTTCGTGAAAAAGACCGGCTACCCGGTTATCGCCAAGCCGGACAACGGCATGGGCGCCAGCGGCACCGCCAAGATCTGCGATGTGCACGAGCTGGAGGCCTGGTTTGCCGCTCACCCGGACAACTACGGCGGCTATGTGCTGGAGGAATTCATCACCGGTCTGCTGGTGAGCTACGATGCGATCTACAATTCAAAGGGCGAGCCCATTTTCGAAAACAGCACCGTCTTCCCGACGCCCATGATGGAAATCGTCCACGACAACCTGGAGACCTGCTACTGGACCAACAAGAGCGTCCCCGCCAAGCTGGCCGCCATCGGTCGCCGCACGGTCAAAGCCTTCGGCATTACGAGCCGCTTCGTACACCTGGAATTCTTCCAGCTGGACCGCGACCGCGAAGGTCTCGGCAAGAAGGGCGACTACGTGGGCCTGGAAGTCAATATGCGCCCGCCGGGCGGCTACACGCCCGACATGATGAACTTCGGGCACGACACCGACGTCTTCCAGATCTGGGCCGATATGGTCGCGTTCGACGAAGCCCGCAAGCCTCAGGGCGCGCAATACTACTGCGCCTACGCCGCCCGGCGCGACTGCTACCGCTACGTCCATGGCCACGACGAGATTATGGCCCGTTTCGGCGCTGCCGTCCGGATGGCCGAGCGCGTCCCGCCCGCCCTGTCGGACGACCTTTGCGACATGGCCTACATCGCCCGCTTCGAAGACCGCAAGGACGTCGACAGCTTCTGCGCGTTCGTCTGCGAGCGGAGCCGGGACTTTTGATTTTAGGTCGAATTCTTTTAATAATCGTCAATGCGGGGCCGGGAGATTTCCTGCCCTGTTTAATACTTATCAAAAAGTAGTACCTTAGTAAGACGTGAACAACACTTAACAACTCATACCATTTATGAAAACCATTTTCAAAACCCTTTTTGTTGCCATGGGGCTGGTGCTCATGATGCCGGGTATCTCCGGCCGGGCCCAGGTCTATGCCGACTCCTCGACCCAGCTCGACAAGTATCTTGTCCCCGTGACCACGCCCACCGCGGCGCCTGACGCACAGGGATTCCTCGGCCGCTGGCTGCTCCTTGAGCCGATCAGCAAGCCGAACCGTTCCAACACCGTCTTCGTGGACAGCTACATCCGTGAAGCTTTCGCGGTGCAGTATTTCAAGGGCCAGCTTGGTGACGTCCTGCCCAAGGATGGCGACAAGATCAAAGTGACCGTCGAGTATCAGCCGCCGGTGAACCTGCAGGGCGGCCGCCCGATGATGGGCTTCGGCATGGAGGCTCCCAAGTACGAGCAGAAGAAAGTCACGCTCAAGTGGCACGCCTTTGACAGCAAGATGCCGAACGTGAAGCTCTTCCGCTTCGCTACCAACCTCACCGAGGACCGCTACGGCGTGATCTTCTGGGCCTGCACCGTGGTCAACTGCGAGGAGGATATCCCGGGCGTGCGTCTCGCCGTCGGTTCTAACTCCGCTTCCATGTGGTGGGTGAACGGCGAAGAGGCCGTTGTCCTGTCCGGCGACCGCCGTCGCGTCATGGATGACGTCGCTTCCAAGCGCCTGACCCTCAAGAAGGGCCGCAACGTCATCTGGGGCGCCGTCATCAACGGCCCCGGTATGTCCGATTTCTGCTGCCGCTTCATCGACGAGGCCGGCAAGCCTGTCAAGAACATCACCCTTTCCACGAAATAAACGATGCGCCATATGAAAACCAAGAATATTCTTCTCGCGGGCGCTTTCGCCCTGTTTGGTCTGACTGCAGCCGCCCAGGTGGGCGCGCCCTATATTCATGACCCGTCCACGATCATGGAGTGCGACGGCAAGTACTACACCTTCGGTACCGGTGGCGGCGGCCTCATCTCCGCTGACGGTTGGGTGTGGGAGAGCGGCGCTGTGCGTCCCGGCGGCGGTGCCGCTCCGGATGCCATCAAGATCGGCGACCGTTACCTCGTCGGCTACAGCTCCACCGGTGGTGGTCTCGGCGGCGGTCACGCCGGCCGCATCCTCACGATGTGGAACAAGACCCTCGATCCGAATTCTCCGGACTTCGCTTATAGCGATCCGATCGAAGTTGCTCACTCTGAAGTTGATGAAGACTGCGATGCCATCGATATCGGTTTCCTGATGGATCCGAACGGCCGCCTCTTCTGCACCTTCGGTACCTACTTCGGCAACATCCGCATGGTCGAGCTCGATCCTGCTACGGGTGGCCGCAAGGAAGGCGCCAAGGACATCGACGTGGCCATCGACTGCGAGGCCTCCTCGATGATGTATCAGGATGGCTGGTATTACCTGCTTGGCACCCACGGCACCTGCTGCGACGGCGCCAACTCCACCTACAACATCGTCGTCGGCCGCTCCCGCAGCCCGTTCGGTCCGTTCCTCGACAATATGGGCCGCGACATGCTCCAGGGTGGTGGCAAGATGGTTGTCGCTGCTGAGGACCGTCGCTTCGGCGCCGGCCACTTTGGCCGCTACGTCGTGGAGCCGGGTGTCGAGAAGATGTCCTTCCACTGGGAGGCCGACCTCGACCTCAGCGGCCGCAGCACCCTCGCCATCCGTCCGATCCTCTGGAAGAACGGTTGGCCGGAGGCTGGTGAGATTCTCTCCGATGGCACCTACAAGATCCTCTCCCGCCGTCGTGGCTACGCCCTCGAGCTCACCGTGGACTTCGTCCGCGCTGCCGGTGGCATGCGTGGCTTCGGCCGTCAGGCCAACGAGACCGTCGTCCGTGTTGAGAATCAGAAACTGGAAGATGTGCTCGCCGGCTGGCCGGAAGGCAACATCGATGTGCGCGCCAACGACTACATGGCCCGCCCTCACCAGAAGTGGACGATCGAGGCCGTTCCCGAGGCCGGTGGCTATCTCGGCGGCCCGTACTACAAGATCGTGATCGAAGGCACCAACCGTGCGCTTGCCGCCGCGGAGGGCCACGAGCTGGTCACCGTGCCGGAGTTCACCGGTGCCGACGAGCAGCTCTGGAAGATCGAGCAGCTGACCGACGGCACCTGGCGCATCGCGCCGAAGGCCATCCCGGGCTGCCACCATCCGCAGAAGTGGTGCCTCTACTCCGTGGCTGACTGCACCGTTACCCTGGCGAAGTTCGACTTCAACAACGACAACGCCAAGTGGGACATCAAGATCGTGAAGTAAGAGACCTTGCTAAACAAAAAGCTATCCTCGACCGGGGATAGCTTTTTTTTTGTACATTTGTAGATTGGAAAACTATAAACTATAAATATGTACAGAACTCACACTTGCGGCGAGCTGCGTCTCGCCGACAAAGGCAAGAAAGTCACCCTTGCGGGATGGGTACAGAAATCCCGTAAACTCGGCGGCATGACCTTCATCGACCTGCGCGACCGCTATGGCATCACGCAGCTGGTGGTGGAGGCGGATGCCGACGCCGCGCTCGTCGAGACCGCCGCTTCCCTGGGCCGCGAATTCGTGATCCAGGCCACCGGCGAGGTGCTCGAGCGCCAGAGCAAGAACCCCAAGATGCCCACCGGTGACGTCGAGATCAAACTCAGCGCCATCCGCATTCTGAACAAATCTTCCGTTCCGCCCTTCACCATCGAGGAGCAGAGCGACGGCGGCGAGGATCTGCGTGCCAAGTACCGCTACCTCGACCTGCGCCGTCCGCCCCTGCAGCGCGCCCTGGCGCTGCGTCACCGCCTGGCGCAGGAGATCCGCTCCTACCTGGACGGCCAGGGCTTCATGGAGATCGAGACCCCGTACCTGATCAAGTCCACCCCGGAGGGCGCCCGCGACTTCGTGGTGCCTTCCCGCATGAATCCTGGCACCTTCTACGCCCTGCCGCAGAGCCCCCAGACCTTCAAGCAGCTGCTGATGGTCGCAGGCTACGACCGCTACTTCCAGATCGTGCGCTGCTTCCGCGACGAGGACCTGCGCGCTGACCGCCAGCCGGAGTTCACGCAGATCGACTGCGAGATGAGCTTCGTGGAGCAGGAGGACGTGCTGAACACCTTCGAGGGCATGATGCGCCAGATGTTCAAGAACGCCATCGGCGTGGACATCCCCAACCCGCTGCCGCGCATGAGCTGGTACGACGCGATGGATGGCTACGGCTCCGACAAGCCGGACATCCGCTTCGGCATGAAGATCCACGAGATCACGAAGCTGGTGCAGGGCTGCGGCTTCTCCGTCTTTGACGGTGCTGCGTACATCGGCGGCATTGCCGTGAGCGGCTGCGCTGAATACACCCGCAAGCAGCTCGACGAGCTGACCGAATGGGTCAAGCGCCCGCAGGTGGGTGCCAAGGGACTGGTTTACATCAAGGTCGCTGCGGACGGCTCCATCAAGTCCAGCATCGACAAATTCTATACGCCCGAGCAGCTGAAGGCTGTCGCCGACGCCTGCGAAGCGAAGCCCGGCGACCTGGTGCTCGTCCTCTGCGGGCAGAAGCGCAAGACGCAGACCCAGCTGGGCGTGCTCCGCATCGAGATGGGAGGCCGCCTCGGCCTGCGCGACCCGAAGGTCTTCGCGCCGCTGTGGATCGTGGACTTCCCGCTCCTGGAGTGGAGCGAGGAGGACGGCCGCTTCTACGCGATGCACCACCCGTTCACGGCTCCGAAGCCGGAGCACGAGAAATGGTTCTACTCCGACAAGAAGGAGGACCTGGAGCGCGTCTGCGCCAACGCCTACGACTTCGTGCTGAACGGCACCGAGCTCGGCGGCGGCTCCATCCGTATCCACGATGCTGCGATGCAGGAGCGCATGTTCGACGTGCTCGGCATCAGCAAGGAGGACGCCGAATATAAGTTCGGCTTCATCATCAACGCCTTCAAATTCGGCGCCCCGCCCCACGGCGGTCTGGCGTTCGGTTTCGACCGCGTCTGCGCCCTCTTCGGCGGGCAGGAGACGATCCGCGACTACATCGCTTTCCCGAAGAACAACCAGGGCCGCGACGTGATGATCGACTCCCCGTCCATGATCGATGACGCGCAGATGGAGGAACTCTTCCTGTCTTCCACCTACACGCCGCCGCAGCCGTGAGGATCCAACTGAACTACGATTTGCTCGCGCAGAATACCTTCCGGATGAAGGTGTCCTGCGCGTGCTATGTCGAGTATGAGACCGTCAAGGAGCTGGAGGGGCTCAATTTTGACCGCCTTCCGCAGCCGCTGCTGCACATCGGGGCGGGGAGCAACCTCCTCTTCACCGGGGATTTCCCGGGCACGGTGCTGCATTCGAACATCGAGTTCATCAAATATGTCGATGTGGGCCTCGACGAGGTTCCCGTTATGGTCGGTGCCGGCGTGGTCTGGGACCATTTCGTGGCGGAGACCTGCCGCCACGGCCTCTGGGGCGCGGAAAACCTCTCGCTCATCCCGGGCGAGGTGGGCGCCGCCGCCGTGCAGAACATCGGCGCCTACGGCGTGGAAGTGGGTGAGCTCATCTCCGGCGTGGTCTGCTTCGACCTGCAGGAGCGCAAGAAAGTGAAATTCACCCGCGAGGAGTGCCGCTACGGCTACCGCGACTCGCTCTTCAAGCAGCCGGAAGCCAAGGGCCGTTACGTGGTCACGAGCGTGCTCTTCCGCCTCACGCGCAAGCACAGCCCCCGGCTGGAGTACAAAGGCGTGCGCGACGCGCTGGCCGGGCAGGAGCCCACTACGCCGCAGGCGGTGCGCGACGCCATCATCCGCATCCGGCAGCAGAAGCTGCCCGATCCGGAGGTGCTCGGCAGCGCCGGCAGCTTCTTCAAGAACCCGGTTGTGAGCCGGGAGGACTTTGCGCGCATTTCCCCCGACGGGAGCGCCCCGCATTTCGATCTGCCGGACGGCACGGTCAAGGTGCCGGCTGCCTGGATGATCGACCAGTGCGGCTTCAAGGGCGCGACGGAAGGCGGCGCGGCGGTCTATGAGAAGCAACCCCTCGTGCTGGTCAACGCCAGCGGGCAGGCCTCCCCGCAGGAGGTCCTCGCCCTCGAACAACGCATCATCAACGGGGTGCGCGAGCGCTTCGGCGTCACGCTGCACCCGGAAGTAGAGCACATATGAGCAGTTTTGTCATCGAAGGCGGAAAGCGCCTGCACGGCGAAATCGTTCCCCAGGGCGCGAAGAACGAAGCCCTGGAGGTGATCAGCGCCGTCCTCCTCACCGCAGAGCCGGTCACCATCAGCAATGTCCCGGAGATCCTGGACATCAAGAACCTCATCGACCTGCTGCGCGGCATGGGCGTGGGCGTGGAGCGCCACGCCAAGGGGGAATACACCTTCACGGCGAGCCACGTCAACGAATTCTACATCCGCAGCACGGAATTCGTGCAGAAGTGCGCTCAGCTGCGGGGCTCGGTGCTCGTGGTCGGTCCGCTGCTGGCCCGTTTCGGCAGCGCCTTCTTCCCCAAGCCGGGCGGCGACAAGATCGGCCGGCGCCGCGTGGACACGCACATCGATGGCTTTATGCGCCTGGGCGCGAAATGCGCCTACGATACCGCCAAGCGGGCCTACAATCTCTCCTCGGGCCACTCGATGAAGGGTTGCTACATGCTCCTTGACGAGGCCTCTGTGACCGGTACGGCCAATATCGTGATGGCTGCGACCCTCGCGGAAGGCACGACCACCATCTACAATGCCGCCTGCGAACCCTACGTGCAGCAGCTCTGCAAACTGCTCACAGCGATGGGTGCGCAGATCGAGGGCATCGGCTCCAACCTGCTCACCATCCACGGCGTGAAGCAGCTCCACGGCGCGCAGCACCGGGTGCTGCCCGACATGATCGAAGTCGGCTCCTTCATCGGCATGGCCGCAATCACGCAGAGCGAGCTGACCATCAAGAACGTGTGCTGGGAGCAACTGGGCATCATCCCCGAGTGCTTCCGCCGCCTGGGCGTCAAGCTGGAGCAGCGCGGCGACGACATCTACATCCCCGCTCAGCAGAGCTACGAGATCGAATCCTTCATCGACGGCTCCATCATGACCATCGCCGACGCGCCCTGGCCGGGCCTGACCCCGGACCTGCTGTCCGTCATGCTGGTCGTGGCCACGCAGTGCAAAGGCAGCGTGCTCATTCACCAGAAGATGTTCGAGAGCCGCCTGTTCTTCGTGGACAAGCTGATCGATATGGGCGCGCAGATTATCCTCTGCGATCCGCACCGGGCCGTGGTGATCGGCCACGACCACAAGATCAACCTCCGCGCGGGCCGGATGACCTCTCCGGACATCCGTGCGGGTATCGCCATGCTGCTGGCGGCGATGTCCGCCCAGGGCACTTCCACCATCGACAACATCGAGCAGATCGACCGCGGCTACGAGGACATCGAGAGCCGCCTGAACGCGCTCGGAGCCCATATTGAAAGAAAGTAAACTATGCAGGTACTCAAGTTCGGAGGCAGTTCGGTCGCAGATGCGACCCGCATGTCCCAGGTCATCGATATCGTACAGGCGGCCGTGGCGCGCGACCGCACCATTCTGGTCAGTTCGGCCATCAGCGGTTGTACGGACGCGTTGATCGCCATCGGGCAGGAGCAGGATCCCGCCGCCCGCGCGCAGCAGATCGATGCCTTGCGCAGCCGGCACCATGCCATTGCCCGGCGCCTCTTTACGGGCGTCGAGCGCGACGCCATGATCGCGGAGCTGGACGGTCTCTTCGAGGAACTGGCCGCCGCGCCGGCCGAGGCCTGCGTGACCTTCGGCGAGCTCTTCTCCACGCGCATCCTGGCGCGCAAATTCGCCTGCGAGGACGTGCCCACGCGGTGGCTGGATTCCCGCCAGCTCGTGCGCACGCTCGGCGGCGTCGTGGCCGAAGGTCTCAGCTATGCGAACATCCTTGCGGCCGTGCAGGCGGCGCCTGACGTGCGGCTCTTCGTCGCGCCGGGCTTCATCGCCTCCGACGGCGACGGCCACGTGACCACGCTCGGCCGCGGCGGCTCCGACTACAGTGCGGCGCTCTTCGCCGCCGGCGCCAAGGCTTCCGCGCTCGAGATCTGGACCGACGTGCCCGGTATGATGACCGCCAACCCGAAGGTGGTCCCGGCCGCCGTCAGCATCCCCGACATTTCCTATAAGGCCGCCCTGACCCTCGCGGAGAACGGCGCCAAGGTGCTTTACGCGCCGACGGTGAAGCCCGCGATGGAGGCGGGCATCGCCTTCTCGATCAAGAATACCTTCGATCCGCGCCATCCCGGCACGCTCGTTTCCGGCCGTCCGGCCGTGAAGGCGGGCGAGTGGATGGGCGTGACCAGCCTCACGCACGCCGACAAAGGTGAATCCGTGGTCTGCCTGGTCGGCGAATCGATCCCGTCCCGCGCTTCTGCGGCCGTCCGCATCCTGGCTGCGCTGTCCGAAGCCGGCATCCAGCCGCTCGGCGAAGTGACCGGCGAGGGCGACGCCTTCTTCATCCGCGTGCGCCCGACGGTCGAGAACGCCGCCGTGGGCGCCATCCACCGGGAGTTCTTCGAGGCCCGGGCCGTGACCGTCATTCCCGTGTTCATCGCGGGCTACGGGGCCGTGGGCCACGAACTGGTGCGCCTGGTCGGTTTGAGCGCCGACCGCATTGCCGCCCGGCGCGGCCGCTCCATCCGCATCATGGGCCTGGCCAACAGCCGCCGCTTCGCGGTCGATCTGCGCGGCATCCGGCCCGAAGAGGCCGACGCCCGGCTTGAAGCCGGAGAGAATGCCGAGGGCGGCGCATTCGTCGACGCCGTACTCGCCTGTGCCCCGCGCGGCGCTGTGTTCGTGGACTGCACGAACGATGAGCGCCTGCACGAGCGCTACGCCGAGCTCTTCCGCGGCGGACTCAATATCGTGACTTCCAACCGCCGTTCCCTGGCCCTGCCCTTCGTGCAGTATGCCGCCCTCAAGGCGGAGGCTCGCCAGAACGGCGCCTTCTTCCGCTACGACACCACGGTGGGCAACTCCCTGCCGATCCTGGAGTCCATTGCCAGCGACGCCAACTGCAGCGACGGCATCGAAGCCATCGAGGCGGTGGTCTCCTGCACCCTGAACTATATCATCACGGGCTACGACGGCGCCAAGCGCGACAGCCTCGCGACCCTGCTGCGCCGCGCACAGGACGAGGGCCTCACCGAGGCCGATCCGCGCACGGACCTGGGCGGCAAGGATGTGCTCCGCAAGTTACTCATTCTCGCCCGCGAGGCCGGCGTTCCGCTGGAGGCGGACGACGTGCAGATCACGCCGATGCTCGGTCCCGAATTCTTCGGCTGCCCGCTGGACGAATTCTACAACAAATTGGCTGAATACGAGCCGCAGTTCATTGCCTTGGAGGCAGAACTGGACGCCGTCGATCAGCGGCGCCGCTTCGTGGCCTCCCTGCGCCGCGACCCGGCCGCCCGCCACGGCTACCGCGCGGAGATCAAGATGCAGCGCGTCGGCCCCGACAGTCCCTTCTACTGGATCAGCGGGACGGAGAACGTGACCCTGGTCCGCAGCGAATATTCCGCGCCGCTGGTCATCAAGGGCGCGGGCGAAGGCGTCCGCCTGGCCGCCACCGGCATTATCAAAGACATATTGATGTAGCGTATGGACCTCTTTCGTCAAATCCTCTCCTTCGATTCCACCTCCGGCAGCGAGCGGGAGCTGGGGCAGTGGCTTGCCGAGCACCTGGAGGCTCCTTTCGTGGAGACCTTCGAGGTCGGCGACGGCACGCTGAATGTGCTGCTGCGCTGGAGCGAGACGCCCCGCGTGGTGTACTGCTCGCACATGGACACGGTTCCGCCCTACATCCCCCCGACCTTTACCGCCGACCTTGTCCTCGGGCGCGGCAGCTGCGACGCCAAGGGGCAGTTCTATGCGATGTACCGGGCCTGCCAGCGTCTGGCGGCCGCGGGGGAGAAGGATTTCGCCCTGCTCATCGTGAGCGGGGAGGAGACGGGTTCCTGGGGAGCCAAGGCCTTCTCGAAGACGGGCTTCACCGCACCGCTGCTGGTGGTGGGCGAGCCCACGGACAACTGCATGGTGAGCGCCTCCAAGGGCACCAAACGCTTCGATCTGACCTTCACCGGCAAGGCTTTCCATTCCGGCTATCCGGAGCACGGCCTGAGCGCCGTGGAGCTCTTTGTCGATTTTATGAACGCCCTGCGCGCGGCCGGTTTCCCGGACGATCCGGAGCTGGGACCTACCACCTGGAACGTCGGCCATCTGGTCAGCGACAACCCCCAGAACATCCTCAGCCCGTCCCTGACCTGCCGGCTTTATTTCCGCACCACCTTCGCCTCCGACGCCGTCGTGGTGAACTGGATGCGTGGGCAGGCTTCCGACCGCCTCCGGGTGGAGGAGTTTGGCGGCGACGCGCCCGCGCGCTACTTTACGCTCCCGGGCTTCCCGACGAAGCCGGTCTGCTTCGGCAGCGACGCTCCGCACCTGACGGGTTTCGCGCAGAAGATCATCTGCGGACCGGGCACGATCACGGTCGCACACCGCGACAACGAGTTCCTGTCCCTGTCCGATTTCCAACAAGCCATTAACAATTACGTCAAGATATATGAAAGTTATCATTAGTGGTTACGGCAAGATGGGCCACATGGTCGAGGCCGTGCTGCAGCGTCGCGGCATCGAGCTCGTGTGCGCCAGCGAGGATGTCTGCGCCATTCCGAAGGAAGTGGCAAAAGAGTGTGTCTGCATTGATTTTACGACCCCGGAGGCCTTCCGGGCCAATTATAAGACCCTCGCGGCCAACTTCAAGGCCGTCGTCGTGGGCACTACCGGCTGGAACGACATCTGCGCCGAAGTCTTCGCCGCCTTCAACGCGGCGGGCACCCCGATGATCTGGGCGTCCAACTTCTCCATCGGCGTCAACGCTTTCTTTGCGGCCGTGGAGCGCGCCTGCCAGGTCCTCAAGGGTCAGGGCTACACCCCGCACGTGGAGGAGATCCACCACATCCACAAGCTCGACGCGCCCAGCGGCACCGCCAAGAGCATCGGATCCATCATCGAGCAGACGCTCGGCGTCAAGCCCGAGATCGGCGCGCAGCGCATCGGCGAGGTCCCCGGCACGCACACGGCGGAGTTCCTCTCCGAGGTGGACAAGCTGACTTTCACCCACGAGGCCTTCTCCCGCCAGGGCTTTGCCGAAGGCGCCGTGGTCGCCGCCCTCATGACCGAAGGTCTGAGCGGTGTGCACGAATTCAAGGAGCTGATCCTATAATTTTTAACTAACCCATATGATCCCTATGATGAAACGAGCTTTATTCCTAATCGCTTTCTGTACCCTTCTGCTGGCCGGATGCAAATCCGAGCAGGAAAAGGCCCTGGACGCTGCCATCTCCCAGAATAGCCTGAGCGCGCTTCGCGAGTTCGCGCTTTCCAATGCCGGCAGCATGAAAGACAAGGTCGAGACGCGCTATTACGCGGCGTACAAGCGCCTGGAGGAGGATTCGACGCTGTTCTCCGCCGTCCAGCGTGCCTCGAGCATCCTCGCCAAATGCAAGGCGGAGGAGAAGTACCTCGCCACTTTCCCGAACGGAATCCATGCCGTAGAAGTGGCTGCGGGCCTGTCCGAGCACAAGAAGCAGGCGGAAGAGCAGGCCGCTTTCCTGGAGGGCCTCCGCTCCGCATTCCAACAGTATAAATACGTCGAGAAAGGTGCCCGGGGCGGCTCGGGAATCGAGCTCGAGTTCTCCGCTCCGGACGAGTCCGGCAAGGGCGAAATTTCGGGCTCCAGCAGCTTCAGCGTGAACAAGTACAATTCCAAGCAGGTGGGCGCCCGGGTCACGTGTACCCGCAGCGGATCCTACTACATTGACGACAACAAGCGGATCATCGCCCACGTCGAGGAAACCCGCTCCTATCAGGGTGCCACCAGCGACAAGTACTGGAACAACCGCACGGTCAGGGAGGCGAGAAGCAAGTATCCTGCGCCCGGGCCGAGAACGATTACCGTGACCCCGAGCGCCGACTTCCAAACCCTCTCGGGCCACGACGAGAAAGGCGACTGCACTTTCGCCGCGGTCTTGAAATAAACGATAATCCCCGCCGGGGTGAAACCTGGCATCGCAGGTCAAAGAGTTTAGGACTCTTGGTAGAATTATTCTTATATTTGTGTGTTAGTTAGGTTTCAACCGATTATTACCATATGGAAGTGAACAACAAACAACCCTACGAGTCTCCCGAGGTGGAGATCGTTGAGGTGAAGAACGAAGGCATCATCTGTGCCAGTGGCGGCGTGCCCGGAATGCCCGGTTATCCCGGCGGCGGCGATCCGTTCAATTTTTAATCCCTAAAACGGCAAGATGATGAAGACAATGGAACATCTCATTGGGATGGCGGCCCTCGCACTGACGGCTACCACCTTTTTGGCCTGCTCGGACAAAGACGGGCTTACGCCTGCACCGCAGGCTCATACCTATACGCTGACCACGACGCTCTCGCCGAAGGGCGGGGTCGAGACCCGCAGCACGATGACCGACAACGGAGACGGCTCCATCAGCGCAGCATGGGAGGTGGGCGACCAGATCTGGGTGCGATACACCAACATCGGCGATGCCCCGGAAGAGACTACGGCAACGGTAACCGCCGTCGATCCCACAACGAAGGCCGCCACGATCACGCTGACGCTGACCAACCCGAAGAATGGCGGTAGCATCAGCTTCGGCTACCCCGCCGGCTGCTACAACGACCCGAAGGATCCCGCCAACGACCAGACAGGCACGCTGGACGACATCAACGCCAACTTCGCCGCCATCTCCGGCACAGAGACGATGTTCGTCTTCGATTCGGTCGTCACCCTGCCTGACGTGACGATGATGCCTGCCATGTGCATCTGGAAGTTCTCGTTCACCGACGGCACGGACGACATCACCAGCGCCGTCACGAAACTCGCCATCGACTTCCCCGCCAACAGCACGACGTACATCGTCACCCCCTCGTCGCTGAGCAACATCTATGTGGCCATGTACGGCGACATCATCAATGCCCAGCCCGTCAGCGTCACGGCCAAGACCGCCACGGGCGTCTATCGCAAGACGGCAGCGAGCGTCTCGCTGGCTTCCGGCAAGACATACACCTCCACAGGTCTCGCCCTGACGTCGGCAGCCATCACAAACGCCGTGGCGGGTGATGTCGGCCAGTTGGTTGGTGCCGACGGGAACATCTATCCGAAGGCCGACATCGCAACGGCCTTCGGCACCACCGGCGTGGCCATGATTGGCTATGTCGGGGATGAATCGGACTGCACGCATGGCGTTGCCGTCGCACTGAATGACGAGAGTAACGGGACGAAAATGTATTTGAGTGAGGCTACGACAGCTTGTGCCGGAAAGACTGCCGTCCCGGGCGGCACCTGGAGATTGCCGTCGCGCAAGGACTGGCAGTATCTTTTCATCGGATGCGGCAGCAGCTGGACATACACCGACTCTCCCAGCGGTTCCATCGATTGCAGTGGTCTTCAGTCGGCGTTGAACGGCGTCGGAGGCACACTGAAGCCCGATCGCTATATCTGTACGGAAGACGCCCGCGTGGATTTCACCGGAACCACAGCGTCTTTCGGATTCACGAACAATCCCTGGTACGTCCGCACCGTCCTCGCATTCTGACCTGTCGGACCGTTCGACCTTGAAATAGCCGCCATCTCTTCAAAGGGGTGGCGGTTTTAGGTAGGGAGGCCTGGCTGATTAGTGCATGGGAACCAGCTCTACAGAATAGCCAAGGGCATTGGCGATACGGAAGAATGCGCCAACGCTTGGAATGATGGCGTCATGTTCGATGCGGGAGATATAAGCCGCGTCCGTGCCTAGCTTTGCCGCCAGTTCGGATTGCGTCATTTTCGCCTCCTTCCGGGCATTCTTGAGGAGAATGCCCGAATAATAGGCAAACGCCGCTTCTTCCGCCTCGGCCCGTTTCTGCGTCCCAGGGGCGCCATACTTGGCGTCAAGGATGGCGTCAATACTTTGAATGTCCTTATTTGCTTTCATAATATGCTTGTCAATGCGTAATCTATCTTCTCTCGTTCTTTCTCTCCAAGCGATTCATAAAAGTCTAGGAAGTAACGCTTGTACGTGTCAATTCGTCTCATCCGGCACAAAGATATAAATATTGTATGATATTACAAATTCGATGGTTCGATTTTCACCATCTCTTTGGCGAAGAAAAGCAAGTGTTTTCACTTCTCCAAGAACCTGAAAGAAACGTCAGGGGGTAATTGTGAAATTTTAATGGTCGGGGAGAAAGATGGCGGTTTTTAGGGACGAATTCCGGGTGGTAAAGACCCGCGTTGTTGGCATTGTTTAGGTGAAAAATGTCCTCATGCCCATAAATAGCGCATGGGCCATTTTTGGAACATCCTCTAGTTCAGATGGGTTTGTTCTCCCTTTTTGAGAAACATATAAATAACCTCATATTTAGACCTTGTAGCACGCAAAAGAGCACATGAAAGGCCCCGAAAACAATGATTCGAGGTTCTTGTTACTTGGTTATGAGGCTATGAAAAGAGAAAGGCTCCCAATCTGGGAGCCTTTCTACGTGCTTTATTCTTCTGGTTCGGTATTCTCTGCCGATGCGGCCATCTTGGCGGCTTCTCTAGCCGTATGAACTGTTTGCAAAGGATTCATATCGCCATTCTCATCGACAACCTTGCTTAAAAGCCAGTGGTAAACATTAGAAGATGATGTGCCAGAACCGATGGTGACTACGTACGCTTGCTCGAACTCCCAACCGAGCCGACCCATATAATTCATGGCGTCAACCATCGAGTTAAAGACGATAACCTTACCCTGTTCGTCCACGAGCGTCTCATTTGAGAACAGCTTCGACTGCTGGCCAAAGTCTACGGAAACCGTAACCTTTTTTGTCAACAAGCCCTGGGTGCCAAGAAGCTCACAGTAAACCTTTCCTTGTGCATTTGCCATACAAAATGCGACCAAGGAGAACGCGATCGTAAATAACAATTTCTTCATATTAGGTATGTTTAAGTGTCCTTGAGTCAAAGTTAGGAAAAACTTAAATACAACATATCATGCTCGTACAACTACAGCGCTATGGGGAAATCTTTTTTCGGAGCTATTTTCTCCAGCAGATTTTAACTGCATCAGGCAAATTTGACGGCGCCTAGTTGTTCGCTGAAGCGGTGGATGCCCTCTTCTATCCGACGGATGGTTTTCTCGGAAGGCTTGCGGTAGCCGCTGATGTAGTGCCCCAGCTGCTTCTGGTTCACGCCGGTGATCCGCTCCAGGCCCGCCAGGGTGAATGCGTACGCATACTCCTGGAGGAAGGAAGGGATATCATAATAAAACGCGAATTCCACCTCTTCAAAGTACTCACCGACAGACTTGAAATGCTCTCGCATTTCCTCATAGGCAGCTTTAAAATCGGAGATGGTTTCTTCAACGGTATCTCCTTCCCCGATACAACTATAGGCCAACGGGGTGTCATCCATGTAGGCCGAATACTCGTCCACGCCTTTTTCTATAAATACTTTTACTTTTTTCATTATGCTTCGTTAATTATTTCAGTCCGGCCTCTTTAAGTATTTTGTGTAACGTGTTCGGGTTAACATCGTGGGTGTCGTGATGCCCGGTGTTAAACACTTTCTTGGTGATCGGGCTGTACCAGATTGGGTGTGCGTTATTCCCGATCTGATAGCAGCCGGCCTTTCGTAGTTTCTTTTCAAGTTCAGTGTATTTCATCGCAAAGATAGTAATTTTACTAACATTCCAAAAACGCTACATAATCTTCCGTTTTTGTTTGTCAGCTAAGATGATATCTCTCTGCGAGTGTTCCAAGAACCTAAAAGAAACGTCAGGGGGTAATTGTGAAATTTTAATAGTTAGGGAGAAAGATGGCGTTTTCCGGGACGAAAAAACCCCGCCATTCCGGCGGGGTTTTGGGTGGTGAGGCTTAGCAGATTTGAACTGCTGACCTCTTGCCTGTCAAGCAAGCGCTCTGAACCAACTGAGCTAAAGCCTCGTTTGGGAATGCAAAGATACAACTTTTTTCGAATATCCAAAAAAAGATTCCGGGTCAAGCCCGGAATGACTTTGCATATTGCCCGGAATGTCTTGCATATTACCCGAAATGACTATTCTGCGTCGGACCAGTAGGTGATGACGCGGCGCTGGCGGACTTCGCTCGTCGTCGTCTCGACTTCCGGCTCCATGTCTTCCTCCCAGGGTTCCTCCCAACTCTTGGTTTCCGTGCAGACCGTGCGCTCGATCCAGTTGCCCTTGGCGTCGAACTCCGTGTAGATGTAGGTGATGGTCCCTTCTTCGTTCCAGCCCTCGGAGGCGCTCACGAAGGTGGCGGAGGAAGGATAGACGTTATCGCCGTCGAAGCAGTTCGTACGGGTGCTCTCCCACTCCCAGCCGTTGAGCTCTTCCGTCACGGGACGGCCCAGGGCATCGTAGCTGAACTGAGCCCGGAAGAAGTCCATGATGTCGAAATCTTCTTCACCCCAGTCCTCGAAGGAGGTGCTGTCGTAGGAGGTGATGCGGCCCTTGCGGTCGCGGAGCAACTCCGTGCCGGGGACGCGGCTATTGGTGAGCCGGCCGGCCGCATCGTACTGGTAGAGGTGGCCGTACTCATCCTGGGTCACGCGCCCCTGTGCGTCGAAGGTGTACTCCAGCGTGCCTTCCGCGTTGCCCGTCTCTTCTTCGTCCAGGTCCATCACATAGAGGAAGACTTCTTTTACGTCGCCCTGGAAGCCGAAGGTGGTCCGGTCCTGGGCGGGTTTGGGTTGGCAGGCTGCCAGGACGAGCAGCGCCGCTAAGGTCAGAATGCTAAGCTTTTTCATGGTATGAATTACGATTGTTTGATTACATCTGCGAGCAACTTGATGCCGGCTTCCATCCGGGATGCGTCCAGGAAGGAGAAATTCATCCGCATCGTATTGCGGTGCGAGCCGTCGGGGTAGAAGAAGGAGCCGGCCACGTAGGCGACCCCGGCCGATAGGGCGCGGTCGTAGAGCGCCACGGTGTCGAAGCCCTCCGGCAGGGTCAGGAAGAGGAATAAGCCGCCTTCCGGGTGCGTCCAGCTCACGCCTTCGGGCATGTATTTCTCGAGCAGCGAGAGCATCTTGTCGCGCTTGGTGCGGTAGAGGGCGATGCTCTTCTGCAGATTGGCGTCGAGGGCGCCGCTGCCCATGAACTCCGCGGCCATGTACTGGTCCAGGATGGGCGGGCAGAGATCCAGCGATTGCTTGCAGACGTAGATCTGGTCCAGCAGCTCTACGGGGCCGAGCATCCAGCCGAGGCGGAAGCCCGGGGCGAAGATCTTGGAGAAACTGCCCAGGTGGAGGGTCCGCTCGGGCGCGAGCGAATAGATGGTTGGCACCGGCTCGCCGCTATAGCGCAGCTCCCGGTACGGGCTGTCTTCGACAATGAGAAAATCCCGCTCCCGCGCCAGCGCGACCAGCTTTTCCCGCTCTTCGAGCGTCATCGTCTCGCCGCTCGGGTTCTGGAAGTCCGGAATCACGTAGCAGAACTTCGCCGGGCCGTCATATTCGCCCAGGATGCGGATGTCTGCGCGGTAGGATTTGAAAGACTGCAGGGCGCCGAGGTAGGTCGGAGCGGTGGTCAGAACCACGTCGCCGGGGTTGATGAGCACGCGCGTGCACACGTCGATTCCCTGCTGCGACGAGGTCGTGATCTGGACGTTCTCCAGCGCCACGCCGTAGCGCCGCGCGACGACTTCCCGCAGCTCCGGCACGCCCTGCGTCGCCCCGTACTGGAGCGCCTTGGCGCCGTACTTCTCGAGCACCTGCGCGCTGATGCGGCGGATGTCGTCAATGGGGAAGGTGGCCGCGTCGGGGTAGCCGCCGGCAAAGGAATAAATGGCCGAGAGATCCACTTTCTTGAAGATCTCGCGCACCGGGGAGCGCATGAAGGATCCGACGTCGTCGGAGAAGAATTTATCGTATTTCATCGGCAGGTCCGGTTAAGTAAACATCCGTGAAGCAGTTCTGCCCGGGGTGGAAATCCACCGCCAGCCGGGCGATCCGCGCCTGGATGTTGAAGCTGGCGGATGCGTGCGCGGGCGTTGTGGAGCAGGGGCGGCCAAGTATTTGACGGGCATTTTTTTCTTGCCCGGCAAAACTTGGTCCCCCGGCGCGCAGGGAGGCATCCGCCGTCAGGTACGCCGCGATGGCGGAAGCCGTGATGCCGGTGCCGCAGGCGAGGGTCTCCGCCTCGACGCCCTTCTCGAAGGTGCGCACGCGCAGCGTCCCGTCCGCGTCAACCGACACGAAGTTGGCGTTGGCGCCGATGGGCGCGAAAAGCGGGTCCCAGCGCGCCTGGCGGCCCTCCGCCTCGACGTCGATCGCCTCGACGTCCGGCACGAAGCGCACAAAGTGGCGCGTGCCCGTGTCCAGGAACCAGCCGTCCAGGGCGGGACGGAATTCGTGCACGTCGATCATCCGCAGGCGCACCGTCTTGCAGTCGCCCTTGCGGACGAGAATCTCGCCCGTGTGCTCACCGTCTGCGGCGGCGAAGCGGAACACGCGGCCATTGGCCGGCTTGAGGCCGAGCGCATCGGCAAACGCCACGATGCAGCGCCCGCCGTTGCCGCACATCATCCCGCCGGAGCCGTCGGAATTGTAGTACTCCATCCGGAAATCGTAGTCCGGATCGTCGGTCAGGATCATCAGCCCGTCGGCGCCGATGCGCCCGTCCGCGGCAGCAAAGCCCGTCCGGCGGTCGCACAGCGCGGCAATACGCTCTTGCGTCCGGAATTCGGAGACATCCTCCTTCCGGCCGTCCAGCACGACGAAGTCGTTGCCTGCACCCGAATATTTGTGGAGTTCGATCATTTAGCGAAGCAAATCCTCGAGAACCACGGAACCGGCCGTTTTCTCGTCGCGATACTTGACGATGACCGGGCAGTAGAGCGACACGCCGCTGCCGGCACCCGGGCCGCGCTGCAGCGGCTTGCTGCCGGACACGACCACGGCGCCGCGCGGCACGACCACGCGGCCGTCCG
>JAEFAI010000027.1 GCA_016291185.1 Bacteroidales bacterium
ACCGTTTTGGACAAGACCCTCTCTGCCGCGGCGCGCAAAGCCGCCCTGGAGGCGCATTTCAACATGAGCGCGGACGCTCCCGCCATGCAGGAGGGCACAATTACTTATTATTTTAACCTCAAGTAAAGAGATGGACCAGTTTACCAAAGAAGGCCGAAAACTTAGACCGCGGAAAACAGCAGGGCCGCGCCCTGAATCCGAAAAAGTAGAGTACACGCCCGGCGCGCATCGCAGCGAGTCCGGCGAACACAGAACCAGCAGCTACGGCGACCGCAAGCCGCGTCCCTACGGTGAGAACCGCCAGGGCGGCTACGGACACCGCGACAACGGCGGCTACAACAGCCGCGGCGGCAATTACGGCAGCCACGGCAGCAGCTATGGCTCCCGCCGCTCCGACGACGGCGACCGCCGTCCGTACGGCGAAGGCCGCAGCAATTTCAGCAGCCGCGAAGGCGGCTATGGCCACCGCGAGGGCGGTTACGGCAACCGTGAGGGTGGCTATGGCAACCGTGAGGGTGGCTATGGCAACCGCGAAGGCGGTTACGGCGACCGCAAGCCGCGCCAGTATGGCGACCGTCCCCAGCGCCCGTACAACAGCGAGGGACGCGGCGGCTACGGCGAGCACCGCAGCGCCGGCCCGCGCAAGCCGATGGGCGGCCAGGGCCGTCCGAAGCCCGGCTTCAAGAAACCGGGGCGCAAGCCCAACTTCACCCGTGAGTCCACGGAAGGCATCAACCGCATGATCAGCCGCCGTCCCGTCGTGAACGGCAGCGAGAGCACCGAGGCACCGTATCCGATGCCGATCCAGGACACCGTCCGCCTCAACAAGTTCATCGCCAACTCGGGCGTCTGCTCCCGCCGCGAAGCCGACACCCTCATCCAGGCCGGCGTCGTGACCGTCAACGGCCAGGTGGTGACCGAGCTGGGCACGAAGGTCAACATCTTCACCGACGACATCCGCTTCAACGGCGAGCGCCTCAAGGGCGAGGAGAAGGTCTACATCGTGATGAACAAACCCAAGGGCTTCGTGACCACGGCCAGCGACCCCCACGCCGAGAAGACCGTCGTCGATCTCGTCAAGAACTGCCCCACGCGCGTGTATCCCGTGGGCCGGCTCGACAAGAACACGACCGGCGTGCTGATGCTGACCAACGACGGCGAGATCGCCGAGCGCCTCACGCACCCCTCCTACGACAAGAAGAAGATTTACCAGGTCGCGCTTGACAAGCCGCTGAGCCAGGAGGACTTCGACAAGATCCTCGCCGGCATCGAACTCAGCGACGGCGAAGTCCAGGCCGACGAGCTTGAATACATCGACGAGAAGGACAAGCGCAAGCTTGGCATCGAGATTCACTCCGGCAAGAACCGCATCGTGCGCCGCATCTTCGAGACCCTCGGCTACAACGTCAAGGCGCTCGACCGCGTCTATTTCGCGGGCCTGACCAAGAAGGGCCTCAAGAAAGGCGAGTGGCGCTACCTCACGGAGGGCGAGACCAACATTCTCAAGATGGGAGCTTACGTATAGTATGGCACACCGCTCCGGATTCGTTTGCATCATCGGCAACCCGAACGTCGGGAAATCGACGCTGATGAACGCGCTGGTGGGCGAGAAGCTCTCCATCGTGACGGCGAAGGCGCAGACCACGCGCCATCGCATCATGGGCATCGTGAACGGCGAGGACTGGCAGATTGTCTATTCCGACACGCCGGGCATCCTCAAGCCCAGCTACCGTCTCCAGCAGAACATGATGAATTTCGTGGACGGCGCCATCGGCGACGCCGACGTCATCCTCTATGTCACGGACACGGTGGAAACCCCCGACAAGAACAGCGAATACGTGGAGAAACTCTCCCAGGTGGACTGTCCCGTGATCGTGGTGATCAACAAGATCGACATCAGCGACCAGCCGCGCGTGACGGAGCTCCTCGCCTACTGGCAGGAGAAACTGCCCGCGGCCACGGTCATTCCGGCTTCCGCCCAGGTAAAATTCAACCTCGAGAGCATTCTGGACGCCGTCCTCGCACGGCTTCCGGAATGCCCGCCGTGGTTTGACAAGGACGCCTTCACGGACCGGAACCTCCGCTTCTTCGCCTCGGAAATCATCCGGGAGAAGATCCTGCTGAACTACAAGGAGGAGATCCCGTACTGCTGCGAAGTGGGCATCGAGACCTTCAAGGAAGGCGCGGAGCGCTACGACATCGGCGCCGTCATCTACGTGATGCGCGAATCGCAGAAAGGCATCATCATCGGCCGCCAGGGAACGGCCCTCAAGAAAGTGGGCACCCAGGCCCGCATTGACATGGAAGACTTCTTCCAGAAGAAAGTCTTCCTGCAGATTTACGTAAAGGTGGATCCCGACTGGCGGGAGAGCCGGCGCGAACTGCGCAAATTCGGATACGAAGACTAAAGCTCCTATGGAAGAAGAGAATATCATCACCGAAGAAGAAATTATCGAAGACGACGACAAGGTCATTGACGACGAGGGGGAATCCTCGGGCCGCTTTGACAAGATGCTGGAGGCAGACGCGCACAAGTTCAAGCTCTCCGGCATGTTCAAGGACTGGTACCTGGACTACGCCTCGTACGTGATCCTGCACCGGGCCGTGCCGCATATCGTGGACGGACTCAAGCCCGTGCAGCGGCGCGTGCTGCACGCCATGTACAAGATGGACGACGGCGCGTTCACGAAGGTGGCCAACATCGTCGGCCAGGCCATGCAGTACCATCCGCACGGCGATCAGTCCATCCTCGGCGCCCTCGTCCAGCTGGGCCAGAAAGGCTTCACCGTGGACTGCCAGGGTAACTGGGGTAACATCCTCACCGGCGACTCCAACGCCGCGCCGCGATACATCGAGGCCCGGCTCAGCAAGTTCGCCAAAGAGGTGGTCTTCGACCCGAAGGTGACGCATTGGATGAATTCCTACGACGGGCGCAACCAGGAGCCGACCGAGCTCCCGGTGCGCTTCCCGCTCCTGCTCGCACAGGGCACGGAGGGCATCGGCGTGGGTCTCGCGTCCAAGATTCTTCCGCACAACTTCAACGAGCTGCTCGACGCCTCCGTCTCCATCCTCGAAGGCAAACCCTACGAGATCTACCCCGACTTCCCGACCGGCGGCTTCGCCGACTGCAGCAAGTACATGCAGGGCAAGCGGGGCGGCTCCGTCAAGGTGCGCGCCCGCATCGAGAAGATCGACAAGAACACCGTGGCCATCACGGAAATCCCTTACGGGAAATACACCAAGGACATCATCGACTCCGTCCTCCGGGCCAAGGACAAGGGCAAGATCAAGATCAAGAAGATCGAGGACATGACCACCGACAAGGTGGACATCCTCATCCACCTGCCCAACGACGTCTCCCCGGACAAGACCATCGACGCCCTGTTCGCCTTCACGGACTGTGAGGTCAACATCGCGCCGAACGCCTGCGTGATCAAGGACAACAAGCCGCAGTTCCTGACCGTCCACGACATCCTTGAGTACGGAACCTATCACACCCGCGACCTGCTGCTCCAGGAGCTGCAGATCAAGCTGGATGAGCTGGAGGCCGACTGGCACTACAGCTCCCTGGAGCGCATCTTCTTCGAGAACCGCATCTACAAGGTCCTCGAGCAGGACCAGAAGGACTGGGAGACGCAGATCCAGGACATCTTCAACCAGATGAAGAACTACCAGGATCTCTTCCGCCGGGAGATCATCCTGGACGACATCCTCAAGCTCGTGGAGAAGCCGGTCCGCAAGATCTCCAAGTTCGACACCAAGGCCATCGACGAGAAGATCCTCGCCCTGGAGGAGCAGATGGCCGTCGTGCGCGACAACATCGAGCACATCGACCGCTACACCATCGAGTGGTTCAAGGCCCTGAAGAAGAAGTACGGCAAGGACTATCCGCGCCGCACCGAGCTCACGGGCTTCGAGACCATCGCCGCCACCAAGGTCATCAACAACAACGCCAAGCTCTACGCCAACCTCACGGAGGGCTTCGTGGGCATCGGCCTGAAGCGCGACGAGGGCGAGTACCTCTGCGACTGCTCCGACCTCTCCGAGATCATCGTCATCGGCCGGGACGGCAAGTACCGCATCACCAAGGTGGAGGACAAGGCCTTCTTCGGCAAGGACCTGCTGTACGTGGGCCTGTTCAACCGCGGCGACTCCCGCACCATCTACAACGTCATCTATCGCGAAGGCAAGAGCTCCATCTATTACGCGAAGCGCTTTGCCGTGACTTCGATCACGCGCGACAAGGAATACGACATCACCACCGGCGAGGACGGCTCGCAGATCGTCTGGTTCTCGGCCAACCACAACGGCGAGGCCGAGACCGTGCGCGTGGCCCTGCGACCCAAGCCGAAGCTCAAGAAGACCAGCTTCGAGTACGACTTCTCGACCCTCGCGGTCAAGAGCAAGACGGCCCGCGGCAACCTCGTGAGCAAGAACGCCATCCGCACCATCACCCTCAAGAGCAAGGGCGTGAGCACCATCACCGGCAAGGACATCTGGTACGACACCGACATCCAGAAACTCAACGAGGACGGCCACGGCCTGTACCTCGGCCAGTTCAAGGACGACGACAAGGTGCTCGCCGTGTTCAAGAACGGCACGTTCTACACGACTTCTTTCGACCTGGTCAACCGCTACCAGGGCGACGTCCTGCTGATCGAGAAGTTCGACCCCGACAAGACCTTCACCGCCCTCTACTGGGACGGCGCGGTCAAGAGTTTCTACGTCAAGCGATTCTCCTTCGTGGTCAGCGACAACACCCCGCTCAGCTTCATCTCCGACGCCCCCAAGTCCTACCTGGTGGACCTCAGCGGCGACAAGCACGCCCGCTACGAGGTGGTCTGGAAGCTGGAGGACAAGGAGCCCGAGGCCGTCGAGGCCGAGGAGTGGATCGGCAAGAAGGGCTACGCCGCCAAGGGCAAGAAGTGCGCCGAGCGCGGCGAGGTCAAGAGCGTCCGCTTCGTCGAGCCGGTCATCGTGGATGAGCCGGAGGAGGAGATTCCGGATCAAGTCCGGAATGACGAACTGGTGGACGAGATTCGCCGGTCGGAGCCGGCGAATGACGGGGAGATGGAGCCGGCGAATGACGGGGAGATGGAGCCGGCGAATGACGAGCCTATCGTCATTCCGGGCGAAGACTCGGAAGCCCCCGCTCCGGCGTCCCTCGACGATGTCCCGGACCTCCCCGGCGACCTCTTCGACGAGCCGACGCTGTTCTAGATTGCTCCCTGACGACAAATAACTCCGGACGAGACATCGCCCGGAGTTATTTTATTCCTCGCAAAGGACTAGCATTAAGCTACAAGATATCTTCCCGCTCGTGGATGTCACGGACGCGGAGCTGGATGGAGGCGGAGCCGCGGTAGTAGTTCTCCACGATGGCGTAGCAGACATCGATCGGGTTGCCCTCGCGGATGTAGTCGTAGCTGTCCGCCATGTTGAAGGCAATCGCGGGGATCTGGTGGTAGGGCTGGGACTCCTGGATGAGGTCCAGCTTGAGGTGCACGCCGCCCCCGCCGACCTTGCGGCCCGAGCCGGCGTCATAGACATTCTCCGTCATGAAGATTGGATTGTTGTTGCCGGGGCCGAAGGGCTGGAACTGCTTGAGGATGCGGGAGAATTTGGGCGTGATCTGCGCGAAGTCCAGATTCGCGTCAATCTCCACCACCGGGGTGAGCATCTCGGACGTGATCTTGCCGGAGATGAACGTATCCATGCGGCGGGCGAACTCTTCGAGGTTCTCCTCCTTGAGCGTGAGGCCGGCGGCATAGACGTGACCGCCGAAGTTCTCCAGCAGGTCGGCGCAGTTCTCGATGGCTTCGTAGAGGTCGAAGCCGGCGATGCTGCGGGCGGAACCCGTCACGAAGCCGTTCGACTTGGTCAGCACGACCGTGGGCTTGTAGTAGGCCTCCACGAGGCGGGAGGCGACGATGCCCACGACGCCCTTGCTCCACTTGGGGTTATAGACGATCGTGGCGTTCTCGCGGGCGAGGCAGGCGCCGGACTGAACCATTTCCAGGGCTTCCTGGGTAATCTCCCGGTCGATGTTCTTGCGCTCGTTGTTGTTCTCGTTGATCTTCTCGCCGATGCGCATCGCCGTCATCGCGTCGGTGGCCTTGAGGAGCTCCACGGCCAGGCGGCCGGACTCCATGCGCCCTGCGGCGTTGATGCGCGGGCCGATCTTGAAGACGATGTCGTCGATGGAGATGTGGCCCGGCTCCAGGTTGGAGAGGGTGATCATGGCGGCGAGGCCCTTGCAGGGGTTCTCGTTGAGCTGCTTGAGGCCGAAGTGCGCGAGGACACGGTTCTCTCCGACCATCGTCACGAGGTCGGAGGAAATGCTGACCACGAGCAGGTCGAGCAGCGGGATCAGCGTCTCGAACGGCACACCGAACTGCTGCGAATAGGCCTGCACAAGCTTGAAGCCGACGCCGCACCCGGACAAGTCGTCGAAGGGATACTCGCAATCTTCCCGCTTGGGGTCGAGCACGGCCACGGCCTTGGGGAGGGAATCTTCCGGAAGATGATGGTCGCAGATGATCACCTCCACGCCCTTGCTGCGGGCGTACTCCACCTTGTCGATGGCCTTGATGCCGCAGTCCAGCGTAATAATCAGCTTGAAGCCGCCGTCCGCGGCCCAGTCGATGCCCTTGTAGGACACGCCGTAGCCCTCGTCGTAGCGGTCGGGGATGTAGAAGTCCACCTGGTCGGTGAAGCGCTGGATGAAGGAATAGACGAGCGCGACGGCCGTCGTGCCGTCCACGTCGTAGTCGCCATAGACCAGGATTTTCTCGCCGCCCTTGATGGCGCGGTGCAGCCGCTCCACCGCCTTGTCCATGTCCTTCATCAAGAAGGGATCGTGGAGGGCGTCCAGCGAGGGGCGGAAGAAGGAGCGGGCCTGCTCAAAGGTCTCGACGCCCCGCTTGACGAGGAGCTCGGCCAGCACCTTGTCGATGCCGACCTCCGTCGCGAGCCGCTCGACCTTCGCGGGGTCGGCCGGTTCTTTGAGGATCCACTTGCATTCTTTCGCCATATCATACAAAGATAACAAATTATTTCGTAATTTTGCGCCATTATGGCAGAATATAGCGAACAAGAATTGATCCGCCGCGAATCGCTGGCGAAACTCAGAGAATTAGGGATCGAGCCGTACCCTGCGGCCGAGTATCCCGTGAACGCCACTGCGGCGCAGATCCTGGCAGAGTTCGACCCGGAGAAGGGCAACCTGCAGGACATTTGCATTGCCGGCCGCCTGATGAGCCGCCGTATCATGGGAGCCGCCTCCTTCGGTGAGCTCCAGGACGAGACCGGCCGCATCCAGATCTACGTCAAGCGCGACGAGATCTGCCCCGGCGAGGACAAGACCATGTACAATACCGTCTGGAAGAAGCTCATGGACATCGGCGACATCGTGGGCATCAAAGGCTTCGCCTTCATCACCCAGACCGGCCAGCTGAGCGTGCACGCCAAGGAGCTCACGCTGCTGAGCAAGTCGCTGCGCGTGCTGCCGATCGTCAAGGAGCAGGACGGCCAGGTGTTCGACGCCTTCACGGATCCCGAGCTCCGCTACCGTCAGCGCTACGTGGACCTGATCGTCAATCCGCAGGTCAAGGACGTGTTCTTCAAGCGCGCCAAGATCATCGCGACGATGCGTGAATATTTCAACGCCGCCGGCTGCCTGGAGGTGGAGACTCCCATCCTGCAGGGCATCCCGGGCGGTGCCACCGCGCGTCCGTTCATCACGCACCACAACGCCCTCGATATTCCGCTCTACCTGCGTATCGCCAACGAGCTCTACCTCAAGCGCCTGATCGTGGGCGGCTACGCCGGTGTGTATGAGTTCGCGAAGGACTTCCGCAACGAGGGCATGGACAAGACGCACAATCCGGAGTTCACCTGCATGGAGATCTATGTGGCCTACAAGGACTACAACTGGATGATGAAGTTCGTCGAGACCATGCTGGAGAAGATCTCCCTCGCGGTGAACGGCACCACGAAGGTGAAGATCGGCGAGAACGAGGTCGATTTCGGCGGCACCTACCGCCGTCTCCCGATCCTCGACGCCATCAAGGAGTACGCCGGCGTGGATGTGAAGGGCATGGACGAGGACGAGCTGCGTGCCACCTGCAAGAAACTGAATGTGGAGATTGAGCCCTCGATGGGCAAGGGCAAACTGATCGACGCCATCTTCGGCACCTACTGCGAGGACAAGCTGATCCAGCCGACCTTCATCATCGATTATCCCGTGGAGATGTCTCCGCTGACCAAGCGCCACCGCACCGACCCGACGCTCACCGAGCGTTTCGAGCTCTTCGTGTGCGGCAAGGAGCTGGCGAACGCTTATTCCGAGCTGAACGATCCGATCGATCAGCTGGAGCGCTTCGAGGAGCAGGCCGCGCTCAAGAGCAAGGGCGACGACGAGGCCATGTACATTGACATGGACTTCGTCCGCGCGCTCGAGTACGGTATGCCGCCGACTTCCGGCCTGGGCATGGGTATCGACCGTCTGACGATGTTCATGACGGGCCAGACCACCATCCAGGACGTGCTCTTCTTCCCGCAGATGCGGCCGGAGAAGGTGCTGAAGAAGGAAAACAAGGAGCAGCAGGCTGCCGAGTAATCCCGACCCGCCATGCCGGAGCTCATCACATCCCCTTCGAATCCGAAGATCAAACGCCTCCTCGCGCTGCAGCAGAAGTCCTCTGCGCGGCGCGAGAGCGGTCTTTTCGTCGTCGAAGGTCGCCGCGAGCTCCAGCATTGCCTCGACGCCGGCTTCGTCGTAGATTCGATCTTCGTCTGTCCTTCCTTCCTTTCTTCGGGGAGCGACGAACTGCCCCTGAAAACGTCCGACTGCGCCGGACCCCTCCCACAGCCTTCGGCTGCGGGCCCTTCCCTCTTACGAAGCCGAGGGTGGCTACGGTTTTCAGAAGCAGTTGTCGCCTCCCCGAAAGAGTTCGAGGTTTCGGAGGAAGTTTATGCGAAGATTGCGATGCGGGAAGGGACCGAGGGCGTGATTGCGGAGGTGCGGGCGAAGGAGCGGAAGCTCGAAGAACTGGCGCTTCCGGAGCATCCGCTGATCGTGGTGCTGGAGCGCGTCGAGAAGCCCGGGAACCTGGGGGCGGTGCTTCGCAGCGCGGATGCGGCCGGCGCCGACGCCGTGCTGATCTGCGACCCGCTGACCGACCTCTGGAATCCGAACCTGATCCGCGCCTCGATCGGCGCCGTGTTCACGGTGCCCTGCGTGGCCTGCAGTTCCGAGTCCGCCATCGCCTTCCTGAAGGCCCGCGGCATCCGCATCCTGACGGCGCAGCTGCAGGATTCCTCTCTCTACTACGATTGCGACATGACCGGCGGCACCGCCATCGTGATGGGCACGGAGGCCACCGGCCTCACGCCCGTCTGGCGCGAAGCCGCCGACGCCCATATCCGTATCCCGATGCTCGGCCGCCTGGACTCGCTGAACGTATCCGTCTCGGCCGCCATTCTCCTCTTTGAAGCCGTCCGGCAGCGACAGAATGGATAAATTCGGACTCATCGGGCATCCCATCGCCCATTCCTCCAGCCCTGCGCTGTTCACCGCCGCCTACGGCGGGAAATACCGCTACGAGCTCATCGAGACGCCCGACTTCGACCAGGCCTGGGCCCGCTTCCTCGCGGACTACAAGGCCATCAACGTCACGGCTCCCTTCAAGGGCGACGCCTACGCCCGCGTGGATTGGCGCAGCCCCGAAAGCGAGCGCGTAGGGGCCACGAATCTGGTCATCAAGACTCCGGACGGGACCAAGGCCTATAACTCCGATTACCGCGGCGTAAAGGCCCTTCTCGAGCCGCTTGGATGCCGCACCGCGGCCGTGATCGGATTCGGCGGAGCCGGCAAGGCCGCCCTGGCCGCCGCCGAGGACCTCGGGCTCGACACCCGCCTCTACCGCCACGCCGAGGTGGCCGGCGGCGTGAGCGCAGACGTCATCATCTACACGCTTCCGCGCGCCGTCGAGGGCATCGATCGCCTCGACTGCGCCCATCTGCTGGAAGCCAATTACAAAGATCCCTGCCTCGCGGGCCGTCCGGGCTACATCCCCGGCTCCGCCTGGCTCCTCGCCCAGGCCGTCACCGGCTACGCCCTGATGACGGGCGAGCAGCCGGACGCCGCCGCAATGGCCGCTGTCCGGTAGCGGGAATTCCTCTCGTAAATCCGTCATTATCTGACACGGATGTGTCAGGGTATTGTCTTCACGCAAGATTTCCCTATATTTGTGTACCGCACACTAAACATGAGGCACCTTGCGTTTCTTCTTGCCTGCGGATTGTGTATTACCGCCTGCTCGTCCGGCCCCCGAAAGGCCCTGGACGAAGCGGACCGTCTGATGGCTTCCCGGCCGGACAGTGCGCTGATTGTCCTGGAGCAAATCCCGCAAGAGGCTTTCCACACAAGAAGCCAGAAAGCAAGGCACGCTTTGCTCCTCTCCACGGCACAAATCAAAAATCATCTGGGCACGAAGAACGACTCCATCGCCCACAGCGCCTACGATTATTATCGCCACCACGGGACCCGTGACAATCGGATGAAGTCTGCCTATTACTTGGGCGTGATTAAAGAGAATGCCGGAGAGACCGTCGAGTCCACTATATTGCTTCGCGAAGCAGAGCGCCTTGCGAGGAAGATAGGGAACGATCATTATCTCGGCCTCGCCAACCAACATCTCAGTTCGCTCTTTGCCGGCAATTACGACATCCAGTCGGCCTACGAATATGCGCAAAAAGCCGTCTCGGCCTTCGATGACGCAGGAGAAAAGCTTTCCGCCGACTTCTCCCGCATGGACGTGGCGAGACAAAGTTACAATCTGGGCGACCGGACGCGCGCCATCGAGATGGCCGATTCCCTGCTGGCCTGCAACCAGGACGCGGATCCCGGGCTGCGCTACACCCTGCTTATCCTCCGGGCAGACATTCACTTTTGGGACCAAGAATACGAACAAGCCCGGGAGTTCTACGAGCAGGCGATGTCGCTCGGCTATCCCCTCGGCCTGCTCGGGATCGGGAACATGGCCATCATCAAAGAGAAAGAAGGCCAGCACGCTGCGGCAGACAGCTGCCTCAGAATCGTTTTCGAGCAGATGGCTACTCCCTATGACAGCTCGGCCTACTACTCTTGCGAGAGCAGGATCCGATTGTACCGAGGAGAGTATCAGAAAGCCTACACCGCCGTCTCAGAAACGATGAGGCTGCAGAACGAAGATGTCAAAAACAAGATTTCCAGATCCCTGACACACTCTCAAAAGGCGTTTTTCGAGGAGCGATACATCGCCGAGAATGCACATTATAAGATTCTATTACTCTGGTTCGTGCTTACGGCTGTCGTCCTGTCTTCCGGCTTCCTGATCACCTATCTTGCGCTACAGCGCCGGAAGAAGCAAGCGCTCGACGGCATGAAAGAGGTCGAGAACCTGACCCAGAGCATCTCGCTCCTGAAGAAAAAACAGAAAGGCGCCCAGGCCGCCTTATACTCCATGGTCCAGAGCAGGATCGAGATCATGCAAGATCTTGCCAACAAGTATTACGCCTGGATCGAAGATGCGCCGACGAACCGCAGCGGCATCAAGATGAGGCTGCAAAAAGAAGACATCCTGAAAGAGTTCCGCACAGCCCTCAATACCCTGCGGAAGGACCGCCAGTTTATCTCGGATATTGAGAAAGCGCTGAACCTGAACTGCCAGGACATCATGGTGCGACTTCGCAAGGCCTTCTCCGGCGACGGAGGCCACAAGATGACCGAGCAGGACTTCCAACTCCTGACCCTACTCTTTGCCGAGTTTACACCCAAATGCGCCAGTTTCATTCTGAACATGTCGGAAGAGTCCGTGAGAATGCGCAAGAGCCGGTACAAGAAGTTGTTCGCCTCCATGGGCGAGGCCGGCGCAGACTTCGCCGAAAGGCTTTCCTAGCGGGCTTTTCATACGCTTGTTACGCTACAAAAAATTAACGTACTGATAATCAGCGCGTTAATTTTGTATTTGTTATACCCTTTCGCATTCATGTCCCGTCGATCTTCCTTAACTTTGTAAAAGGAGAAACCAATAACCATACACATAAATGAAGAAAGTCATCCTGTTTCTGCTTTACGCGCTTTTCTTCTCGCTGAGCTCCATTGCAGGGCCTGGCGACGGCAACGACCCGAACGGAGGGACATCCATTCCCTTGCCCGGTGGCGGCGTCATCATCATCCGCCCGGAACTTGGTGTGGTCGCGCCCGTCGATATTGACAGCCAGTCCGGCACGGTGATCGTCTGGGGCACCCCGACGCAACCCGTCAATGTCCGCATGGTTGAGATGGAGTCCGGCTTCACGCAGACGCACACCGCTTTCATGCCGGATGTCCTGCAGTTCCAGCAACAGCCCGACCTGGTTTACATCACGGTCGAGTATGACGGAGAGGTGGTTCTTTACGCATATTCATTGGGAGAGCAATAAATTTGGCATAAGGAAATGCACCTATAAAGACGGCTGTTTGTCGAGGGCTTCTTAAACTGCTAACCTGAGGAATCCCACAATATGATAGATACGTACTTCGAAAGCCCTCGACAAACACCGTTAAATTATTTATCTCGAAATGCAGAATAATCAAAGGGTCTTCCCCGACACAATTCTCGAACAATCTTCACTCTCCCTCTTCCCGAAGACACCCGGGACCGGCTTGTTATACTACCTGGTCATGATTGTGATTATCGTTGCATTCGCTGCACTCTTCTTTATTGAGGTAGATGTGCACGTGAATGCGCCCGGAGTCATTAAGCCCAAAGAAGACCACACGCTGATCACTTCGACTGCCAGCGGATATATTCACCCCGTGAAAATGGCTCCAAACACTTATGTAAGCAAAGGCGACACCCTGTTTTTCATTCAGTCCGAGTCCTATTCGGTCAAGCGGCCCATGCTTGAGAACAGACAAAGGGAACTGGACTGTTTACTGTCGGATTTGCGCAAATTGACCACGGACGGGCCGGAAGCAACCACGTTGGAAAGTCCTTATTACCAACAGGACGTTTTGTATTTTCTCTCGCAACGGGCCGACGCCGACGCCAAATTAAAACAAGCCGAGGCGGCTTATCTGCGGGCTCGCAAACTACATGATGCGCAAGTTATCCCCGAATCCGAATTCGAGCCTGTCGAACTAGCTTTTCGGCAAGCCTCGCTGGCGGCACAGAACATCCAGGATTATCAAATACGCCAATGGCAGTCCGATATCACAAAATATAGCAACGAGCGGAGAGAGATTGAAGCCCAACTCCGCCAAATCAAAGTTCAGGAATCGGAGGCCATTATCTTTTCACCCGTTTGCGGAACCATTCAACAAACTCAGAGCCTATTCGACGGTTCGTACATTCAAGCCGGACAGCAAATTGCGGAAATTTCACCGGAAGGAAACCTGATCGCCGAGTGCTATATCCCACCCAAAGACATAGCATTTCTACGCCCCGGGATGTCCGGGCGTTTGCAGGTTTCTGCTTTCAACCCTTCCGAATGGGGCACCATCAACATTACCGTCGAAGATGTCTTTAACGATGTCTCCCTCTCCTCCGATGGCTCACAGTCTTTTTATAAGGTATATTGTTCCCTAAGCTCCGATCATTTAGCGTTAAAGAATGGATTCAAAGGTTATATCAAAAAAGGCATGAGCGTGTACGCCAACTTCTCCGTAACCAGACGGACCGTTTTCCATTTATTGTACGATAAATTGGACAACTGGCTGAACCCCAATATAGAATCAGCTTATGAGGCACGGGATTAAGATTAAGCAGCACGACATCACGGATTGTGGAGCAGCCTGCCTGGCTTCTATTTCAGCCCATTACGGGTTACAACTCCCTATTTCGAGAGTCCGCCAGATGGCGTGCACTGACCGAAAAGGGACCAACATTCTAGGTCTAATCAATGCCGCCGATAATCTCGGATTCGAGACCAAAGCGGTAAAGTCCAAGAATCAGGATGGGACCAACAAAACCGAGCCTCTGTACAAGATCCCTCTCCCGGCCATAGCCCATATCATTAAGAATGGGAAACTTCTGCACTATGTGGTCATTTACGCTATCCGGAAGCAGAAAATTCAGATCATGGACCCGGGAACGGGGACACTCGAGTGGCGCGAATTGGAGGAGTTCAATAAGGAGTGGACCGGAATCCTAGTCCTGTTGATGCCCAAAGACGATTTCGAGAAAGGATACAAAAAAGTGTCCATGCTGCGCCGGTTTGTGTTTTTACTCAAGCCGCACCGCAAGACCCTGATTGAGTCCATCTTTGGAGCAGCCATCTATACAATCCTTGGACTTGCGACCTCCATTTATGTGCAGAAGATTGTTGACAATGTGATACCCGGAGAGAACCGCAACCTCCTCAACCTGCTCAGCGTCTTGATGATTCTGATCTTGATTCTTTCCGTAATTATCAACGTTATCAAGACCGTTTACATGCTCAAAACCGGCATCAAGATTGATACGCGCTTGATTTTAGGCTACTATAAGCACTTGCTTCGGCTACCGCAGTCTTTCTTTGACTCAATGCGGTCCGGAGAGATTATCTCTCGTGTCAATGACGCCGTCAAAATCCGCTCGTTCATTAATGAAACGCTCGTTGGTCTTCTTGTCAACATATTTACGGTTGTTTTCGCTTTCGCGTTGATGTTTACTTACTACTGGAAGTTGGCGGTCATTATGCTCCTCATCATCCCGCTTTATTTCATCCTTTACATGCTGTATAATCGCGTGAACCGGGTGATCCTGCGCAAAGGGATGGAGCAGGCGGCGGAGCTCAACGCACAACTGGTCGAATCCATCAACACGGCAGGAACCGTAAAACGATTCGGCCTGGAAGAATACGAAGATGCCAAAACCGAGAGCCGATTCGTCACTTACATCAAGACCGTTTACCACACTGCCATCAATTCTCTCTGGGCGGGCGAGGCATCTTCAGTCATATCCCGGCTTTTCACCATCATCCTGCTATGGACTGGCACTTACTTCATCTTGGACCATATTATCACTTCCGGCGAGTTGATGTCTTTCTATGCCCTGATCTCTTACTTCGTCGGCCCCATAGCATCTTTGGTCGGCATCAACAAAGTGTATCAAGACGCCAAGATTGCAGCCTCCCGACTCTTCGAGATCATGGACCTGGACGTGGAAGATGTTGATGGAAAGATCCATTTCGATAAAGAGCAACTCGGAGACATCACCTTTGAGAATGTATCTTTCCGATATGGGACCCGCACGGAGGTATTCAGCGACTTTTCCGTCACTTTCCACAGCAAGATGATCAGCGCCATCGTCGGAGAAAGCGGATCAGGGAAAACCACCCTCGCCGCGCTGTTGCAGGATCTCTACCCGCTGCAAGGTGGTCACATTCGTATCGGCGGGGTGGACATCCGGCACATTGACAAAGCCGACCTTCGCGCTCTTGTCTGCGTCGTACCTCAACGTATTGATCTTTTCGAAGGAACGATCCTAGAGAACATCACCCTTGATGATTATGCGCCGGACAACACCCGGGTCCTCACCCTTTGTCGGGAGGTGGGCATTCTACCTTTCATCGAATCCCTTCCGATGGGGTTCAACACCAATATTGGAGAAAACGGCGTTCAACTCTCCGGCGGGCAGCGTCAACGCGTAGCCATCGTTCGGGCGCTTTACCGGAACCCGGAAATCCTGGTTCTTGACGAGGCGACATCCTCGTTAGACTCCGAATCCGAACGATGCATAAAAGATATCGTGACTCGTCTTAAGCAGGCAGGCAAAACGGTCCTTCTTATCGCCCACCGCCTCGGCACGGTGATGAATGCAGATGAGATATTTGTCCTCAAAGAGGGCGCTCTCGTCGAGCAAGGCGCTCATGCCGAATTGATTGAGAAAGGCGGAGAGTACGCTCGTTTTTGGAAAGCACAAACAGAAGCATGATGCCTATGATGAAAGTGTTTGAATTCGTTGAAGTCGTCGCTCGTGCTCACCAATATGTAATGCACGGCAATACTGGCGATGCATCTTCCTTTGCCGAGAAACTGGGGATTTGCCGAGCATCACTGTATAATCTCCTGGACGAACTCAAATCCTATGGGATAGACATTGTCTATAGTCGGGAACGGCAGTCTTACCTCTATCTTCATCCCGAACGGGTAGAAATCAAGATCTCCATCGGGCAATATACAGAAGAAGAATTCGAGAAAAAAGGGAAAACGCTTGTTTGTCCACGGATTTAGACAAAGTATTTCGATAATTGCTTTTAGAAAGCCTTTAGGAATTACCTGGGCGTTAGTATTAATTGTTTAATTAAATTTCGATTACTCATGAAGAATCTAGAAGCTTCGGTCTCCGGACTGGAGAGACTGACTCTCGAGGAAATGCGCTGCATTTCTGGTGGGGAAACCGTCATCTGCCACTATGACGGTCGGAACAGAATGTTTTATGCCGTCAACGCTATTGCGAATGGCATAAAATGGATTAAACATTGGATTACAAATGATGACCTGTACATCACGACAATCCATGATGACGGGACGCGAGACGAACCAGTCCCGTATCCCGCATAACGAAGACTTCTCATGCTCCTTAATCGAAAGCTGGTAAGCACCACCCAGCTTTCGATTATTATTCATATTGTTCTGTGGAAATAATTTGCTATATTTAAAGGAAAAATGGGCAAAACAAGACAGCATATTCCCTTTCCCGCTACTCTATTGGAATTACTTATTACATTCCTCATTGCGGTGTTTATTACCGTTGGTTTTATGATTGCTGTTCCCCTAGACAATGCCCACTTTTTCAGTGATTCTATTGAAAATCAGTGGTTTTCCGACTTCCTAATTTTCTTCATACTTTTTCTTTCTATTCTTGTAATTACCATTATCGTTAATCGGGCCCGTAAGACTAGGTTCGTCCTTTTCTCAAAACACTGTCATTACGACTGGAAATTATTGCTGCTTGTCCTTGGAACCACATTAATTGTGTTCTACACCCTTATCACTCCTTTGGATTCGTTGCTATGGGGGGTTGAACCAAGTAATGTTTCTTCCTCGTGGGTCGTTCTTTTATCGGCTTTGATTATTGGCCCATCAATTGAAGAGATTTTATTCCGAGGAATAGCCCTTAATGGATTGTTATATAAGCAAAAGCCGACTTCCGCAATCATATCTACTGCACTACTGTTTGCTCTCGTTCATCTTGATTACCACAAGTTGTTTTCTGCTTTCGTGCTAGGGCTTATTCTTGGTGTTCTTTATATCAGAACTAACAGGAATCTCCTTTTCTGCATCATCAGCCATATTTTTGTCAACGTAGTATCGTACTTTGGCCTATTTGACCTCGGCATCTATCAAAACCAATTCCTCAACATTGTGCTTGTTTTTATAAGCCTTCTTATATTTTCTTTTCTTATTTTCTTTTCTTTTTCAAGAAGAAACGAATCGTCTGCACAGGGTGATTCACTGGTAACAGTCACGTCTGTAAATAATGAGGTTGAAGCACAACTCTTGAAAGCGAAACTGGCAGCGGCCGGAATCGAATCTATCATCGTTGGCGAAACATCTCCATACCCGGATCTAAACCAAGTGTATCCAATCCGCATACTGGTAAATAAGCAGAATGCTACGACTGCCACAAGAATTATAATGGATTGCATCTCTGACACTATAAACAACCACTAGTTGTTATTTTCTATTGCACATTGTATGTCCACTTAAATTTAGGACTATTATCTAATTATGAATGGACTGTCTCGGATTAGTTTGGTGGTGGTTGTCTATTTTGTAACTCTTAGCACTACCGTAGCTCAATCGGTCTATAGCTACTCCGACTGCATCAAAATTGCCCTAAAAGAAAACTCTCATATTATGCAGGCGCATTCAAACGCCGCGATTGCTGCAGAGGCAAAAAAGGGAAGTGCCTACTCTTTTATTCCCTCCATGTCCATCTCCAACCAGCACAACCTCTCCACGGGGCGGGTTCTTGATCCGACAACGTATCAATTCATCACGAACCGGACTGTTTTCGACATGAGCGCATCCGTCGGAGGATCCGTGACTTTGTTTGCCGGAGGCGAGCGCACCCAGCAAGTCCGAAAAGCGAAACTAAATCTTCAGTCCGCGTTGCTCGAGACAGAACGAACACGCAATGATTTGACGCTTACTATCACTTCGATGTTTCTCAATCTGGTCCTTGACAGGGAAGCCATTGCCGTCATCAAGAACAAGTTGGCGCTCCTTCAAGATCAGGAAGAGAGAATTCGTAAAAGGATAGAATACTCAGCCGCGGCGCCGAGTGACCTGCTCACCATCCAAGCTGATGCTACCAATGCTCAGGTTGACTTGACAAATGCTTGTAGCAATTTCGACCTCGACCGTATCGCACTCTGCGAGTTGCTCGCCATAAACGACTGGCAGAACTTCGACATCACCACAGAAGGCCAGGACTTTGATGATATCCAGCCGCGCCTTTGGGATGTCGACAATCTTGTCCAATCCGCCTATACGCTTCCGCAAATCCGGCAAAAAGAACTGACTATAGAATCAGCGGCCCGCGACATTCGCATCGCCGCCTCCGCTTTCTGGCCAACGCTACGGCTCAACGCCGGATACGGGACGACCTTCTCCAATGCCCGCATTCGCCTGGATGGGAACGAATACTCTTTCCGGGATCAATTACGGGACAATATGAGTTCTTATGTGACTCTCTCTATCAGCATACCTATCCTGAGCGCAATCTCAGTATCCAACACTGTCAAGCAACGCAAACTGGCCCAAGAACGCGCCAGGCAGGAGCTTACTATGACAAAATTGGCACTGGACAAAGAGGTTAAACAGGCGGTTGTAAACACCAATGCTTCCTATGCTAAATACCATCTTCTGGAAGACAATGTAACAAAATGCCGCGAAGCACTCAGATTGGTCGAGTTGAAATACGATGCCGGAGCAGCTACGTACTACGATTACCAAATTGCCGTCAGCAATCTGTTTCAAGCAGAGGAACAGCGTCTGCAGGCAAAATACGAATACATCTTCAGAACTTATATCCTTAAATTCTACGGCAATCAGGGATGGCTGTAATGGAGGCGCAACCGTCGTTTTGTCTACAGGTTTAGACAAACTTTTCATATATTGCAAACGGAAGTTTCCAAGCCTAATCGTTTTTTTGTTTAATTTACTATTTATGAATGTCTGGAGAAAAGAGTTTACAGCTAAAGCAATCCTGCATCTAGTCTTCAATAGCTTAGTATTCGCTGCAATGGCAATCCTCAACAGTCAAGGTGGACAATAGTTCTTTACAAAAATGGATATAAAGCAAGAACTCAAGAATCAGATCGTGGCCCGGATAGTTGCGGCCATCGCGTTGATAATCATCTGGATATTCGTCCTCGTCTACATCCTGCGCCGGGACATCACCCATGGGATACAAAGCATGCAGACAACGGACTGGATAATAATAGGTTTAGGCGTACTCGTTATCGCTTATGAAACATATAGCGTTCTAAAAAACCGAAAGAAATTAAAAGAACTTGATTAGGAGAATACGCAGGATTATAAACAATTCAAATAATGGATTACAATTCTTTTAGCAAACCCAAGATGGTTGCCAACGCGGTTGGCGCCGTCATTTGTTACATCCTGTTCGCCTACGAACTTCACGGCCGTATCCAGGACCATTCCAGCATCACCAGTTCCCTCCTGTTTCTGTACTTTGCTGTCAACTGCACCTTCAGGGTCATCTCGTTCGCTCGACTGAAACACAAAAAGAAAAGCTTGACCGACGAAAAAGCCCTCTTGAAGGCGGAACACCGTCAGGGTCTTGTCCTAAACATTTTCAACAACGCCACGGCGGCACTCCTCCTGTTGATTTTCATGATTCACGCCATTACGCTGAAGGAAACATGGCTTACTGTCTTCTGCGCAGCCAGCGTCATCGCCTTCACGGCCATTCTGGTCATGAACATCCTAAACCTCAGGAAGCGGGACGCATAATAGGCTCACACGCATAATTTAATACGTATGAAAGAAGAATTATTGTTTATAGGGATCATTTTCCTCCTGAGTTTGATAGCGTCTGTTTATTATGGGGGCATCAAGCGTTTTGCGGCTGCAGCCAAGGAGAAGAAGTATCAGCAGGCCACCATCGAACTTATTATCCTCCTGGCAATCACCGCCATCTGCGTTTTCATCGTGAAGCCGTTCCATATGGTAGGACATCTGGTATCATTGATTCCGCTCGTTCAGTAGTGGGAGCCTAAGCTCTCTACGCTCCAAATCCCACTGGGGTGCAAATAAGCCCTTTCTGCACCCCGAACTTCACTTTTGATCTGCACCCCAGAAGCGGCGAGGCACCAACGAAGAACCTCCCGCAAATCCGTCATTATCTGATACTGATGAGTCATAATGAGACGAAAGCGCCATCGGGCGTAGTTATTCACACAGAGTATTCTTATATTTGATTGAGATGTTTTACATTTAACTGATAGCCAAGATCGTGAAAACAATGAAGTGGTGTATTGCCGGCCTCCTGGCCACCCTGGCACTGTACGCTTGCGGGCCCAAGAACGAGCCTGCGGTGGAACCCGTTAATCGCAATAACGGGAAAGTCGTCGTCATCTTTGAAGACTGTCCTTTGCAGACAAGCACCCGAGTATTCGGAGGATCCCGGAGTCATGTCGAAAATCGAACCATTAATTTTATGGACGAGAACGGCGACCGAGTTGTTTTTGACCCCCAACTAGTGGGCCGGGACACGCTGGAGATTCCCACCTATCTGGGTTATGCCGAGATGCAGCATCTGTACAAAGTTCTTGAGTATGATTGTTATTTGCTACAGGAAGGCGACACGGTCCTCGTCCGGTACGGAGAGACAGGAAGGCCCATGCTTCAGAGTTTAGTCTATGAAGGCAACTCCGACGTATACAACCTGCCCTACACGATTCCGAATGCCATCCAGAAGTTTGGTTTTTTTATCGAGACGGTACTTACGGGGGCAGATTTTACAAATGCATATCGATATTTCCACGATAAAGCACACCGGGCTAAGTACCCAGGTCTCGAAGACTCTTACAGGCCGGTTTATGTTGATCTTGATTCCCTCGCGATCGTGCACAAACAGTATTTGACAACGCTCAGTGCCGCTGTTGATTCTCTCTATCGCGGGCAGATCATTGACACGAGTTACTACCGCTACATGCAGCATCGCTTCTTCCCGGAGAGCCGCTACACGCCCGAAGAGGTCATCCAGTCAGACAGCCTCCTGCATTACGTGTCCAACTTTTCTACCGCCCAGCATTACCAGAATGCACATCTCTTCAATAATATCGTCGCTTCTTTTGACCGGATTGCGCGCGATACCGTTATGACTCCCCTGGCCAAGAGAGGGACCCTGAAGCGCCTCCTGAATCTGATCCTCACGGACGAGTCCGGCTGGAAGCACTACTCAAAAGACCTCAAATCCCGGTACACACAGAGATACATTGAGCTCACGGGAGATTCGACCGTCGTCACAAAAGTTGCCACCAAGGAGATTGCCGTCGCATCACTGAATTCCGCGCTTCCGCTCGAGTCCACCGACGGAGAGACCATCAGCCTGGAAAAGCTTTTGGAGAGCCACAAAGGGAAAGTGGTGTATGTGGACTTCTGGGCATCCTGGTGCGGCCCCTGCATCGGGCAATTTCCGAAAAGCCGGGAATTACACAAGCGCTTCGCCGGGAAGGATGTCGTATTCCTGTTCATTTCCACCGACTCGAATCAGAAGAGCTGGATGGACAAAGTCAACGAAAACGCCGATCTCCTGTCCGGATCCTACCGCGTCCTGGACCCCGACGCCGACTTCCTGAAGCAGATCAAACTGGACAAAATCCCGCGCTTCCTGATCTATGGCCGGGACGGGAAACTCGTCAACCCGGATGCCCCCAGGCCCAGTGATGAAAGTATCAACGAGGCCTTGAACGCGCTTTTATGATTTAAATGACACGCTTGCGAACCATACTGCCGATCCTGCTCCTGTCGCTGACTTGGGGAGCTTCCTGTCACGCCCAAATCATCATCTCCTCTGGCGATACACCCGTGGCGTACAAATCTTATTCTCTCCGCTTCAACGTTGCAGACAAGAACACACAGCAGCCCATTCCGTTTGCCTCGGTGTACCTGCAGGAAGACACACTGATCACCCATTTTACGCTTACGAATGAAGTCGGGGAGGCCGTATTGAGAGATATCCAGAAAGGTCAGTATTCCTTGAACATCGAGCTCCTTGGCTACAAACCATTCCGTCAGCAGATCGATCCATCCAATGGCGGCTCCGGCGCGAGACAAATATTGCTGGAAGAAGATCATGAATTAATTGATGCAGCGACGATTACAGACCTCTCTTCGCCAGTCAGGTACTTGCGCGATACGGTAATCTATAACGCCTCTGCGTTCAAGACCGGCAGCAACGCCATGTTGGAGGATCTTTTGAAGAAAATGCCCGGATTGTCTGTCGAGAACGGGACAGTCTATGCGGACGGGCGCCCGATCAGCGAAATCACCGTGGAGGGCAGGACCTTCTTCTTTGGCGACCCGAGCATGGCACTTAAGAATCTCCCCGCTCGGATTGTCGATAAGATTGTAGTGACAGACCGGACTTCTGCCTCCGCAGGCGGGGTCAACCTGGCTTTGGGGGAGAAAAACGAGAAGGCGATGGATGTCGTGCTCAAAGAAGAATTCAAGCGCGGCGTATTTGGCCAGGCTTCCGCATCTGGCGGCGTGGGATCTTTGGTGGAGGCTGACACGCGGGAATCCGGCAAGGCCCTGTGGAGCGGGAAGCATAACCTCAACAGTTACGATGAGAACTCGCAGATAACCGCCTATCTGGCGGGCGGAAATGTTCTGCCGGGGAACGGCATGAACGGCAAAGCGGCTGTTAATATCGGGACCAATCTGATTCGTGGGCTGGAGACCACGCTGTCCGTCATTTCGGCATACGACCAAAAAGATGAAGGCTCGACAGGACAGAAAACCTATTTGGACAAGGAGGCTTCCAGTTCGGCCTTTTCTCAGCAAAAGCAGGAAGCCGCCAAGGCATGGCGCGTGGATACGGATCTGGAAACCCGCTTGACGAGCGCGAAGAATGTTGATTTGACGCTGAAGGCGAATGTCTATTATTCCCGGAACCGTTTCGAGCGGATGCGCGAAATGACACCGCTCCTATCCGATGGAGCGCCCTCATTCCTGGCAGAAACCGGACAGGATAGGAGCCTCACGACCGGCGTGAGCGGTCAGTTCACCTGGCGGTCCAGCAAGAAGGAAAACCGAAACCTCAAAATCAATCAGCAGTTTACATACATTCGCAATTGGGGCGATGAAATGCAGCAGTCCTCCCTGTTGCTGGATCTCTCCAACGAGAAGAGCACATACCGGCTCGTTACATCCGCGGCGTATTCGGAGCCGCTCTCCGATAAATGGACGCTCTCCACTACATTAGATCTAAATTATGATAGTATTTCAGATCGTGTCGCTTCCTCCGACCATGTGAGCAAAAAGCCCAACATCCCATTCTCCTCTGATCTGAACACCTCTAACATGGATCTTGCAGAAACGATTCTGCTCTCATATAAATTGGGAAAGTATAGGATCTCTGCAGGCGGACAGGCCCGGCAGTTCTACGCTTTAATCGGAAAAGTTAATCGACCGGATTGGCGTTGGGGAGTCGTGCCATATATCCACTTTGATGACGAAGACTATAGCAAGCAGTTTTATATTTGGTCGCAGACGAACCGTGTTCCGGAGACCGAGACAATGTCCGCTTTGCTGCGAACCAGTCCCACGGAGATCCATATTGGCAATCCATTCCTGAAACCCTCTCATTCGGTTAATGGCGTGGCAAATTATGAGATTTCTCGAAAGAAGTGGAGGCTTCAGCTAATGGCCGAATTCCGCTATAACTTCTCTCCCATTGTACAAGCAAACTGGGTTTCAAAAGAAGGGATGCGTTATTCTTTCCCTGTCAATTCGAAACTCCCGGGGGTTAGCGTTACACCTTTCTTACAGTTTGATTATTACTTTGGAGAACGACGCTCATGGCGCCTTTATGCAGATTTGTATGGGACGATTTCAGCGGTCAGGGGTTTCCAATCAGTTCGCGAACAAACCCTCGACATCGCATCTTTTGACTATCGGCAGTTCATCGAAGACATTTGGGGCGACAGCACGGGGTCTAGATTTTACACCGGCGAGAGCGGATTTGAAAATAGCACCAACCGGATCTTCGATCTGCAATCAGATCTTTGGCTCCAGTACCGAAACGAGCACATTACGACTTCCGCTCATTTCAAACCGCAATACTATGGCTCCGTGCATTCGCTTGTTCCGGCAGCCAATTATCAACGATGGATTTTCGTTACGGGCGTTTCCTTTGAGGCTATCTTGCCAAAGGGTTTTACCTTCGAGACAACGCTTGATCGCGTGATCTATTCCGGGTATGGCCCGGGGTTTGACCGGAGATTCTGGGATTGCTTTGTGCAGATCGGCAAAGACATCGGCATGTTTTCGCTCTCGCTGAAGTGCGATGACCTGTTCAACAAGTCCATCTCCTTGTCTTCGTTCTCGACACCGTATCTATATCAATACGAGCTGGTTAACCGGCTTGGACGCACCTGCCTGTTTTCTATCAGCTACCAGTTCGGAAAAGGAAGCAAGGGAGCAAAAAGAAACAGTAACCGTTTTCTTCAAAAGGTTCAATAATAAATCGCTTAGTATATGAAAGAGGCATTGTTAGAATTATGTTTTTTAGGGGGCATCTTCTCCCTGGGCTTGATCGCGCATGTTATTTATGCAAGCATCAAGCGCTTTGCGGCCGCGGCCAAGGAGAAGAATCATCAAGGAATCATCTTTGAATTGGTTATTCTCCTGGTAATCATCGCCATCTGCATCTTCATCGTGAAGCCGTTACGGATGGTAGGACATCTGGTATCATTGATTCCGCTCGTTCAGTAGCGCGAAACAAAGCTGAATGATGCCTCTCTGGAAATGGATCCTCGCCCTGGTCGGCGGGTTTATTCTGTTCGACATCCTGTATGGAGTCAATTACGAGCTGTTCGTTGACGGGATGCCGGACAACATTGTCGTCAAACCTTTGATAATTTTTGTCGGATGCGCGTTTATGTTGTGCGTGTATTGGCGGCTATCGAAAGCTGTCGAGAAACGGACTTCCTCTGATGTCCAGGTCCGGAAGTTGCTCCCGCAAGTGGGGAAAGGGTTTCTGCTCGGGGTCGCATTCTTTGTGGTCTTCACCTTCATTCTCTGGGCACTCGGGGATTATCGTGTATCCAGCATCCACTTCGACGGGAAGGCCCTGTTTCTCTCCCTGATGGGATTTCTGGTTGTCGCCGTCGGGGAAGAGATTCTCTTCCGGGGGATCATCTTTCGTCTGATTGACGAGCGATGGGGCGCCGTCTGGGCGCTGGTCATCTCTTGCCTGGCTTTTGGGTTTGCGCATATAGACAACGACAACGGCAGCGTATGGGCCTCCCTATCCATCGCGCTTGCGGCGACGGAGAGCGCCCTCTATTTCTATTCGAAGTCTCTTTGGCTGCCCATCGGGGTGCACTGGGGCTGGAATTTCGTCCAGGGGAATATCTTTGGTTTCTCCGTTTCGGGGCTCGACCAGAAGGTCTCCCTGATCACACCGGCTGTCAGCGGGCCGGACCTCATTACCGGCGGAGCCTTTGGTCCGGAGGCCTCCGTGATCATGGTGGCGCTCTGTATGATTGTCTCCGCCTGGTTGATCTATCTGGGCTTCAAGAAGCGCCGGCCAGATTCGCCGGTCGGCGCCGATGAGACCGCCCGACAGACGGGAATTCCGGAACAGAATCAGCCCTAAAACAGTTACAGAATCGGGTTGCGCGCAAGTTGTCCTAGTAGTACAGCGGCCGGCGCAAGGCAGCGAGGATGGCGTCGGCGACGGCGTCGGGCGTGAGGTCGTCGGTGTCGATGGCGTGGGGCGCCTGGGCGTAGATGGGTGCGCGGGCGGCGAAGAGCGCCTCCGCGTCGGCAAAGAGGGGCCGGGAGGCGTCGGCAGCGCCGAGCCGCGCCCGGATGGTCTCGAAGCGCGTCCGCAGGAAGACACACTGCGTCTGAGCCAAAATGATTTCCCGCGCAGCGGGGACGGTCAGCGTGCCGCCGCCCAGGGCCAGGACCACGTCGCCGGGCGCCGAAGCCGCTTCGGCCAGTACGGCGCGCAGCGTCTCCAGCTCGACGGCACGGAAAGCCGCTTCTCCGCCCGCCCGGAAGATCTCGGGAATCGTGCGGCCGTCGCGGGCGACGATCTCGGCGTCCAGGTCCACGAAACGGGCCCCGAGACGCTCTGCGAGCGCCCGGCCGGTGCTGCTCTTGCCGCAGCCCATGAATCCGGTGAGGGAAATCGTCATTTTTCCAAAGATTACCGGACAAAGATACACGCAATTCGGCAAAAAATCCCTATCTTGTCAGACTAAAATTTATGTATTATGTCACTGAACAAAGTTATGCTGATCGGTAACGTTGGTAGAGACCCCAATGTACGTTACCTCGAAGGAAACAACCCCGGCAATCAGGGCCGGAAAGTCGCAACATTCACCCTCGCCACCTCGGAGCGCTACCGCGACCGCAACGGCGAGACGCGCGAGAACACGGAATGGCACAACATCGTCGCGTGGGGCCAGCCCGCCGACGTTTGCGAGCGCTTCGTCCGCAAGGGCACGCAGCTCTACATCGAGGGCAAGCTCCGCACCCGCAAGTACACGGACGCCCAGGGCGCCGAGAAATATACCACTGAGATCAACGTCGATACGCTGCAGCTCCTCGGCCGCCGCGACGGCGACGGCGCCGGCTATCCGGCCGACCAGCAGGGCGGCGGCTACGGCCAGCAGGGTGGCTACCAGCGTCCCGCTCCGGCCCAGTCGCAGCAGCCCGCTTATCAGCAGCCGGCTTATCAGCAGCCCGCTCCGCAGGCTGCCGCCGCCCCGGCCGCTCCCGCCGTTGACGAAGGCCCGACCGACGATCTCCCGTTCTAGTTTATCACCGTTTTGGCAGCCCAGACCTCTCGTCCCGGATACCGTCGCTCCGCGACCCCTCCCACTGACTGCGTCAGCGGGCCCCACCCTCTTACGAAGCCGAGGGTGGCTACGGGTCCCGGGACGGGAGGCTGGGACTGCCAGGAACAATCTTCATAATCGCTATGACTGAAAAGATTCAGAAACTGATGAACGACAATCCGGTGGCACGATGGACCGTCCTGGTCCTCGTGGCACTGATGATGTTCTTCGCCTATATGTTCGTGGACGTGATGTCCCCGCTCAAGTCCCTCGTCGAGGGCAAGCTCGGCTGGGACAGCGGCGTGTTCGGCACCTACGCCGCCTCCGAATACATCCTCAACGTCTGCGGCTTCCTGATCCTCGCAGGCATCATCCTCGACAAGCTCGGAGTCCGCTTCTCCGGCATCCTGTCGGCCGGCCTGATGGTCTTCGGCGCCGCGATCAAATTCGTCGGCGTGAGCGACTGGTTCCAGACCACGGGCTTCGCCCAGTGGCTCGGTTCCTGGTGGGTCGAGATGCCCGCCAGCGCCAAGATGGCCTCGCTGGGCTTCATGATCTTCGGCTGCGGCTGCGAGATGGAAGGCACCAACGTCTCCAAGATTCTCGCCAAGTGGTTCAAGGGCAAGGAAATGGCCCTTGCGATGGGCCTCGAGATGGCCATCGCCCGCCTGGGCGTGTTCGGTGTGATGTGGATCGCCCCGCTGATCTCCGAGAGATTCGGCGGCTCCGTGATGGCCCCGATGGGCTTCTGCGGCGCGCTGCTCTGCATCGGCCTGATCAACTTTATCATCTTCGCCTTCATGGACAGCAAGTTCGACAAGCAGCTGGTCGCCGCCGGCCTCGCGACGGACGAGAAGTCCCCGGAGGACGAATTCCACTTGAGTGACCTCGGCGCCATCTTCAAGAGCAAGATGTTCTGGATCGTGGCCCTGCTGTGCGTGCTGTACTACAGCGCCATCTTCCCGTTCCAGCGCTACGCGCCGAACTTCCTCGAAGAGACCCTCAACATCGACGCCGCATCGGCCGCGCGCCTGTTCAGCGTCTTCCCCATTCTCGCCATGTGCCTGACCCCGTTCCTGGGCTTCTTCCTGGACCGCAAGGGCAAGGGCGCGACGATGCTGATGGCGGGCGCCGTCATCATGATTGCCTGCCACCTGAGCTTCGCTTTCGTGCTGCCGTTGTTCCCGTATAAGTGGCTGGCCGTGTCGCTGATCGTCGTGCTGGGCGTGAGCTTCTCGCTCGTGCCTGCGGCCCTGTGGCCGTCCGTGCCGAAGATCATTGACGAGAAGATCCTGGGCTCCGCCTACTGCCTCATCTTCTGGGTGCAGAACGTGGGTCTCTGCCTCGTCCCGATGCTGATCGGTTCCCTGCGCAACTCGACGGGCGGCTACTTCGTGCCCATGATCGTCTTCTCCAGCTTCGGCGTGCTGGCCTTCATCTTCAGCCTCCTGCTGAAGAAAGAAGACCAAAAGAAGGGTTACGGTCTCGAACTGCCGAACATCAAGAAATAGAACATTCGCCGTGTACGAACTCCTCGACAGAATCAGCAGTCCTGCCGACATCAAGGACTTCAGCACCGAGCAGTTGCGGGCGCTCTGCGCCGAACTGCGCCAGTACATCATTGAAGTCTGCTCGCGCAATCCCGGCCACCTGGCTTCCAGCCTGGGGGCCGTGGAGATTATCGTGGGCGTGCACTATGTCTTCGACACCCCTGCCGACAAGTTCGTATTTGACGTAGGCCACCAGGCCTACGCCCACAAAGTCCTCACGGGCCGCCGCGAGGCCTTCGCCACCATGCGCACGAAGGGCGGGATCAGTGGCTTCCCCAACCGGGACGAGAGCCCGTTTGACGCCTTTGGCGTCGGCCACTCCTCCACCTCCGTGTCCGCTGCGCTGGGCCTCGCCGAGGCGGCACGCATGCAGGAGCGCCACGACAAGGTCATCGCCCTGATCGGCGACGGCGCCATGACGGGCGGCCTCGCCTTCGAAGGCCTGAACAACGCCGGCGAGAGCCGCGCCGACCTGCTGGTGATCCTCAACGACAACAACCAGTCCATCGAGGGGAACACGGGCGCGCTGCACCGCTATCTGCTGAATATCACCACCAGCGGATCCTACAACCGCTTCAAGAACCGCATCTGGGACCTGCTCGGCGACCACGCCTTCCGGCGCTTCATCCAGCGCTGGGTGCGCGCGCTGAAGTCCTGGTTCGTCGGCAAGCCCGGCGGCGCCCTGTTCGAGTCGCTCGGCTTCCGCTACTTCGGCCCGATCGACGGCAACGACATCGCTGAGGTGGTCCGCACGCTGCGAAAGCTCAAGGACCTGGGCGGCCCGCGCCTCCTGCACTGCCTCACCGTCAAGGGCAAAGGCTATCCCGCCGCCGAGGCGGATCCCGTGACCTGGCACGCGCCCGGCCATTTTGATCCCGCCACCGGCGAACGGGTCCACGCGCCGCACACGCGTGACCGCTATCAGGATGTCTTCGGCGAGGTGCTCTGCGAGCTCGCCGACGCAGACCGCCGCATCGTCGGCATCACGCCCGCCATGGCCACCGGCTGCGGGATGAATCGGCTCGCGGCGCGCCACCCGGACCGTTTCTTCGACGTGGGCATCGAGGAGGAGCACGCAGTCACCTTCTCCGCCGGCCTTGCCGCCGGCGGGATGAAGCCGTTCTGCAACCTCTATTCCGCCTTCTCACAGCGCGCCTACGACCAGATCATCCACGACGTGGCGCTGCAGCGTCTGCCGGTGGTGCTCTGCTTCGACCGCGCCGGCCTGGTCGGCGAAGACGGCGCCACGCACAACGGCGCCTTCGACCTGGCCGCCTACCGCAGCATTCCCGACATCGTCATCAGCGCTCCGCGCGACGAGGTCCAGCTCAAGCACCTGATGCACACCGCCTGGAAGTACGACGGCGGACCATTTATTATAAGGTACCCGCGCGGGATGGGCGAAGGCTCGCCCTGGCAGCAGACGCCCGGCGAAACGTTGGAGATCGGCCGCGGCGAGACGCTGCTGGAAGGCGACGAGGTCGCCATCCTCACGCTCGGCCCGGTCGCCGGCCGCGCCCTGGAAGCCGCTGCCCTCTGGCCCGGACGCGTGGGCGTGTACGACCTGCGCTTCCTCAAGCCGCTCGACGAAGCGCTGCTTACCGCGGTCGCAGCACGCTACCGCCACCTCATCACGGTCGAGGACGGCTGCCTCGCCGGCGGCCTGTACAGCGCCGTCAGCGAATGGGTCGCCGCCCACCGCAGCCCCGTCACGCTGGACGGGCTCGGCATTCCGGACGCCTTTGTGGCGCAGGCCTCGCAGTCCGAGCAGCAGGCGGCTTGCGGAATCGATACCGCCGGCATCAAAAAAAGTTTGGAAAAAGTTTTTGGAAAATAGGAAATTGTTCCTATCTTTGCAGTCCCAAAAACCTAGGGGACTTTGAAATAATACATTGCCGATGTAGCTCAGTTGGCTAGAGCGTGTGATTTGTAATCTCAAGGTCGTGGGTTCGATTCCCTCCATCGGCTCACGATCAGCAATGTAAAGAAAAATTGGGCAAGTACCAGAGTGGCCAAATGGGGCAGACTGTAAATCTGCTGGTTTTACCTTCGGTGGTTCGAATCCATCCTTGCCCACTGAAGCGGAAGTAGGATAAAACGACTACTCCAAAATGCGGGGTTCGTATAATGGCTATTATGCCAGCCTTCCAAGCTGGAAATGGGAGTTCGATTCTCCTACCCCGCTCCAAAATATTGCCGATGTAGCTCAGGGGTAGAGCGCATCCTT
>JAEFAI010000028.1 GCA_016291185.1 Bacteroidales bacterium
AGAACTTCAACCTCTCCCTCTTCACCGAGAACAACATCAAGCTCCTCGTGACCGTCGGCGGTGACGACACCGCTTCCACCGCCAACCGCATCGCGAAATTCCTTGAGGCGAAGAAATATCCCATCGCCAACATCCACGTGCCCAAGACGATCGACAACGACCTTCCGCTGCCGAACAACGCCCCGACCTTCGGCTTCAACTCCGCCAAGGACGAAGGCGCCCACATCGCCCGCACCGTGTACGAGGATGCCCGCACCTCCGGCAACTGGCTGCTCATCAGCGCCATGGGCCGCAGCGCCGGCCACCTCGCCCTGGGTATCGGCGAGGCCACGCACGCTCCGATGACCATCATCCCGGAGATGTTCAACAAGACGGACATCACCATCGACAAGATCATCAAGCTGACCCTCTCCACCATCATCAAGCGCAGCATCCTCGGCATCGGCTACGGTACCGTGGTGGTCGCTGAAGGCGTGTTCCACGACCTGAAGGACGAGGACATCAAGGCCGCCGGCGTGCACATGACCTACGACGAGCACGGTCACCCCGAGCTCGGCAAGATCTCCAAGGCGGTGCTCTTCAACGAACTGCTGGAGAAGGAGATGAAGAAGACCAACATCAAGGCCAAGACCCGTCCGGTGGAGATCGGCTACGACGTCCGCTGCCAGGATCCGATCGGCTACGACCTGACCTACTGCTCCGAACTCGCCATGGGTGTCTATGAGCTCTTCAAGAAGGGCGAGACCGGCTGCATGGTGTACGTCGATGCGTTCGGCAACGCCAAGCCGCTCTACCTGCACGACCTGCAGAACGCGGAGGGCAAGATCCCGCCGCGCCGCGTCGAGATCGAGGGCGGTATCGCCCAGAACTACTTCAACTTCATCTGCCACTTCATCACCCCGGCCGACTACGAGGCCGCGAAGAAGTACGTCTCCGATCCGGAGGCCTACGACTTCAAGAAGATCCTGAACTGGTAATTCTCTGGCCTTGAAACACATACTCTACATCCTGACGGCCGCCGCGTTCATCGTGGCGGCTTGTCAGAAAGGGGAGAACCCCACTCCCGATTCTGATATTACGATTTCCCCGGAAAGGTCCGAGAAGGTGAAGCCTTCCGGGCCCTATACCGGCCGTATTCCCACCCGGATCCAGGGCCTTCCCCGTGTCTACATCGTCACCCCGTCCGGGCGTGGCGTCAAGGGGATTGACGAGAAACGGGACTATGACGCCGACATCAATGAGTGGACCAAGGACTGCACCGTCGAGGTCCGCGTCACGACGCTGTCCGGCAAGGATTCCGTCTGCTACACGGCCACCGGGATGAAAATCCGCGGCCGCGGCAATTCCACCTGGACGGCGTATACCAAGAAGCGTCCGTACAACATCAAGCTGGACAAGAAGGCGGACCTCTTCGGCACAGGCTCGACCAAGCGCTACCTCCTGCTGGCCAACTGGATGGACCGTACGCTGCTGCGGAACGAGGTCGCTTTCGAGGCAGCCCGCCGTACGCTGCTGGAATGGACGCCTTCGGGCCGCTTCGTCGAGCTGTACGTGGACGGCGAGCATCGTTTCAACTACTGGTTGGGCGAGAAGGTCAACGTGGAAGAAAGCCATTTCCTGGCTGACTACCAGTATGACTTCGACGTCTCCAAGATTTCCAAGACCCATTTCCGGACGAAATACGGTGTCTGGAGAAAAGGCAACATGACGGGAGAAATCCCGGTGGAGCTGGAGTATCCGGACCTGGACGATGTGCCGGGCGCCCTGGAACCCGCCCAGGAAGCCCTGTACGCAATCGAAGAGACCATCTACAACGGCGACTGGGGACCGATGGTGGATGCCGACAGCTTCTGCGACTGGTTTCTGGTGAATGAAGTGACCGGCAACGCGGAACCGACGCATCCCAAGAGCTTCAAGATGTACATCCGGGACGGTGTCCTGTATGCCGGCCCCGTGTGGGATTTCGATTATGGGACTTTCGTTCCCGGATCTTTTTCGGGAAAGCTCATCCACCGAAATACGGTCTATTTTGGCCAGCTGCTCAAGTCCAAGGCGTTCCGCGAGCGGATGAGGAAGCGCTGGTCCGTACTCAAACCCCGTTTCGAGAGCCTCGACCAGTACATCGACGAGATGGCGGACATCATCCGTACGTCCGAAGCGGCGAACCACGGGGCATTCCCTTGTTTCCCCAATCCGCTGAGCGAAGACGTCGACGACAACGGCAAGACAACCGGCTATGTCAACTACGACGAACAGCTCAGTTTCCAGGAGGCAGTGGATAAAATGAAAACGGCGCTGAAACAGCGTATCCAGGAAGTTGACCAACTGATTGCCGAGCTGTAAAGCAGCTATAAACGAAAGAGCCCGACTGCACTGGCAGCCGGGCTCTTTCCGTATAAACGACTTATTTCGCGGAGACGCTCTGCTTCACGCGGCAGACGCCCGTGTAGTCGATCGTTCCCTGGTGCTCCAGGTACTCCTGGATGAGGGAGGCCGTGGTGCGGTTGAGGGCGCGGCCCTGGTCCTTGCGCGGGGAGTTCGCGATGGCGGCCGTGTAGCTGTTGGTCACGACCTTGTAGGTCTTCTTGAGGTCGAATTTGCCGCCGTCAGGCAGGGTGATCTTCAGATCCTTGATCTTCTCAGGATTCTTCTTGTCGAAGATGACTTCGCAATTGACGCCGCTGACCTTCGGGAAGCCGTACTCGCTGTCCGCATAGGTGGTCGCGATCAGCATGTCCTTGAATTCCTGGCCGGTGAGCTCCATCTGGACGGAGTCGTTGCCGAACGGGTCGAGGCGCAGCACGTCGCTGACCGTGAACGGGCCGGCGGGGAGGTAGTCGTAGCGGACGCCGCCGGTGTTGGTGAGGGCGAGGTCGGAGCCCGTCTCCACGCGCCAGGCGTCGGTCATCATGCAACCGAGCTCCTCATAGCTGGTCATCGGGGCGCTGAGCGTCGCGAGCACGCGCTGGAAGGCGGGGTTGTTGCTGAAGAACTGCAGCAGCTCAGCGGCGGCGACATTCTCCTTGGGGTAGCCGGCCACCTTGATGTTCTTGGCCTGGCGGTCGATGACCTTGCCGTCCTGGACGGTGAGGGTGGTGAAGGTGACGTTGTCCAGGCGGTTCGTGACCTGGGTGATCATCACGCCGTTGTGCACCTCGCCGCCGTCCACCTGCGTGTGGGAATGGCCGCCGATGATGATGTCGGCCCAGGGCACATACTGGGAGAGCTCCACGTCATTCTCGTAGCCGATGTGGGAGAGGATGATGACGACGTCGTTCTCGTCGCGCAGCCACTTGTACTCCTGGAGGGTCTCCTCGACGGGGGTGAAGAGGATGTCGGTGACGTTGTCCGGGTGGGAATCGGGATGGCCCGCCTTGCCGACCTGGACGACGCCGACCACGGCGACGCGCACGTCGTCGATCACGAACACCTTATAGGGAATGGTGTTGATGCCCCACTTCGGATCCGGGTGGATGTTGCAGCAGACGTACGGGAAGTTGGACAGGTGGGTGACCGTCGCGAGGCCGGTCTGGCCACCGTCGAACTCGTGGTTGCCCAGGGTGGAGCAGTCGAAGCCGATCTGGTTCATCAGGGCCACCATCGGGTAGGTCGGGATTTCATAGAGGTCGTTCAGCGGCTCGCCGGTACGGTTGTCGCCCGCGGACATGACGAGCATGTCGGGATAGATGGCGCGCAGGCTGTCCACGATGGCGGCCAGCTTCGGCATGTTCTCGATCTTGGCATGCATGTCGTTGACGGAGAGGATACGGATTTCCTTCTTCTCTGCGAAGGCCGCGGAAGCCGTCAGGACGACCGCGGCAATGGTCAGAAACAGTTTTTTCATGTTATAATACCTTGAATTTGATGATTTGTCCTTCGTGCAGCGGGGCGTCCGGGCCGATCTCGTGCCCGTAGGCGTCCTGGATACGGCCCCGCTTGAGCAGCGCCTGCGACAGGCGCCGGTGGACGAGGTAGCGCAGCACGGCATGCTGCGCCTTGGCTCCGTCGAAGATGTCGACGACCGTCCGGTTGACTTGTACCTTCATAAGGGTTGCTGTATTAAGCTTACAAAGCTAACCTTTTTCGGCCGAAAATGCAACTATAACATGTTGTACATGGCGTCCTGGATGCGGCCGTTCTTGGCGGGGTTCATCTTGCCGAAGCTCCACTTGACGGAGAACATGGCGTAGCGGCCGAGAATCAGGCTCCGGGTGTCTTCGACGTACTCGGCGCTGATGTTGCGCCGGATGGCGCGCTCCTGGTTCAGGATGTCCGAGATGCCGAGGCTCAGCGTGAACGCCTTGATGTTCTTGCTGACCTTCAGGTTCCAGAGGCAGTAAGGATCGTTGTAGCCGGGGGCGTAGCCCCGGTAGAAATTATAGCTCGCTTCCGTCTGGAACTCCCAGCCGTGGAGGGTCTCGTAGATCAGCTCGAGCCGCTGGGCGAATTCCCAGTAATTCGTATTGGCCGTTGGATCCAGGCTGTAGCGGCTCTGCTCGTTCTGCGCGATGCTGGTGAACTCGACGGAGAAGCGGTCCAGCCTGTACTCGGCGTTGAAGAGGAGATAATATTCAAGATGCCGGGTCCGGCTCTCGGCGAAGCCGCTCTGCCCGCTGTAGAAGCGGTTGCCGCTCGCGTCGCCCCAGAAGTCGGCCATGAAGGCGTTGTAGTCGAAGGCCAGCAGGTCCATGCCCGCCCGTCGGGAAGTCGCCTGGTAGCTGGTGCTGGAAATCAGGCTGACATCGGCGGAAACGCCGAGGGTCAGGCGTTTCTCCTTGCCGATAGGCTGGCGGTAGGTGAAATACGCGGCCATCTCGTAGGTCGGTTTGCGGGTGTTGACCGGCACGGAGTAGCGGACGCCGTCCGTGTCGAACCAGGAAGCCGTCTGGATGCCGCGCTGGGTCATCTGCCCGAGGACATAGAAGTCCAGGTAGGAGAACGTCTTCTTGTCGTTGAATTCCCAGTCCACGTAGGCCTGGTGCCTGAAGGTCGGGCGGAGATAGATGTTGCCCGTGGAGATCTGGAGCGGGTTGGAGATGTCCAGCACCGGGGTGATCCGGGCGCCGGACACCTGGTTGGAGTTCCCCTGGTAAGAAGCGTAGAAGGAGTGCCCGTTCTGGGTGTTGTAGCGGACGCTGATGTAGGGCGACCAGTCGTGCAGCCACTCGCCGATGCCGGTCTGGGTGTCCTTGCCCAGCGAGCGGGCGCGGACTTCGTTACGCGTCTGGTGGACATGGACGCCGAAATAGAACTGGTTGCTCTCCTTGCGCCACTGCATCTGGAGGCTTTCGCGCACGGTCAGGTAGTCGCTTCGGGAGGTCGAAGAGTAGTAGTCGTTTGCGGAGCCGTCCGCATTGAAAGCGGCCTTTCCGCTGTTGCGCTGCTGCCACATGGGGGTGACGACGGCCGCCAGGCCCCAGTGTTCCCCGAAGGGCTCCAGGTAGCTCAGGCTGCCGGACAGCATCTTGTTGTTGCCGCTGTTGTCGTAGCGGAGGTTGCGCGGGGTGACGGTGGAGCCGTACCAGGTCCGGGAAATCTCGCCGCTTTCGCCCGTGTTCTGATTGAAATTGTAATTCAGGGTCATCGTCAGGCTGCGGCGGTCTTTGCCGAAGTTCTTGACGCCGCCCGAGAGGCGGCCGTTGGCCTGAAAGCTGCGCGAGCGCGCCGTCTTGTCGGCGTCGGTGCCGTTGATTTCAAGGCCGTTCGCGCTGGACGTGACGGACTGGTTGCGGGTCGCGCCGTTGCTGTTGTTGAAGGCGAAGCGGGGCGAGAAATTGAAGCTGTATTTCTTGGTGTCCTTCCGGTTCAGCTCGAAGTTCACGTTGACGCGATGGCTTTGGGTGGTGCCGGAAGAGATGCCGTTCGTGAAGAGGGGATCTTCGCCCACCAGCGTGGACTGGCGCGTGGACTGGTAGCCCGAGATCTGGTCGGAGAAGTTGTAGCTGACGCTGGCGGTGGATTCCATGCCCTTGATGCGGTCGGAGTTGAGGTTGACGCCTGCCATGGCCGCAGTCTTAAAGCCGCCGATCAGGGACATGATGTCCAGGTCGTCCAGGTCATCGGACGAGGTGATCATGAAGACGGAACCGCTGCCGGGCTCCGCGGCGTTCTGGCCGTTGGCCATGATGGTCAGCTGGTCCTGCTCGTTGTAGCCGCTGAGCATGAGGTTGCCGTTGTACAGCGCGTGGCGGTTGTCGCCCAGGCCGTCCGGGTCGTTGCCCGGGCGGTAGCCGCCGCCCAGCTTGGCGTTGCCGAACCAGCCCTGCTTGTATTCATCTTTTAGTTGTAGATCCATTACCGTCTCGCGGGTATCCTGCGAGGCGATGCCGGAGAAGGCCGCTTCCTTGTTCTCCTGGTCCACGACCTTGATCTTGTCCACGATCTTGGCCGGCATGTTCTTCAGGGCGGCCGCCGGGTCGTTGAAGAAGAAGGTCTTGCCGCCGACCGTGATCTTGTCCACTTCCTTGCCGTTGACCTTGACCTTGCCGTCCTCGCCAACCTCCATGCCCGGCATCTTTTTAATCAGGTCTTCCAGCATGGCGTTGTCGCCCACGTGGAAGGCCGCGGCGTTGTAGATCAGCGTGTCCTGCTTGACCTCGATGGCGTTGCCGACCGCCGTAATGGACGCAGCGTCAATGATTTCCGGGTTCTCTTCCAGCTTGATCACGCCCAGGTCCTCCTCGTAGTTGCGGAAGTTGCAGTCCTTGACGAAAGGGGTATAGCCGATCAGCTCCACGTTCAGCCGGTAGCGGCCCACGGGCACGTCCGGAATCTCCACCTTGCCCTCCGTGTCGGACAGGGCGAAATGGGTGATGGTGGTGTCGCCCTGCGGATTCAGGTAGACCGTCGCGAAGGGCAGCGGCTCCTCGCTCTTGGCGTCCTGCACGGACAGTTTCACCTTGATGTTGCGGTTGCTCTGGAACATGTCGAAGTCCATCACGACGACCTGCGCCTGCGCGCAGACGGCCAGCACCAGGCTGGCAAAAACAACGAATAACCTTCTAAACATTTCTTGTCGAATAATAAACACTACGGACGCCTTTTCCCGGCGCTTTGGTTCTTGCCAAATATAGGTGGATTTCTCTTAATTCACCAAGTCAAAACCCCCGATATAGCCGTCAAATCCCAATTTTCTAAAACTTTTGCCGAAAACGGGGCCTACTTTCTCCGTTTTCGGCAAAGGTTTTATTGGATTCCGGCTTTATTTCTTCGCGGTATTGCGCACCAGGAAGACGATCGGGATTTTCAGATTGGTGGCGATGGGCTTGCCGTCCCTGGTCGTTCCGGGCTCCCACTTCGGGGATTTCCGGATGGTGGCCGTCACGATGGCGTCCAGCTCGGGGCACACGCTTTCAAGGACTTGGACATCTCCGACCGTTCCGTCCGCGAGCACCTCGAACGAGACCCTCATCGTACCGGAATGATTGCAATCCTCCGGCGTATAAATCCGCTGGCAAAGCCATTTGGAGAACTCGTTGAGATCACCGCCCTGGAATCTCGGCATCTGATCCGGAATCAGGCGGAAAGCAATCGGTTCTTCTTCTACCTCCCGATACCTGACCACGACGATTTCCTCCATCTCCATCGGAGCCTTCAGGGTAACGACGATCACGCCATGCGCCGCCTTGTCGCCGTACTTCTTGAATGCCGCATCGTCCTTCAGCATCTCGATGGAGTTGATCCGGCTCTGCGAGAGCGCATCGTACTCCGCCTTGGTGATTTCTTTCTCTTCGCCCCAGGCTTGTCGCAAGATAATCAGCGGATTCTGAGAATTTTTGCTATCTTTGTCCGTCGGGACATAGACAGTCCGGGCCTGCAGGCCAAGCCCCAAGCAGATCAGCGGGAGCAGATACAGCACCCGCAGGCCTCTCGCGAGAGAGGATTTGGATTTTGACATCATAGTAATACGATTTTTAAGGATACTGTGATTAAAGCTGTTAGCAACTGAGTAGCCGCTCCTGCTAACAGCTTTTCTTATTAGTAGGTATTGATATTCTTTCAGATTCGCCCCGCCGCGCAGCACGGCGTCGTCCGCCTCGTATTCGTGCAGCTCCTGCAGGTCCGCGCGGAGCATCCAGATGGCCGGGTTGAACCACTGGAGGGCGGAGAGGATGTCCACCAGCAGCAGCTCCACGGAGTGCCCGTAGGCGATGTGCGCCTGCTCGTGCGCGAGGATGGGCGCGTGATCCCCTTCCCAGTCCTTCCGGGACAGGACGATGTAGCGCATCCAGCTGAAGGGGTCGATGTCCCGCTCCGTCACGATGACCCGGCTGCCGTCCTCGTCCAGCACCTGGTCGCCCCGGCGGACGATGCGCGCGATGCAGAGGATGGAAACGGCCACGCGGACGAGCACGAAGGCGGCGCCGGCCCAGAACAGGATCATGAGCGCCGTCTGCCACCAGGGCGCAGACGGCTCCGCGACCGGGGCGATCTCCACCTCCGGCAGTTCCGTGAGCGACACGGCCGCCTCCACGACGGAGGCTTCCACCTCCATCGGCTTGTGGATGGTGATGATACAGATCGGCAGCAGGAACGACAGCACCGCCGTCCCGACCAGCACGACCCGGTTGAAACGGTGGAAGGTCTCCTTCTTCAGGAGGAAACGGTAGAAGAGGTAGAAGACCAGCAGCGCCGCCGCCACCTTGGCTGTATATATAAGGAACGCAAACATATTCTATTTCTCTTTTTCGATCAGGTCGATCAGTTCTTTGAGCTCGTCCACGGAGATCTTCTCCTCCTTCACGAGCGCCGAGACGGCGCTCAGGTAGGAGTTGTCGAAGTATTTGTCGATCAGACCGATCAGCGAGCGCTGCTTGTACTCCTCGCGCGAAATATTCGCGAAATACTGATACGTGGGCCCGTAGGCCTTGTGGCCGATGAATCCGTCCTCCTGGAGGGTCCGCACCTGCGTGCTCAGCGTGCTGAAGTGGGGCTTCGGCTCGGGATACAGCTCCCGCAGCTCCCGGATGAACAGGGCGCCCCGCTCCCAGAAGTGGTTCATGATGATCTCTTCCTTGTTGGTCAGTCGTCTCATAAGCGTAGCTAATCTTTTTGGCAAATATAGCTAAAAAATTTAACTATGCAACTATTTCGTTTAAAAATTCGCCGCCGGGCACAAAAAGGGCCCCGTTGTAGGCGGGACCCTGAAGGCGTTACGGCTTAGTCGCCGGTGTTGGCGAGGGTGCCGGAGATGTACTGGTCGTAGGCGGTCATGTCCACGAGGCCGTGGCCGGAGAGGTTGAAGAGGATGACCTTCTCCTCGCCGGTCTCTTTGCACTTCTTGGCTTCGTTGATCGCGGCGGCGATGGCGTGGCAGGACTCCGGGGCGGGGATGATGCCCTCCGCGCGGGCGAAGAGCGTGCCGGCGGCGAAGGAGTCGAGCTGGCGGATGTCCGTGGCCTCGATGAGGCCGTCCTTGAGGAGCTGCGAGACGATGGCGCCGGCGCCGTGGTAGCGGAGGCCGCCCGCGTGGATGTTGGCGGGACGGAAGTCGTGGCCGAGGGAGAACATCGGGATGAGCGGGGTGAGGCCCGTCTCGTCGCCGAAGTCATACTTGAATTCGCCCTTGGTGAGCTTCGGGCAGGAGGCCGGCTCGGCCGCGATGAAGCGCGTCTTCTTGCCGTCCAGCAGGTTGTGGCGCAGGAACGGGAAGGAGATGCCGCTGAAGTTGGAGCCGCCGCCGAAGCAGCCGATCACGATGTCGGGGTATTCGCCGGCCATGGCCATCTGCTTCTCGGCCTCGAGGCCGATGACGGTCTGGTGCAGGCAGACGTGGCTGAGCACGGAGCCCAGCAGGTATTTGCAGTTCGGGGTGCTCATGGCGAGCTCGACCGCCTCGGAGATGGCGGTGCCCAGGGACCCCTGGTGGTTCGGGTCGGCGGTGAGGATGTCCTTGCCGGCGCGGGTGGACATCGACGGCGACGGGGTCACCAGCGCGTCGAAGACCTGCATGATGCTGCGGCGGTAGGGCTTCTGCTCATAGCTGATCTTCACCTGATAGACGGCGCAGTCGAGGCCGTAGAGCTTGGCCGCGTAGGAAAGGGCCGCGCCCCACTGGCCGGCGCCCGTCTCCGTGGTGACGTTGGTCACGCCCTGCTGCTTGCAGTAGTAGGCCTGCGGGATGGCGGAGTTGAGCTTGTGGGAGCCGAGCGGGTTCACGCTCTCGTTCTTGAAATAGATGTGGGCCGGGGTGCCGAGGGCCTCCTCGAGGCCGTAGGCGCGCACGAGCGGGGTGCAGCGGTAGTAGGCGTACTTCTCACGCACGTCTTCGGGGATGTCGATCCAGCGGTCGGTCTGGTTGACTTCCTGGCGGGCGCACTCCTCCGCGAAAAGCGGGAAGAGGTCTTCGGCCTTGATGGGCTGCTTGGTGCCCGGGTGGATCATCGGCTGCGGCTTATTGGCCATGTCAGCCTGGATGTTGTACCATTGGGTAGGAATCTCGGACTCCGGGAGAATGAATCTCTTCTGTTTCATAACGGGATGTATCTTTATAAATTATTATCAATGAATGTTCCCAGCTCGTCAATGGCGCTCTGGGGCGTGGCCCAGCTGGTGCAGAAGCGAACGGCCGTATGGTTCTCGTCCACGGTCTGCCAGCGTTCGAAGCCGAAGGCCTCCTCCAGGCGGGGAAGGATCTCGTTGGGAAGGACGGGGAAGATCTGGTTGGTGGTGTTCTCCACGAGGAAGGGGATGCCCTTGCGCTGGAAGGCGGCGCGGACCCGGTCGGAGAGGCGGTCGGCGTGGCGCGCGAGCTTGAAGTAGAGCCCCTCGTTCATCAGGGTCTCGAACTGGATGCCGAGCAGGCGTCCCTTGGCGAGCATGCCGCCGTTCTGCTTGATGAAGTAGCGGAAGTCCTCGCCCAGGCGGGTGTCGGAGAAGACGACGGCTTCGCCGAACATGGCCCCCTGCTTCGTGCCGCCGATGTAGAAGACGTCGCACAGGCGCGGCAGGTCCTTGGGGAGAACGTTGCAGCCGGAGGCCTCCAGGCCGTAGCCGAGGCGCGCTCCGTCGATGAAGAGGGGAATCTCCCACTCGCGGCAGACGGCGTGCAGCGCTTCGAGCTCCTGCCGGGTGTAGATGGTCCCGAGCTCCGTCGGGAAAGAAATATAGACCATGCCCGGCTGGGCCATGTGCTCGCGGCTGAAGTCGTTGTAGTGCGCCTGCAGGGCGTCGCGCACTTGCGCTGCGCTGATCTTGCCTGCGGGGGCGGGGAGGGCGAGCGCCTTGTGGCCGCTGTGCTCCACGGCGCCGGTCTCGTGGACGTTGATGTGGGCGCTCTCCGCGCAGAGCACGCCCTGGTGCGGGCGGAGCAGGGCGGAGATGACCGTGACGTTGGTTTGCGTGCCGCCTACCAGGAAATGCACATCGGCGTCGGGGCAGTCAAAGACATAGCGGATGCGCCGGGCGGCTTCCGCGCAGTGCGGATCCTCCCCATAGCCCAGGGTCTGCTCCAGGTTCGTGGCCTGCAGCGCCTCCAGGATCTGCGGACAGCATCCTTCCAGATAATCGCTTTCGAAATGGAACATATACGCTACCAACTAATCGGGTTCAACTCTGCAAGGTAAGAAAAAAATCCTTTGGATATACCTGGGGAATGATTATTTTTGTGACAATCGCGACAGAAACGAAAAAGGCCGCGATTCACATCGCGGCCCTTTCGCAATTCTAACCAAAATTATTAACCAATGAAAATCTATTCGATCGTACTAATAACAAGCACCGTGCCAAAACAAATAATTAATTATAAAAAATGTTAAAAACGAACGCTGCCCGTCTGCTGGATGCTGCCGGAATCCAGTATGAACTAATTCCTTACGACTATACGGAGGAGGACCTGAGCGCGCAGCACGTGGCTGCGGAGCTGGGGGAGGACATCGACCGGGTGTTCAAAACCCTGGTGCTGCGCGGCGACCGCACGGGCTTTTTCGTGTGCGTGATCCCGGGCGACTTCGAGGTGGATCTCAAGGTCGCCTCCCGGATCTCCGGCAACAAGAGCTGCGAGATGCTTCACCTCAAGGAGCTCCTCCCGACTACGGGCTACATCCGCGGCGGCTGCTCGCCCATCGGGATGAAGAAGCCGTTCCCGACGTACATACACGAATCCGCGCTGCTCTATGACTTCATCTACATCAGTGCAGGGCAGCGCGGACTTCAGTTCAAGATCGCGCCGCAGGATCTGATCGACTTCGTCGGCGCGGAGATTTATCCTATCTAGAGCGGCTTGTATTCAAAGCTGACCAGCTTCGCGTCGCCTTTGAGCAGGTAGCCCGGGCGCAGGGCGAAGAAGCCGTTGTAGTTGTTGTGGTGCATGCCGGATACCTCGATGCCTTCGACCACAGCCTCCCATTCGCTCTCGCCGGCCTTCCTCCAGGTGCTGGCGATGTTGTTCTCGTTACGGATGCGCAGGGAGCAGGTCGTCCCGGTGGCGCTGACGCCCAGGTTGGCATCTTCGTTATAGAAGAGATAGAGCGCGGCCTGGCTGCCCTCCGGTACTTCAAAGCTGGCGGTAATCTCGTAGGACTCGTCCACGGCGGTCATCAGCGAGAGAGTACCGTCGCCGAAGCCCGGCTGCCACTTGGACCAGAGAAGGGGATTCTGGGCGTCGCGCAGGTAGCTGTAGTCGCCCTGCAGGCCGCCCTGCTCCCATTTCGCGCCATCCTGTTCCGTCAGCACGGGCCAGCCGTCTTCGGTCCATTCGACGCTCTCGATGAGGGTGCTGCGGCCCAGGGTGTGGAAGCCGTTGCGGTAGGCGTGATAGACGACGTACCAGTTGCCTTCGGCGTCGTCGATCAGGGTGCCGTGGCCCTTGGACCACCAGGCCTCGTCGGCGCTGTAGGTGTGGACCATCGGGTTGTGCGGGCTGTTCTCCCACGGGCCGAGCGCGCTTTTGCTGCGCGCCACGACGACCATGTGGCTCGTGACGGGGCCGGCGGTGCCGCCCTCGGCGCTCACGAGGTAGTAGAAGTCGCCGCGCTTGAAGAGCTTCGGGGACTCCAGCCACATGCCTTCGGTTTCCCATTCGGCGGGATACTCCCAGCCGTCATAGACTTTCTGCGGCTTGCCGGCGGCGGCCAGGCCGTCCGGGGTCAGGGGCGTGACCCAGCCGTTGTTCGTATAGAGGTAGCGCTGTCCGTCCTCGGCCACGACGTGGCCCGGGTCGATGCCGCCCACGTCGAGCTTGACCGGCTCGCTCCAGGGCCCTTCCGGCCGGTCGGCCGTGACGACGTAGTTCTCGCCGCGGCTGGTCGGGTAGTAGATGTAGAATTTGTCGCCGACCTTGCAGAGCTCGGGCGCGTAGATGGAGTAGTCGCCGTCCTCGACGGCACGCGAAACGGGCTCCCAGTGCACCAGGTCCGTGGAATGCCAGACCAGCAGGGCGGGGAAGTAGGTGAAGGACGAATGGGTGATGTAGAAGTCATTTCCGTCGCGCACGATGCTCGGGTCCGGGTAGTCGCCCGGGAAGATGCAAGTCTTGAGCGGCGCCGCCTTGGGCGCGCAGGAGGCCAGGACGGCGATCGCCGCCAGGGCCGTAAGAAGGGTGTGGGTCTTCATCGGCTAATCATTAGAATGAGAACAAAGATACAGTTTTTTTAACGATTACAAGGATTTCTACAATACCCGCGAGTACGTTCCGCAGCCGGGCGATCCTTATACGCCTTTCTGGATCGGCTTCGGCGAATTCTTCATCCCGGGTCTGGGCAATGCCATCATGGGCGAGTGGGGCCGCGCCGCCTGTTTCTTCCTCCCCAATGTGGCGCTGGGCATTGCGGCCCTGTCGCAGGCCGGCATCGTGACCAACGCCCAGGGCTCCCGCATCTATTATACCGATTGGTATTGGGTCATCCAGCGGATCAACTTCTAAGGCTTATCGGCCTACTCTGCGATCAGTTTGTAACCGGAGCCCCGGACATTCAGGATCTGGATGCGGGGGTCGCGGGAGACGCGGTGGCGGAGACGGGTGATGAGGACCTGGAGGCTGCGGGCGTTGAAGAAGTCGTCGTCGCCCCAGAGGGACAGGAGGATGTTCTGCGTGGGGATGATGCTGCCGCTGCCTTTGCATAGGAGTTGCAGGATGTCGGCCTCGCGGCGCGGGATGAGGGTTGACTCGCCGGTGGGTTTGTGAAGCAGCGTTGCCGACGCTGGCGAGAACAGATATTCACCAATCATATAGGACTCCTGGTCTTTTCTCTGGTCAGGGATCCTTTTTCCGCTTCTTTCCAGCAGCACCTTCATCCGGACCACCAGTTCGGGAATGGCAAAGGGCTTTTTGAGGTAGTCGTCGGCTCCGAGGTTGAATCCGGTCACGACATCGTCCACGGTGGTCTTTGCGGTCAGGAACAGGATGGGCGTCTGCTGGTCGCTCTGGCGAATGGCCTTCACCATATCGAAGCCGGACATCTTGGGCATCATCACATCCACCACCAGGATGTCGGGGCGGACTTCAAAGAATCGGCGCAGGCCTTCCGAGCCGTCGTAAGCCTGCTCGACGGAGAAGTCCATCGTCTCCAGGGCGTCTCTTACGATGCCGGAGAGCGTCCGCTCGTCCTCTACCAATAGTACCTTGCTGCTCATAGTTCGATGGTGAATGTGCTTCCCTTGCCGGGCTCGCTTTCGACTGAAATGTGGCCGCCGTGCTTCTCTACGATGGTTTTCGCGAAGAACAGGCCGATCCCGTAGCCTTTGACGTCGTGGACATCTCCGGTGGGCACGCGGTAGAATTTCTCGAAGATATGGGCCTGCTTATCGGGCGCTATGCCGATGCCCTTGTCTTGGACCGATATCCGGACGTGGCCGTCTGTCTGCTCGGCGCAGAGACGGATGTCTGCGCTGTCGCCGGAGTACTTGACGGCATTGTCCAGGAGCGTGGCGATGACGCTGGACATCAGGGAAGCGTCTATGTCGGCGTTGAGACCCTCGGGGATGACGCTGACGGCTATCTCGCAGGGCTTCCCGGCACTGAGGCGGGCCTGGGCTGCGACGGACTCCAGCAGCGGGCTGAGCTCCGTGCTCTCGATGCGGAGCGAAAGCCGGTCCCGGTTCTCCATCGACATGGAAAGGATCTGCTCCACCATTCCGTTCAGCTTCTCCAGGGATTCCCGGGTGACCTTCAGATAATCTTCCCGTTTCTCCGGATTCTTGTCAAGGCCATAGACCAGCATGGCGTCATTGGCGGCATAGGCCACGGCAATGGGGGTCTTGAGCTCGTGGGTCATGTTGCTGGTGAAGTCGGACTTCATTTCGTCCAGCTCGCGCTGCTTGTGCAGGGCGCGTACCATCAGGTAGAAGACCAGCGCCAGGATCAAGAGAATGCCGGCTGACATCAGGAGGACGCCAATCATTCCCCGAAGGACGGAGCCGGTCATCGATTCGCAATAGAGCTCATATCCGGCGCCGCGGTTAGCAATGGATGTCATGGATAAGTGCTCATCCCGCGAAGATGACGTGTATGCCGGTGTCTGGGCTTCGGCCACGACTTCTTCTCCTTCCATCAAGACAAGCCGGTGCTCCAGCGGGTAGCCCAGGGAGTCCAGCCGGTGCGCGAGGATACTGTCCATGACGGCAATGTCCGTCCGACCGATGTTATCTCCTAATATGGTGAGATCCAGCGGTGTGTCCAGTTTTGAAACGGTGATTTGTTTGGGAATCGTATCTGAGGCGGATTCGAATTGGGCGGACACGATCTTGGACATGCGGGTGTTGCCTCTGCTGTAAACCTGCGCCGAGAAACGAACGTTGTCCGGGGAGTGTTTGCGCCGGGCGGTGAGCTCCTCCATCTCTGCCCAGGTGACGGAAACCCGGATTTCGGAAACCGCAGCTTCCCGGCGGGTTTTGTACAGGCCCTGGATCCAGTAAAGCTCGTACGCCGCGATGGCCGCCAGGGAAAGGATGGCCAGCAGGGGCAGAAGATATGATTTCCGAAACCTCACGATACAAAGGTAGCAAGAATCAGTAGATTTTGGGCGCCCGTTAACACTAGTTAACACGCGCTTAACGCTCCGTTAACCAAGATTCCAGCCGGCAGGCAGTACTTTTGTGCCACAATCAAAGATTTCAAACGATGAGAAGGATTCTTGTTTTCGTGATGATGCTCACGGCCCTGATGGCCGGCGCACAGGAAAAGGCGCAGTACCGCGTGACCTACGACTGCGACGCTCAATATGGTGCACAGCGAAAGGTGTATCGCTGGCATTTGGATATCGCTCAGAAGAGCGCCGTCTTCTATAGTCCCAACAATCGGGGAAGGGAAAAAGTGCTGGATGAAGTGGTGAATGAAAACGATGTCGCTTCCGTGATGGTCAGGCTCCGTTCTATCAAGAATGAGTTCCCGAATTCCAATCCGCTGGAAGTGCTCGTAGAGGCTGCGGGGGAAGGAAGATACACTTATCTTAATGATATATCAAGCAATAAGATGTGGTATGAAGAGAAGCTTCCGCAGATGTCCTGGGAGATGACCGGTCGAGACACGATCGTGTGTGGCTATGCCTGTCTTCAGGCCAAAGCAAGGGTGTATGGCCGCGACTGGACAGTCTGGTTCGCTCCGGAGATCCCGCTTTCCTACGGGCCGTATGTCCTGGGCGGACTGCCGGGACTGATTCTGGATGCGGAAGATGCCGACGGACTATTCCACTTTACCGCCGTGGGGCTCGAACAGGATCCTGCCGATGCGGCCGTGGAGCTTGCCCGCAAGGGCGAGGCCGTCAAATGCACCAGGAAGAAATACATGGCGCTGCGCGAGAAAGCCAACGGACAATCGTTCAACGAAAAACTCCGGGAACTGGGCACGGGTAATATCAAGGTAGTGAGAGTCGTGTCGGAAGACGGCAAGGAGATCGACCTCAATGAAAGTCGTCCTAGGCAGAACTATCTGGATCTTGAGTAAGATGAAACGTCTGTCCATCATCTTCTGCCTGCTGCTTTCAGCAGTTTGGGGCTTTGCGCAGGAGCCGCTCTCCGGCATTGTCGTGGACGATGCCGGAAAGGCGCTTGCCGGGGCCAATGTGATCGCATACGGCCCGAACGGGAAGGTGCTCAGCTTTGCCGTTACCGGAGCGGATGGGGCTTTTCAGCTGAAAAAGACAGCCGGGCTGGAAAAGATTACCGCCAGCTTTATGGGGTTCAAGACGGTCAGCATCCCTGCCGGACAGTTTAAAGATGGCCAGCAGATTCCAATGGAGGCTGGCGGGTTCCAGTTGAAGGAGCTGGCCGTCACGGCCGAACGCATCAAAGCGAGCGGGGACACGCTGACCTACTCCGTGGGCGGCTTCAAACAGGCGCAGGACCGATCCATCGCCGATGTCATCGGCAAGATGCCGGGACTGGAGGTGAAGGCCAGCGGCGCCATCGAGTACCAGGGCAGGCCCATCAGCAAGTTCTATATCGAGGGAATGGATCTGATGGGAGGTCAGTATGCGCTGGCCAGCGAGAACCTGTCGGCCGACAAGGTGAAAGAAGTGCAGGTGCTGGAGAATCACCAGGCCATCAAGTCGCTCCGGAATGTGAGCTTCAGCGAGCAGGCCGCCATCAACCTGATCCTGAAGGACGAGGCGAAATCCACCTGGTCCGGCCTGGCGGATCTGGGCGTCGGATACGGCAAGGAGTGGCTTTACGAGAACCGCCTGATGGGGATGCAGTTCAACAAGCATTTCCAGACGCTGATGCTCTACAAAAACAACAATACCGGCAAGGATATCGGCGCGGAGGTGGTGGACCTGGTGAATCTGACCGGCTACAGGATGGAAAGCGGTCTGCTGGGTATGATTTCCCTCAGCGGACCGGATTTTGAGCGGGAGAGATATACCTTCAATACCAGCCATTTGCTGGCTGGAAACTGGTTGCTGAAGACGGGGGATGACTCGCAGCTCCGCCTGCAGGTGAGCGGTCTTATGGACCGGGAGCATCAGCAGAGCAGCAGCCGGACCACTTACCTGACCATCGCCGGGATGCCGGTTGTCGTGGAGGGCTGGGACGTGACCGGGCGCCGCCGGGAAGTCAAGGGAGAAGTGGAATATACCCTGAACTCCGCGAAGACCTATCTGAACAGCCGCACCCGGTTCTATGCGGACTGGAATGCCAGCTCCGGCGTGATGAACCTGGACGGAAACGCGACGGATCTGATGGTGAGCCCCTGGAAGCGGAGCGTGTCAGAAGACCTCTCGAGCTCGCATACGACCCAGGACGGGCATATTTGGAAACTGTTCTCTTCCAGCGGCGTAACCTTCCTTCCCGGCCAGTTGCTCACACTCGACGGGAAGCAGGAAACGCTGGAGCTGAGGATGTTCTCTACGCGCAATGATGCCAGCGTGTCGCACCGCGTCGGCAAATGGCTGCTCAGCGGGAAGATGGGCCTGGAGGGCCGGCGGCAGCAAATCGGCGACCACGCCTGGAGCCTGCTGATGCCCTATGCCGAACCGGCCCTGCAGCGCGAGTTCGGGAGCCACAAACTGGACGGCATCCTGCGGGTGAGCTACCAGCGCAGGCAGTATGACCGGAACGTGCAGCAGGGAGTCTGTTTCGAGCCGACGCTCCGTTGGAACTGGAAGCTCTCTCCCATGTCCTCGATGATGGTTTATTACCGGCTTTCCGTCAGCCCGCTGCAGGGAACGAAGGTGGTGGATGCGCCGGTCTATACTTCCTACCGGAGTCAGTATGTCGGCACGGGCATCCCGGATGCGCAGCTGTCCCATACCGTTTCCGGAACGTATACCTACCGGAATCCGGTTGATGGCCTATTCTTCAACATTCGGCCGGTGTTTACCCGGAGCAAGGGGAATCTGCTTTATGCAAATACCATCGATTCGGGGATTTACGTGCAGCGGGCAAGCGGCGAGACGTATGATGCGAACACCTGGATGCTGGACGGAAGGATCTCTAAATCATTCTCCTGGTGCCGGATGGTGATCGGGCTTTCCGGGTCGGCCCTGCTGAGCGACTATAGCTATCTGTCGGCAGGGGAGGTGGTGGCTGCCAGGACGGCCGGATACACGGCGAGTGTGGATTATTCTTTCCGGCCTGCCCGGTGGATGACCGTGGAGGGCGGCTCCCTGCTTGAGATGACCCGGCGAAGCGTGGCCGGAGCTGCGGCGGCCGGCGTGAACGACTGGGAGCACCGGATGCAGCTGAACTTCCTGCCGGCCAGGAGGTGGACGATTTCCCTGCACAACGAACTGTACCACAGCAGTGAGAAGGACTTCGGCGTGAACTGGTTTTGCGATGCGTCGCTCAATTACAAGGCGGACCGGTGGGAGCTGTCATTGTCGGCTCGTAACCTGGTGGGAGTATCGCAATATGAACGGGTGCACATCTCCTCCACGATGCAGTCCTATACCCTGACGCATTTGCGGCCAAGGGAGGTGGTGGTGCGGTTTTGTCTGGATCTGTGAGGATAATAATGGTTCCGAGATTTATCAATCCCAGCTGCCGCTGGTGGCGGTGCCGTCGGCGGCGATGTTGAAGAGAAACTTCATGATGGGCTTGTCCTGATACCTTTCGGCATAGGCGGGAACCTTTTCATACTTCATGCTGGAGCCGCCTTCCATGGTGGAAATGCCCCCTTTCCCTATTTTTTCGCCGCTCTTGTTGATGCAATCGTATTGGTAGCCGTAGAGGTGCTTTGCGCTGAATACTCCTTCTTTGGAAGGATCGAAACCGCTCTTCAGCTTGATGTTCACGCGGGCGCCCAGGGTGGCGGGCAGTTGGTTGGATTTCACGGTCTTGGTCCATGATTTTGACGTCATGGCCTCGGACTTTACGGCCCCGGTGGCATCGTAGTACTCCACGGTCAGGTCGAATGCGTTGAGGAGGTCGTCGGAGACTTCAAATGAGTAGTCCATCACGGCGGCGACGGGGGTGGTGTCCGGTCCCGCGGGCTGGTCGGGATTATCCTTGTTGCAGGAGGTGAACAGGGTGGCGCAGCAAAGGACGGCTGCGAGCGTCATCAGAAAATGTTTCATTGTCTTAAAGATTAATGTTAATTCTTATTGGTTGTCGAGTTCGTCTTATTCAGTTCCTGCTCGATGAGGGGAAGGAGCTCCTCGTCGGCCGGGAGCCATTGGACGGAGCGGAGCGTGTCGGCGGTGAGCCAGCGCGCCGCTTCGTGCTCGTTGAGGTGCAGCGCTTCGCCCATGAGGGAGCACAGGTAGCAGTGCATCGTGAGGTGGAACTGCGGGTAGTCGTAATCCACCGTGTGCAGGAAGGCGTCCACATGGATTTCGGCGGAGAGTTCTTCCCGGATTTCCCGGACCAGCGCCGCCTGGGGCGTCTCGCCGGGCTCCATTTTTCCGCCCGGGAATTCCCACCAGTCCTTCCAGTCGCCATAGCCCCGCTGGGTGGCAAAAATCTTGTCCCCCTTCCGGATAATGGCCGCTACGACTTCGATGGATTTCATGCATGAGAAATGTGAACCGCGAATTTAGTCTTTTGGCAGAAAATATCAAAAATTCGCGGTCAAAAGGTATTATCTTGGGTAAATAATATCCATTTTATTGATACTGTATAAAGTGGATATCCTTTCTTGTTGTTGGAAGATGCTTGTATAATAAGATCGAATCAATTATATTTGAAACAAAAAGCCCCACCGAAGCGGGGCTATAGGAATTAATCCTTCGGCATTTAGCCTTATTGTGATAAGATGTAGAAAATCTTACGCAACAAAAATATAAACTAAAACTGATATCTGCAAGGTATGGACAGAATTCTTGGATTAGACCTGGGTACCAACTCTATTGGTTGGGCCATCATTGATAGAAATGAAGATAATTCATGTGCGCTCGTCGATAAGGGTGTTCACATTTTCCAAGAAGGTGTTGCGCGAGAAAAGGGAAACGAAAAGCCTGCTGTTCAAGAAAGAACAGCCGCTCGGGCTAGCCGCCGACATTATTTCCGTCGCCGTTTGCGTAAGATAGAACTTCTTAAAGTCCTTGTAAAGAGTGGCTTCTGTCCATATCTGCCTCCGGAAATGTTGGCAGACTGGAAATTAAAAAAACGCTATCCGATGGATCCAGACTTTCTCTCTTGGCAGAAAACAAGCGAGATTGATGAAAAGAATCCATACCATGATCGGTATATTGCTCTGACGAGGAAACTGGATTTGACTCGTATCTCAGATCGTTATCTATTGGGTAGAGCATTGTATCATCTAAATCAGCGCCGTGGCTTTTTAAGTGGGCGTAAAGATTCAGTGCAAGAGGCGGAAGACGGAAAAGTGAAACAGGCAATCTCGAATCTTACCAAAGAAATGCAAGCTGCGGGGTGTAAGTACCTTGGTGAGTATTTTTATCATTTATATAACGGGGGCGAAAAGATTCGTGCGAAATACACCTCCCGGGAGGAACACTATCGCGCGGAGTTTAATGAGATTTGTCGTTTTCAAAATCTGCCTGAACAACTCTGCAAAGAACTGGAACGTGCGATCTTTTACCAGCGCCCGCTTAAATCTCAAAAAGGCTCCGTAGGAACCTGCCCATTTGAAAAGGGGAAACCTCGTTGCCCGGTGTCTCATCCTTCTTTTGAAGAGTTCAGGATGTACCAATTCCTTAATAGTGTTCGACTTCGTTCGCTTTCTGATGAGGGGTATCGTACGTTAAATGATGATGAAATTGCTTCCGTTCTTCCATTGTTCTTCCGAAAGAGCAAAGCCCATTTCTCTTTTGAGGAGATTGCTACAAAAATTGCAGGGAAAAAGAACTGGTCTTTTAGAGATGATCAGGCGCAAACCCCCTATAAATTCAATTATCGCGGAGACCTGACTGTTTCTGGATGCCCCGTAATAGCCGCGATCTTGTCTGCTTTGGATTGCAAGTATTCGCACGATTGGGCAGATACATTATGCTCTTTGTATACAAAAGGAGTAGGGAAATCGAAAGAACGGATTATTGATGATATTTGGCATGCTCTTTTCTTTTTCTCGGATGAAAGTCTTTTGTCTACGTGGCTATGTCGAAATCTACAATTGGATCCCAAAGATGCAGAAATACTGGCAAAGTTTCCTTTACCGCAGGGATATTCAAATATCAGTTTAAAGGCTATCCGGAAGATCCTTCCGTGGTTAAAGCAGGGCTATATCTATAGTCATGCGGTTTTTTATGCAAATGTTGTTAATACATTGCCGGAAGCCGTTCGAAGCGATCAGAGAAAGATAGAAACGATAATGGGCAACGTGCGGGTTATTCTTGAAGATGCTGGCGTTGATCGCGAAAGTTCAAAGCATAAGGAAATAACAGATTATCTCCTTTCAACGGGAGAGGAAGTCCATCCGGAGAAGTTATATCAGCCATCCGTCATGGAATTGTACCCTAAATCCTTGCCTGACACTCATGGTGATACTCTGCTTCAGTCTCCTCGCACGTCGGCGTTTAAGAATCCAATGGCACTTCGGGCACTTTTCCGTTTGCGCGCTTTGATCAACTCTCTTTTGGAGGAACGGCTCATCTCGCCCGAGACAAAGATTAACATTGAGTTCGCGCGAGGACTCAACGATGCCAATAAAAGACGTGCTATTGAGATGTTCCAGAGAGAGAACGAGAAAGCTCGTGCCGCAGCCAAAGATACGATTGAGAAGGAACTGGGAATCGTGCCAAGTGATACGGATATTTTGAAGTTCTTGCTTTGGGAGGAACAGGGACATAGATGTCTCTATACTGGAGAGCAAATAGGTATAACACGGTTTATTGGGGACGGGAATATATATGATATTGAACATACGATTCCACGTTCTTTGGGTGGTGATGATTCGCAAGCGAACAAGACACTATGTAATAATATATTCAATAGGGACAAAAAAGGAACTAAACTCCCTTCGGAGTTATCGAATCACGCGGCAATTCTTGCTAACGTAGAGTTTATGAAGACCAGGGCTGAGGAGTATGAGAAACGTGTTTTTGTAGCAAAAAAGGCTCAACGGACAGCGACGACAAAAGAGATGAAAGACCGGGCGATTCAGAATGTCCATTTGTTCAAAATGCGTCGGGATTATTGGCGGAGTAAGTATGAACGTTTTGTTATGACATCGGTCCCAGAAGGGTTTACGAACCGGCAAGGAGTCGATATTGGTATTATTGGCAAGTATGCAAGAATGTATTTGAACTCTGTATTCCCGAGAATCTATGTCGTCAAAGGTGCGACTACGGCTGACTTCCGTCGTGCATGGGGATTACAAGATCAGTATTCTCGGAAAGAACGCGTTAATCACGTTCACCATTGCATCGACGCTATTACGATAGCATGTATAGGAAAGAAAGAATACGATCAATGGAAATGGTATATGGAGCGTATGGATTCTTTCCGATTTGGGAAAGGACCAAAGCCGGTTTTTGAGAAGCCCTGGAAAACCTTTACCGAAGATGTTCTGGCTACTTCTGAAAACTTGATGGTTTCTCATTATAGTCCAGATTATATTATGAAGCGAGGACGGAAAAAACTCCGGGAGCGGGGTAGGGTAATTAGGAATCGTAATGGGGAAGTGATGTATTGCCAAGGTGATACCGCAAGAAGGGCATTGCATAAAGATACGTATTATGGAGCAATCTTAAGAGATGGTGAAAGACGCTTCGTCGTTCGTAAGCCATTAGACTCGTTAGAGGATAAAGACATAAAAAATATCGTCGATGATGTCGTTCGAGAGAAGGTGACAATAGCAAAGGAGCGTGCTGGGAGTCTGAAAACTGCTATCGAAAAAGGCATTTGGATGAACGAAGAGAAGCGGATCCCGATTAAGAAAGTGAGATTGTTCGTTCCGTCGATTGCCTCTCCAATTGAGTTAAAGGCTCATCGCGATCAATCGGATAAAGATTATAAACAGTCTTTATATGTAGCGAATGACAGCAACTATTGTATGGCTGTTTATTGTGGCTCTCGTCCGTCGTTCCATCTATATACGACGATGGATGCGGTCAAATGTCAAAAAGAAGGAAATTGCAATACATGGATTCCTTCTGTTGACGAAAAAGGTAATCCGATTCGTTTTGTAATTAAGGTTGGGATGATGGTTCTTTTCTATGAGGACAATCCAAAAGAGTTGTTGACTTGTTCTCAATCGGAACTCTCTCGCCGTTTATACAAGATCTCGGGCATGTCTTCGATGATAATACAGAAGAAGTATTCATATGGGACAGTTTCCTTGAAATTCCATCAAGAAGCTCGCCCCGATTCTGAATTAAAGTCATCGAATGGCGTATGGCGCAGCGACTCGGATTATCGACCGGTAATCACTTTGTTGCACACTCAATTATCATTTCTTGTGGAAGGAATAGATTTCGATTTAAGCATCTCAGGAAAGATTGTATTCAAAAAGGGATAATGGTAAAAAGAACCATATTTATCGTTAATCCGTGTAAGCTTTCGCTCCGGAACTGTCAACTTGTCGTCGAAAACCATACGTCAGGGGAAGTTCGTACTGTGCCGATTGAGGATATTGGTTTTGTAGTCATAGAAAACCAGCAGGTTAATATCACTATCCCCGTTCTCAACGCTCTATCTGAGAATAATTGTGCTGTTGTCATATGCAACGAATACCATATGCCATCGGCAATGTTAATGAACTTGGAGGCAAACACGATTCAAGCAGAAACATATAAGTTTCAAGTTGATGCTTCGTTGCCTTTAAAGAAAGGTCTCTGGAAACAAATTGTGGAGAGGAAGATTGAGAATCAATCTCGCCTCTTGACGGATCTTAAGAAGGATGGAGACTTGCTTAAACCATTGTATATGAATGTGAAGAGCGGTGATTCGGACAATCGCGAAGGTGTCGCTGCACGGTTTTACTGGGGCGCCTTGTTTGGAGAAGAGTTTAACCGCTCTCGTTTTGGCGGTGAATCAAATCCATTGTTAAATTATGGCTATTCCATTCTTAGAGCTGCAATGTCCCGAGCTATAATGGGGTCCGGTCTTTACCCCTCATTTGGCCTTTTCCACAAGAATCGGTATAATGCTTTCCCCTTGGCGGATGACCTCATGGAACCGTATCGGCCTTATGTGGATCAGGTAGTTTATTATTTGTGGCAAGATGGCCAGAGAGAACTCTTGCCGGCAACAAAACAAAAGCTTTTATCCCTTTTGGTAGTGGATGCCCAATTTGATGATATAACTCGTCCTTTGGAAGTTGGACTTTCATTAACGACGGCTTCATTATGCCGGTGTTTGCGGGGAGAAGATAAACGATTAGAATACCCCCGATTATGATTTCTTTTTCCAGAATTAATGCTTATCGGGTTATGTGGCTTTTCGTTTTCTTTGATCTTCCGACTACCACGAAGAAAGAGCGGAAAGATGCTGCTCGGTTTAGAAAGGATTTGGAAAAGGACGGTTTTACGATGATGCAATTCTCTGTGTATATCCGTTTCTGTTCAACGCAGGAAAACATGGATGTTCACTCCAAACGAATCCGTGCGGCGCTCCCATCTTCCGGGAGGGTAAGTATATTATCTGTGACGGACAAACAGTATGGGAAGATTATTAACTATCAAGGAAAAGTGGAGCAGGCGCGTCCGGAAACACCGCAGCAGTTGGAATTGTTTTAAATAAATCATATTTTTGAGATAAAATCAAATCACTTCCTTGGTTTCACATTGTTTTTGTGGCCTTGTTCGGTCCGTAAATGATTGAATATGTGAAGGAAATGTCGCTAAGGTTGTGGTTTGATGTAGAAAAGGAATGACTAACAACGCAGAAGATTTTGAACTGATTGCCGACAGCGTTGTGGTTTGATGTAGAAAAGGAATGACTAACAACCCGGTGAGAAGGAAACCGTCAAAGACGAGAGTTGTGGTTTGATGTAGAAAAGGAATGACTAACAACGGCTCTCCGCCTCGCCTCTCCACCTCTTTCGTTGTGGTTTGATGTAGAAAAGGAATGACTAACAACATGCCGCAGCAATGAGCGCGGCCACGACAAGTTGTGGTTTGATGTAGAAAAGGAATGACTAACAACGAGTGCCCGAACCTGGTGAGCGCCATCTACGTTGTGGTTTGATGTAGAAAAGGAATGACTAACAACTTGTAGAGCGCAGGCATAAATCACACACAAGTTGTGGTTTGATGTAGAAAAGGAATGACTAACAACACGCGATCAGGGAGAAGCAGCGGGCCTACTGTTGTGGTTTGATGTAGAAAAGGAATGACTAACAACTTCTGGACCATAGACATAGATGACCACAATGTTGTGGTTTGATGTAGAAAAGGAATGACTAACAACGCCCTTTGTATTGACAATTGGGCCCGGTTGTTGTGGTTTGATGTAGAAAAGGAATGACTAACAACTTTTCCAACGACTTGATGAACTCCTCGTCGGTTGTGGTTTGATGTAGAAAAGGAATGACTAACAACTCCTTTTAAATTGAATTTTCCATGCTTCCTGTTGTGGTTTGATGTAGAAAAGGAATGACTAACAACCACGGAGCGTAAGTCAGTACCTGCGTCATGGTTGTGGTTTGATGTAGAAACATTTTATTCCATTGTTAAAGTTGTTGTTTTATTTGTAGTTTGTGGAAAAAGCATTACCTTTGCATCGGAATCGTCACGGGGATTTCGCCGAAGGGTTGACAACCCTTTTGAGTATTATGCTTGATTCGAGCCCCGCTGAAAGTCGCTGCCTAGGCGACTTTTTATTTTATCTCATCTTCCGTCGGTGATGCTGCAGAAATCGAGTACTGAACGTATTCTCCTTTGGATTTCTGATAACCAACAACTAGTCGGATGTTCTTATATCGCATAAGAATAATTCGGGAGAACATCTTCTGATTTTTATTGCCCTGCTTTCTAGGCCCGGAGGACACCTTGACTGCTTTCGAAAGGATCTCGGTCAATTGAAAAACGGCCATGGTGGATTCATACGAGCGCGCGGCATGTTCGTATGTCTCGTTGTATGATAATTGTTTAACCTTGATTTCGGCTTTAAGGGAGTGATTCCAGACAGACTTGGATGGATTGTCAGCAATCCATCTTGCGTAGAAATCTTTTATTATTGTTTCGCGAACCTTTACCTCAGGCCGCGTCTTCCCTTTAGGAATATCCATGGTGCTATTTGTTTGATGCTATTGTTTCCCTGCAACGTTGGAGAATACCCCCGCTGACAGGAAATAAGATAATATTTCTTTCGAAGGGAGCAGTTCTTCAGAACAAGAAGATAAGCATGCTCCGTATTTCCTTTACCGGCCGACTTCACGACCATACCTATACAAATGTAGTGACAATCCGTGATAAAAGCAAGAATTCCTCCGGGTGAGCGTCACTGTTGGTGCGCACGAATATATTGTGACTTCGAGATAAGCTTTTTGAGGAAAATATCAAAAAATCGCCGTAAATTTGCGGAAGACCACTAAGCCATTTTTATGCACGATTTAGCCATTATCGGAGGAGGTCCCGGCGGTTACGTGGCCGCGGGACGTGCTGCCACTGCCGGACTGTCCGTCATCCTGTTCGAAAAGAATAACCTGGGAGGCGTCTGCCTCAATGAGGGGTGCATCCCCACCAAGACCTTGCTATACAGCGCCAAAGTGTTTGATTACGCGCAGCACGCCGACCGCTATGGCGTGAGCGTGGAGGCGCCCGCTGTCGATTTCGGCGCCATCTTCAAGCGCAAGGAGAAGGTGGTGCGCAAGCTCGTCGCCGGCGTGAAGGCGCAGATGAAGGCGGCGGGCGTGCAGGTGGTGGCCGCACAGGCGCAGATCCAAGGGCGCAGCGGGGAAGCCTTTGCCGTCGTGGCCGACGGCGAAGAATTTTTCGCCCGGAACCTGCTGATCTGCAGCGGCTCCGAGGCGGTGGTGCCGCCCATTCCCGGCCTGCGCGAGAGCGCGGCCGTCGTGACCAACCGCGAGATCCTCGCGCTGGAGGAGCAGCCTGCGGAGCTGGTTATCATCGGCGGCGGCGTGATCGGAATGGAATTCGCCAGCTTCTTCAACTCCATCGGCACGAAGGTGACGGTGGTGGAGATGCTCCCGAAGATCCTCGGCCCGATGGACGACGAGATCAGCGCGATGCTGCAGGCCCAGTACGCCAAGAAGGGCGTTGAATTCCAGCTGGGCTGCAAGGTCGTGGCGGTCGAAGGCGACACGGTGGTCTATGAGACCCCGGCGGGGGAGACCTGCCGCGTGCACGGGGACAAGATCCTCGTGTCCGTGGGGCGCCGGGCGAAGCTGGACGGCTTCGGGCTGGAGAGCCTGGGCGTCGAACTTGCCCTGAATCCTGCTGGAAGGCCGTATGGCATCCAGGTGGACGAACACATGCGCACGAGCGTGTCGGGCGTGTACGCCGCGGGCGACGTGACGGGCTTCTCCCTGCTGGCGCACACCGCCTCCCGCGAGGGAGAGGTGGCTGTGAACGACATCCTCGGGAGAGCCGACCGGATGCGCTATGACGCCATCCCCGGCGTAGTTTATACCAACCCGGAAGTTGCCGGGGTGGGCCTGACCGAGAGCGAGGCCGCCGCGAAGGGGCTGGATGTGCTTGTCCAGAAACTTCCGATGGCTTTCTCCGGCCGCTTCGTAGCCGAGAACGAGCGGGGCGAAGGTATCTGCAAGGTCCTCGTGGACAGGGCCGCCCGAACGGTGCTCGGCGTGCACATGCTGGGCAATCCGTGCTCTGAACTGATCCATGGCGCGTGCCTGGCCATCGAGCACAAGCTGACCGTCGAACAGCTCCAGGAGACCGTCTTCCCGCATCCGACCGTGTCGGAGATCCTGAAGGAAACCCTCGGGCAGATCGGGTAGCTTTCGGGCGCTTTTGAACAAACAGAACAGTTTCTGGACGGCAGGATGCTATGAAAGTCTTCCTGAATCCCTACATTTGTGCCACTAGTCAATAACACCAATAAAACCGATATGAAGAAATCCATTATGATTGCAGCGCTGCTGCTCACGGGCGTCTCCGCCCTGGCCCAGCCGCAGCTCCGCAAGGACAACATCGACGAAGTCCTTGCCGCCATGACCCTTGAAGAAAAAGCCACCCTGCTGGTGGGCGGCGCCCGTGCCCAGATCGTGAACGGCGTCACCTCCGGCGTCGCCGCCCAGGTACCCGGCGCGGCGGGTAACACCCGTCCGATCGAGCGCCTCGGCATCCCCGGGACGGTGCTGGCCGACGGCCCTGCCGGTCTGCGCATCCAGCCGACCCGTCAGGGGACGAGCCAGACCTTCTACTGCACCGGCTTCCCCGTGGGTACGCTGCTCGCCAGCTCCTGGGACACCGCGCTCGTGGAGCAGGTGACCACCGCCATGGGTGAGGAGGTGCACGAGTATGGCGTGGACGTGCTCCTTGCTCCGGGCATGAACATTCACCGTAACCCGCTCTGCGGCCGCAACTTCGAGTATTTCTCCGAGGATCCGCTCCTGACCGGCAAGATCGCCGCGGCCTACGTCAACGGCATCCAGCGCAACGGCGTCGGCGTCAGCATCAAGCACTTCGCCGCCAACTCCCAGGAGACCAACCGCATGAACGGCGACAGCCGCATCTCCCCCCGCGCGCTCCGCGAGCTCTACCTCAAGGGCTTCGAGATCGCCGTCCGCGAGTCCGACCCCTGGACGGTCATGTCCTCCTACAACCGCCTCAACGGCCCCTATACCCAGGAAGACCGCGAGCTGCTCTACGACATCCTCCGCGAAGAATGGGGCTTCAAGGGCATCGTGATGACCGACTGGACCGGCCGCCGCAACAGCGCCGCCCAGATCCACGCCGTCAACGACCTCCTCGAGCCCGGTGACGACCGCCAGATCGCCGACATCGTCGAGGCCGTGAACAACGGCACGCTCGCCATCGCCGACGTGGACCTCTGCGTGAAGAACATGCTCGAATTCATCGTGAAGACCCCGCGCTTCAAGAAATACAAGTATTCCAACAATCCGGACCTCAAGGCCCACGCCGAAGTGGCCCTGAAGGCCGCCGAGGAAGGCATCGTCCTCCTCGAGAACAACGGCGTCCTCCCGCTCTCCGGCGGCCAGACCGTCGCCCTCTACGGTGTCGGCTCCTATGACTTCGTCGCCGGCGGCACCGGCTCCGGCAACGTCAACAAGGCCTACGTCCGCAGCGTCGCCGACGGCCTCGAGTCCCGCGGCTTCAAGCTCAACGCGGCGATCAAGACCTGGTACCGGCAGTACATCCCGTACATCAAGACCACGATGGCGAACGCCGGCAACGGCGGCTCCGGCGTCCTGCTCGGCGACCCCGTGACCCCGGAAATGGAGGTCTCCCGCGCCTTTATCAACCGCCAGGTCGCTTCGACCGACCTCGCCGTCCTGACCATCACGCGCAACGCGGGTGAAGGCGGCGACCGCAAGGCCGAAGACGGCGACTGGACCCTGACCGGCGCCGAGCGCGAAATGCTCCAGAACCTCTGCGACGCCTATCATGTCGCCGGCAAGAAAGTCATCGTCGTCCTGAACATCGGGGGCGTGATCGAGACCGCGTCCTGGAAGAACCTGCCGGACGCCGTGCTCCTCGCCTGGACGCCGGGCCAGGAAGGCGGCTACGCCGTCGCCGACATCCTCGCCGGCAACGCGAACCCTTCGGGCAAGCTCCCGATGACCTTCCCCGTCAACTACTTCGACATCCCGTCCTCCTTCAACTTCCCGTACGCCTACACCGGCGGCAACTCGATGAACCCGTTCGCCGCGATTACCGGCGGGAACCAGCGCCGTCTCACGAAGGACGTCGACTATACCGAGTATGCCGAGGGAATCTGGGTCGGCTACCGCTACTTCGCGACCGCCGGCAAGGAGGTC
>JAEFAI010000029.1 GCA_016291185.1 Bacteroidales bacterium
GCCACCAGATGAACCGCCTGCTGCAGGGCGACGTGGGCTCCGGCAAGACGATGGTGGCCGTGCTGAGCTGCCTGATGGCCATCGGCAACGGCTTCCAGACCTGCATCATGGCGCCGACCGAGGTGCTTGCGCAGCAGCACTATGCCAATATCCAGAAGTATCTGAAACCCACCTCCGTGCAGTGTGCGCTGCTGACGGGCAGCACGACGCAGAAGGAGCGGCGCACCATCCACGCCGCCCTGGAGGATGGCTCGCTGGGCATCATCGTGGGCACGCACGCGCTGCTGGAAGACAACGTCGTCTTCCGCAACCTGGGCCTCGCCGTCATCGACGAGCAGCACCGCTTCGGCGTGGAGCAGCGTTCGAAGCTCTGGTCGAAAGGGCCGCTGGTCGGCAGAGGCCCTGTCCCCGAAAACTTCGCTTCGCTCATCCCCCCCACTGCGGAGCAGCGGGTCCCCCCCATTTACGAGGCCATGGGTGGCCACGGTTTTCCGAGACAGGCCTCTGCCGGCCAGGCCGACCGGGTCCCGCCGCACGTGCTCGTAATGACGGCGACACCTATACCGCGGACGCTGGCGATGACCCTGTACGGGGATCTGGACGTGTCGGTGATCGACGAGATGCCGCCGGGCCGCAAGCCCGTCCAGACGATGTGCATTGGGCAGAACCGCCGGGCGGCGATGTATAAGTTCATGCGGGAGGAGATTGCCCGCGGACGGCAGGTGTTCGTCGTCTTCCCGCTCATCTTCGAGAGCGAGAAGATGGACCTGCAGAACCTGGAGCAGGGCTACGAGGAGATCGTCAGCGCCTTCCCGCTGCCGGACTACAAGGTGGCCATCGTCCACGGGCAGCAGAGCAGCGAAGAGAAGAATTTCAACATGGCCGCCTTTGTGGCGGGACGAGCCAACATATTGGTTTCCACGACGGTGATCGAAGTCGGCGTGGACGTGCCCAATGCCTCCGTGATGGTGATCGAGAGCGCCCAGCGCTTCGGCCTGAGCCAGCTTCATCAGTTGCGCGGCCGCGTGGGGCGCGGTGCCGAGAAGTCCTACTGCATCCTGGTCAAAGACGTCAAGACGTCGAAGGAAGCGCAGCAGCGCCTGGATCTGATGTGCCAGACCGAGGACGGCTTCGAAATCGCCGAGCAGGACATGAAGATGCGCGGCCCCGGCGACCTCGAGGGCACGCAGCAGAGCGGTCTGCCCATCAGCCTGAACATCGCCTCGCTGGCCAAGGACGGCCAGCTCCTCACCGAAGCCCGTATCTACGCCGGGCAGGTCCTGGACGCGGATCCGATGCTCTCCGCTCCGCAGAACGCCCCGCTCGTGCGGGAACTGCGGAAGGAGAAATACATCGTAAAAGATTACAGCCAGATTTCTTAGACTGAGGCTGAATACGGAATTGCCCCCGGAAAGCTTCTCCCCAGCGGGGATTTTTTCAGCTTTCCGGGGGCAACTGCCGTTTCTGCCGCTGCGGAACTACCGTCCGCCACCGCCGTGGCCGCCGCCGCTGAAGCCGCCGCCACCCCCGAAGGAGCTGTGGCCGCCACCGCCGCTCCAGCCACCGCCGGAGAAGGTGGAGGCCGCATAGGAGCGGTTGGCGCTCGTGATGGAGCGCGACAGGCTGTTCAGGGAGTTCAGCGCACCGTTGAAAGTGGTGTAGTCGTAGCCGATGGTCTGCTCGAAGAGCACCGGATCAATGTCCTTGAGCTGCTTGGCCACCTTGTCGGCAATGCCCAGCAGAGCGCCATAGACGAGGTAATCCTGCCACAGGTGCACCTCGATGGTCTCGCGCTGGCCGGTCAGGGTGAAGTCGCTGAGGAACTTGCGGAAGCCCACCAGACGCTGGACCTCCAGCTGCCCCTCGGGCGTGGTCTTCGTGTTTGCGGTCTGCATCCAGCCGTTGTCGCGGAAGCGCTTCTTGCCCATCAGGGTCATCTTCTCGGTCCAGTTGTAGAGCCGTTTCTTGTTCTTGTTGGACCAGACGGAGAACTCCTTGTCCTGGAGGACGCGGTCGTCGCCGGAGGCCTCCAGCATCATGCTCCAGAGGTCGCTGGCGATGGAATCCATCTCACCCTTGCCGTACTTGCTGTCGGCGAAGGTGATTTCGACCTTGCCGCTGGCGTCCTTGCGCACGTCCAGGTAGCCCTGGTAGATCATCCGAAGGATCTCTGCGGAGGCGAGGGCGTTCTTCTTGCGGTCCTCGCCGAGGCGGGAGAGGGCATAGTCGGCGGCGATCAGGTCGCCGTCCATCGGGACGTCGCGGTACCAGCTGATCTCGCTCTCCTTGGCGCCGAGGAACTTCTTCTTGTCCCATCTGCTGACGTGGCCGCTGCTCTTCTTGAAGAATTTGCCGATGCCGAAGAACATCGCGAAGAAGGTAATCAGCCCGGCCCACCAGTCGTCATCCTCGTCATCATAATCGCCCCCGCGGGGACCGAAGTCGGCGCCTTCCATCGCCCGGTCGAGCACCTCCTGGAAGTCGCGGTCCTCGACGCTGGGGGAGTTGAACATCCCCTTATCGAAGCGCAGCAGGGCGATTACGGAGCTGTAGTAGCCGAAGGGTTCGGAGGATTCAAAGACCACGCCGCCGCCTTCCAGGAAGGCGACCGTTCCTTCGTAGCCGAAGCCCCAGACGCGCGTGCTGGCGGTGTCCAGCACGGCCTTCACGGACGCCGGGTCGGCGTTGATCGTCACGCGCACGTGCTGCGGGGGAGTCTTCTGCTCGTCGTTGACCAGCTGCATATGGAACATGTCGAAGTCGCTGAGCGTCTTGACGCAGTTGGTCATCTCATAACGGACGTGAAAGACGTGGTGTCCGTATTCGCCGATGCCCCAGCAGAGCTCGACGCCATTGTGCTTGTGGACAATGCCGCTCTTGCCGGTCTTCTGCCGGCGGCTGCGGTCCACGTCCCATTCACCGGTATCGGTGAAGGACGCTCCGCCGTTGTACTGCTCGTCCGAGACGACGAGGTTGCCGACCATGATGTTGCCGAGGTTCTCCCGGGGGAGGTACCACTCGGTGATGCCGTCGCCGGTGTCGAGGTCCCAGACTTCGTGGATCTGCGCCACGCCCGAGGCCTGGAGCGTTACCGTGATGTCCAGGTCGTAAACCTTCTGCTCATCGGCAAAAGCGGCAAAGGTCGTAACCAATGCCGCCAATAAGGTAATCCACCGCTTCATTCTTAGATCTTAAGGGAAGGCATCCCCGTCTTCTGGTCCTCGATCTTGAGGTACTCACGGACCTTGAAGCCAAACAGGCTGGCCACGAAGGAATCCGGAATCTGACGGATCAGCTTGTTGTAGTTGGTAGCGGTGTCGTTGTAAACCATCTTGCTGGTACGAACCATGTTGGTGTACTTGTCGACGGCGTCCATCGCCTTGGTGTAGTTGGCGTTGGCCTTGATGTCGGGATACTGCTCGATCACGACGTTCAGGCGGCTGGCCACTTGGCTCATGAGGTTCTCCTGCAGGTCGGCTTCCTCGGCGCTGCTGTTGCCGTCGATGGGACGGCGCTGGGCGATCACGTCGCGGAGGGTGTTGTACTCATGCTCGTTGTAGGACTTGATGAGTTCGACCATGCCCGTGAGGGCGTCCCAGCGGCTTTCCTGCTGGACACCGATGGTGCTCATGGAGTTCTTGCAGAGCTCATCCTGGTTGACGAGCTTACGCTGGACGGAGATCACCCACAGAACGAGGAGGGCGATGACGGCAATGACAATGATGAGAGTCATAATGCTTTTGAATAGGTTTAGTTTGAATGTTGACGATAAAGATAGGAATAAAATACAAAAAACCGCCCCTTTCGGAGCGGTTTTTTCTGTTATTCCTGGCAGTCGGAGCGAAGCGACTGGGGGAGTCTGAGGGGAACGCCCCTCAGTAATAGGGGACTCTGTCCCAGCTGGAGTCCGTCAGGACTACAGCTGCGGACCAGCGGCGACGAGAGCCTTACCGGCCTCGTTGGACTCGTACTTGTGGAAGTTCTTGATGAAGCGGCCGGCGAGATCCTTGGCCTTCTCCTCCCACACGCTTGCGTCGGCGTAGGTGTCGCGAGGATCGAGGATACCGGTGTCGACACCCTTGAGCTCGGTCGGAACCTCGAAGTTGAAGTAAGGGATCTTCTTGGTCGGAGCCTTGTCGATGCTGCCGTCCAGGATGGCGTCGATGATACCGCGCGTGTCACGGATGGAGATACGCTTGCCGGTACCGTTCCAGCCCGTGTTCACGAGGTAGGCCTTGGCGCCGCTCTTCTCCATGCGCTTGACGAGCTCCTCGGCGTACTTGGTCGGGTGCAGCTCCAGGAAGGCCTGGCCGAAGCAGGCGGAGAAGGTCGGGGTAGGCTCGGTGATACCGCGCTCAGTACCGGCGAGCTTGGCGGTGAAGCCGCTCAGGAAGTAGTACTTCGTCTGCTCCGGGGTCAGGATGGAGACCGGAGGCAGCACGCCGAAAGCGTCGGCGGACAGGAAGATCACCTGCTTGGCAGCGGGACCCTGGGAGAGCGGACGGACGATCTTGTTGATGTGGTAGATCGGGTAGCTCACGCGGGTGTTCTCGGTGACGCTCTTGTCGTTGAAGTCGATCTTGCCCTCAGCGTCGACGGTCACGTTCTCGAGGAGCGCGTCGCGACGGATGGCGTTGTAGATATCGGGCTCAGACTCCTTGTCGAGCTTGATGACCTTGGCGTAGCAGCCGCCTTCGAAGTTGAAGACGCCCTCGTCGTCCCAGCCGTGCTCGTCGTCGCCGATGAGCAGACGCTTCGGGTCGGTGGAAAGGGTGGTCTTGCCGGTGCCGGACAGACCGAAGAAGATGGCGGTGTTTTCGCCGTTCATGTCGGTGTTGGCGGAGCAGTGCATCGCGGCGATGCCCTTCAGCGGGAGGAAGTAGTTCATCATGGAGAACATACCCTTCTTCATCTCACCGCCGTACCAGGTGTTGAGGATCACCTGCTCCTTGCTGGTCACGTTGAAGGCGACGCAGGTGTCGGAGCGGAGGCCCAGCTCGGCGTAGTTGTCTACCTTGGCCTTGGCGGCGCAGTAGACCACGAAGTCAGGCTCGAGGTCGAACTCGGCCTGGTTCTGCGGACGGATGAACATGTTGGTCACGAAGTGGGCCTGCCAGGCCACCTCCATGATGAAACGGATCTTCATGCGGGTGTCCTTGTGGGTACCGCAGAAGCCGTCCACGACGAAGAGGCGCTTGCCGCTGAGCTGCTTGACAGCGAGGCTGCGGACCTCTTTCCAGACCTTCTCGGACATCTCGTGGTTGTCGTTCGGATAGTCCGGGGTGTTCCACCACACGGTGTCCTTGGAGTTCTTGTCCATCACGATGTACTTGTCCTTAGGAGAACGTCCGGTATAGACACCGGTCATCACGTTGATGGCGCCGAGCTCGGTCACCTGACCTTTGTCGTAGCCCTCGAGGCCGGGCTTGGTCTCCTCGTTGTAGAGGACTTCATAAGTAGGATTGTAGAGGATCTCAGTCGCTCCCTTGATGCCGTACTTGCTTAAATCGATCTTAGGCATAACTTTTATGTTTTAAAACTTTACTTGAATGACTTGCATTTTGCCGATTCCTTAGAATCGGGCAAATATAGTAATTTTCCGGGAAAAATCCAAAGTCTGTGCCACGGGGAGTTTCTGGGAAAAATTCCTACATTTGCCCTGATGGAAGCACTGGATGTCCTGAAACAGTATTGGGGCTACGACGCCTTTCGTCCGATGCAGCAGGAGATTATCTCCGCTGCGGCGGACGGCAAGGACGTGCTCGCCATCCTGCCCACGGGCGGAGGTAAGTCCGTCTGCTTCCAGGTTCCGGCGCTGATGCGCGAGGGGATCGCGCTCGTTGTCACGCCATTGATCGCCCTGATGAAGGACCAGGTGCAGAACCTCGAAGCGCGGGGCATCCGCGCGCTGTCCATCCATGCGGGCATGGAACGCCGCGAGGTGGAGCTGGTGCTGAACAACGCCGCTTATGGCGATTTTAAGTTTCTTTATGTTTCGCCCGAACGGCTGGGTACGGCCCTCTTCCAGTCCTGGCTGTCGCTGCTGCCGATCAATTACATCGTCGTGGACGAGGCGCACTGTATCTCGCAGTGGGGCTATGATTTCCGTCCGGACTACCTGACCATCAGTGAATTACGGAAGACGGTGGACGCGCCCGTGATCGCCCTCACGGCCACGGCCACGCCGCGGGTGGCGGAGGACATCATGGACAAGCTGGAATTTCGCGAGCGGCTACTGCTTCGCAGCGGCTTCGAGCGGCCCAATCTTTCGTACATCGTGCGCCGCTGCGAGGACAAGAGCGGCCAGCTGCTGGACATCTGCCGCGGGGTGGAGGGCTCCGGCATCGTTTATATGCGCCACCGTCGCCGCTGCGAGGAGACGGCCGCGTTCCTCACGGCGAACGGGATCAGCGCTTCCTATTACCATGCAGGCCTGTCCGGCGAGACGCGAGCGGCGCGCCAGGAGGCTTGGAAGCGCGGGGAGATCCGCGTGATGGTCTGCACGAACGCCTTCGGCATGGGCATCGACAAACCCGACGTGCGCTTCGTTGCGCACACGGGTCTGCCGGAGAGCCCGGAATCTTATTTCCAGGAAGCCGGGCGTGCGGGGCGCGACGGGAAGCCGTCCTACGCCGTGCTGCTCTGGAACGCCACCGACGTGCGGCGCCTGCAGCAGCTCCGGGAGGTGTCCTTCCCCTCGCTTTCGTACATCGAGGACATTTACCAGAAGCTGCACATCTTTTTCGAAATACCCTACGAGGCCGGGGCGGGCCGCCAGCTGAAGTTTGACCTGGAGGCTTTCGCGAAGCACTTTAAATTGGAACGCGCGCCCGTGCATTACGCTTTGAAGTACCTCGAGCGCGCGGAGCACCTGACCTTCTCGGAAGACGTGGAGATTGCCACGCAGGTGGGTATTCTCGTGGATCGCAATACGCTCTATGACATCGACCTGCCGGACCCGGCGATGGTCTCGCTCCTGGAGGTGCTGATGCGCCGCTACTCGGGCATCTTCTCCTGGCCCGTGCCCATCCGTGAGGAGAGCGTGGCCGCGGCCCTCTCGCTGACCATTCCGCTGCTCCGCCAGCTGCTCTACCGCACCTCGCTGGAGCATATCATCAAATACATCCCCGGCGACCGCTGCAGCGTCGTCTTCCTGCACCATAACCGCTTGATGCCGGGCAATGTAGATCTGCAGAAGGAGAAGTATAACTTCCTGCTGGACAACGCCCGCGCCCGCTCCGACGCGATGATCGAGTACGCATCCGGTTCGGAGGAATGCCGCTCGCGCTGGCTGCTGCGCTATTTCGGCCAGGAGGAGAGCGAGGACTGCGGTACGTGCGACGTCTGCCGCGCGCGGCGCAGCGCCCCGGCGCCGGATTCGCCCGCCGAGCGGCGGCGCCGGCTGGACGAGGGGGAGTTATAATTTGCCGTCTTTGGTTATTATTATTCGCTCAAATTGCCCTTTTTCGTGCGGGAGCGATTGGGTTTTCGGCGGAAATAATTTATATTTGAGGGTTGAGATTCCGGGTCAGACCCGGAATAACGCTAAAACCTTTTTCGGAGCGAAACAATTTTTTTAATGATGAAGAAGATATTTCTTTTGATCGCAGGCCTGGCGGGGGCCATCTCCCTGCAGGCCCAGCCCGCCGGTGGCTTCGGCGGCTTCCAGATGCCCAAGATCGACGTCCACTGCTCCGAGCAGTTCAAGGACATTGACTACGCGGGTGACGGCCAGGTCTATCACCAACTGGATGTCTATTTGCCGCGTATGCAGAAGGCTTCCTATCCGGTCGTGGTCCACATCTACGGCAGCGCCTGGTATTCCAACAATTCCAAGGGCATGGCTGACCTCGGCACCATCGTGAACGCCCTGCTCGATGCCGGTTACGCCGTGGTTTGCCCGAACCACCGTTCCTCGCAGGACGCCAAGTTCCCGGCCCAGATCCAGGACATCAAGGGTGTGGTCCGCTGGGTGCGCGCCAATGCTGACAAGTATCATTTCGATCCTTCCTTCGTGGCCACGTCCGGCTTCTCTTCCGGCGGCCACCTCGCTTCGCTGGCCGCGACGAGCGGCGGTGTGCAGGAACTGGAAGGCAACGTGGGTGGCAACCTCGAGTTCAGCAGCCGCGTGAATGCGGCCTGCGACTGGTCCGGCCCCGTGGATCTCAACTACATGAGCTGCGGCGCAGCCGAGGACACCTGGAACCACGCTCCCGAGGAGGCCGTGATGGGCTTCTCCTTCAAGGGCAATGAGGAGCGCTTCAAGGCGCTGAACGCCACTAACTACATCGACCCCAACGATCCGCCGGTGGTCGTCTTCCACGGCACGGCCGACAACGTGGTGCCTCACTGCGTGGGTGTCCGTCTCTATGAGATGCTGGACAAGGCCGGTGTCCGCACCGAACTCTACCTCGTGGACGGCGGCGGCCACGGCTTCAACATGTACACGGAGTACACGCTCCGCTCCATGACCAACTTCCTCGACAAGGTCCGCTTCGAGAAGGGCGGCAGCTTCGTGACCGGCACGAACCCGGTGATTACCAATCAGTTCTCCGCCGACCCGTCCGCGCACGTGTTCAATGGCCGCCTGTATCTCTATCCTTCCCACGACATCCCGACCGTGAAGTATCAGGGCGAGCAGCCGTGGTTCTGCATGTCCGACTACCACGTCTATTCCACCGACGACATGACCCACTGGACCGACCACGGCAACATCGTGGACCAGAAGGACGTTCCCTGGGGCGACCCGAAGGCCAACTCGATGTGGGCCCCGGACTGCGTGGAGAAGGACGGCAAGTACTATTTCTACTTCCCGAACGCGCCCAAGCGCGGCCGTGGCTTCGGCTTTGGCATCGGCGTGGCCGTCTCCGACAGCCCCTCCGGTCCTTTCACCATCGAGGAGAACACCGTGCAGGGTACGGGTGGTATCGACCCCTGCGTCTTCAAGGACAATGACGGCACCATCTACATCATCTGGTCCGGCATGGGCCTGCGCGGCGCCAAGCTTGCCGACAACATGACCTCGATCGAGGGTCCGGCCGTCCGTCTGGACGAGACCTTCCCGAAGGGCCAGACCGAAGGCCCGTTCATGTTCCGCCGCGGCGACAAGTATTATCTGACTTATCCTTGGGTGCGCCTGGACGGCGGCACCGAGACCCTCTGCTACGCCATGTCCGACAGCCCGCTGGGCCCGTACGAGTTCAAGGGTGTGTTCATGGAGGAGTCTCCGGTCGGTTGCTGGACCAACCACCATTCCTTCGTGGAGTTCAAGGGTGAGTGGTACCTCTTCTACCACCACAACGATTTCAGCCCGACCTTCGACAAGAACCGCTCCGTGCGCGTGGACAAGGTGTCCTTCCGCGAGGACGGCACCATCATCCCGGTCGTTCCGACCTGGCGCGGCGTGGGTTACCTCAAGGCTTCCGACGAGCTGAACATCGACCGATACAGCGAGTGCGTGGGTGCGAAGATCGACTACCTCGACGAGTACAACTACTTCGCCGGCTGGAAGGTCCGCTTCACGCAGCCGTACGACCGCGTGCGCTTCAACGACGTGGATTTCGGCGCCAAGGCTCCGAAGAACATCGTCCTGCGCGCCAAGGGTGACGGCGCCGTGTTGAACGTCACCGTCGGTGCCGGCAAGAGCGTGGCCTACACGATCCCGGCTTCCGCCGACTGGACCGAGGTGGTCCTCCCGGCCAAGCAGGGCAAGGCCGTCGGCATGCAGGACATCACCGCCGAGCTTGCCTCCGGCTCCATCGAGATCGACTGGATCTCCTTCCGCTAGGCTAATTACCGGTGGGCTAACCCCCCGGACCCCGGGGGCGCTTAGCTCCGAATCCACTAAGCAAATCCGGAACTGAAACATGACGTTTTCAGTTCCGGATTTGCTTTTTTCCGATTCTGTAACAGAATTCGGTGGTTTTCTATTCCCGATTCAGGGTGATGACGCCGGCGGAGAGGGGAGCGACGGTCACGACGAGGCGGTCGGACCCGTCGGCTGCGGTCAGCGGCAGGGCCTGGGCCTGGCGGACGAGGGCGTGAGGCTGCTCCATCGTGTTGGCGGCGAGCAGGTCGCCCGGGGCGTAGAATTCGTATTCAGCGCCGGAGAGGGGACCCCAGTTGCCGTCGAGCGTCAGGGTGTAGGCGGTGTCGGTGGGGTTGACCACCTTGACGATGACGCTGCCGGCGTTCCGGGCCAGGGTGGCGGAGACGCTCAGGTCTTTCGTATCTCCCTCATACGCCAGGCGATACGGCGCGTAGTGGTCCTCCCAGAGCTCGGTGACGAGGTAGTTCGGGGCGCAGAAGAGACCCTGGTAGTCGAAGTTGATGAAGGCGTTGTCCCAGTCGGGAGCGTCGGTGCGGCGGATGAAGAGCGCCGCGGCGCCCATCGCCACCACGTCCAGGTTCTCGCAGACGTTCAGGAAGCCGCCGGCGAACAGGCCCGTGCGCCAGTCGGTGCTGTTGAGATTCCACTCGGAGATGAACAGCTTGATGTTGGGGTTCGGGCATGTCGCGATCATATCCGCGTAATGCTGGTACTGCTGCGCGAGGCGGGCGGGACCGGTAGCGTAGCCGCCCTGCTGCTCGTAGTGGTGCAGGGACATGTAGTCGAAGTAGCGGCCGGAGCGGTTCAGGAAGGCCTCGTCCTCCGGGAAGCCGCCGCAGACGATGATCTTGATCGACGGATCGACGGCGCGCATGGCCGTGGAATAGTCGCGGACACACTTCTCGTAGCGCTCGATGCCCATTTCCCACATCTCATTGTCGATCTCCCAGTACTTGACGTTGTAGGGCTCCGGATGGCCGTTGGCGGCGCGCTTGGCGCCCCATTCGCCCGTGGCGGGCTCGTTGCAGTAGCGCAGCCAGTTGACGGCATTTTCCAGCAACTGCTGGTACTCGGACTCCGGACGCTCGAAGCCCACGCTCACCACGATGACGGGCTCGGAATCCATCTCGCGACAGAAGCGGATGAACTCGTCGGTGCCGAAGCAGTTCTGGTCGTAGTCCAGCCACTGCCAGTGGTCCCAGCGGCGGCGGGCCTCCTGCGGGCCGATGCCCCATTTCCAGTCGTACTGGGCGGCATAACCGCCGCCCGGCCAGCGCAGGCAGGTCGGATGCAGGTCCTTGACGGCCTGGAAAATGTCCGGCCGGAAGCCGCCGAGGGCTTGGCCGGCACGGGTACCCAGGGAGGCCTGGTCAATGAGCAGGGTGCCGTCCTCGGCGGCGATGGCGAAGTCCGCATCGCCTTCGTAGGCCCCAGCGTCAAGGGTAAATTCAAATTTCTGCCAGTCGGGCGAAGGGCAGCCCAGGCTTTGGCGAACGATCCACTGGCCGTCCTTACGCAGCCCGACGCTCAGGCGCGCCCGGCCGTCGCCTTTGGCATAGACGGAGCCCACGAAGGGATCGCCGGGCCGCACGGCCTGAGGCCCTTGCTGCAGACCGGAGGCGCCCTTGGCAGCGATCTGCTGGGCGTAATCCATATTGACCGCGTCGCCCATCACTAACTTGAAGGCGGCATCGCCGAAGGCGGTCCACTCAGGAGCGACATCCGGCACGCGAACCTGCTCGGGCAGGCCCTCAAAGAGGATCTGCTTGCCGCTGCTGATGCGGATGTTGCGGTAGAGGGCTTCGGTGTAATTCTCCCAGAGGGTAATCGTATTCTCCCGGCGGCTGGTGGGGACGCTCTTGGAAAGGATCTTCCGGCCGTCCCACCACACGGTAATGTTCTTACCGCGGCAGCTGACCTTGACGTGGTGCCAGGTCTGCTGGTCGATCTGCGTCGCCTGCGCGCCCTTCGTGGCGAAAGACTCCAGCGCCACGACCTTGCGGGTGCGGCCGCCGAAGAAGGGAACTTCCTTCTCCACGCGCGTGGCGAGGGAGAATTCGGCGCTGACCGCCTGCTTCTGGGCCTGGGCGAGGGCCTGCGCTTGCCGGTCGGCCTCGATCTGGGCCTCGGTCTGCGCGAGGGTGAAACGCTGCCCCTCGTAGGCGGGGTCGTAGAGTCGCAGGAAATACGGCTCGCCGTCGGCCTGGTCCTTCACGGCGAAGCGCAGGTCCAGCAGGCCGCCGCTCCAGCGCCGTCCCGGGAGCTTGTAGGCGCGCCACTTCACGTCCATCTCGATGTCGTAGCTGTCCGTGTCGAGCTTCACCAGCTCGATAGGCTGTTCGTAGCGGGTGGGCGAGTGCAGCACGTCGGAGGCATCGGCGAACCAGCCGTCGAAGTAGCCGTCGCGCGGGGCGATGCCGGGGTAGTGCTCCGGCTCGAAGGAGCGGCCGTAAATGATCTCCTGCCAGACGCCGTTGTTGGCGGAGAAATAGATGTGCTCGAAGAGCTGGCCGTAGATGAGCGGATCGATCTGTCCGTCGATGTCTTTGGCGTTGATCCGGAGGCTGACGGAGTCCTGGGCCTGGGCGGCAAAGCCCGCCAGGAGTGCCCCGAGAAGGAAGATGCGTCTCAGTGTTATCATTTTGATAAAAATTGTTACATACAAATATAGATAAATTGGGAATAATCCGTACCTTTGAATACATACACAGAAACAAAGCCAATAATCTCTGTTACAAAACCAATATGAACTGTATCCGTAAAGTATTCATGACAGGAGCGCTGGCGCTGGTCGCCGGCGTTTCCGTGCTGGCGCAGGACAGCCAGCTGCCGATTTACCTGAACACGGCTTACTCTTTCGAGGAGCGCGCGACGGACCTGGTCTCGCGCCTCACGCTCGAGGAGAAGCAGAGCCTGCTGGGTAACAACATGGCCGCCGTGCCGCGGCTCGGCATCAAGAACTACAACGTCTGGAGCGAGGCCCTGCACGGCGTGCTCGCCGGTGCCAACCCCTCCGTGGGGCTTCTCGGCCCGACTTCCTATCCGAACAGCGTGGCCATCGGCTCCACCTGGGATCCTTCCGTGGCTGAGTGGATGGCGGATGCCATCGCCGACGAGGGTCGCGCCATCTTCCAGACCGGCACGAAGGGCCTGACCTTCTGGTCGCCGGTCGTCGAGCCGGTCCGTGACCCCCGCTGGGGCCGTACCGGCGAGTCCTATGGCGAGGATCCGTTCCTCGCGGCCGAAATGGCCCGCGGCTTCGTGCGCGGCATGATGGGCGCTGACGCGAAATACCTCAAGGCCGTCCCGACGGCCAAGCATTATTTCGCGAACAACAGCGAATTCGACCGCCACGTCAGCAGCTCCAATATGGACAGCCGCGACATGCGTGAATTCTACCTCTACCCGTACAAGCGCCTGATCGAAGACGAGAAGCTCCCTTCCATCATGTCCTCCTACAACGCCGTCAATCACGTCCCGACGTCCGCGAGCGCCTTCTACCTCGACACGCTGGCCCGCCGGACCTACGGTATGAAGGGCTATGTGACGGGCGACTGCGCCGCCATCCAGGACATCTTCGACGGCCACTACTATGCCGCCACGCGCGAAATCGCCACGGCGATGGGCCTCGAGGCTGGCGTGGATTCCGACTGCGGAAGCATCTACCAGCGCTACGCGATCAGCGCCTACGAGCAGGGCATCCTGCCGATGGCTCACATCGACCGCGCGCTCATCAATATGTTCACCATCCGCATGCGTACGGGCGAATTCGACCCTGAGCAGATGGTGCCCTACACCAAGTTCGAGGCGGCCCGTGTGGCATCCGCCGCGCACCGCGCCCTGGCGGCCGAGATCGCCGTCCGCACGCCGGTCCTGCTCAAGAACGAGGGCAAGGCCTTGCCGATCGATCCCAAGGCCATCAAGAGCATCGCGCTCATCGGTCCGCAGGCCGACGACGTGGAGCTCGGCCCGTACTCCGGCCGTCCGGAGGCCTCCGCGATGATTTCCCCGTATGCGGGCATCAAGGCCTGGCTCGCGCAGAAGGGCTATGACGTGGACGTGCGCCTGGCCGTGGGCGGCGACATCAAGAGCAAGAGCAACCTGCTCTACGTCGCTTACTTTGAAATTGAGAAGACGGACGGCTCCGTGACCCGCTACGACGCCACCAAGTACACCGCTGCCGCCGACGGCATCACCGTCGGCTCCGGCATGGGCGAGGAAGAGCAGGTCCGCACCATCGACGACGGTTCCTGGACGGCCTACGACAACGTCGATATCACCAACATCGAGAATATCACCGTCGGCCTGAACATCCCGACCGAGGGCGGCATCGTCGAGGTCCGCGTGGGCGGCCCGGACGGCAACCTGATCGGCCGCATCGAGGCTACGAAGGCCTCCGGCGCACGCGTGGGCGGAGTCTATGGCGCCAGCATGCCGATGAAGACCAACGCCTTGAAGCTCGGCTTCAACGGCCCGCAGACGGTCTATCTGGTCTATAAGGCCCCGACCGACGCCCCGATCGACGAGGCAACCCTCAAGACCGCACGGGAGGCCGACGTGGCCGTGGTGTTCGTCGGTACCGACGAAAACACCGCCACGGAGGAGGCCGACCGCCTCACCCTGCTCTTGCCGGGCAACCAGATGGCCCTGATCCAGGCTGTCGCCGCCGTGAATCCGCACACCGTCGTGGTGATGCAGACCCTCGGCTGCGTGGAGGTGGAGGAATTCCGCCACCTCGCGAACATCGGCGGCATCCTCTGGACCGGCTACAACGGCCAGGCCCAGGGCGAAGCCATCCCGCGTCTGCTCTTCGGCGAAGTCTCCCCGGGCGGCAAGCTGAACGCCACCTGGTTCAAGAGCGTGAAGGACCTTCCGGCCATCACCGACTACAACCTCCGCCGCAGCTCCGGCAACGCCGGCCGCACCCTCTGGTACTTCGACCAGGAGGTCTCGTACCCCTTCGGCTACGGCCTGAGCTACACGACCTTCGAATACAGCAACTTCCGCATCAGCCGCAGCGCGATCACCCCGAACGACAAGATCACGCTCTGCGTGGATGTGACCAATACCGGCGATTACAGCGCCGACGAGGTGGTGCAGATCTATGTCCGCACCCCGGACAGCCCGGCCTCCCTGGAGCGTCCGGCGAAGCGCCTCAAGGGCTTCCGGCGCGTGACCATCCCGCGCGGTCAGACCCGCACCGTCAGCATTGAGATCGACTGCGCTGACCTCTGGTTCTGGGACATGGAGGCAGACCGCATGACCTACGACCAGGGCCGTTACGTCTTCGAGTTCGGCTCCTCCTCGCAGGACATCCGCGGCAGCGTGACAGCCACGATGTCCGGCGCGCTGAAGCGCAGCCTCAAGACCGTCTGGGCCAGTTGCGACGCTTCCGTGCTCCGCATCGGCCAGACCGCACAGGCTTCCTTCTCCGCCTGTATGAACGACGACAGTTTCTATGAGGGCGCCCAGGCCGCCTGGCGGAGCAACAACCCGTCCGTGGTGAGCGTCGCTGCCGACGGCACCGTGAAAGCCGTCTCGATGGGCGTTGCCACCGTGACCTGCGCTGTGACCATCGACGGCAAGACCGTCGAGGATACCTTCGCCGTGAAGGTGATGCCGAACCTCTCTCTCTCGAGCCTGAAGGTCGGCGGCAAAGCCGTGAAACTCGGCGATGCCGCTGCCATCAGCTATGTGCTCAAGGCCGGCAAGGCGCCGAAGGTGGAGGCCGTAGCTGCCGATCCCGCCATCCGGGTGAGCGTGAAGCAGGCCGAGGCCGTGCCCGGCACCGCCGTGGTGAGCCTTTGCGACGAGCAGACCGGCGACAGCCGCGAGATCCTGGTGAACTTCGGCACGAAGGGCGTCTCCGACAGCTTCAAGAAGGGCGCGCTCGACAAGGCCTGGCGCTGGGTCCGCGAGGATGCCGACGCCTGGACGCTCTCCGGCGCGGACGGTCTCGTGCTGACCGCCGGCAAGGGCGACATCGCCCAGCGCAGCAACAACGCCTCCAACATCCTGCTCCAGAGCGCCAACAGCGACTGGACTGTGGAGACGAAGATGCATTGCTTCACCGCTCCGGCCGCGCCTGCGCAGAATGCAGGTCTGGTGGCCTACCAGTGCGACGACAACTTCGTGAAATTCGCCTACGCCGCCACCTTCAACTTCCGCCGTCCTGCCGACGCCGGCCCCGCTGCGGGCCAGCTGCAGCTGACGGTCGAGGAGAACGGAGAGCAGAAGAGCTCCCTGAGCCTGCCGCTCGACGGCATCGTGGGTGCGGACAACGTGCTGTGGCTGCGCCTCTCCAAGCAGGGCGACAGCTACACCGCCGCTTACTCCGTCGATGGCAAGAAGTTCGTCGAGGTGGGCACGGTTCAGGCTGTCCTGAAGGACGTGCAGGCCGGCGTGATCGCCTGCGAGGGCGAGATGCCCGCGATGATGCGCGGCTTCGGCGGCCCCGGCCGCGGCGGCTTCCAGATGCCGCAGGCCGCACCGCTGAAGGTGGGCTTCTCTGACTTCAAGATCTCCAGCCGCGGCCTCAAGTAATGGCTGCGCGGCTGCACATACTCTTCGTTTTCCTGCTCGTGGGTGCTTTCACGGCCCACGGGCAGGATTTGCGTACGGCCGCCCGAGGTGAGCTGCAGGCCGTCTGCGCGGACGCGGACGGGCTCCAGTGGGCCGTCACGGATGCGGGGGAGGTCCTCCGTTCGCCGGACGGCGCCGCGTGGACCGTGTTCGATTTCAACGCGCAGTACGCGGGCTACTACCCGCAGATGTCGTGGCGCGCCGTTGCGGCGGGCGGCGGCTCCGTGATGGTGGCCGGGCTGGACGCCGACGGCCATCTGGCTGTCTTTACCTCCAGCCGCGGCGCGGTCTGGAGCGCCCGCTCGCTGGAATACACCCTGGAAGGGGAGCGTGCCGAGCTGGATGTCACGCCCGTTTCGCTGAGCTATGACTCCCTGCGGGACAGTTTCTTCCTGTGCGGCAGCGGCGGCACGCTCTTCGAGATGCCGGGCTGCTCGCACTGTAACCGTCTGACGCGCTACCCCGCCGACACGCTCTACGCCCGCATCCAGGCGGGCTTCAATGCGCTGCTGCTGGGCAGCGGCGGCTTCCGAAAAGTAGAAATGCTATAAAAATTAATCAATGAAACCAATTCTGTATCTGTCTGTTGCGGCGCTCCTGCTGTCCGGCTCCCTGCTGGCGCAGACGCCGTCTTCGACCAACCTGGGACGGAACGCCTATCCGCAAATCGACAAGGACGGCCGCGTGACCTTCCGCGTCAACGCGCCGGACGCCACGTCCCTGACCGTCAACCTCGGCAAGGACTATCCGATGACCCGTGACGACAAGGGTGTCTGGACCGTCACCACCGACCCGCAGGTGGAGGGCTTCCACTATTATTCGCTCAAGGCCGGCGGCCTGTCGTTCAACGACCCCGCCACGCACAGCTACTTCGGCATGAGCCGCTGGGCCAGCGCCATCGAGGTGCCGGGTGCTCCGGACGCCGACTTCTACACGCCCAAGCAGGGCGTGCCGCAGGGCGCCGTCCGTGCGGTGCGTTATTATTCCGCCGTCTGCGGACAGTGGCGCCAGATGCTCGTCTATACCCCGGCCGGGTATGAGCAGAATCCCGACAAGCGCTATCCGGTGCTGTACCTGCAGCACGGCGGCGGCGAGGACGAGACCGGCTGGATCTACCAGGGCTTCGCGGACGTGATTCTCGACAACCTGGTGGCTGAGGGCAAGGCCGAGCCGATGATCATCGTGATGGTCAGCGGCGTGGCGAACCGCTCCGACGGCACGGGCGACGGCTATGAGGAGATGGTCACCAAGGAGGTGATTCCGTTTGTGGACGCTCGTTTCCGCACGCTCGCGGACCGCGACCACCGCGCCGTGGCGGGCCTCTCCTGGGGCGCCAAGCAGGCCTACGACCTGGGTCTGGGCTATCCCGAGCTCTTCTCCTGGGTGGGCGGCTTCAGCGGCATCATCGTGATCGGGGAGTTCCGTGTCCGCCCGGCGGGCTACGAGGATCCCGAGAAGTTCGCCGCGGCCTACAACGGCATTTTCAAGAGCGCGCCGCAGTTCAATGCGAACTACCACCTGCTCTTCATCGCCAACGGCGAGGCTGAGGGCTCCCACCTGAAGGGGATGTCCGACATCCTGTCGGAGCGGGGGATCGACAACGTTTTCTACCAGTCGCCCCGCACGGCGCACGAGTGGCTCACCTGGCGCCGCTGCCTGTATCAGTTTGCCCAAAGACTCTTTAAATGATGTATCCTATGAAAAGATATCTGCTTCCTGTTGTTTTAATGGCGGCCCTGGCGGGCTGCAAGTCCGTCCCGACCGTGGGCGTGCTCACCGAGCCCACCCCGGCCTCGTCCAACGTGCCCGGGCGGGAATTCCCGAAGGTATATCCCGACTTGCGCGCGGAGTTCCAGATCGCGGCGCCCGAGGCGCAGTCCGTCTCTGTTGACTGCGGAAAGGTCTATCCCCTCGAGAAAGGGGGGAATGGCGTCTGGAGCGGCTTCACGGAGCCGCTGGAGCCTGGTTTCCATTATTATTTCATCATCGTGGACGGCGTCCGTACCTCCGACCCGAGCAGCACGCTGTTCTTCGGTTGCGGGGTGGATGCCAGCGCCATCGAGATCCCCGAGGCGGGGGTCGATTTCTACCTGGATCAGGACGTCCCGCGCGGCGAAGTGCGCATGCAGCGCTACTGGTCGCCGAGCATGAACGCCTGGCGCGTCTGCTATGTCTATCTGCCCGCTGAGTACGAGCAGAACCCCGACAAGCGCTACCCGGTGCTGTACCTGCAGCACGGTGGCGGCGAGGACGAGACCGGCTGGATGCGGCAGGGCCATGCTGATATCATTATGGATAATCTGCTTGCGAAGAAAAAGGCTACGCCGATGCTGATTGTCTGCGACTACGGCCAGGCGGGCGACTTCGCCCAGATCCTGCTGAACGAGACCATCCCGATGATCGATGCGACCTATCGCACCGTTCCTGACGCGAAGCACCGCGCTATGGCCGGTCTGTCCTTCGGTGGTGGCCAGTCCTGGTCGATCGGTCTGAAGCACCCGGAGGTCTTCTCCTCCATCGGCGTCTTCTCCTCCGGCATGTTCGGCGGTGTGGGCCCGGGCGCCTATGCGCCGTTCAGCGTGGAGAGCCAGCTTCCGGAACTGCTCGCCGATCCCGCGGCCTTCAACGCCGCCCACGATGTGTTCTACATGTCCTGCGGCGAGGGCGACCCGCGCATCGAGCACACCCGCGCGGCCGCCGAGGCCCTGCAAGCCGCCGGCGCCAACGTGCACTTCACGGCCTGGCCCGGCGCCCACGAGTGGCAGCCCTGGCGCAAGTCCCTCCACGAATTCTGTCAGATGATTTTCAAATAGACCTATGAAGAAAGCATTGCTTATTTTGGCGGCGGCGCTCGGCCTGAGCGCGTGCGCCAGCCAGGTGCCGGGCCAGGTCAAGGTGACCGGAGGCACGATCCAGGGCGAGGTCCTGGAAGGTATGACCGTGTACAAGGGCATCCCCTTCGCGGCGCCGCCCGTGGGCGAGCTGCGCTGGAAGGCGCCGCAGCCCGTCGTGGCCTGGCAGGGCATAAAGGAATGTAAGGACTTCGGCCCGAACCCGATGCAGGGCAACGGCGAAGGCTGCTCCGAGGACTGCCTCTACCTGAACGTTTGGACCCCGGCCCAGAGTCCGAAGGAGAAACTCCCCGTGATGGTGTGGATCTACGGCGGCGGCTTTGCCGGCGGCGCGACGTCCTACTACGACGGCGCCCTGCTCGCGCAGAAGGGCGTGGTGCTCGTGAGCGTGGCCTACCGCGTGGGCAAGCTGGGCTTCCTGTCCCTGCCGGAGCTCTCCGCGGAGGACCCGCACGGCGTCAGCGGCAACTACGGCCTGCTGGACCAGATTGCCGGCCTGGAGTGGGTCCAGAAGAACATCGCCAGATTCGGCGGCGACCCGGACAACGTGACCATCTTCGGCGAGTCCGCCGGCGGCATCTCCGTGAGCATGCTGTGCGCCTCGCCGCTGGCCAAGGGCCTCTTCGCCCGCGCCATCTCGCAGAGCGGCGGCTCCTTCGGCCCGACCAACCCGCAGTCCTACCCGGGTGAGAACATGCAGACCCTCGCCGTCGCCGAGCAGGCCAACCAGGCCTGGGCGAAGGCTGCCTTTGGGGAGAATTACACCCTGGAGCAGCTCCGCGCCGCGGACGCCAAGGCCGTCATGGGCGGCTTCGGCGGCTCCGGTGGCTGGCCCGTCACGGACGGTTACGTGATTCCCGACGACCAGTACAAGCTCTACGAGGCAGGGAAATACAACGATGTGGACGTGCTCATTGGCTACAACTCCGACGAAGGCCTGAGCTTCGGCTTCTCCTTTGGCGGCGGCAGCCACCAGGACCAGGTGCGCGCCCGCTATGAGGACCATGCCGACGCGCTGCTCGCCGCTTATCCGGTCGAGGCTGACGGCAAGGTCGGCAAGACCGCACGCGACCTCACGCGTGACGCCGCGTTCGGCTGGCAGACCTGGGCCTGGGCCCGTCTGCAGGAGCAGACCGGCCAGGGCAAGGTGTGGCTCTACTACTTCGACCAGCATCCCGACTACCCGGCAGGCGATCCGAAATTCGGTCAGGGCTCCCCGCACGGTCAGGACGTGGCCTACGTGTTCGGCAACCCTGAGGAGGTGCAGCCGACCGACATGGCGCTCTCCGGCTGGATGATGGACTACTGGACCAACTTCGCCAAGACGGGCGACCCGAACGGCGAGGGCCTCGCCGAGTGGCCGCGTTTCACGAACGAAGCGCCGCAGACGATGGTGCTCACCGGCACTGGCTGCTACGCCGCTCCGGTCCCTTCCGAGCAGGCCCTGTGGGTGCTGGACGAGTACTTCGCCTGGCGCCGCAGCCAGGAATAACAAACCACTGACAATCAATTAACCAAAAGAAAATGAAACACTTGTTTTCCGCCGGACTGGCCCTCGTGGCCAGCCTGACGCTGGCGGCCCAGAACCCCATCATCCGGACGTCCTACACGCCGGATCCGGCGCCCTACGCGCACGGCAACACCCTCTACCTGGCCGTCGATCACGACGAAGACGACGCCACCTACTTCAAGATGAAGGACTGGCAGCTCTACAGCACCGAGGATATGGTCAACTGGACCTACCTCGGCACGCCGGTCACCACGGCCACCTTCCCCTGGGCCTTCCAGGGCGACCGCGCCTGGGCGTCCCAGCTCGTGGAGCGCGGCGGGAAGTGGTACTGGTACGTCTGTCTGACGGAGGCGGCCACGCGTGCAGACGCGCTGGCCGTCGCCGTGGCGGACGACCCGCAGGGTCCGTACGTGGACGCCCTCGGCGGGCCCCTTGCCACGGGCTTCGCCTTCATCGATCCGTGCGTCTTCCTGGATGACGACGGCAGCGCCTGGCTCATCTGGGGCAACAAGGGCTGCTGGTACGGCCGTCTGGGCGACGATATGATTTCCTTCCCGGAGGGCTACCGGGAAATCCCCGGCTGGGGCGACCCGGCCTGCTTCGGCCCCGAATCCATGAAGCCTGACTGGTCGGACGGAGGCAAGCAGAAGCTGATGGTCGGCTACGAAGAGGGCCCCTGGCTCTACAAGCGCGCCGGCACTTACTACCTGTCCTACCCGGCCGGCGGCGTGCCCGAGCACATGGCTTACTCCACTGCGCCGTCCATCCACGGCCCCTGGACCTACCGGGGCCGCATCATGGACGAAGCGCAGAACAGCTTTACCATCCACGGCGGCAACGTGGACTTCCGCGGCCACCATTATATGTTCTACCACAACGGCGCCCTGCCCAACGGCGGCGGCTTCCACCGCAGCGCCTGCGTGGAGGAATTCACCTTCGGCCCGGACGGGTCGATCCCTTTCATTCCCTTCACGGAAAAGGGCGTGGAGCCCCTCCAGACGCTCAATCCCTACGTGATGACGCAGGCGGAGACGATGGCCTCGAGCTATGGCCTCAAGACCGACCGCGAGGCGGGCAAGCGCCATTGGGTCACGTCCGTGCACAACGGCGACTGGCTCTGCGTGCGCAACGTCGATTTCGGCGCGCAGCCGGCCGTGCTCGTGTCGCTGGAGATGCTGAATTTCCAGAACCCCGGCACGGTGGACTTCTTCCTCGACGAGCTGGGCGGCAGCACCATCGCTTCCGTGCCCGTGAACGGGGAGAATATGCTTGTGAAGGCGCCCGTGGACGCGCGCGCAACGGGGGTCCACGACCTCTACCTGCTCTTCCGGGGCGGGGACGGCGAGCTCTTCGACCTGGACTGGTGGGTCTTCAACAACCACCTGAACCTGCCGATCATCCAGACCAAGTACACCGCCGACCCGGCGCCGTACGTGCACGACGGGGTGATCTACCTCTACACCACTCACGACGAGGACGGTGCCGAGGGCTTCGAGATGTTCGACTGGCTGCTCTACACCAGCACCGACATGGTCAACTGGACGGACCACGGGGCCGTGGCCTCGCTGGACGACTTCGCCTGGTACGAGGGCAAGAACGGCGCCTGGGCCGAGTGTGTGGTGGAGCGGAACGGGAAATGGTATATGTACTGCCCGATCCACGGCCACGGCATCGGCGTGCTGGTGTCCGATTCGCCCTACGGGCCGTTCAAGGACCCGCTCGGCGAGCCGCTGGTCTGGCAGAAGGAACACTGGTACGACATCGACCCGTCGGTCTTCATCGACGACGACGGGCAAGCTTACATGTACTGGGGCAACCCGAACGTCTATTGGGCGAAGCTTAACGAGGACATGATCTCGCTTGACGGTCCCATCCACCAGCTCGACTACAAGATCGACTTCTACCAGGAAGGCCCGTGGTTCTACAAGCACGACGGCCGCTACTACCTGGCCTTCGCCTCGACCTGCTGCCCGGAGGGCATCGGCTACGCCATGGCAGACAGCCCCACCGGCCCCTGGCGGTCGATGGGCCATATTATGGACCGCACCTGGCGCACCCGGGGCAATCACCCCGGCATCATCGAGTACAAGGGCCAGTCCTACGTGTTCGGCCTGAACTACGACCTGATGCACCTGAAGACCTTCAAGCACGCCGAGCAGCGGAGCGTCTCCGCCGCCCCGATGTACTACGAGCCGGACGGCTCCATCCGTAAGGTCCCGTATTGGCTGGACAATGTCCTGGAGCAGATCGAGCCCTTCAACCCGTATCGCCGCGTGGAGGCCGAGACCATGGCCTGGGGCTACGGCCTCAAGACCCGCAAGGATGAGGCGCGCGGCGTCGTGGTGAACGACATCGACGCCGGCGAGCACCTGCTCGTGAAGGGCGTGGATTTCGGCGCCCGCGGTGCCCGGTCGCTGAGCGCCTGCGTGCAGGCCCCTGCCGGCGGCTGCATCGAGGTGCACCTCGACAGCCCGGACGGGCCGCTGGCGGGCACGCTGAAGCTCAAGCCCGGCCAGGGCTGGAAGCAGCAGACCGCCAGCCTGAGCGGCGCGAAGGGCGTGCATGACCTTTGTTTCGTCTTCGCCGAAGGCGGATTCGAATGGGATTGGTGGACGATAAAATAGCGCAATATGAAATTAACCAGAATCTTCCTGCTGGGCCTGGGCGCGCTGCTCTGCGCCGCCTGCGCCCACCCCACGACGCATTGCGTCAACCCGCTGACCTACACCGACATCCCGGACAACGATGTGATCCGGGTGGGGGAGGACTACTACATGGTCAGCACCACAATGTATTACTGCCCCGGCGCGCCCATCATGCATTCGCGCGACCTGGTGCACTGGCGCCTCGTGGACTATGTCTACGACTGCCTCGAGGACGACGACGTCTATAACCTGCGCGACGGCCGCAACGCCTACGGCAAGGGCCAGTGGGCGACGTCGCTGCGCTACGAGAACGGCCGCTTTTGGGCGCTCTTCATCGCCAACGACCAGCGCAAGACTTATATCTATTCGACTGAGAAGATCGGGCAGCCCTGGACGCGCAGCGTCATCGACCGGCCCTTCCACGACGCTTCGCTCCTCTTCGAGGACGGGCGCGTCTATGTGGTCTGGGGCAACGGCGAGATCCACATCACCGAGCTGGAGTCGGACCTGACGGCTGTCAAGGAGGGTGGGGTGGACCAGGTGCTCTTCACGAGCCCCCGCGAGGGCTATATCCTTCGCGCCGAGGGCGCCCACATCTACCACATCGGCGACTGGTATTACGTGCTCGTCATCGACTGGCCGGCCGGCGGTGTGCGTACGGAGACCTGCTGGCGCAGCAGTACGCTGCTGGGCGAGTATGAGCCGAAGACCATCCTGCAGGGCCCGTTCGACGGGCGCGGGGACGGTGTGGCGCAGGGCGCCATCTTCGACACGCCGAAGGGCGACTGGTACGCGATGATGTTCCAGGACCACGGCGGCGTGGGTCGCATCCCGACGCTCCAGCCGATGTTCTGGGAGGATGGCTGGCCCATTCTGGGCGAGGGGACCGTGCCCGTGAAGGAGTTCGACGTGAACCTGGCCCCCGACGGGGAGGATTATGTCTGGGCTTCCGACGAGTTCGACACCGACCAGCTCGCGCTGGTCTGGCAGTGGAACCACAAGCCGCTGGACGGCTGTTGGTCGCTCAGCGAACGTCCCGGCTGGCTGCGCCTGACCACCGGCCAGCTTGCTACGGGCCTGCCTGATGCGCGTAATACGCTGACTCAGCGGACCTTCGGCCCGCAGTGTGTGAGCAGCGTGCTGCTGGACGCTTCCGGTCTGCAGGTCGGTGATTTCGCGGGCCTGAGTGCCTTCCAGAGCAATCGCGCCGATATCGGTCTGCGCCGCACGGAGGCCGGGCTGGAGCTCTATGCCATCCACGAGGGGCCGCAGCGGGGTCCCGACCGGACGATGACCCGCGTGCAGACGGAGCTGCTCTGCGTCCCCGCGCAGGCGGAGACCGTTCAGTTGCGCGTGCGCTACGATTTCGACAAGGATCAGGCCTGGCTGGGTTACAGCTGGGACGGTGCCGCGTGGACCGAGCTGGACACGCCGCTGCAGATGCGCTTCTCGCTGGACTACTTCACCGGCTACCGCTCCGCCCTCTACTGCTACGCCACGCGCGAGCTGGGCGGCCACGCCGACTTCGACTGGTTCCACCAGGAATAGACCTCCGTCATGCCCGACCTGATCGGGCGTCTCCTAGGATGAGCTCCGCCCTTTCCCGCAGGAAGGCGCGGAGTTCATCGCCTTCCAGTACCTTGACGAACTTCGACAGCCCGAGCACGAAGCGCCCGACGCCCTCCATCCCGCGCACGTCGCCTTCCCAGATCCAGTGGTCGTCCTCGTGGGAGAGGCCCCCCTCGGCCATGGGAAACTCCTCCACCAGCAGGTTCTTCGCCACGTAGTCGAGCCGCAGCTTGACGTGGGTGGGCGCGTGCCCGTGCATGCGGAAGGCGTCCAGCGGCTCGTCCTCGTGGGCGTCTTCGTGCTCCCAGGCGTCTTCCAGCAGCTGGACCTCGCCGATGCGCGCCACCTTGAAACGCTTGTTCACGCCGTCCCGGGTGTCCAGTGCCCAGATATCGATATAATTGTTATTCAACCGGTAAGGCTCCACGCGGTAGTCCTTGGTCTGGTGCGAGTGGGAGGAGGAGTAGCCCTTTAGCGTGACGCAGCGCTTCTCCTTGATGGCCGTGGTCAGCGCGTCGATGATGGCGGAGTTGTTCTTCCGCCCGCCGAAGCTGCTGATCGTGGAGATGTCGTAAACCGCCGCCAACTTGCGCCGCAGGCCCTGCTTGATGGGGCTGGTGTCGTCCAGCTGGTCCATCAGGTGGTTGACGATGTAGGCCTCCTCGTCGGAGAAATAGACGATCTTCGACAGGTCCGTGAAGGGCTTGCGGAGCGTCGCCAGCCGGTACACGTTGCCGCTGGGGTTGACCTTCTGCACGGCGAAGCCGGCTTCCTTGAAGGTGTCGAGGTAGCGGTAAATCGTGCGGCGCGACATGTCGAGCCGCTCCATCAGGTCGTCGATGCTGTACTCCACGTTCGAAGAGAGCAGCTGGATCAGGCGCAGCAGGCGTTCTACTTTGGGTTGGTCCATGGCAGTCAGAGTTTTATGCAAAAATTGCAAATTATTTTTGCATTGTCAAGAGTTGGCAAAACGCAGCCGTATCTTTGCACCAGCAAAGAGCAAGAAAGCAACCCGTAAAAAGATAGTATTATGCAGACTACGATTGATTTTTCCTTGTTGAGCGACGCCGTTCGCTCCGAGATGATGGCCCTGATCGACGACTTGGGTCTGGAGTTGGTCCCGCAGCCGCAAACCTGCTAATTCGCCTGCCTTATGATGAGCATCGAGGAGATCACCCAACTGGCGATCCGCGCCCACAGCGGGCAGAAGGACATGATCGGCAACCCGGCCATCCTGCATGTGCTCTCCGTCGGCCTGATGGGGGAGACCGAGCAGGAGAAGAAGGCCGGCTTCCTGCACGATGTCGTGGAGGACACGGACTTGACGCTCGAGGACCTGCGCCGGCAGGGCATCGAGGAGGACGTCCTGGCGGCCGTGGATCTGCTGACGCACCGGGACGGCATCAGCTATGAGGACTATGTCCGGAATATCGTGGCCTCCGGCAACGAGACCGCCATCCACGTGAAGCTGAACGATTTGCGCCAGAATATCGGCCGGGCGGCGGATTCGATCCTGACGCTGGAGTCCTGCGGCCGCCGGGACGACGCGCTCCTGCGCGAGATCGTCCGCATCGCCGCCCTCCATGGTTGGGCCGAGCAGTACATCCTCTCCGCCGCATAGTCTCCCTCTCGTCATGCCCGGCTCCGACCGGGCATCTCCTCCCATAGTCATTCCGGGCCCCCTGGAGTCATTCCTGGTTTGACCCGGAATCTTGTTATTCGCTGGCTCCCTTTTTTCGTCATTCGCCGGCCCCGACCGGCGAATCTTGTATATTCAAAATATATGTGTACCTTTGCAAAAGAAGGGGGGGGAGGCACACCACCTGTCCCTTTAGAACCTTCCTAATTAGCCGCTTCGGCGGCTTTTTTCGTTTTATCATGGTGACCATTCGATAACCGATTCTTCCACAACACATAATATATGCTTGATAGTATTGATGTATTGCTGAGAATTGCTATCTGCGATGAATCTATTCCAGCCATCGGCAACTCTTTCTATTGAGAAAAGATCTTTCTTGTGGAAATAAAGTATTACACACTCGGATCCTTGCTTTGCGGCGTCGTGTATTTTCTTTTTTATGGACCACTTACCCATGCCGTCAGTTGCTTTGATATCCATCACGAAGCCGTCAATCTTTCCATCCGGAGTTTTTATACCGTTAGGTGCTAATTCTGACTCGAGAATAATACTATGTCCTCTTCTTCTTAGGATATTGACTGCTAATTTCTCGTAATCACCTATCTTAACGCCGTAAGAGCCAATTTCTGAATCAAACTTGTGTTCACGATGCACGGCGCTGACGCCGCCTGACTGCTCGTCAAAACAGACATCTACATAGTTGGGGTCTCGGAGTAAACGAAGGTATTCTTGAAAATTATCTTCCCGCTGTTCGTCACTGATTATCATAGCTTTCCATCCTTTGCGGAAGGAAGGGCCGAATCAGCTTGACGTTGGCGCGATCAACTTGGAACCACTCGCAGAAAAGCGAAATGGCATCTCGCAAAGTCCACCCCGGCGCACACGGAATACACCCTGCGGCAATGTCTTGCTGCAGAACGGTATATGCAACATGCATTTCGTGAGAAACCGGGTCCAATAAACAGATCCATTTGATCGTGGATGGAGAACCAGTACTGCGAAGATACGAAATATTGCGCTAAAACGGAAGCCTCAAAGCGCCGGCCGGCGCGAACCATTCTGCCGCAGTGATATGCTGTTATTTCAAAGAAATTCATTAGTTTTGCTCCAGATAACCACATCCGAATCACTATGTGCCAGTCCGATAAAGATTCCGCAAAAGAAATCAGGTATAAACAATCCAGCGTTTGGGCTTGGATAGCGATTGTCTCATATGTTTGGTGTCGGGCCGGGGATGGTTTGTCCGAGCCGTGGGGCTAAAATGCGAAAAGAAACAATGCAGCTTAGTAAGATTCGTATTTTTAACGCCTTTGCCCTCCAGGAATCAATAGAAATTGACTGAATACTTGCTTTGGCGGGGCAGGGGATACCCGATTCGAGCATGACTGGGAACCCTGCCGCTCCCGGCGGAGAAGGCGGCGGGGAGAAGTTTTTTGCGGCGTCGAAAAGTATTTCGTAGTTTTGTGGGACAGAGATATGAAGACAGATCAAGATATGCTGACGCGCGTCCGCGAGATGGAGGACCGCTACGATGAGCTCACCCGGGTCCTTGCCGGACTCGATGAGGCCCTCTCAGAGTATAAAGACTGCAAATCTGATTTGATGGCCTTGAAGGAGTACATGGAGTCCGGCCAGTGGAAGAAGGATTACGAAGCCGATGAGGCCGGACTGATCCCGAAGGATATGAAGCGGGGGGTTCTCTCCGAAGATGGGCTGTACGATCTCCTGCAGGGGGCCGACAAGATCCTGAAGCTGGCTAGAGAGGTGCTGTCGGAGTAACGAGTTATAGCGCCTTGATTTGGTCCTCAGTTAGGCCGGAGTACTTGACGATCTTCTCGATTGGCTCGTTGTCTTCCAACATCCGCCGGGCGACTTCAAGTGCTCCTTGTTTCATGCCCTGTTTCACGCCTTCCTCTCTGCCTCGGGCAAGGCCCTTCTGCTCGGCAAACTCAATGGAATTGTCGTAATCCCACTTCTGCTTCATCGAGGCGATATAAGCCTCTTGTTCCTCGAAAGACATGCTGGCAAATGTAGCTTGCTCCATAAACTCGTTGAAATAAGGGTCGTCCCATAACTCGGGCTTCTCGACAAAGGTAGGTAAATTCTTCATCATCCACAAGAAACGCTCCTCGAAGGACTCGCACTCATCTTTTGCCTTGTCGAACCGGTCGACTTCCATGAAGGCGAAGCGCAGCGCCTGGCTCATCTGTTCGTGCGTCTCGTCCTCGCGCAGGGAGAACTTGTGGATGAAGCGTTGGTAATCGGCTTTTTCTGGCTCCAGATGCCGGATGTCGAAGTTGAGCAGACCCAGGAAGAACACAGGTTTGAAGTCGTAATCCCATTTCCCGGATTGCCCCTTCTGCGAGATGGTGCGCGCGGAGTAGAAGATGGCGCGCTCCATGAAGTAGGGCTGGTCGGCGAGTTGCACCTCGATGATGAAGGAGTGACCATCCCGGGTGTCGCAGTGCATGTCGTAGGTGACCTTGCGTTCCTGTTCGGTCAGACCGAGCTGCTCGCTCTCGCGGATGTCGATGTCGGTGATGTCCAGGCCGAAGATGGCGTTGAGCGGACGGATGATGAGCTGTTTCTTGCCGGAATCCTTGAAGATCTTCTTGAATCCGAAATCGACCATCGGGTCGATGTAGAGAATTTGGGGTTGGTTTTTCATGATGTAATTCTCGGACCGGGTCTAGGTTCTTCCGATCCTGACGGTGAAGATGGAAATAGAATCAATACAGGTTAGTAAGATTCGTATTTTTAACGCCTTTGCCCTCCAGGAATCAATAGAAATTGACTGAATACTTGCTTTGGCGGGGCAGGAGATGCCTGGCGACCGTGCCAGGCAGCCGTTTATTTACTGAGAAATCGGGTGTACCGGGCCGTCTCTTTCTCCAGCGCACACGCATCGAGGCTGAGCTCCGGGCGGAAGCGCTCGGTTTGCATCTTGCCGCCGAAAGGGGACCAGTTGCCCACTGCCTGGCCGTCCTGGAGGACAATCGGCCAGAAAATGCCGTTGCCGCTGTGCGCACGATGCATATGGTCCTGATGGACAGCCACATGGCGGCTCTTGTAGCCAATCAGGTATTCGTCGTAGGGAGGCA
>JAEFAI010000006.1 GCA_016291185.1 Bacteroidales bacterium
AACTTCGTGGCACAATTTCAAACAGCATTATGAAAGCTATCCTCAGCACTGATTTTCATTTCCCCGGACAGGTTGCCAAGTACACCGGCAAGGTCCGTGACGTGTACAGCATCGGCTCCGATTACCTTGTGATGGTCGCCACCGACCGCATCTCCGCCTTCGACGTCGTCCTGCCGAAGGGCATCCCCTACAAGGGACAGGTTCTCAATCAGATAGCGTCCAAGTTCCTGGATGCGACGACAGATATCCTCCCGAACTGGAAGATCGCCGAGGTGGACCCGATGGCCACGATCGGCTGGCGCTGCGAGCCCTTCAAGGTTGAGATGGTAATCCGTGGCTACCTCACGGGCCACGCCTGGCGCGAGTACAAGGCCGGCAAGCGCACGCTCTGCGGCGTCGCTCTGCCGGACGGTATGGTTGAGAACCAGCGCTTCCCGGAGCCCATCATCACCCCGACCACCAAGGCCGCTGAGGGGCACGACGAGGACATCAGCAAAGAGGAAATCATCGCGCAGGGCATCGTCTCCCGCGAAGATTATGAACAGCTCGAAAAATACACCCGCGCCCTCTACGCGCGCGGCACGGAGATCGCGGCCGGCAAGGGCCTGATCCTCGTGGATACGAAATACGAGTTCGGCAAGCGTGACGGCAAGATCATCCTGATGGACGAGATCCACACGCCCGACTCCTCCCGCTACTTCTACGCCGAGGGCTACGAAGAGCGTCTCGCCAAGGGCGAACGCCAGAAGCAGCTCTCTAAGGAGTTCGTGCGCGAATGGCTGATGGCGAACGGCTTCCAGGGCCAGACCGGCCAGCAGGTCCCCGAGATGACCGACACCGTCGTCTCCGGCATCACCGACCGCTACGTGGAGCTCTACGAGCACATCACCGGCGAGAAGTTCCAGCCTGCCTCCGACGCGGACGCCGCCGCCCGCATTGAGAACAATATCAATAACTTCCTGAAAAAGTAACGGCCATGATCGAGCGATATTCCAGAAAGGTCATGCGGGACGTGTGGACCGAGGAGAATAAGTTCAACGCCTACCTCGAGGTCGAAACCCTTTCCTGCGAAGCCTGGAGCAAGCTGGGCGTCATCCCGGCGGAGGACGTGGACAAGATTCGCGCGAACGCGAAATTCGAAGTCTCCCGCATCCGCGAGATTGAAGAGCAGACCCGCCACGACGTGGTCGCCTTCACCCGTGCCGTCAGCGAGAGCCTCGGCGAAGAGCGCAAGTGGGTTCACTATGGCCTCACCTCCACCGATGTGGTGGATACCGCCAACGGCTATCTCCTCCAGCAGGCTGACAAGATCCTCCTGCAGGACCTCGAGGACTTCCTTGCCGTGCTGAAGAAGCGTGCGCTGGAGTTCAAGGACACCCCCTGCATCGGCCGCACGCACGGCATTCACGCCGACATCACCAGCTTCGGCCTGAAGTGGGCGCTGTGGTACGAGGAGATGAAGCGCAACATCGAGCGCTTCCAGTACGCCCGCAAGGGCGTCGAGGCCGGCAAAATGAGCGGCGCCGTGGGCAACTTCGCCAACATCCCTCCGTTCATTCAGGACTACGTCTGCGAGAAGCTGGGCATCGCTTCCGCCGACATCTCCACGCAGGTGCTGCAGCGCGACCGCCACGCCTACTATATCGCCACCCTGGCCGTCATCGCCTCCACCCTGGAGCAGATGGCCTTCGAAGTGCGAAACCTCCAGCGGACCGAGGTCCGCGAGGCCGAGGAAGCCTTCCGCAAGGGCCAGAAAGGCTCGAGCGCAATGCCGCACAAGCGCAATCCGATCAGCTCCGAGAACATCTGCGGCTGCGCCCGCGTGATGCGTGGCTACATGTCCGCCTCCTGCGAGAACGTGGCCCTCTGGCACGAGCGTGACATCTCCCACTCCTCCACGGAGCGCATCATCCTCCCGGACGCGACCGAGCTGCTGGACTACATGCTGACCCGCTTCAAGGGCATCCTGGAGAACCTGACGGTCTATCCGGAGAATATGATCAAGAACATCTGGCGCACCAACGGCGTCATCTTCGCCCAGCGCGTGATGAATGCGCTGATCGGCAAGGGTCTCGCCCGCGAGACGGCCTACGACACCGTGCAGCCGATCGCCATGAAGGCCTGGTCCGAGGGGCTCGACTACAAGACGCTGCTGCTCGCTGACGCGGGCGTGATGGCGCAGCTGACCCCGGAAGAGCTGGAGTCCTGCTTCACCCTGGAGTACTACTTCAAGAACGTCGATTACATCTTCAAGCGCGTCGGCATCCTGTAAGTTCTGCTCCGGCCGAAACGGCAACTGCCTCCTGAAAGCAGAAAAGATCCCCGCTGGGGAAAAGCTTTCCGGAGGCAGTTCCGTTTACGGCCTGCGCCTTATATTATAGCTTGTAGCTTGCAGCGGGCGGCAACTTGCCCCGAGCGGGCATTTTGCGATAGCTTTTTTTCTATGCCCGAGCGGGGCAAGTCTGCTGACGCTGCTATGCAAGCAGCTGGTTACCGGAGGACGATCTCCTTGCGGTCCGGACCGACGGAGATGATCTTCACCGGGCAGCCGGTCTCCTTCTCGATGAAGGCGATGTAGTCTTTGAGCTCCTGCGGGAAGTCGGCGTAGTTGCGCACGCCGCAGATGTCGCAGTCCCAACCTTTGAACTCCTTATAGACGGGCTTCACTTCCTCGCCGCTCTCGAAGGGGAAGTAGTCCAGGCGCTTGCCGTCGATCTCGTAGGCAATCGCCACCTTGATGGTCTTGAAGGTGTTGAGGACGTCGGATTTCATCATGATGAGCTCGCTCACACCGTTCATCATCACGGCATACTTCAGGGCAACGAGGTCCAGCCAGCCGCAGCGGCGGGGACGGCCCGTCGTGGCGCCGAACTCATGGCCGATCTGGCGGAGCTGCTCACCCGTCTCGTCAAAGAGCTCGGTCGGGAAGGGGCCGCTGCCCACGCGGGTGCAGTAAGCCTTGAAGATGCCCATCACCTTGCCCACGCGGTTCGGGGCCACGCCGAGGCCCGTGCAGACACCGGCGGTCATGGTGTTGGAGGAAGTGACGAACGGGTAGGTGCCGAAATCAATGTCCAGCATCGAGCCCTGGGCGCCCTCGGCGAGCACCGGGATGTCCTTGGCGAGGTAGTCGTTGACCACCAGCTCGCTCTCGATGAAGGGGAAGCGCTTCAGGTCTTCGACGGCCTGGAGCCACTGCTTCTCGTAGTCGGTGATATCATACTGGAAATCGTACTGCGCCAGCAGGCCGAAATGCTTCTGCTTCAGCGTCTCGTAGCGATTCTTGAACTCAGGGGAGAGAATGTCGCCGATGCGCAGGCCGTTGCGGCCGGTCTTGTCCATGTAGGTCGGACCGATGCCCTTCAGGGTGGATCCGATCTTACCCTTGCCCTTGGCAGCCTCGGAGGCCGCGTCGAGCATGCGGTGCGTCGGAAGGATGAGGTGGGCGCGCTTGGAGATGAGCAGCTTGTCGGTGATGTCGCCGGCCTTCTGCTCGATGGCGCGGATCTCGTCCATCAGGATCACGGGATCAATGACGACACCGTTACCGATGACGTTGACGGAGTCCTTGCGGAAAATGCCGGAAGGAACGGTGTGGAGCACAAAGTGGTCGCCGTCGAACACCAGGGAGTGGCCTGCGTTGGGGCCGCCCTGGAAGCGGGCAATGACTTTGTAATCAGGGGTCAGAACATCGACCACCTTGCCTTTTCCCTCGTCGCCCCACTGGAGCCCGAGCACGACATCGATTTTCTTCATATCAACAATAATTAGTTATTTCAATCCAAACCTTAAAGGTAGCAATAATTCTTGGTTTCGCAAAATCAAAGACCGCCCACGGTTGGTGGACGGTCTTGGGAGATTCGCCGGTCGGAGCCGGCGAATGACGAAGCGGCGCTATTCCTTGACGTGCTGCTGGATGTAGTCGACGACTTCGCGGACGGTCTGGAAGGGCTGCTGCGTCTCGAAGACGATGTTGAACTCGTGCTCGATGGCCAGGGAGAGCAAAAGCGTCGAGAGGGAGTCGATGGCCAGGTCGGTGGTCAGCGAAGCGTCCATCGAGACCTTGGCGGGATCCATCTTGGGCTTGATCTGGCCCAGGATGCCCTTTAGCTTTTCGAAGATATCTTCTTGTGTCATAATGTCTTAGTTGTCCTTGCGTGAAACTTTCAGCGAGCCCGTGCGCTTGAAATCCTCGGTGCGGATGACGACTTTGGACACGCGGTGCGTGGTGGGGAGCTTGGCGTTGATCTGCTCGGCGAGCTGCTTGAAGTAAGCCTCGATCTCGGCAGGCGTCTTGCCCTCGAAGGCCTCGGCACGCGGCAGAATCTCGATGGAGAGCACAGGGCTGCCGCCTTCCATAACCTCCTTCACAAGGCAGTCGCGCAAGGCGGGACACTGATAGAACGGCTCTTCGATGCTCTCCGGCGAGACATTTTCGCCGTTGGGCAGGACGATGAGATTCTTGATACGACCGATGATATAAAGGTATCCGTCCTCGTCGAAGCGGCCCAGGTCGCCGGTCTTCAGCCAGCCGTCCGGGGTCAGCGTGGCGGCCGTCTGCTCAGGGTCGCCGTAGTAGCCAAGGAAGACGTTGTCGCCGCGGAACCAGATCTCGCCGTCCACGAGCTTGACTTCCTGCTCGGGATAGACCTTACCCACGGAGGTGGGGCGCTGGGCGCTCTCTGCGTTGCCGGAGGTGAGGTTGGCGCCCTCGGTCATGCCGTATCCGGCCAGGACGTGGGTGTCGATTTTTTCGAATTCTTCGATGAGTTTCGCGGGCACGTTTGCAGCGCCGGCGATGATGGTCTTGAGGCGTCCGCCGAGGAACTGCGGCCCGTACATCTTGGTCAGACCGACGAGCACCTCCACGAGGCCGGGCACGAGCACGAGCACGGTCGGGCGGATGACCGGCAGCTTGCCGATCGTGGCCTTCATGTCCTCGGCCGGGTACCAGAGCGCACCGACCATAAGCTTGGAGAGCGTGCCGGCGATGAGGCCGAACACGTGCGTGAGCGGCAGGAAGCCGATGGTCACGTGGCCGAAGAGCTGGCTGCCGGGGGCGAAAACGCCGTTGAAGGTGCCGCGCATCAGCGCACGGTGGGGGAGAATGGCGCCCTTGGGCGCGCCCGTCGTGCCGCCGGTGAAGAAGATGGCGGCGGGTGCATCTTTGTCTACCTTTGCCGCAGGCGTCTCGGCTTCGCCGAATGCGGACGAGGCGATCAGCGGGCAGGGAGCGCCTTCGACGGCAGCGCGGAACTCGTCGCGGACGACGAGCGCCTTGGCGCGGAACTTCGCGCAGCAGCCAATCACGGCCGGGGCCGGGAGCTGCGCGGGCAGCATCACGGCGACGAGACCGGCGGACGTCACGGCAAGGAAGCTCTCCACGGCGTCGATGGAATTCTTCTCGAAGATGGCCACATGGTCGCCAGGCTGCAGCCCTGCCTCTTTGTACAGGGTGCGCCGGCGGGCGATGCGGCTGGCCATCTCTTTATAGGTAAACGTATTGACGGTGTCGGAAAGGGCGGGCCGGTCGGCCCATTTGCTGGTGATCCAGTCGAGATACTCGGGGACGGTCGGGAGGTAGTGCAGCTGCGCAAGCTCCTCGGCCGGGATCATGTCGTAGAAGTAGTTGGACATTTTCTTCAAATGTGGTTTTAGGTTTACAAACCCCAAATTTACGAAAATCTTTGTATATTTGCGTAGTACTAAAGCTGATTCTATGTCTGTAGAACTGAAAATTGTGAAAACCAGGCGCGATCTGCGCCGTTTCGTAGATTTCCCGGAAAAGCTTTACAAAGGCTGCGAGAACTGGGTTCCCGCGCTTCGCGGGGACGAATTCGATACTTTTAACAAGAAGAAGAACGGCGCGTACGACTACTGCGAATCCGAGTGCTACCTGGCCTACAAGGACGGCAAACTGGCCGGTCGCGTGGCGGCCATTATCAACCGCACCGCCAACGAGGTCTGGAAAGAGAAGAACGTCCGCTTCGGCTGGCTGGACTTCATCGAAGACCGCGAAGTGCTGAAGGCCCTGCTGGATGCCGTGGCGGAATGGGGGCGCGCTCGCGGCTGCACCCGGATGAAGGGCCCCTGGGGCTTCACCGATATGGACAAGGAGGGACTGCTTGTCGAAGGCTACGAGCACCTCAGCCCCTTCACCTGCCTGTACAACTATCCCTACTACGACACGCTCCTGCAGGAGCTGGGTTTCAACAAGGACGTGGACTGGACCCAGCGCATCGCGCTGGTAAAGGAGGAGCGTCCGCCGATGTTCCAGTTCGCGGAACTGATCGAGAAACGCTACGGCCTGCACGTCGCCAAGGCGCGCAGCACGCGCGAGTTGAATAAGAAATACGGTTTGTCGGTCTTCCATATGTACAACGAGACCTTTGCGCCGCTGTTCCAGTTCACCCCGCTCTCGGACCGGCAGATTGACCGTTATCTGCAGACCTACGTCCCCATCCTCCGGCCGGAGTTTGTGTCCGTCTGTCTGGACAAGGACGAGCAGCCGGTTGGCTTCATTTTCTGCGTGCCGTCGCTCGCCAAGGCGGTGAAGAAATCCCGCGGACGGCTCTTCCCCTTCGGGTTCATCCGCATCCTGCACGCGCTGCGCCACAATGACACGCTGGAAGCCCTGATGATCGGGGTGCTGCCGGAGTACCAGGGCAAGGGTGCAAACGTGCTGATGTTCCAGCAGATCCACGAGAATGCGCTGCGGCTTGGCATCGACAAGCTGATTCTGAATCCCCAGCTGGAGGAGAACTTCAAGGTGCAGTCGCTGTTCGAGCAATATGAGACCGTGCCGTTCATGCGGCGGCGGGCGTACTGTAAAGATTTATAGGATATGAAGAAAGTTATGATACTTCTGGCTGCTGCGGCCGCGGTGCTGTGCGGCTGCCGCCAGTCCTCCCTCCCGATCGTGGAGGGCCGTGTCGTTGATGCCACCATCCATTCCGTTACCGTGGAGACGCCGGCGGGCGACTCCCTCAGCGTGAGCACTTTGGGAACGAACCCGATGCTGGTGCCGGGCGTGTTGTCCGGCGACGAGGTGCGGATCGCTTATGAGCAGCTGTCCGACGGACAGACGCTTCGCGCCGTGTGGCTCAACATCACCACGCCGTCCGCCTACCGGCTGCTGCCGGGTATCTGGCGTGACTGTACGGGGCCGACGGAAGTGGGCCTCGTGCTGGCCGAGGACGGCTCTGCCCGCGGTGTGGGCCTGGCGGACCTGAACCTGCGGGACTGGTCGCTTGACGGCGAGTGCCTGGCCCTGACGGCCGCGGATCCGGAGAGTCCCGATGGAAAGGTTACGCTACTCTATCACATTGAGCAATTGGATGTTGACTCGCTGGTTCTGGCGACTACTGAAGGAGATGTGTGCCTGACGCTTAGCCGGGCGGAATGACCAAAGATGATTTATTAGGGCGGCTTCGCGGAGGCGAGCCGATGAGCTGGGGTGAGCAGTTTAAACTCACCCTTCTGCTTGCGTGGCCGTCTATTCTGGCCCAGCTGGCGATGTGTCTGATGAGCTACATCGATGCGGCGATGGTGGGTCGGCTCGGTTCCGAGCAGGCTGCAGCCATCGGCCTGGTCAGCAGCACCACCTGGATCTTCGGCAGCTTCTGCTATGCCAACTCCTCCGGCTTCAGCGTGCAGATCGCGCACCGCTGCGGGGCGAAGGACTTCGTCGGTGCGAAGCGCATTTTCCGGCACGGCGTTCTCGCGACCCTCGGCATCAGCGTGCTGCTCACCCTGCTGGCCGTGTCTATCCACCGGGTCCTCCCGCACTGGCTCGGCGGCACCCCGGAGATCCTTGCCGACGCGTCGGCTTACTTTCTGATCTACGCGCTTTTCCTGCCGCTGTTCCAGGTTGCCGTCTATTGCGAAGCCACGCTCATTGCGAGCGGCAACGCGAAGGTGCCGGGCATCCTCAGCATCGCGATGTGCGGGCTGGATGTCGTCTTCAATTATCTGTTTATCTTCCAGCTCGGCATGGGCGTGAAGGGCGCGGCCCTGGGAACGGGACTCGCCACCGCCGTCGCCGGCGGGGTCGGGCTCTGGTACGCCGCGCGGCGCAGCCGGGAGCTCCGCCAGGACGAGTATGTCCGTCCCACCGTGCCGGAGCGCCGGCAGGTGTCCCGGCAGGCCTTCGGAATCAGCTGGCCGCTGTGGATACAGAACCTCATTTCGCGCGGTGCGTACATTGCCGCGACCGTGCTCGTGGCGCCGCTGGGCACCATCGCCATCGCGGCTAATTCCTTCGCCATCATCGCCGAGGGCTTCTGCTATCTGCCAGGCTACGGCCTGGAGGATTCCGCCACTACGCTTGTGGGCCAGAGTCTCGGCGCAAAGCGTCCCGATATGGCGAAGCGTTTTGCCTGGATCACCATTGGGACGGGGGCGTCGATGATGACCTTCCTGGCGGTGCTGATGTGGATCTTCGCGCCGCAGATCATGGGCCTGCTGAGCCCGGACCCGGAGGTGATTGCGCTGGGCGTGAAGTGCTTGCGCATCGAAGCTTGGGCGGAGCTGCTCTTCGGCGTGAGCATCGTGGCCTACGGCTGCTGCATCGGCGCGGGCGACACCCTGGTTCCGTCGCTCATCAACTTGCTGAGTATGTGGGTGATCCGCCTCGGACTCGCGTTCTACCTCATCCCGCGCTACGGCCTGGTGGGCTACTGGTTCGCCATGGCCACCGAGCTCTGTGTCAAGGGGCTGATCTTCGCCGTCCGCATCGCCCGCGGCCGCTGGATGAAAACGCGGCTTACTGCCGCCTGACCCTGCTCTCCCGCACGCCGGTTGCGCTTGTTAATAACTCTGTTGAAAAAAACAGATTCTCCCCCGGGCTTTTGCCCCTGAGATAGACTAAATTTGTACTTCGAGCGACCCTCCCAAGGGCGCGCTCTGTATTTGCTGACCACTGAAAAAAATCAACAAAACGCAATATGGACGTACGTAAAACCAACGGCTCTTTTGAAGAGTTCGACAAAGCCAAACTCGCCCGTGGTATTCACGAGGCCTACAAAACCGCAGGGGAGTACTGTGACGATTCGATCGTCGTCTCCATCATCAATAACCTGTATGTCTATGAAGGAATTACCAGCCGGGAGATCCGCCGTCAGGTAGAGGAATCCCTGATGTCCGTGAACAAGAAGGTGGCGCATGCCTACATCGACAAGTTCGACGCGGACCTCGACCTGCGCAAGAAGCGCGACTTCATCAAAGACTACATCAAGGCCTCCAACGCCGCGACGGGCTCCAAGTTCGACGCCAACGCCAACGTCACCCGCAAGAACATCGTGACGCTGGGCAACGAGCTTTATAAGGAAAACAACATCAAGCAGAACCGCTATATCATGCAGGACAAGATCAAGGCCCTGTACGGCCGCGCCCTCGCGGACCAGTACATCAAGGACCTCGAGTCGCATGTCCTCTACAAGCACGACGAGTCCGGCACCCCGGGTTTCCCGTACTGCGTCGCCATCACGATGTATCCTTTCCTCGTGAGCGGCCTGAAGGAGCTGGGCGGCGTGTCCATAGCCCCCACCGACCTCAAGAGCTTCTGCGGCGAGTTCATCAACCTCGTCTATTCCGTGTCCTCCCAGTTCATGGGCGCCGTGGCTACGCCGGAATTCCTGATGTACCTGGACTACTTCATCCGCAAGGACTACGGTGACGACTACCTCGAGCACCTGAACGACGTCGTGGAGAACAACGTCAAGCAGCGCACGCTGGTCAAGGTCATCGACAACTACTTCCAGCAGGTCGTCCACTCGATGAACATGCCGGCCGGCAACCGCGGTTACCAGACGGTGTTCTGGAACATCGGCTACTTCGACAAGCCCTACTTCGAGGGCGTGTTCGGCGACTTCGTCTTCCCGGACGGCACGAAGCCGAAATGGGAGACCCTCGACTGGCTCCAGCGCCACTTCATGAACTGGTTCAACGAGGAGCGCAACAACTACATTCTCACCTTCCCGGTGGAGACGATGGCCCTGCTGACCGACGGCGGCGACGACTTCGCCGACAAGGACTACGCCGACTTCACCGCCGAGATGTGGGCCAAGGGCCACAGTTTCTTCTGCTACCTCTCCAACAGCCCGGACTCCCTGTCCAGCTGCTGCCGCCTGCGCAACGAGATCCAGAAGGAGGACGGCCACAACCACACCACCCACCAGTACTCGATGGGTACGGCTTCCGTCGCCACGGGCTCCAAGTCCGTGATGACCATCAACCTGAACCGCCTGATCCAGGATGCCGTCCGCCGCTACTTCCAGGAGCGCCGCGGCGTCAACCTCGAGGCCGGCAAGCCTCTCAGCCCCGTGTCCCACTTCTACGACAAGGAGGACCTCTACAACAACTACATCGACAAGGATATCCGCGAGATGACCGAGCGGGTGCACAAATACCAGATCGCCTTCAACGAGATCATCAAGGACTTCCTGAAGGCCGACATGCTGGACGTTTACAAGGCTGGCTTCATCGATATGAAGAAGCAGTACCTGACCGTGGGCGTGAACGGCCTGACCGAGGCCGCCGAGTTCCTGGGCCTGAAGGTCTCCCCGAATCCCGAGTACGGCGATTTCGTGAACTCGATTCTCGAGACCATCAACATCGCCAACCGCAAGGACCGCACCCCGGACGCCATGTTCAACACCGAGTTCGTTCCGGCCGAGAACCTCGCCGCCAAGAACTACAAGTGGGACAAGAAGGACGGCTACTTCGTCTCCGACAAGCACAACCTCTACAGCTCCTACTTCTATAACCCTGAGGATGTTGAGGTGTCGATGATCGACAAGTTCAAGCTCCACGGCGAGGACTTCGTGAAGTACCTCGACGGCGGCTCCGCCCTGCACATGAACATCGCGGAGCACCTGACCAAGGAGCAGTACAGGAGCCTGCTGAAGACGGCGGCCCACTACGGCACCAACTACTTCACCTTCAACTGCCGCAACACGGTCTGCAACGACTGCGGCCACATCAGCAAGGACACGCTTACCAAGTGCCCGAAGTGCGGCAGCGAGAATCTCGACTACCTCACGCGCGTGATCGGCTACCTCAAGCGGGTGTCCTCCTTCGCGGAGCCGCGCCAGATCGAGGCCCAGCATCGCTTCTACAATCCGAAGGACGTCCCGACCGCATGATCAAGTACGTCCCGGAGCTCACGGACATCGTCCTCGAGGAGATACCGGACAAAGTGACCCTGGCAGTTGAAATCAGCAACTGCCGGGGTTCTTGTCCCGGGTGCCACTCGCCGTTCCTGAAGCGGGACATCGGCGAAGAGCTGACACCGGCCATCGTGGACAAGCTGATCGCCGACAACTTCGGGGTCAACTGCTTCCTGCTGCTGGGGGAGGGAAAGGATCCGCAGGCCCTGCTGGGGATTGCCGAGCACCTGCGCACGGCGCATCCGGACTTGGAGCGCGCCGTTTATTCCGGACGTCCCGAGGTGGAGCCGGAGATCTACGCCGCGTTCGACTACGTCAAAGTCGGCCCCTACGTGGAAGCGGCCGGTCCGCTCAACAGTCCGACGACCAACCAGCGTCTCTACCACCACGGGGAGGACATTACGTTCCGCTTCTGGCACAAAGGACTGGAAGACAAGCAGTAGCTTATCTTCCTTTTTTTGTTTATATTCGCCCAAAATCTACCACAGTATTATGCATTTGTTAACCGTTCTTCTGTCGCTGCTGCCGGTCCTGTCCGGCCCCGACGCCCGGCTCCAGGTGTCCTTCGAGGATGCCGCCGGCCAGCTCCGCTACACCGTCGCCTACGACGGCAAAACCCTCGTGGCCCCGTCCCTGCTGGGCCTCCAGACCAACGAAATCGACTATACCCGCCTGGAATGCGTGTCCGTGGACACGCAGGAGGGGCGCGATACCTACGTGCTTGACCGGATCAAGGCCTCGCACATCGACCACGCAGCGCTGAGCGCCGTGCTGCACTGCCAGAATCCCGATGGCCGCAAGATTGACATCGAGTGGCACCTGACAGCTAACGATGCGGCCTTCCGTTATGTCATTCCGCGCGAAGGCGAGACGGGCAGCGTGCGCGTGCTCCGCGAGACGAGCGCGTTCCAATTTCCCGAAGGGACGACCGGCTTCCTGACCCCGCAGAGCGACGCAATGATTGGCTGGAAGCGCAGCAAACCCAGCTATGAAGAGCACTACACCCTCGACGCGCCGCTCGCGCAGCGTTCGCAGTACGGCCACGGCTACACGTTCCCGTGCCTGTTCCGCGTGGGCAGCGACGGCTGGGTGCTGGTCAGCGAGACGGGTGTGGACAGCCGCTACTGCGCATCGCACCTGTCCGACTATGACGCTGCCACCGGTTACACGATTGCCTTCCCGATGCCGGAAGAGAATAATGGCAACGGCACCGTGGAGCCGGCCTTCAGCCTGCCCGGCGCCACGCCCTGGCGCACGATCACCGTGGGAGCCGATCTCGCTCCGATCGTGGAGACGACCATCGCTTTCGACGTCGTGACCCCGCGTTACGAGACCACCCGCAGCTACCGCTACGGTAAGAGCAGCTGGAGCTGGATCGTCTGGCAGGATGCCAGTATGAACCACGACGACCAGGTGGCCTACATCGACCTGGCGGCCGCGATGGAGTGGCCTTACATCCTCATCGATGCGGGCTGGGATCAGGAATTCGGCCACGCCGGCATGGAAGAGCTGGTGCGCTACGCCCGCAGCAAGGGCGTGGACGTGTTCCTGTGGTACTCCTCCAGCGGCTGGTGGAACGATATCGTCCAGAGTCCGGTGAACGTGATGTGCGACCCGCTGGCGCGCAAGCCGGAAATGCGTTGGATGGAAAGCATCGGCGTGAAGGGCATCAAGGTGGACTTCTTCGGCGGCGACAAACAGGAAACGATGCGCCTGTACGAGGCGATCCTGAGCGATGCCGACGACCACGGCCTGATGTGCATCTTCCACGGTGCGACCCTGCCGCGCGGCTGGGAGCGGATGTATCCGAATTATGTCGGCAGTGAGGCCGTCCTGGCCTCTGAGAATATGATCTTCGGCCAGAACCACTGCGACCTGGAGGCCATGCACGCAGCCCTGCACCCGTTCCTGCGCAACACGGTGGGCTGCATGGAGTTCGGCGGCGTGTTCCTGAACAAGCGGCTGAACCGCGCCAACGGTGCCCCGGGCCCCGGCGGCCGTGTCTTCGGCACGCAGCGCCGCACCACGGATGCGGCCGAGCTGGCCGTGGCGGTGCTCTACCAGAACCCGATCCAGAATTTCGCGCTCACGCCCAATAATCTCACGGATGCGCCCGCGCTGGCCATCGACTTCATGAAGGCGGTGCCGACGACCTGGGACGAGACGCGTCTGATCGACGGCTATCCCGGTCGCTACATCGTGCTGGCGCGCCGCCAGGGTACGACCTGGTACGTGGCGGCGATTAACGCCGGCGACGAGCCTGTGAAGCTCGATGTGAAGGCCGTGGAAGCCCGCCTGGGCGGCACGGCCCGGGTGCTGAGTACGGGCAAGGACGGCCTTCAGGCCGCCCCTGCACCGAAGAAACCGATCAGCATCGCCCGGAACGACGGTGCCGTTCTCGTCATTCGGTAGTCGAAGCGGCAGTTCCCGTTTCTCCGCTATCGTGTTGCACTTCGCTACACACGACCCTATCTGGGTGAACGGCTGCGAAACGGGAGCTGCCGCTTCGACCAACTAATCTTTGAGATTTTTAACGAACGCCGAAGGAGAAATGTTGAACTGCTTCTGGAAGCTGGTCGCGAAATACGACGGTGACGAGAAGCCAACCATGTAAGCCACTTCGTTGACCCGGTATTTCTGGGAAGAGAGCATCTCGGCCGCCTGCTTCAGGCGGCTGAGTCGTATGTACTCGTTGATATTGAGGCCGGTGTTGGCCTTCACCTTGCGGTACAGCGTACTCTTGCTGGTGCCGATCAGGGTCGTGAGCGTCTCGATGCTGAGGTCCTGCTCCGCCAGGTGCTTCATCACGATGCTGTGCAGCTTCTCCATGAACTCCTCATCCATCTTGCTGGTATTCACGCTGTTGAAGTGCGTGAGCGGGGAGTCGGTAAACTGCTTGTAGGCGATGTCGCGGTTCCTGAACAGACTGGCGATATTGGCTCGCAGCAGGGCAATCGGGAACGGCTTCTCGATGTAGCCGTCCGCGCCTACCTTGAGGGTCTGCAGGCGGGTTTCCATACCCACGGCGGCGGTCAGCAGCAGCACGGGCAGGTGGCTGAACTCCATGTTGGTCTTGATGTAGTTGCAGAGCTGGCAACCATCCATCAGCGGCATCATGATATCGCTGACCACGAGGTCGATACGCTCTTCCTGCAGCTTTTCCACAGCATCCTGGCCGTTGGCGGCGGTGATGACGTTGTACTCGTCTGACAGCTCGCCGGCCAGATAGCCGCGCATTTCGGCGGAGTCCTCGACGATGAGAAGCGTGTGGCGGCTGCTGTCGAAGTCGGTGTTGCGCGTGTCGTCTTCGGTCCGTTTGCGGTCCTCGATGCGGATCGGCTCCGGCTGTTCCACCGGCAGCTCGAGCACGAAGGAGTTGCGGTCCTTGGCGCTGGTGTCGAGGTAGAGCTTGCCGTTGTGCAGCGATGCGAGGGTGCGGGCGAAAGCCAGGCCGAGACCGGTGCCCTGGCTCTTGCGCTCCTCGCCGACCTGGTAGAAGACTTCGAAGATCTTCTCGCTCTCGCGGGCGGGAATCTTGTCGCCGTTGCTGTCCACCCGCAGGATGGCGGTCTTGCCGTCGTCGGACGGCTTCAAGGACAGCTCGATGCGGTCTTTCGTGTATTTTACGGCGTTGGAGAGCAGGTTGCTGACAATCTTCTCCACGGAGTCGCGGGCGCACATAATTTCGAACGGCTGGTCCGGAATGTCCTCGCGCAGGGTGATCTTCTGCTCTTCGGCCATTTGCTCGAAATAGCGGCAGGACTTGTTGACGATGGTGCAGAGGTCCTCCTTGAGGAAGACCGGCTTGATCTCGTTCTGCTCCATGCGGCGCAGGTCAAGCAGCTGGTTGGTCAGGCTGAGCAGGCGGTCGGTGTTGGCCTGGATGGTGAGCAGGTCCTTCTCTGACTCCGGGGTGTAGTTCTTCTCCTCGATCAGCTTGTCGAGCGGCATCTTGATCAGCGTCAGCGGAGTGCGGATCTCGTGGGTGATATTGGTGAAGAAGTTGATCTTCGCGTCGTAGATTTCTTTCTGCTTCTGGTTCTCCATTCGGGACAGATGGCGTGCGCGGTCGCGGCGGCGCTTCTGCTCCCATTCGTACAGGAAAAGCGCCATCAGGGCGAACAGGAGGGCGATGTAGATGATTTTGGCCGTCTTGCTCCAAAGGGCCGGCGCCAGGATGTCGAGTTCCAGGGTTTGCCGGGCGTCTTCGTTGTCCAGGCCGACGATGGCGACGTCAAATACATAGTGTCCCGGACGCAGGCCGGTGAATTTGACCTGGTTCTCCGTGGTGGACGGTGTGGAGAGGAAGGTGCGGTTGTTGCGCTTCAGGGTCCAGGTATAGGTGGTCTGCCGGATGACGGAGTAGTCGGGCGTGGCGTAGCTGATGGACAGCAGGGAAGCGTCGCGGGACTTGACGCTCAGGTGTTTGGAGCGGATGGTGGAACGTCCGTCCTCGTGCAGGCGGACGGTGCGCTCGGCGTTGGTCGCCTCGATGTCCGTGATGTAGAGGGCGTGGTTCATCGCGGCTTTCTTGATCTTGCTGGGCGAGAAGCCTGCCAGGCCCTGGGTGTTCCCCATGAAAATGTAGCCGCTGCGGGTCATCAGGGATGCGCCGTAGGAGAACTGGGCGCCCAGGATCTGCTGCCGGTCTTCGATGTAGCCTTGGATGCTGAGCGTCTCCCCGTCAATGCGCACGATGCCGCGGGTGGTGGAAACCCAGAGGACACCGTCCTCGTCTTCCGCCACGGCGCAGGTCACGTTATTGTTGAAGCTGTCGGTGCGCGGGAATGCGTGCAGCCGGAGGTTGGACAGATTCGGGTTGGGGTCCGTATAGCAGAGGCCGCCGCCTTCGGTGGTGATCCAGATGCGGTGCCGGCTGTCTTCGAAGAAGGAGGTAATGCGGTCGGCGGTCAGCCCACGGTCGGAATCCACCGTGAGGTGGGACAGACCGTTTCCGCCGCTGTCGCGGCAGAGGAAACCGTCGCCGTAGGTGCCGATCCACAGGTTCCCGCGGCTGTCCTCGAACAGGCAGTGGACGAATTCCTTGCAGGGCGGCTCGACCGGCACGAACTGATCCTGCTCCGGATCCAGGACATACAGGTTGCGCTGCCCGCCCGTGAAGATGCGGCCGTCGGTGGTCCTGAGCCCGCATCCGTTGGCGCCGGATATGGTGTAATGCTTTTTGATAACGTGGCGCTTGCGGTCGTAGCGGTACACGCCGCCTCCGAAGGTATGGATCCAGAGGTCGTCGCCGTCGGCCGTGATCTGCTGCATGTTCAGCGCCGGGGAGAGCTCAAAACTCTCGTTGGTGCCGCGGTCGGCGGAGATGAAGTTGAGGCCGCCGTCTTCGGTGCAGAACCAGATGTTCCCGTCGTCGTCCGTGACGATGGAGCGCACGATGGAGCCGATCATCGACTTGGGGCTCGGGTTGGGGTAGAACAGCATGAAAGTGTCCTGCTTGTTCTCCCAGACATTGATGCCGTTGTAGTAGGTGCCGATCCAGACGTTGCCCTGACGGTCCTTGCTCAGGCTCGTGGCCAGGTTGGCGGCCAGGGAGTGCGGATCAGCTTCCTCGGGGTGCAGCTCGATCAGCTCGTTCGAGTTCAGATTCTGGATGAAAAGACCATGGGAGGAGGCAATCCAGTATTCGCCCGGCACACGCTCGAGGATCTGCCGGACTTCGAGGCCCCGGCTTCTGGTGGAAAACACTTCCGTGGCGGTCAGGTTGAGGTTGGTCGTGTTGATGAGCAGGACCTGGTCCGCCGTAGAAACCAGCAGGTTGCCGTTCTGGGCCGGTTCGATGTCGGTCAGGTGATGGGGCAGCGACGTCTCCTCAAACGCGTCGCTGCGCTTGTTGTAATTATACAGCTTTCCGTTGCCCATCACGGCCCATACGGCGTCGTTGCTGTCCACGGCTATCTTGCGGGGAAAGCTGCTGCCGGCGGCGTACGCCTTGATTTCGCCGGAGGCTTTGATGTAGCGGTAAATTTTGTCTCCCGTGAGCCAGATGCTTCCCTTCCCGTCCGGCTGGAGATCATAACTGGCGCCGGTGCCCAGGCGTCCCAGACGCTCGGTCTTGCCGGTGAACGGGTCGTAGTAGCCCACGCCTTCCGAGGTACTGAACCAGATCAGACCGTCCTCGTCCTCCGCGATGTCCACGGTCGCCAGCTTGGTGATGTCGTTGCCTCCTTCCGCCGGATCCGGGCTGCGGAAGTCGTAGCCGTCGAATCGGGTCAGACCGTCGCGCGTGCCGATCCAGACGAATCCGAAACGGTCCTGGTAGGTGCAGTGGATGGTATTGGAGGGGAGACCTTCGTGGGTGGTGAAGTGGCCGAAGTAGTAGTAGGACGCGGCCTGAACGGGTCTGGCGAGCAGGCCGACAATCAGCAGGAAGGGGAGTAAGGCGTGTCTCATCGGGACCATTAATATAATAATGGCCGCAAGTTAGCCATTATTCTTTAAAAAATGGATTCAATCATTTTAAAAATGGGGTCCGAATTAATTTTTTTTCAAAATCGCCCTGCTTAATTCGTGAAATTACTGCGTTAAAATTGAACAAATGAGAAAATTTTTTGTATATTTGCGTAAATGTTAGCACTAAACTAAACATGGGTCCGCAAACCCTTTTAACCAAATATTATTAATTCTATGACCAAACAACTGTTTGCGAAAGCGGCAACGATTGTCATGATCTTTGCCGCGAGTCTCTTGGGAATGAGCTCAGCTCTTGCCCAGAATGCTCCCATCCGCGGTACTGTCGTAGATTCCGGCAATCAGCCGGTGATCGGCGCTGCTGTGATGGTCCCTGGTACCACGACTGGTGCCACGACGGATCTCGACGGTAAATTCGAACTCCGTGTCTCCCCCGGCACTGCGCTGGAGGTTTCCTGCATCGGTTACACCACCAAGCGTGTGGCTGCCGCCAACGGCATGACCGTCGTGCTCGAAGATGACACCGAGATGCTCGAAGAAACCGTCGTTATCGGTTACGGTGTCCAGAAAAAGAGTGACCTGACCGGTTCCGTTGCTTCCGTGCGTGCGGAGGCGCTCAAGAACCTCTCCACTGCCGATGCCGCCAAGGCCCTTCAGGGCAAGGCTTCCGGTGTGCAGGTCCTGACGAACGGTGCTCCGGGCCAGGGTGCTGAAATCCGCGTCCGTGGTTACTCCTCCAACTCCAGCAACATCGGCCCGCTCTACATTGTGGACGGTCTGCAGGTGAGCAGTATCCAGTATGTCGATCCTTCCACCATCGAGTCCATCGAGGTGCTGAAGGACGCTGCTTCCGCTGCTATCTACGGTGCCCAGGCTGGTAATGGTGTCGTCCTCGTGACCACCAAGAGCGGCCAGGAAGGCCAGGTGAGCGTGAACTACACGGGCAAAGCTACTCTCCAGAGCTTCAATCGGCATCCTGTCATGGGCCGCGAGGACTTCCTGCGCTACATGACCTACAAGGTCGGCGCTGCTGCTGTTGAGACGGAACTCGGAAAATATGACTACGACCATCCGTATTATGCCGGAGGCGTCATCGACACAGACTGGATCAGCGCTTACATCGAGCCCAGCTGGAACCAGCAGCATACCCTCAGCTTCTCCGGCGGTAACAAGAGCGGCCACTTCTACGCTGCCCTTAACCTCTTGAATGAGAACGGTGTCGTGAAGGGCGACAAGGATGTCTATAAGCGCTTCAGCTTCCAGCTCAATGCTGACTACAACCTCTTCAAGTGGTTGCAGGTGGGTGCCAACACTTCCATCGAGAAGTGGTCCACCAAGAGTGTTTCCCAGCAGAGTTACACCTCTTCCTTCGAGCAGATGCTCGTCATGGACCCGCTTACCCCGGTCTATTGGACGACTCCGAAGGAAATGGCGATTGATGTGAAGACCAAATACGATCTGGTGATGGCCGGCGATCCCGACACGCCGAAATATCGCTTCCTCGGTGACGAGAAGGGCTGGTTCGCCAATACGAACTATTCCGATATGGAAGGTTCCGCACTGGCCAAGCGCGATATTACCGACGGCACCAACGGTGGTTTCAACATCAACGGTACCCTCTTTGCCAACTTCAAGCCGGTCAAGGGCCTGACCATCACGTCCCGTTTCGGCTATCGTATCAGCCAGGGTGTCCAGCACACCTATCAGGCTCCTTATTATGTGGGTGGCCGTGGCTCCAGTGACTCTTATTCCATCGCCGCCAACGCTTCCACCGGCTTCTATTTCCAGTGGGAGAACTTTGCGAACTACAACGTCCGCCTCGGCAAGCACGACATCACGGCCATGGTCGGTATGTCCTATCGCGAGAACAACTCCGATAACGTGAGCGCCAGCTCCTCCGGTCTGGATATCCTTTCTTCTTACGAGGAGAATTTCCGTTATCTGAACTACTTGCTGGCTGATGCCACCAAGTCTGTCAGCAACGCTCCCGGCAAGAGCGCTTCGCTCGCTTACTTCGGCCGTTTGATCTACAGCTACGACAACCGCTACAGCATCCAGGCCAACTTCCGCGCCGATGCGTTCGACTCCTCCAAGCTCCCGAAGGAGAACCGCTGGGGTTACTTCCCTTCCTTCTCCGCCGGCTGGACTGTCAGCAACGAGCCGTTCTTCAAGGACAATGTGAACACCAACCTGTTCAACTTCCTGAAGATCCGCGCCTCCTGGGGCCGCAACGGTAATATCAACGTGTTGAGCGGCTATCCGTACGCTGCCGTGATCTCCAAAGGCTCCGTCGTCTATCAGTATGGCGTGGACCAGATCGGCAACACCTACGGTTCTGCCCCGGATGGCCTTCCCAACTCGAACCTCCACTGGGAGATCTCCGAGCAGCTGGACTTCGGTCTCGACGCCCGCATGTTCAGCAACCGCCTGACCCTCGGCGTGGACTACTTCAACAAGCAGACGAAAGACCTCCTGTTCTCGGTCTCCGTTCCGCCTGAGCTCGGTGTGAGCAGCACCATGGCCAACGGTGGTAACGTTCTCAACCGCGGTTGGGAATTCGAACTTGGCTGGAGAGACACCATCGGTGACTTCAGCTATTCCATCAACGGCAACTTCTCCACCCTCTACAACCGGGTCGTTTCCCTGCCGGAGGGCGCCAATCCTGATTTCAGAAAGCCTGCTGATTCCACGAACTACCAGATCCGTACCGGCTTTGAGCCCGGACACCCGGTGTGGTATCTCAATGGCTTCATTTATGACGGCCTGTCCTATAGCTATGATGAGAACAATAAGCCGATCGATCTGAGCAAGGACGGCAAGATTGACGAAGCTGATATGACCTATGTCCTTCGCGATATCAATGAGGACGGTGTGATCGGTACCGCAGATATGGTCGAGATTGGCCAGAGCACGCCGAAATTCACCTACGGTATCAACATCAACCTCGCCTGGAAGGGCCTCGATCTCGCGATCTACGGCGCCGGCGCCGGTGGCAATTCCATCATGCCTGTCCTCCACCGTACCGGTTGGAAGAACAACCTCAAGTACTATCTGGATAACTCCCGTACCCCGCAGAACCCGACCGGCTACCTGCCGCACCCGGCCCGCGCTGAAGGTGCTATGGACTACTGGTCCTCCACGGCCAACCTGTTCAAGGGCGATTACTTCCGTATCAAGCAGCTGCAGCTTGGTTACACCCTGCCGCAGAGCCTGACCCGGAAGGCTGCGATCAGCTCCCTGCGCTTCTACGTCTCGCTTGACGATTTCATCACCTTCACGAGCTATCCGGGACTTGATCCGGAAACGGCTTCGACCAATAACTCGAACGGCGGTGGCATCGACTGGGGTTCCTATCCTACGATGCAGAAAGTTGTCCTCGGTATCAACCTGACGTTCTAATCTAATGCTTTACGAAATGAAAAAGATCATTCTCCCCATACTGTTAGGATTCGCACTTGTCGCAGTCTCCTGCGAGCAGAATCTTGATATCCCCCAGAAGGGTAAGGTCAGTACCCTTGAATTCTATGCAAATGATGAGGACGCCGAGGCAGCCCTTGCCAACATGTATGCACAGTACATCGAGAGGGTGTGTGGCTATTCCGGCAACGGTAACCCTCAGCAGTTTGTGCTCAACTATGCGGCCGATGATGTCCTGGCCGCCGGTAAGAACTATGGCGACCACGCGACTTTCCGCGTCTTCGACGAGTTCAATTACGACCCGGCCAACTCCGTGCTGAAGGAAACCTACCAGCGCTATTACTACTCGATCTACCATGCCAACCTCGTGATCTCCAACTTCACGACGGAGAACCGCAATGGTTCGGAACCGAAGTGGCGTAGCGCCTATACCGAGCAGTGCGTTGCCGAGGCCCGCGTCATGCGCGCGTACCTCCATATGATGACGGCGCTCATGTGGAACCAGCCGCCGCTCATGGACCGCATCTATGAGGGTGACGAGGAAATCCCCGACAACCTGAACCATACCCAGACGGAGATCCTCCAGTGGGTTATCGATGAGTGCCAGAAGGCCCTCGATTCCGGCAAACTGCCGAAGCGTAACGGTAAGACCGACAAGGACAACACCGCTCGCATGAATGTAGGTTTCGCCCGCTTCATCGCCGGTAAGGCTGCCGTTTTCATGAACGATATGGCCACCGCCCGCAAGTATCTGGGCGACCTCATCGCTTCCAATGACTATGAGCTCATTCCTTCCGATGAGTATTGGACCAACTTCCACATCGCCGGTGACGGTAACTCCGAAAAGATCTTCGAACCGAACCTGATCAACGACCCGGCCCTTACGGCCAGATCCTGGGCTCGTTTCTCCGTTCCTTTCGGTCGCGACCGTTGGCAGGCTGCCAGCGTCTTCAACTGGCGCTCCAAGAGCCTCCTTGGCCTTCCGGATGTGACGAATACCAATGGTTGGGGCGGCGGCGCTATCCAGGAGGATTTCGCCGAGAAGTTCCTCAAACATGATGGCGACTCCCCGCGTCGTCGGGCTTGCTTCCTGACCGAGGAGGAATTCCTCTATCAGATTAATTATCCGACCTCCACGGCCAAGACGCCGGAGGAGATGAAGGCGGATCCGAATCGCGGTCTTGCTGCGGGTGGTATGTTCGGCCATGGCAAGTACTTCCGCTGGAAGACGATGTCTTTCCTCAAACCGCCGGCAATCCTCACGGGTGGCAAGGAGTATCCTGCCGACAATATTCCTGAACTGGGCGACGACTCCAACCAGTCCAACTTCTGGGTGGCCCGCTACGCTGAAGCTCTCCTGCTCTATGCCGAGGCCTGCATCGGTTCTTCTGATGCTGACAAGGGTCTGAAGGCGCTCCAGGATGTCCAGAAGCGTTCCGGCTCCGGTAAGATCAGCTCGACCCTGACGTTCGAGGCTGTCATGGAGGAGAAGCAGTATGAGATGTGGTGCGAGAACTGCCGCTTCCTCGACCTCGTCCGCTGGGGCCAGCAGGGCAAGGTGGACCTGGATGCCATCTTCAATAAGTCCGGTATCCACGAGCATGTCCCGACGGTCCACGATGAGTTCTCCGAGGAGGGCACCGATGGATACAAGAAGTACCACAAGTTCTACACGACGCACGACGCTGTGCCGGGTATCTCCAAGTTCGTCGTTGGCAAGCACGAGTATCTGCCGTTCCCGCGCGACTCCAAGCAGGCCAACAAGAATCTGCATGACGTTCGCGGTTGGGCGACCGGTGAGGACGCTGCTGCAGCCGAGTAGAACGTAGAAAGCATATTCGCTCTTACCACGAATAGTTTGTTAGTGATTGGGAGGTGACTCGTTAGAGTTGCCTCCTTTTTTAAAAAATAGACCACGCGTGTTGAGCTAATTTTAAAAATAACTGTGAAATTTTTGAACAAATCTGCAAATAATTGTTATATTTGCGTGTTCGACTACGGTTGAGCACATGGGCCCCGCAACCCTTTTTAACCAAAATATTATTAATTCTATGACCAAACAGTTGTTTGCGAAGGCAGCGACGATCGTCATGATCTTTGCTGCAAGTCTCTTGGGAATGAGCTCAGCTCTCGCCCAGAATCCTGCCATTCGCGGTAATGTGGTCGATTCCGGCAACCAGCCGGTGATCGGCGCGGCCGTTATGGTGCCTGGCACCACCAATGGCGTCACTACGGATCTCGACGGTAAGTTCGAAATCCGCGTTGCTCCCGGCACTACGCTGGAAGTTTCCTGCATCGGCTACACCGCCAAGCGCGTTTCCGCCGCCAACGGTATGACCATCGTTCTCGAAGACGACGCTGAAATGCTCGAAGAGACGGTGGTTATCGGTTATGGTGTGCAGAAGAAGAGCGACCTGACCGGTTCCGTTGCTTCCGTCCGCGAGGACGACCTTAAGAACCGCTCCACGTCCGACGCTGCCGCCGCCCTCCAGGGTAAGGCTGCCGGTGTCCAGGTCATCCAGGCCTCCGGTGCTCCGGGTAAGGCTGCTGAGATCCGCGTTCGTGGTTACTCCTCCAATTCCGGTAACATCGGACCGCTCCTCATCGTGGACGGTTTGAAGGTGGACAACATCCAGTATCTGGATCCGGAAATGATCGAGTCCATGGAGGTTCTGAAGGACGCTGCTTCCGCCGCTATCTATGGTGCCGAGGCTGGTAACGGTGTTGTGCTCATCACCACCAAGACCGGCAAGAAGGGCGAAGGTAAGATCTTCTACAATGGTCAGTTCCAGCTCTCCAGCCTGTCCCGCAAGCTGGATATTATGAACGCCGCTGACTACATCGCTTTCGAAAAGGCTTGCGGTTACCTGACCGACCAAGCCCTCGCGGATGTGAACTACAAAGGCCTCGATGTCAACTGGAGCGACGAGATCTTCACCCCGACCTGGAGCAACCGTCATACGGTGGGCTTCTCCGGCGGTAACGACCGTGGCAACCTCTACGTCTCCCTCAACAACGTCCACAACAACGGTATCGTCCGTGGCGACAAGGACGTTTACGACCGTCTGACCTTCCAGGTCAACGCTGACTACAAGATCAAGGATTGGCTGACCGTCGGTGTCAACAATTCCATCGAACGCTGGAGCACCAAGAGCGTCTCCGAGGCTGATGACAACGGTTCTTTCATGCTGTCCGCCATCACGTCCTCCCCGTTGTTCCCTGCCAAGGGCGACGAGAGCATGCTCACCCAGACCATGAAGGACTATCGCGCCAAGGGCTACAACCTGATCACCGATCCTGAGACAGGCCTCTACTGGCTCGCCCCGCTCATCGGTCAGACCCAGTCCGGCCACCCGTTCGTTCGTCGTGACGCGACTGACAGCCAGAACGGTGGTTTCAGCATCCGTGGCGTTGCCTACGTGAACTTCATGCCGTTCAAGGGCTTCGTCTTCACCTCCCGCTTTGGCTACCGTATCGCTCAGAGCAACAGCCATAGCTACACTGCTCCTTACTACAGCAGCAACACGGTGAAGTCCGACAACTATAACATCTCCGCTTCCGGCAACAACAGCTGGTACTATCAGTGGGAGAACTTCATCAACTACAACCGCACCTTCGGTCGTCACGAGGTCTCTGCGATGGCCGGTATGTCCTACATTGAGAACAACTGGGACAACGTGAGCGCTTCTGCCTCCGGTACCGACATCCTCAAGGGCTATGCTCCGAACTTCCGTTATCTGGATTACCTGCTGTCCGACGGCGTGACCAAGAACATCAACAATGCTCCGGGTCGTTCCGCCAGCCTGTCCTACTTCGGCCGTCTCGGCTATAGCTATGACAACCGCTACAGCATCCAGGCCAACTTCCGTGCCGACGCCTTCGACTCCTCGAAGCTCCCGTTCGACAAGAAGTGGGGTTACTTCCCGTCCGTGTCTGCTGGTTGGACCATCAGCAACGAGCCGTTCTTCAAGAACAATGTTGATCGCAGCGCCGTCAGCTTCCTCAAGTTCCGTGCTAGCTGGGGTGTCAACGGTAACATCAACGTGCTGAACAACTACCCGTACTCCACCTCCATCATGGCGAACTCGGTGTACTATCAGTATGATCCGGATAGCACCGCCCTTTCCATGGGTTCCATCCCTTCCGGTCTTGCCAACCCTGACCTGAAGTGGGAGACCTCCGTACAGCTGGACTTCGGTCTGGACGCCCGCTTGCTTAACGATCGCCTGACCGTCGGTATCGACTACTTCGACAAGAATACCAAGGACCTGCTGGTCGGTGTGAGCCCGGTGAAGGAAGTCGGTCTGCCTGCCTTCGGTGACCTCGGTGTCGCCACCACCGTGACGGTGAACGCCGGTACCGTGAACAACAAGGGTGTCGAGCTCGAACTCGGCTGGCGCGACCAGATTGGCGACTTCGGTTACTCCATCAATGGTAACATCTCCTGGCTGAAGAACAAGGTGACCTACCTCGATCCGACCGTTGGTCAGCTCCAGGGCCGCGTCCCGCAGGGTTGCGAAATGGGTACCTACTTCGAGCAGGGCCACAGCGTTTGGTACCTCCTTGGCTACAAGGCCGTCGGCTTCGACAACGAAGGTAACGTGCTCTACCAGCACGCTGACGGTACCACGGGTACGGATGTGACCGCTTCTGATCGTTTCGATCTCGGTTCCGGTATTCCGAACCTCACCTACGGTCTGACCATCAGCCTCAACTGGAAGGGCTTCGACCTGACCATCTTCGGCAACGGCATCGGCGGCAGCAAGATCTTCCCGACCTCCTGGCGTCCTGACCGTAAGGAATGTAACACCTACTCCTACTACTGGGCCAACTCTTGGGACAACCCTGCTGTGAACAAGGCGAACGCCAAGTTCCCGGCTGCCGACAAGTGGAGCACCCCTGCGTTCTCCTCCACGCTGACCCTGTTCGACGGTTCCTACTTCAAGATCAAGCAGATCCAGCTTGGTTATACCCTGCCGAAGCAGCTGACGCAGAAGGCCAAGATCAACAACCTCCGCATCTTCGCTTCCCTCGACAACTACTTCACGTTCACCAAGTACATCGGTCTTGATCCGGAGACCGCCACCAGCGGTGGTTCCGCCTCTGGCATCGATATGGGTAACTACCCGACTGCCAAGTCCCTGATCCTCGGTGTCAACCTCGAGTTCTAATCCTTAGATGACTACGAAAATGAAAAAGATATTTATCGCCCTGATTGTTGCAGCAGCTTCCCTGATGTTCGTGGGTTGCGAAAGCAGACTGGATATTCCCCGCAAGGGTGTCATCGATCTCGGTTCTTTCTACCAGACCAATGACGATGCCGAGTCCGCGCTCGTGGCTGCTTACTATACTGCCGGCCGTTTCTTCTCCAACACGATGTGGACTACCGCTGGTTGGAATGACTGCCCGTTCCTCTCCATGTGGGAGTATGCTACTGACGAGATCTATGTTGCCGGTTCCGATAAGACTGACGGTGCCCCTGGTAACGAGATTCAGTCTTTCCGTATGGACTACAACAACTCGCTGATCGCTGGTACCTATGAGTGCTACTATATGATCATCAAGGGTGCCAACGACGTGATCGATCACTTCGACGGTGAACTGGCCGACACGCAGGTCAAGAAGCGCTGCGTGGCCGAGGCCCGCATCTTGCGCGCCCAGGTCCAGCTGCTCCTCGCCCTTGGCTGGGGTACCGCTCCGATCGTCGAGTCGAACCTTAACGGCGACGCCAAGCCGGAGAACGCCACCTCCCAGGCGGATGTTCTGCAGTGGGTTGCCGACGAGTGTGACAAGGCTATTCCTGACCTGACCTCCAAGACTAGCGTCAGCGACAAGAAGGGCGCCGTCAAGGTGACCAAGGAGTTTGCTTACGCTCTGAAGGGCAAGGCTCTCATCAGCAAGCACGACTATGCCGGTGCGAAGGTCGCCCTCAAGAAGGTTATCGACTCCAAGCTCTATGAACTCGTCCCGGGCGAGCAGATGGCTTCCCTGAACCATAACAGCGGCCGCGCCTCGACTGAGGCTGTGTTCGAGCTCAACTTCAACTGGTTCGCCGGTATGAACTCCTACGGCCGTACGCAACCGAACTTCCGCTGGCTGTGGTCCTGGCGTTCCGACCATATGTTCCCGCCGACCGCAGATTCCGGTCTCGTCGAAGGTGGTTGGGGCTGGGTCAACCCTTCCCAGAAGTTCGTGAGCAAGATCCGTGAATATGACGGTGATGATTCCTATCGCCGCAAGGCCTGGATCAAGAGCTACGACGAGGTTCTCTATGATATGCCGTATTCTTCCGATGCCGATTGCCCGACTCTGGCTGACAAGCAGGCCGACAAGAAGCGTGGCGTCACCGATGCTGGTCTGTACGGCCACGTGGGTTACTTCATGTGGAAGCGCCTCTTCCGCACCGAGGACCGTGTGCTGGATGACGGCAACGTCGCTAACTGGAACCTGACCCTCATGCGCTACGCCGAAGTGCTCCTGCTTTATGCTGAGTGCTGCGCCCAGGATGGTGATGCTGATGGCTCCGGTCTGGCTGCCCTGAAGCTCGTCAACGAGCGCGCCGGTTCCAAGACCCCGGTCACCAAGTGCGACATGGCGACGGTCAAGTCCGAGAAGTTCCTCGAGTGCTGGCTGGACGGTACCCGCTTCCAGGACCTCATCCGCTGGGGTGATGCCTCCAAGGAGCTCGCCGACAACGGCAAGTACTATCCGACTTTCTACGACAAGCTGTCCAAGGGTGGCGCTACGAAGCACGAGGGCTACATCGACGAGAGCGATGCTGACTGGTGCGCGAAGATCTACAATGTCGGCTTCAAGTCTGGCAAGAGCGAGCTCTTCCCGTTCCCGTTCGTCGAGCTTCAGCTCAACCCGAACCTGACCCAGAACCCTGGTTATTAATAGACTGGGAATTTGATATGAAAAGCGGGCTGCGCACATGCGTAGCCCGCTTTTTAATTTAAAAACGGGTTACGCTCACGCGGAACCCGTTTCCCACAATACAATTAACCAAAATCTACCACCCGATTTGTTGCGAAGTGGCGAGCCACGGGTGAGTGCCCGCCATAGGAGAGTTATTCTAGTTTGACGATACAAAGGTATTTCTTTTTTTTGGACGGAATTTTCACGCATAGATCAATTATAACTAATTCTGTTTCAAAATGGCAGATTATGCGGATTTGGTCAATTCTCTGTTCTTTCGTTTTTGAGTGCCTGTCTTTCAATTTTACATCTTCGTTGGAAAATTAGTAGGTTATCGCTTCAAAATTGTTTAATAAATGATTATATTTGAGAGATTAACCGTTTAATAACCACTCATGAAACGTATCCTCCTTTTATTGTCCCTTCTGTCGCTGGGCGCAGCCGCGTCCGGGCAGGGTCTTCGTCTGAACGAGTACGAAGTTTTTGAAGAAAACGGCATCTCGGTGCTGGTCTACAGCAACCAGTACAACGGCATGTTCTGCGACGAGAAGACCGCCGGCTTGGAGCTCATCCAGCACGGCGAGCGCATCGTCACGGGTGGCGGCATCCGCCTGATGGACACGCCGGAGCAGTGGGATATCTATCCGGACATCCTGCGTCGCGACCTGGACCGCTCCCGGCAGACCGTGGACATGACCTTCGAATATCCGGACTACGCCTTCCGGCCGCGCATTGTCGTGGCTGCGAAGGGGACTGCTTTCACGCTGAGCGTGTATCTGGACGAGCCGCTTCCCGCAAAGCTGGAAGGCAAGGCGGGCTTGAACCTCGAGTTCTTCCCGGCCAGCTATCACGGCAAGACCGTCTATGTGGACGGCAAATCGCTGATCCTGCCGAACTACCCGGCCGGCGATACGCAGATGCGCCCGGTCAGCGAGAAGATCCCGCAGTTCTTCGGCCTTTCGACCTTCGACGACCGCGGACGCGGGGAGTTCATCGACCCGGAACCGTTTGCCGCAGGCAAGCGCCTGGTGATGGCGCCGGAGGACGACGACCTGCGCGTGGCCGTGAGCTCGGAGCAGGGGATCTGCCTCTTTGACGGCCGCAACCTCGCGCAGAACGGCACTTTCGTGCTGCGCACCCTGCTGCCTGCCGGCAAGACCGGCAAGGTGGTGGAGTGGACGGTGCAGCCTTCCTATGATCCGGAATGGGTGCGCCAGCCGAACATCGGCTTCTCGCAGGTCGGCTACACGCCGGGCCAGAAGAAGGTAGCCGTGCTGGAGCTCGACCGCCGCGACCCGGTGGCCGCGACCGCCCGCATCTGGCGCATCGCCGAGGACGGTTCCCGCCAGCTGGCGAAGGAGGTCTCCGTGACGGAGTGGGGCGTCTATAACCATCGCTACAACTATGCCCGCGCCGATTTCTCCGACGTGCGCGAACCGGGCCTCTATTGCATTGAATACAAGGGCACGCGCACCAATCCGTTCCCGATCGACAAGGACGTCTATGCCGGCACCTGGTACCCCACGATGGACGTGTGGCTGCCGGTCCAGATGGACCACATGGAGGTGAACGAGGGCTACCGCATCTGGCATGGCCGCTCGCACATGGACGACGCCCTGCAGGCGCCTCCGGGCTACGAGCAGATGGACGGCTACCGCCAGGGCCCCGAGACCAACACGAAATACAAGGCCTACGAGCATATTCCGAACCTGGCCGTCGGTGCCTGGTACGATGCTGGCGACTTCGACATCCAGTCCGGTACCGTGATCGGCCTGACGCAGCAGTTCGCGACACTCTGGGAGGAATTCCGCCCGGAGCGCGACCAGACCTTCATTGATCAGAAGACGCAGTTCGTCGATATCCATCGGCCGGACGGCGTGCCCGATGTGATTCAGCAGTGCGAGCACGGCGTGCTGAATATCAATGCGCAGGTGGAGAACATCGGCTTCGTGGCCCAGGGCATCGTCCAGGGCACGATGCACCAGTACCACCACCTCGGCGACGCTTCCACGATTACGGACAATTTCGTCTATGACCCTTCGCTCGCGCCCTACGAGCAGCGCGGACTCTTCACCGGCACGCGCGACGACCGCTTCGCCTTTACGACCAACGGCGCCAATCCTGCCGGGCAGATGTCCACCATTGCTGCGCTCGCGGCCGCTGCCCGCGTGCTGAAGCCGTATAATCCTGAGCTCGCCGAGCGCTCCCTGAAGAACGCGCTTAAGCTCTGGGAGGAGAACTTCGAGGCGGCCGATCCGGCCCGCAATGCCGCGGGCATGGGCTTCGGCGGTTTCGGAATGGGCGGTGACGGCCGCATCACGGCCGCCATCGAGCTTTGGCGGACGACGGGGGAGAGGAAGTATCGCGACTTCTTCGAGCCGAAGGTGCTCGCGCAGCTCAAGCCGATCGAACTGCCGCAGGGCGGTCGCGTGTGGACCGGTGCTGGCCGCCAGGGCGTGGCCCGCGGCGTCGAAGTGCCGCAGGGCGAGGCCATCGGTGGCAACGGCGGCTGGGGCCGCATGGGCTTCGGCGGGGTCAACCTGGCCACCGCACTCTCAATCTATAAGGAGATGGATGCCAGCTTCCAGGCGCAGGTGCGCGCTGCGCTGCCCGCTTACGTCGAGGGCCTGAAGGCCCAGGCGGAGACCACACCGTATGGTGTGCCCATCTCCGGCCGCAGTTGGGGCGGCAACGAGCAGATTCTGAGCTGGGCCCTGAACTGCTACAATGTCTGGCGGCTCTTCCCGGACGCCATCGATCCCGAGCTGGTGCTCTCCGGCCTGAATTACCTCTACGGCTGCCATCCGTACAGCAACGAGTCCTTCATCACGGCGGTGGGTGCCAAGACCAAGAAGGTGGCCTACGGCAACAACCGGGCGGACTACACCGTCATCCCGGGCGGCCTGGTGCCGGGTCTGCTGCTGATGGCTCCGGACTACATGGAGAACAAGGACGACTATCCTTTTCACTGGGGTGAGAACGAGTGCTGCACCCGCAACGTGGTCCAGCTCGTGACCATCGCCCACGCGGCGGAGGAGATTACGGCGGCTCTCGCTCGCTAATAGTTTTCCGGACAACCATAGTCATTCCGGGCTTGACCCGGAATCTCAATATTTAATCGTCATTCGCCGGCTCTGACCGGCGAATCTCGTTTTTTTATGTATATTTGCGATATTATGGAAATATCCCAACGTGCGCAGAATATGCCTTCTTCCCCGATCCGGAAGCTGGCGCCGTACGCCGACGCGGCCAAGCGCAACGGCGTACATGTCTATCATCTTAATATCGGCCAGCCGGACATCAAGACCCCGCAGTGCGGTCTCGACGCCCTCAAGGCTGTGGATCGCAGCATCCTGGAGTACAGCCCTTCCGACGGCTATCTCTCGCTGCGCACCAAGATGGTGCAGTACTACGCAGAGTACGGGATTTACCTTTCTCCGGAGGAGATCATCGTCACCACCGGCGGCTCCGAGGCGGTGCTGTTCGCGTTCCTGGCGTGCCTGGGGCCGGGCGACGAAGTGATCGTCACGGACCCGTTCTACGCCAACTACATGGCCTTCGCCATTTCCGTGGGCGCCGTGATCAAGAGCGTCAAGACGAATATCGAGGACGGCTTCCGCCTGCCCTCCGTGGAGGCGTTCGAGGAGCAGATCACCCCGCGCACCAAGGCCATCCTCATCTGCAACCCCAACAACCCGACGGGCTACCTCTACACCCGCAAGGAGATGCAGCGCCTGCGCGATATCGTCAAGAAGCACAATCTCTTCCTGTTCAGCGACGAGGTGTACCGCGAGTTCATCTACACGGGCATGCCGTACATCTCCGCCTTCCACATGGAAGGGATCGAGGAGAACGTCGTGCTGTTTGACTCCGTGTCGAAGCGCTACTCCGAGTGCGGCATCCGCATCGGCTGCCTCTGCACGAAGAACAAGGCCGTGCGCGACGCGGTGATGAAGTTCTGCCAGGCGCGCCTGTCCCCGCCGCTGCTGGGCCAGATCGTGGCCGAGGCGTCGCTGAGCGTGCAGAAGGAGTATCTGCACGGCGTGTATGAGGAGTACCTCGAGCGGCGTAACTTCCTGATAGACGGGCTTAACAAGATCCCTGGCGTGTATTCGCCCATCCCGATGGGGGCCTTCTACACGATGGCGAAGCTCCCCGTTGACGATGCCGAGAAATTCTGCATCTGGTGTCTGCGCGACTTCCAGTGGGAAGGCTCCACGGTCATGATGGCGCCCGGCGCCGGCTTCTACACCGAGCCCGGTGAGGGCCGCCAGGAAGTCCGCATCGCCTATGTCCTTTGCAAAGAGGACCTCGCCAAAGCGCTCGTCGTCCTCCAGAAGGCCCTCGAAGCCTATCCCGGCCGAATTTGATGCGGCCGAACGGCAACTGTTTCCGGCCTTCAGTATCGTCATTCGCCGGCTCCGACCCAACCGTCATTCGCCGGCTCCGACCGGCGAATCTCTTTCTGCATCGAAGATGGCCTCGAACAGCGCTCGGAGGCGGGGCTCGTCGGCGATGAGGGCGCGGAGGGTGGCGAGGCGTCCGGCGTTGGGCGACTCGGGAATCCAGAGCCGCAGGTAGCCGCCCTTCGCGTACTTCTCGTGGAGGTGCTCCAGGGTGCGGCGCCAGTGCTCCTCGCGGTCGAGCGAGGGGTAGTGGGCGAAGCCGAACTGGACGGTGCGCCGGACGATGGTCTCGGGCTCGATCTGCCGGTCGGCCTCGGCGATGATGCGCCCGTAGATGGAGCGGGGCTCGTGGTCGAGCGAGGCGCGGTGGTCCTCCGCGGCCTGGGCGATGGTCTCGATCTGCTCGGGAGAGAACCAGCGGGGCAGGGCGGCGTCCTCCCGGATGATGCGGCCCGAAACCAGGTGGTGCGTGGCGCGGTCCGCGCAGAGACCCGTGTCGTGGAAGGCCGCGGCGGCGTAGATCATGTCGCGATCGACGGGGTAGTAGTCCGCGAGGGTCAGGGCGTCGCGGATCACGCGCTCGACGTGCGGGCGCTGGTGCGCCTTGTCGAAGGCGTCGTAGCGGGGGAGAATCTCCGTCTCCACGTAGGCTTGCAGTTCGGATTGGATCATACGGAAGCGAAGATACGGAAAAAATTCGCATCTTTGCAGTATGAAACGCATTCTACCCATCATGATGCTGCTGCTTGCGTGCTTCGCTGCCCTGGCAGGAGAACCGTATAGCTGCACAACGCCCGGCCGCACGCTGACCTATGAGCGGACCAAGGCGAACGGCCGTCTCGAGCGGACCACCACGATGGAATATACCGCTGTCCGCCGGGTAGGCAATGTCCGTTACGTCGACTGCATCCTCACGGTGCTCGGCCCCGGCGGCGGGGAGCAGTTCGGCGGCCCCTCGAAGCAAACGACGCTCATCACGGCCGACGGGACTGTGAAGCAGGACCTGGCGGAATCGATGAAGGCCGTGATACACAATGTGTTCCCGGGCGCTTCCCAAAGCGCTGAAGGCACGCCGGCCATCCTGCCCGCCGACATGAAGCCCGGCGACAAGCTTCCTGACGGCCATGCCGTTGTCAAGACCGGCATCATGACCCACACCATGGATATTATCGAGCGGGAAGTGCTCCGGTACGAGCGCATCACCGTGCCCGCGGGCACCTTCGACTGCGTTGTGCTGCGCGAGCACAAGATCGAGCATGGCATCGGCCGCAACCGCGACACCGTCTGCGAGAACTGGTATGCCCCGGGGATCGGCCCCGTCCGTCACGACTCCTATTATTATAATAACGGCAATCCCTCTTTCTGTGCGAGGGAAGTCCTGAAAAAGTATTAACTTTGCAGGATATGAATATGTTCCACCGGCTTTTGGTCCTCCTGCCGCTGCTGACGCCGCTCGCGTCGGCGGGCCAGGCGCCGTCCGACAGCCTCACGCTGGGGGAGTCCCGCGTCGAGGCGGCGGCCCGTCGGCTGGTGGAGGCCGGATTCACGAACGTGCGTGCGGTGGAGACGGCCTCCTTCACGGCCTTCACGGTGGAGAATGACTACTACAAGATCCCGGCCGAGGGCTTCGCCCGCGCCGTGCAGATCCTGGAGGGCGCCGGACTCGACGAGTCCAAGCCGGTGAAGCTCATCGGCACCTCCTACAAAGTCCCTGAAGTCACGATCAGCTACAACCCCTCCGAGGGACGCTGGCAGACGACCAAACGCCTGGATGCTTCCTGGGACGCCGTGCGCAAGCAGCCGATGCTGAATAATTCCTTCGGCAAGGTGGACATCAACGTCTATCCGCAGGTCAGCCTGATGAACCTGATCATCACGCAGGTGTATCAGTCGCTCTGGCAGATCAGCCCGGCGCTCGAGGTGCCGCTCTGGCCGGGAGCGAAATTCAGCTACCAGGTTAAGATCCCTATCGTGAACGACGGCTACGGCCTCACGGAGAGCCTGCCGCATCCGGGCTTCATTACCCTGTCGCAGCGCTTCCGCGATCCGTGGCATCTGAATGTCCTCGGTAAGGTCACGCTGGGTATCTTCAATTCCAACTACATGGGTGCTTCGCTGGAACTGGCCTACTGGTTCCCCAACGAGCGCTTCTGGGTTGACACGAAGATGGCCTACCTGGACCAGGTGCGCTTCGGCCCCTCGCTCGTCGCTGTCGATGGTGTCCGCAAGAAGGGCCCGCTGCCCGAATGGCTGGCCGGCTTCTGGTTCCACCCGAACGCCGTGCCCAATTGGCGCTTCATCTGGAACGTTGCGGCCAATTACTACTGCCCTGCACTGCAGACGCAGTTCACGCTGCGATTCGAGCGCTACCTGCTCCGGGATTACGGCTTTAAGTTCGAGATGATCAGGCATTTCCGCCACTGCTCGATCGGCTTCTACGCGATGAAGGGTCTGGATCGCGCCGCCCACACCAACGGCGGCTTCCGTTTCCAGATCGCCCTGCCGCCCTACCGGGCCCGCCGCTATGGCTATGTCCCCCGGATTACGACCTCCGGACAGATGGGTATGAGCTACAACGCCAACAACGAGCGATACTATTATAGGGAGATCCGTTCGGAGGCTTCGGACAACATCATGTCGAAGAACTACTACAATCCTTATTATATAGGAGCGGCCCTGAACCGATAGAAATCGGTCAATATTCTGAAATATTTTGCTTTTTAATGAATTTTATTGTACCTTTGTCGGTTGGAGGGTAGTATGTCCTGACGTGACGTACGTCTTTCCGCAGGTAATTAATTGATAATAAGTTTAATGTTTAATATTTATTTTAAAGAAATGAAAAAGTTTATTTCTCTCATTGCGTTAGTTGGTGTGTTCGCCGCTTGCGAGCCTGAGAACCTTCAGACCGCTTTCACTGTGAACAATGCCACCGCTACGATCACTGTGACGCCGGCCAGCGCCGATCCTAATTTCAACGCTGCCGCAGTTACGTATGACTATGAGTGGTCCACTGGTGACACTGCTAAGGGTGTTGGTAACACCACGATGGAAATCTCCGGTGATCCTGCTATTGAGGCTGGTTACGTTAAGGTGACCGCTTATTATGAGGGTGCTAAGTCTGCGACCGAGATGGTTAGCTTCCCGAAGCTCTATGCCGGTATGAACGTGGCTCTGTCCGTTACTGTTTTCCTTCCTTACAATGCTGGTGACTACACCCTGAGCGTTAAGAAGGGTGAGCCTAACGTGGATGTCGAGGTTTATGGCCTCCAGGCTACTCATAACCACGGCTATGGCACTCCTGTGGAGTTCACCGTGAAGTGCACCTACGATGAGAAGGAGTACAGCTTCAAGAAGAACCTCAAGATGGTGGAGAACGCCAGCGAGTTCCTTCTCGAGGATACCTACACCTGGAAGGTTTACTCCGGTACCGAGAATTGCGGGGACTATAAGTATGTGTACAAGACTGACGATTTCAAGCAGCTTGCTCAGCTTACTTATGAGGGTTACGTCAAGAACTTCAAGGGTATCAACTACATCAGCCAGTCGATGGATTTCGTTGTCAGCGCCTGGGCTCTCTACAACGTGGTTAACCCTGAGTTTACGTTGACTATTCCTTGCTCCGTCATCGCTACCCCGAATGGTAACGATCCGAAGATCAATGTTCCTATCGCTACCTTCTCCATCAAGGAAAAGATTTCTTCTGCCAAGAAGGAAGAGGTCGCTCACCCGGATCACGCCAGCCACTATGACAAGGGCCACGGCCACTATACTCACGATGGTCACTATGTTCACGGTGACAACAACAACGCTGGTGGTGGTATCATCGCTGCCGAGTAATTCGGATTCGCGTTCCTTTGTTTAACGAAATTAAAAGATTCAAGATATGAAACTCAAAGCTCTCGCATTGTCTATCGCTCTCGCAGCCGGCATGTTCGCTGCGAACGCTCAGACTGCTTACAAGGGGAATGACGTTTTCGTCGGCATCGGTGGCGGTATCATCTCCGTCTACAACGGTGGCTTCAACACCCCTAACGTGTATGGCAACATCATGGTCGGTAAGTACATCACTCCGGTTTGGGGTGTCCGTGCTGTCATCGGTGGTCCTTTCCAGACCCTCGATCAGAAGGCGGGCAACGCTTACGACCAGGAGGGTGGTCTTCTCGTCCCTCGTGGATTCAAGAACCAGCTGTTCGGTGAGCTCAACCTCGATGGTATGATCAACTTCAGCAATATCTTCGCTGACGACCTCGCCAAGTTCGATGTTTATGCTTTCCTCGGTCCGACCGTGAACTTCTCCAAGGAGAACTCCGTGTTCGCCAACGAGGCTGATCAGGACGCTATCGCCGTCAAGGTGGTTGAGAGCAACGCTTTCAAGGCTCGCTTTGGCGCCACCGCAGGTCTCGGTCTCGGTTACAACATCACCAACGCTTTCGAGCTCGCTCTTGAGGGTCGTTTCGGTATCACCCCGTCCGTCTTTGGCGACGCTTCCCAGTATCGCAAGGGTGAGGGCACCGGCCGCGTGACCCTGAACGCCATCTGGACCGTTGGTGGCAAGCACGGCAAGTTCGCCCGCGCTGCTGCTGCCGCCGCTGCTGCCGGCTACCTCTCCAAGGAGGCTGCTGACGCGCTGGCTCGCGAGTATGCTGAGAAGAACCCGAAGATCATCGAGAAGGTGGTCGAGAAGGAGGTCATCAAGGAGGTCGAGAAGCTCGTCAACAAGGAGATCCCTGCTTCCACCGCTGTCTTCTTCGACATCAACAAGGCCGTCCTCACCCAGAAGGACAAGGCTCGCCTGCAGATCTATGCTGACGAGATCAAGGGTGTTGACGCTACGTTCGTGGTCGCTGGCTACGCTGACAAGAAGACTGGTAGCGCCAAGCGCAACCAGACCCTGTCCGAGCAGCGCGCCAAGGTCGTGTACGACTTCCTCGTGGCCCAGGGCGTTCCTGCCAGCAAGCTCGAGACTGTCGCCTACGGCGGTGTCGATCCGATCTTCTTCAACAACGATGTGCTGAGCCGCACCGTTATCCTCAAGCCGAAGAACTAACAATTCTTTAGATAAATATTACTCTCCCGGAGAGCCCGCGACGACGGTTGCGGGCTCTCTTTTTTTATGCTTGCTTGATGTTTTATCAGATTTTCGTTATATTTGCGTATTGTACGTTAGGTATCATCTGCGATGCTCGAAGATGTTAAGTCAAATATCGCCAAGTTGGTTGCGCTATACGAGGCCGAAAGGCAGCGGGCGGACACACTTGCCGGGAGGCTGGCCGCGAGCGAGGAGAAGAACCAGCAGTACAAGGAGCAGATTGCTGAATTGAACCAACAGATAGACAATCTTGAGTTGATGCGTGCCTTCCAGGCCGCTGGAGACCCTTCAGAGTCCAAAGCGCGGATCGAACGTCTGATTCATGAGATTGACAAATGCATAAAGCTGCTGGAGAACTGATATGGCTCAGGACATCACATTGAAAGTTGCGGGCAAGCCCTACCGCCTTAGTGCTTCTTCTCCCGAGATGGAGCAACTGATGCGTCTGGCGGCTGCGGAAGTTTCCGAGATGGTGACCAAGTTCGACGCCAAGTTCCCGGACAGCAGTCCGGAGGACAAGCTGGTCTTCGTGGCGATCCAGGAAGCAGCCGGTAAGCTCTCCGCCCAGAAGAAATTGGCACGCCTTGTAGAGGAGGTCGAGGAGCTTCAGGGGGATGTGACCAACTATCTGGAAGGTGCGATGAAAAAGTAATAGCCGTCAGGCCCATCTTCTGAAAACAACAAGTTCTTCGGAACCGGGTCAACTCGCGCTGAGGAAGGCAGGCCCGCCAGACGGGAAGCCCGATCCAGAACGGAGCCCAAAACATAATCAGAGGCTTTCTGAAAGCTCGGCTGACGGCTTTTTCTTATAACAGTATCTGCTCCGACAGTGAGTAGATACTGTTAATTATATATACTAACTATGTTTTTATACTACATCTTAGCAGCGGTTGCCGGAGCCGGATTGGCCCTTGCAATTTATATACTCGTCAGCCGCTCCGCGTCCAAGGGACGTGCAGATGCCATCATTGAGAAGGCGAACCTGGAGGCCGAAAACATCAAGCAGCAGAAGATCCTGCAGGCCAAGGAAAAGTTCCTCCAGCTCAAGGGCGAGCACGAGAATTTTGTGAACAATAAGAACAACGAGCTCCGCGAGCGCGAAAACAATATCAAGTCCCGGGAGGGACAGCTCAAGCAGCAGCAGGGCGAGCTGGACCGCCGCCAGCACGACCTGGATTCCCAGAAGGGCCAGGTGAATGCCCTGAAGACCAAGCTGGATGCCAAGCTGGAAGAGTGTGAGCGCGTGACCGCGCAGGTCAACAAGGAGCTGGAGAACATCGCCGGCATGTCCGCCGAGGACGCCCGCAAGATGCTCGTCGAGAATATGAAGGCCGAGGCGCGCAGCGAGGCGCAGGCCTATATCAACGATACGATGGACGAGGCGCGCCTGAACGCCGCCAAGGAGGCGAAGCGCATCGTCATCAACACCATTCAGCGTACCGCGACGGAAACGGCCATCGAGAACGCCGTGACGACCTTCCCGATTGAGAACGACGAGGTCAAGGGCCGTATCATCGGCCGTGAGGGCCGCAATATTCGTGCGCTGGAGGCTGCCACGGGCGTGGAGATCGTCGTGGACGACACGCCGGATGCCATCCTGCTGTCCGCGTTCGACCCGGTCCGCCGCGAGGTGGCCCGCCTGGCGCTCCACCAGCTGGTGATCGACGGCCGTATCCACCCGGCCCGCATCGAGGAGGTGGTGACGAAGGTGAGCAAGCAGCTCGAGGACGAGATCCTCGAGACGGGCAAGCGTACCTGCATCGACATGGGTATCCATGGCCTGAATCTGGAGCTGGTCAAGCTGATCGGCCGCATGAAATATCGTTCTTCCTACGGACAGAACCTGCTGCAGCACTCCCGCGAAGTGGCGAACATCTGTGCCATCATGGCTTCCGAGCTCGGGCTCAACCCGAAGGTGGCCCGTCGCGCCGGCCTGCTGCACGATATCGGTAAGGTGAGCGACGTGGATCCGGAGCTGCCGCACGCCCTGCTCGGCGCCAAGCTGGCGGAGCAGTACAAGGAGCGCCCCGAGATCTGCAATGCCGTGGGTGCGCACCACGAGGAAATGGAGATGACCTCCATCTACGCGCCGCTGGTGCTCGTGGCCGATGCCATCTCCGGTGCCCGTCCGGGTGCCCGCCGCGAGGTGATCGAGTCCTACATCAAGCGTCTGAAGGGCATGGAGGATCTGGCCGCGTCTTATCCGGGCGTGACGAAGTCCTACGCCATCCAGGCCGGCCGTGAGCTGCGCGTGATCGTGGGCGCCGAGGAGGTGTCTGACGATCAGGCCGCCCGCCTGTCCACCGACATCGCCCAGCGTATCCAGGACGAGATGACCTATCCCGGCCAGGTGAAGATCACCGTCATCCGCGAGACGCGTTCCGTTGCCATTGCTAAATAATTCTACTGCACTATGTCCCGTCTGGTCCTACTGATTACCCTGCTGCTGCAGCTCACGCCGCAGATTCATTGGAAGTCCGAAGTCAAACAGTCCGAACAGGGCAATCAGATTGTCCTGACGGGCGACTTGGACGAGGGAATCGACCACGTGACCGGCACGGTCACTTATATGCCCTGTGCAGGCGAGTCTTGCTTCATGCCCGTCGATTGGGACTTCGAAGCCTTTATTGACCTTGTTTCCGCTAATTCTGACACCAGCAAGCCAGCACCGGAGTTAGCGGAGCAGGGTAGTGCTTCCGGAGACCGTAGCGGCGTTGCTGCTGTCCCCTCCGGAAACCTTGCCACCCTCGGCACAGTAAGAGGGGGGACCGCAAGCGAAGCGCAGCGGTGGGGTCCGAAGGACGTTTCTGGAGGGGAGCAGCAGAACGACGCGAATAAGGGCTCCGGTAGCCTCTGGGCGTTGATCCTCGAGGCAATCCTGTGGGGCTTCGCGATGCTCCTGACGCCGTGCGTGTTCCCGATGGTCCCGATGACCGTCTCCTTCTTCATGAAGGGCAGCGAAAACCCCCGCCAGGGCCGCCTGAAAGCCTTCTTCTACGGCCTCTTCATCGTCCTGCTCTACACGGTCCCGATTAGCGCCATCATCGGCGTGACCTGGCTCGTGGGTGGCAGCGGCGTCACGGCCGACATCTTCAACTGGCTCTCGACCCACTGGCTGCCGAATATCATCTTCTTCCTGGTCTTCATGACCTTTGCCGCCAGCTTCTTCGGCGCGTTCGAAATCACGCTGCCGTCCAAGTGGACCAACGATGCCGACAAGAACAGTGACCGCAAGGGCCTGGGTGGCATCTTCTTCCTGGCCCTGACGCTCGTGCTCGTCAGCTTCAGCTGCACGGGCCCCATCGTTGGCACGGTCCTGATCAAGAGTACGCAGGGAGAATTCTGGACCCCGATGGTCACGATGCTGGCCTTCAGCGTCGCTTTTGCGCTGCCCTTCACAGTGCTCGCGCTCTTCCCGTCGCTGCTGAAAAAACTTCCCAAGAGCGGCGGCTGGCTCAACTCCGTCAAGGTGGTTCTCGGTTTCATCGAGATCGCCCTCGGCCTGAAGTTCCTCAGCACCGCCGACCAGACCTACCACTGGCACCTGCTGGACCGCGAGGTCTATCTGGCCATCTGGATCACCGTCTTTACGCTGCTGGGTCTGTACCTGATCGGCAAAATCCGCTTCAAGCACGACTCTCCGCTGGAGTACCTCAGCGTGTCGCGCCTCTCGCTTGCGATCGCCGTGTTCTCGTTCGTCGTGTATCTGCTGCCCGGCATGTGGGGTGCGCCGCTCAAGGCCATCTCTGGCTATCTGCCGCCGATGGAGACGCAGGACTTCGTGATGGGAGGAGATTCGCCGGTCAAGCCGGCGAATGACGATCAGTTGCTGACGAGTGACGGGACGATGACCATTGCCCATGGCCTGCAGGCCTACGATAACCTGGCGGACGGCTATGCCGCGGCGAAGGCCGCCGGCAAGCCGGTCTTCCTCGATTTCACGGGCTACGGCTGCGTGAACTGCCGGGAGATGGAGGCGCGCGTGTGGTCGGATCCGGAGGTGCTGCGCCGCCTGCGCGACGACTTCGTCATCGTGGCGCTGCACGTCGATGACAAAACGAAACTGCCTGAATCTGAGTGGGTGCTGAACGACAAGGGCAAACCCCTGAAGGATGTCGGTCGGGTCAATTCCTACATCGCCCTGCACGATTTCGGCGTCAACGCCCAACCCAACTACTTCCTTCTCGACGCCGACGGCAACCGCCTCGCCGGTCCCCGTCCCTACAACCTCGACATTCAGGGATTTATCGATTTCTTAGAAACAGCTTTATAAACGTATTCGCCGGCTCAGACCGGCGAATATCGTATAGTTAACCGTCGGCAGGCAGCTCCCCAGCAAACCCGTGGCCACCCATGGCCTCGTAAATGGGAGGGGCCCGCGCCGAAAGGCGTGGGAGGGATGAGCGAAGCGAAGGTTTGTCGGGGAGACTGCCTGCCGACGATTTATAGCGCCAAAATCATCTTAGAGAAGAGCTCGGTCATGCGGGCGGCGGCTGCGTCGGCTTGCTTGACAACGTCTTCGCCGTCGTTCAGATTCTTCGGCTGATTGTCGAAATTGGCGCAGTTCGTCACCACGCTCATGCCGAAGACGCGCAACCCGCAATGGCGGGCGACAATCACCTCCGGAATGGTGGACATACCGAGCAGGTCGGCCCCGATGGTCCGGTAGAAACGCACCTCGGCCGGCGTCTCATAGGTCGGCCCCGTGCTGCCGAAATACACACCCTTGCGCAGGGAAATCCCCATCTGGTCGGCGCAGGACGCAGCCAGCGCCTGCAACTCGAGATCGTAAGCGCAGGTCATGTCCGGGAAGCGCGGGCCCATCTCGTCGAGATTCGGCCCGATCAGCGGGTTCGGGAACATGCTGATGTGGTCGCGGATGACGACCAGGTCGCCCACGCGGAAGTCCGGATTCGCCGCACCGGCGGCGTTGGACACGAAGAGGAACTTCACGCCGAGCACGGCCATCGTACGCACGCCGATGGTCACGAGGTCCATCGGATAGCCCTCGTAATAGTGGAAACGGCCCTGCATGGCCATGACGGTCTTCCCGCCCAGGCGGCCGATGATGAAATTGCCTTTATGCCCCACTGCGGTCGAAACCGGGAAGCCCGGAATGTCACGGTAGGGGATCACGACCGGCTGCTCGATCTGGTCGGCGAGGCGTCCGAGCCCGCTGCCGAGCACGATGCCCACCAGCGGCGCGTAACCGCCGGTCTGCTGGCGGATATAGTCTGCTGCTACTTGATATGTGCGGATTCTGCTATCCATAGTATTCTCTGTTTTAGTGTTTTACGAAATCTTGGCGAGAACCTTGCGGGCCTCGGCGAGGATCTCCCGTTCGCCCGGAATCTCGCGGTGGCGCATCAGGAACTTGCCGTCGCAGATGACGGAATCAATGCAGTCGGAATGCGCCGAATAAATCAGGTTCGCGAGGAACGGGCCGGGGGAGAGGAAGAAGGTGTTGTCCGTGTCCACAAGCACGATGTCGGCTACCGCGCCCTCCTCGATGCGTCCGGCATCGAGCCGCAGGGCCCGGGCGCCGTTGCGCGTGGCCATGTCCATCAGCTCGGGCAGCGGCAGGGCCGAAGGATCCTCGCGCCAGGCCTTCTGGAAGATGGCGGAGGTCTTCATGGCCTCGAGCAGGTCGAGGTTGTTGGACGAAGCGCAGCCGTCCGTGCCCAGACAGAGGTTGATTCCGGCGTCGCGCATTTCATTATATAGGAAGCGGTAGCCGGAAGAGAGCTTGGTGTTCGAGTTGATGTTGTGGATGCAATGCACGCCGTGTGCGGCGAGCAGCTCAATGTCGTGCGGCGTGAGCCAGAGGGTGTGTGCGGCCAGCAGGCGGGGCGAGAGTACGCCCAGGCGGTCGAGGTACTCGACGGGCGTGAGGCCGCCGTGTTCCGCTTTGCAGTTCTCGACTTCCCCGCGCGTCTCGCAGAGGTGGATGTGCAGGGGGACGTCATATTTCTTGGATAACTCGTTGGTCCAGACGATCATCTCCTCGCTGACGGAGTAGATGGCGTGGAAGGCGAGCGTGCAGATGTGGCCGGGGTCGCCGGCATGCAGGAAAGCCTCGCTCTTGGCGATGCACTGCTCCTTCTGGCGCTCCGATTCCCCGCGGTTGCCCTTGTCCATCACGTCGTAGCCCGTGGCGATGCGCATGCCCATCTCGCGGGCGGCCTGGACGGAGGAGTCGAAGAACCAGTACTGATCGTTGAAAGTCGTGGTGCCGGTGCGGATCATCTCCAGGCAGGAGACCTTTGTCGCCCAGTACACGAAATCGTGGTCCAGGTGCTCCTCGACCTTCCAGATCTTGTCCAGCCAGGCGGGGAAAAGCATGTCCTCGCCGATGCCGCGCATCAGCGACATGGGCGAGTGCGTGTGCATGTTGATCAGGCCTGGGATGGCGACCATGCCCGAACAGTCCATGATGTCCAGGTCGCCGGCCATCTCCCAGTCGGCACACGAACCGACAGGCCCGATCCGACGGATCCGGCCCTGCCCGATCAGGATGTCCTTGCGTTCATCCCCGAGGGTGACGTCCCTGAGGAGAATGGAAGCCATTAAAGGTTCTCGAAATCGGCCTCGCCGAAGCCTTCGGCGGTGCGCTGGGGAATCTCTCCGTGGAAGCAGGTGTCGCGGATATAAGCGACGACCTCTTCCAGGCCTTCTGCAAATTTCTCGAAGTCTTCCTTATAGAGGAAAATCTTGTGCTTGTCGTAGTTGAAACTCCCGTCCGGGTTGGTCCGGCGCTTGCTCTCGGTTATCGTCAGGTAAAAATCCTTGCGGCCTTTGGTGGCCTTGACATCGAAGAAATAGGTCCGCTTCCCGGCCCGAACGGGCTTGGAGTACACATCTTCTGCATCCCGGCTTTCGTAGCGCGAATCGTAATCGTCTCTGTACATAGCGTTATTTTGGTTGATATCTTCTTACAAAAATAGGATTTTTTATCGATTACTTGTTATCTTTGCAGATAAATTTGTTTGAAAGTATGCTCAACCGAAGAATTCTCCGTATCAAGGCCTTCAAGACCATCTACTGCTACGCGGAAAACCACGGTATGACTCTCAAGGAAGCAGAGTCCCTTCTGGACCTTTCATGTGAGTCCACGCGGGACCTGTACCTGTTCCTGCTTGCCCTCGCGGGTCCGCTCACGGAAGAGGCCCGCGCCCGCATCGAAGCGGCCCGTGCCAAGTTCAATCCCACGGAGGAAGAGTTGCATCCCAATCTCAAGTTTGTTCATAACAAGATTGCGCCTCTGCTGGCGCAGGATCCCGATTTCAGCAAGCTCGTGTCCCGCAAGAAATTTGCCTGGGACCAGTACGACGTGCTGCTGCGCCGCCTCTATGAGCGCATTCGCGGCCGGAAGTATTTCCAGGAGTACCTGGAGAGCGGGGAGGATTCCCTGGAAGAGGATGCCCGCCTGTGGTGCAAGATCTACGAGCGCGAACTGGAGGACAGCGAAGAGCTGTCCGGGATTCTGGAAGACCTCTCCATCCACTGGAACGACGACCTGGGCTATGCCCTGGGCTGGTGCATCCGCACGATGCGCGAACTGGGACAGGGCGAGGTGTGGCGCCTGCCGCCGCTCTACCAGAGCGAACTCCCCGGCGGGGAGGCCCTCGAGAGTGACAAGAAGTTCGTGGTGAACCTGTTGCGTACAGCGTATGCCCATTATGATGATTTCTGCGCGCAGATCGCGACGCTCACGCCCGGATGGACGCGCGACCGCCTCTGCACGACCGACCTCTGCCTGATTGCCTGCGGCATGGCCGAGGCGAAGATGTCCCCGGCGGTCTCGCCGCGCATCATCATCAACGAGTATGTCGAAATCTCGAAGTATTACAGCACGCCCGAGAGCAGCGCTTTCGTGAACGGCTTGCTGGATAAATTGATCAACCAACACGAATAGAATATGAAAATGATGCTTTTACAGGCAGCTCCCGCTGCCGGACAGGGTGGTGGCAGCTGGAGCTTCCTCCTGATGCTTGGCCTGATGTTCCTGGTGATGTATTTCTTCATGATCCGTCCGCAGCGTCAGCAGCAGAAGAAACTCGAGGAGATGCGCAATGCGCTCAAGAAGGGCGACAAGGTCATCACTGCGGGTGGTATCTACGGCACCATCGCCGACGTGGACGAGCGCACCGTGCTCGTGAAGGTGGACGGTGAGGTGAAGATCCGCGTGGACAAGAGCTCCATCAACAAGGACACCACCGCCGACGCCCAGTCCGAGAAGTAATTTCGCGTGAAAGTCTGGGTCCAGTTCCTGCTCTGCGTGCTGTTCTCGGCCAGTATCTGGCTCGTTCTCAATCTGTCGCAGGATTATGTGGCGATCGTGAGCGTGCCGGTGACCGCCCGGAGCAACATAGAGGGGCGTGGCGCCTTGTCGCAGTCGGAAGCCACCGTGACCGCCCAGGTCTCGGCCTCCGGCTACCGGCATGTGGTCATGGGCCGGCGGCACAAGCGCACCGGACAGGTGAACTTTGCCGCTTCGGATTTCCGGCATGTGGGCGGGGACCGATACGCGATTTCCAATACGGCCCTCTATCGCTACGCCTCCCAGCTTTTCGGGGAAGGCGTGACGGTGGAAAGCTTCATCTCCGAGGATCCCGTATTCTCCTTCCCGGAGGAGACCTATAAGAAGGTGCCCGTCCGGGCCGTCCTGGATGTCGATTATGCGCCGCAGTATATGGCGCTGAAGCCGATCCAGGTACAGCCGGACTCCGTGCTGGTGTATGGGGAACCGTCGCGTCTGGAGAACGTGTCCGCCGTGGCGACGAAGCCGCTCGACCTTCACGATGTGCGCAGCAGCGTGCATGGCAAGCTGCGGCTGGAGACTCCCTCCGGCGTGCGCCTCTCGCACGAGGAGTGCGTCTATTCGCTGGACGTGACGCGCTTCGTGGAATTGCGCTCCGAGGTGCGCCTCGAGACGCGCAATGTCCCGAGCTGGGTGGACCTGGCCGTCCTGCCGTCCACGGCGACGGTCGTGTTCCGCTGCATCTTCCCGACGGCCACAGACCCGTCCGCGCGGGCGAAGTTCTACATCGACTACAAGGACTTCACCGGCTCGCTGAGCGGCCGCTGCATGGCGCATTGCGAGGGGCTTCCGACGAATGTGATCAATTATACGATCACACCGGAAGTGTTTGACTGTCTGGTAAAAACGGCAGAGTAGGGATGCGCACGATTCTGGTCACGGGTCCGATTGGGAGCGGCAAGAGTGAGGTCTGTAGGTACCTCGCTTCGCTGGATTTTCCGGTCTATGAGTGCGACGCGCGCACGAAGATGCTCTACTCGCTCGTCCCGGGCCTGAAGTGCAGCATCGAGGAGCGGCTGGGGCTGCCGTGGTCGGAGATCGGCCGCGTCTTTTCCGAGCCGGACAAGCTCCGGACGCTGGAGGAGATGGTCTATCCGCACGTGCTGGAGGACCTGAAGGCCTGGAAGGCCGCCCAGAAATCGCCGCTGCTCTTTGTCGAGTCGGCCATCGCCCTGGACAAACCGCAGTTCGACGGCCTCTACGACAAGGTTCTGCTGGTCACGGCGCCATACGAGCTTCGCGTGCAGCGCAACCCCAAAGCGGCGGAGCGCGATGCTCTGCAGACGTTCGATCCTGCGCGGATCGACTGGACCCTGGAGAATGAAGGAACAAAAGAAGAATTGAACATTAAAATAAGACAACTGATATGCAAACTGATTTAGCACGGATCCTTTCCGTGTCCGGCCAGCATGGCCTTTACCAATACGTGGCGCAGGCCCGTGGCGGCGCGATCGCCGAGAGTCTCGAAACCAAGCAGCGCAAGGTGTTCTCCACCTCCAGCCGCATTTCCACCCTGGCGGACATCGCCATCTACACCAGCGACGGCGAGATGAAGCTGGACCAGGTGTTCCTGGCCTTGAAGGCTGCGCTCGGCGATGCCGAGGCCCCGTCCTCCAAGGCGCCCGAGAAGGAGCTCGTCGCCCTCTTCCAGAAGGCGATTCCGAACTACGACGGCGACCGTTTCTATGTCTCCCACATGCGTAAGGTGATCGACTGGTACGACCAGATCGTCAAGTACGCATCCCTGGACTTTGTCAAAGAAGAGGATGCAGCCCAGGAGGCTTAAAATCATTACCCTCGGCTGTTCGAAGAACACCGTCGATACCGAGCATCTGCTGGCCCAATTGCCTGCGGATGCTTTTACCATTGTCGAAGGCGAGCAGCCTTGCGATGTGTTGATGCTGAACACCTGCGGCTTCATCGGAGATGCCAAGGAGGAGTCTGTGAACGCCATCCTGGCGGCTGTGGAAGCCAAGAAGCGGGGCGAGGCAGGGGAGCTGGTCGTGTTCGGCTGCCTGTCGCAGCGCTATCCCGCCGAGCTGCGCGCCGAGATTCCCGAGGTGGACGCCTGGTACGGCGCACGCGACCTCGCGCCCGTGCTTCGGGACCTGGGTGTGAAGCCCGGTCCGCTGACCGCACGCCGCATTTCCCGCCCGCAGGGCTATGCTTATTTGAAGATTTCCGAGGGCTGCGACCGTCGCTGCTCCTATTGCGCCATTCCTTTCATCCGCGGCGCGCACCGTTCCGTGCCGATGGAGGATCTGGTCGCGGAAGCGACTTCGCTCGCCGCAAATGGCGTGAAGGAGCTGATCCTGATTGCGCAGGATACGACCTACTACGGGCTGGACCTGTATGGCCGCCGCGCGCTGGGCGAGCTGCTGGAGCGCCTGTCGGCGATCCCCGGGATCGTGTGGATCCGCATCCATTATTCCTATCCGGCCGATTTCCCGGAGGATGTGCTCGTCGCGATGGCGCGCAATCCCAAGGTCTGCCGCTACCTGGATATTCCCCTGCAGCACATTGCAGACGGGATGCTGGAGCGGATGCACCGCCATGTGGACGGCGCGTGGACGCGCTCGCTGATCGCCCGCCTGCGGGCGGAAGTGCCCGGCGTCGCGCTGCGCACGACCATGATCGTGGGGCATCCGGGCGAGACGGAGGCGGAGTTCGAAGAGCTGCTGGACTTTGTGCGGCAGGCGCGTTTCGAGCGCCTGGGCGCGTTCACCTATTCTGAGGAAGAGGGAACCTGGGGCGCGGAGCACTTGCGTGACGACGTTCCGGCGGAGGTTAAGCAGGAGCGTCTGGACCGCCTGATGGAGCTCCAGCGTGAGATCTCGCTGGAATGCAACCAGGCTCGCGTCGGGACGGAGTGCCTTGTCATGGTTGACAGCTTCCTGTCTAACGGCGCTTCGTCATTCGCCGTCTGCCGCAGTGAGTTCGAGAGCCCCGAAGTCGATGGCGAGATTCTGCTGCGCAATCCCGCGTCTGACCTGAAGGTCGGCGACATGCTTCGCGTTCGTATCGTCGCCGCGGAGGACTACGACCTCATCGCCGAAGCGATATAACCCCCTGCTTGCCCTCCCTCGCGGGCGGCAAGCTACTAAAAATTGACCCCCGGCTGCTTGAAGCAGTCGGGGGTCTGGTTGCAATATGGATAGGTATTTACCTACGGAACGATGGGCTCACCGACCTCGGAATTCTCCTTGTCCTGAGCATCCAGCTTGAAGAGCATGAACTGGCTGTTGTCCTTGGTGTAAGGCTCCCAGCCGAGGCCCGGATCGCTGTTCTTGGCGAAGTTGGTCCAGGCGGTCAGCATCTTCTCGGAGAGATCCCAGTCGCCCTGGGTCCAGGGACGCCAGCAGTGCTCGAGGGACTTGAAGACGAACCACAGGTCGGAGGAGTGGAACGCACCCTTCAGGCGGGAGGTGACCTCCGGATGGGAACCGTCGTCAGGCAGCGGGCGAGCGAACTCGTAAGCCCAGGCCTTGGCGCCCTTCTCCTCACGGTTGAGGCAGAAAGCGGCGATGCCGCCGGACATGTTGCCCATATCGTTGAGCGTGTAGCCGATCATGTAAGGGACATCGGCGAGCGAGCCATCCTTGGCGGCCTCGTCAAAGCTCTCCTTGCTGACATAACCGTCCACCATCGGCATACCGGTGAGGGAGCCGAACTTGCCGCTGGCGCCATTGTAGATGGTGCTGAGGGCATAGAGGGTCTCGGTGGAAGCGGCACGCATCTTCTTGAGGTCGGTCAGACCGGCCCAGTCGAGGATTTCCTTGCAAGCCTGCTCGGCCTCCTTGATGTTGGTCGGGCGGAACATGCGCATCATACCGGCAGGCATGGCGGGACGGGCGGCAGGAGCGGCTGCGGGAGCCGGCTGCGGAACCGTGATACCACCACCGGACATGATCACGGCCTTGTGGAAGAGGCCACGGGCAAGCGGGGACTCGCAGATGGTCTTCACGCTGCCGGCGCCGGCGCTCTGGCCGAAGATCATGACGTTGTCAGGATCGCCGCCGAACTGGGCGATATTCTTCTTGATCCACTTCAGGGCCTCGATCTGGTCGAGGATACCGTAGTTGCCGGACACACCGTGCGGGCTCTCGGCGGAGAGCTCAGGGTGGGTCAGGAAGCCGAACACACCGAGGCGGTAGTTGATGGACACGAGGACGACGTCCTTCTCGCCCCAGGCCTTGGCGTCGAACTCAGGCTCGGAGCCCCAGCCTTCGCGGTAACCGCCACCATGGATCCACAGCGCCACAGGAAGCTTCTGCTCGGGCTGGCCGGAAGCCTTGGTCCAGACGTTCAGGTAGAGGCAGTCCTCGCTGTACGGAGCTTCGTCGCCATAGCCCCACTCGGTGAAGTAACCACCGGGATACTGGATGGCCTGGTAGCTCGGATGACCGAACTTGTCGCAAAGCTTCACACCCTCCCAGGGAACGACCGGCTGGGGTTCTTTCCAGCGGTTTTCACCGATAGGCGGAGCGGCATAAGGAATGCCCCGGTAGACGATAACACCGGGAATCTCCGTGGTAACACCTTTCACCTGGCCTCCCTCGATGGTGAGGACCGGCGTGTCAACAGCCTTGCTGCACCCGAACAGGGCGAGCACGGACAACAAAAGAAGTGCTTTTTTCATATTGATTTGAAAAATTGGTTAGTGTTTTCGCACAAAGTCTCACAAAGTTACTTTTTGCCGGGCAGGAATCCTAACAATGATAGATCAAAAGCATATAAAAATGCGTATCTTGAGCTGTTGTTTTGGCATTTACCAAGATTTGCGTAACTTTGTCATGCTATGGTTAGCAGTGAACGTGTACAAGACCGCCTGATCGACCTGGACAAGGTCGTGGCCACCAAATTCAAGGGGAAGAAGCTCCCCCGTTTCGTCGTCAATTTCTTCAAGCGCTTCATTCACCAGGACTGGCTGAACGAAGTTCTTTCGCGCGGCTATGACGGCGCGGAATTCTGCGAAGATACGCTCAAGTACATGGATATAAAGATTGAAGTCGAAGGCCTGGAGAACGTCCCGAAGGACGGCACGCTCTACACCTTCGCCTCCAACCACCCGCTCGGGGCAGCCGACGGTCTGGCCTTGTGCGCGCTGATCTCGCGCGAGTTTGGCAAAGTTTGCATGCCGGTCAACGATTTCCTGATGTTCCTCAAGCCCCTGGCACCGCTCTGTGTGCCCATCAACAAGACGGGCAACCAGGTTCGGAACCTGCCGCAGCTGATGGACGATGCCTTCCGTTCGGACGACCAGATCATGATCTTCCCGGCAGGCGTATGCTCGCGCCGTATCCAGGGTAAGATTCAGGATTTCCCCTGGACCAAGACCTTCATTACCAAGAGCGTGGAAACCGGCCGTCCGGTGGTGCCGGTCCACTTCATTGGCCGTAATCCGGCGCGTTTCTACCGCGCCGACTGGCTCTTCCGCAAAGTACTGAAGACCAAGTTCAACATCCCGATGCTCTTCCTGCCGGATGCGCTGTATCACTCGCAGCACAAAACCTTCAAGATTATTCTCGGCAAGCCGATTCCGGCCGCTACCTTCGACAAGACCCGCAAGCCCGTTGAGTGGGCGGCCTGGGTACGCGAAAAAGTATATCAACTCTGACGAGTCATGGAAAAAATCATCGATCCGGTGAGCGTGGACCTGCTGAAGGCCGAGCTCACTCCCGACAAGAAACTGTGCGATACCAACAAATCCGACAACGAGATTTACGTTGTCGATTGCCATAATGCCCCCAATGTCCTGCAGGAGATCGGACGCCTGCGCGAAATCGCTTTCCGCGACAGCGGCGGCGGCACGGGCGCGTCGGTGGACCTGGACGATTTCGATTTCAAGGACGACCGGCTCTACAAGCAGATCGTCATCTGGGATCCCGAGGCTTCGGCCATCCTGGGCGGCTACCGTTACATCCTGGGCAAGGACGTGAACCTGGACGAGCAGGGCCAGCCCATCCTGGCATCCTCGCACCTGTTCCATTTCTCGGAAGAGTTCATCCAAGACTATCTCCCGCACACCATCGAGCTCGGCCGCTCCTTCGTGGCGCCGGAATACCAGAGCTCCAAGGCCGGCGCAAAGGCCATCTTCGCCCTGGACAACCTTTGGGACGGCCTCGCCGCCGTCATGCTCCAGCACGCCGACATGATGTACTATTTCGGAAAGATGACCGTCTATCCGGACTACGACAAAGCGGCGCTCGACCTGATCCAGCACTTCCTGTGGAAACATTTTGGGGATCCTGACAAGCTGGTCCGCCCGAAGCAGGCCTACGAGGTCGCCACAAACGGCCGCCTGCTGGACCTGATCCTCAAGGACGAGGACTACAAACTGGATTACCGCAATCTCAAGGACGCCATCCGGCGCCTTGGAACGGGCATCCCGCCGCTGGTCAACTCTTATATGAACGCATCGCCGAAGATGAAGATGTTCGGCGGCAGCATCAACGACGAATTCTTCGATGCCATCGAGATTGGCATCCTGATCGGCTTTGACGAGATGTATGCCGACAAGCGCGACCGTCACAAGGAGCCGTATTTCAAGCATTTAGCCGAGACGTTGCTGCGTCGTGGCGCCATCCGCGCGGAGCTGTCGGATCTGAAAGACATGCTGCTCAGCAAGAACGAACGGCAACGCATGCGCCGCTTCAATGCTTTCCTGCGGAAGAAAAAGAAAATAGAAAAGGTGGAGCCGTAAGCCGGTTTCTGTTCACGTTTTTTCTGCCATTTATCTTCGCAACCTACCCCCTGGCATCGGACGGGCCGTCCTCGTCTGCCAGTATATTTGGTCTTGCAGGTCCCGGTGTCGTACCCGCTCGACATCGCTGCCGTGCGTCGTGGGCTCTTGCCCCGCGTTTTCACCCTTACCTTTCGGCGGTTATTTTCTGTTACGACGGGCGTAAGGTTACCCCTACCTGCGCTTTCCGCAGCGGGATGCCCTGTCCTGTCCGGACTTTCCTCCCTTACGGGCGGCAGATCGCCCCACCTTTATTTCAATTGACGGCGCAAAGATAATAAAAATTCCGGGCTGTGCAGCCCGGAATTCTTATTATCAGGATGATATGATACTTACAGCACCTCGAAGTCCAGGGCCTTGAGGTCCTCGTCGCGGGAAGAGGAGCCGTAGAGGATGCGGTACTTGCCCGGGCGGACGGACAGGCCGTCCACGGCGGCGTCGTAGTACTCGAAGGCCTCGTCGTCAAGGGTGATGGACACCTTGGCCGTGGCACCCGGGGCGAGCTGCACCTTGTCGAAGCCCTTGAGGGCCTTGATCGGGGCGTCAGGGTTGTCGAGGGCCTGCACATAGACCTGGGCGATCTCGGCGCCGGCCACGGAGCCGGTGTTCGTGACCGGGAAGGTGACCGTGACCTTGCCACCCTTCTTCATGGAAGACTTGCTGAGCTTGCCCTCGCCATAGCCGAAGGTGGTGTAGCTCAGACCGTAACCGAAGGCGTACTGCGGCGTGCCGCGGAAGTAGCGGTAGGTGCGGTTGTCCATATTGTAATCCAGGAAGTCCGGAAGGTCGGCGGTGGAGGCGTAGAAGGTGACAGGCAGCTTGGCAGACGGGTTGTAGTCGCCGAAGAGCACGTCGGCAAGGGCCTTGGCGCCACCCTGGCCGGGATACCAGGCCTGCAGGAGGGCGTTGTACTGGTCCTCGACGGGTGCGAAGGCGATCGCGGAGCCGGAGCAGTTCACGAACACCACCGGCTTGCCGGTCTCATGCATGGCACGGACGAGGCGCTGCTGCACGGCGGGGAGCTCGATGTCGGCCTTGTCACCGCCTTCGCCTTCCATCTGGGCGGAAATACCGCCGATGATGATAATCGCGTCAGCATTGGCAGCCAGGGCCTTCTCCTCAGCGAAGTCGGCATACTTGCGCTCCACGAAGTCGGCACGCAGCATGGCGAACGGACCTGCACCGCGGCGATACTCGATCTCGATGTCGAGCGGCTTGCCGGCCTGGACGTCGAAGGTCTTGTAGGAGGCGCCGCCGCGACGGCCGAAGCCGAAGCCCATGCCGCCCATGCCGGGCTTGGCATTCTCCACCACGCGGCCGTTGACCTTGAGGGTGTAGCCGTTGTCGGAGGAGACGGTGTAGCTCATCGGACCGGTGAAGCCCGGCACGAAGCGGCCCTTGATGCGGACGGAGATCTTGTCCGTCGGGATGCCCTCGGCGAAGCCGTAAGCACCGAAGGTGCTGAAGTTCAGCTCTTTGTAGTAGCCGCTGGTCTTCGGCTCACCCTTCATCTCGCTGTTGTCCCAGAACTCGACGAACACGCCCTGGCCCTCGTTGAACTCCGGCAGGTGGTAGATCGTGTTGTACTCGTCGGCGAGGGTGCAGCCCTTGGAGTAGAGGACGTTGGCCTCGGGAAGAGCATTCTTGATGCCCTCGAGCAGGGAGTGCTTGTGGTTGTCGGTCGGGGTGCCGCCGTAGTTGCCGTTCAGCAGGGCGACGTCGTCGGCGTTCGGGCCGACCACGAGGACGGTCTTCAGGCTCTTGGAGAGCGGGAGGATGCCATCGTTCTTGAGCAGGACCATGGACTCGCGTGCGGCCTGGGTGGCCAGGGCGTCATGCTCCTCGCTGCTGATCACGTCTTCGCCGAGCTTGGACCAGGGCACCATGTCGGCCGGGTCGAACATGCCCAGCTCGAAGCGGCCGCGAAGCGTGCGGCGCAGGTGCTCGTCGAGGTCAGCCTCGCTGATCATACCCTTCTCCAGGGCCTCGGTGAGGGCCATCATGGTCTTGCCGCACTCGAGGTCGGTACCGTGCAGGACAGCGTCCACGGTGGCGTGGAGGGCGTCCGGCTGGGTCTCGTGCTGACCGCGGGTGAAGTAGTTGTTGATGGCGTCGCAGTCCGTCAGGACGATGGCCTCATAGCCCCACTTGTTGCGCAGGATGTCCGTCAGCAGACGGTCGCTGGAACAGCATGGGACGTCCTCGTAGCGGTTGTAGGCGCACATGACTTCACGCACGTCGCCGTCCACGACGAGTTTCTCGAAGGCCGGAAGGTAGGTTTCGAAGAGGTCTCGCTGCGACACATGTGCGTTGTAGGTGTGGCGCAGAGGCTCCGGACCGCTGTGCACGGCATAGTGCTTCGCGCACGCGTGGGTCTTATAATATTTGGAATCATTGCCCTGCATGCCGAGCACGGTCTGCACGCCCAGGACGCCGGAGAGGTAGGGATCCTCGCCGCAGGTCTCCTGGCCACGGCCCCAGCGCGGGTCGCGGAAGATGTTGACGTTCGGACACCAGAAGGTAAGCTCCGGGTTACCGGGATAGTAGGTCACGCCCATCGGCACGTTGAAGATGTCGTGGTCGGAGCGGTTCCAGTTGGCGCGGGCCTCGTCGGACACCTGCGAGAAGACGTCGTACATCTGCTGCGGGTTGAAGGCGGCGGCCATGCCGATCGGCTGGGGATAGACGGTGTAGCCGTCCTCGCGAACGCCGTGGCAGGCTTCGCTCCACCAGTTGTAGGAGGGGATGCCGAGGCGATCGACGGAGATGGATTTGTTCATCATCAGACCCACTTTCTCTTCGGGGGTGAGCAGGGAGATCAGGTTTTCCACGCGGTCCTCGATCTTGAGTTTGGGGTTCTGGAACGGGTACTCGTAGGTCTGCTTGGGGCCGCAGGCGGCCAGCAGAACCACGGAGGAAAGAAGAATTAGTGTTTTACGCATTGTTTATAGAATGTTGATTCTGATTTCTTTAGCTGGGCGAAGGGGGTCGTTGCTGAAGATCGTCAGGCGGGCAGCGGGCGCAGAGGCGGAGGGTTCGGCCGGACGGGCATTTTCGCGAAGCGGTCTTTTCTTTAGGCCTGGACGGTCGAAGCCCTCCGCCTCCAGCCTAAGGGTCAACGACTTGCCCGGAACGATGTGCGTGCCGGGCGCGAAGGCGCAGGAAAAGCCGTCGGGGAGTTCGATTTCGTGGATGACCAGGTCGGAGGCGCCGTCGTTAAAAAGCTCAAGCGTGCCGCTCGGGCGGCGCGAAAGCAGCCCCTTGCGGAGCTCCACGGTGGCATTTCGCAGGCGTGGTGCGTCGGGTGATTCCGGCGCCTGGGTCAGGCACAGTCCGCTGACGGGCAGTTCCCGCAGGGCGGAGAGCCCGTCGGGCGTGAGCCGCAGCGAGGCGCGCAGGGTGGCGAAGTACGCCGGGTCGGCGGGCGTGTCGCACCAGAGCTCGAGGCGGGACTCTTCGCCCGGAGCGAGCGTCTCGGGGAAAACGGCTCGGAAGTGCGTGCCCGCAAGTCCCTCGGCGCGCAGGCGCATCGGACGGGTGGAGGCGTTGGCGATGAAGATGACCTTGCCGCTGGACTGGCCGCGCTCGAGGTAGCCGAAGCGGATGTCGGCGCGGCTGGCGTACAGGCCTTCGGCCAGGACGACGGGGTAGCGCTCCTGGATGCTCCGGTCGGCGGGCAGCACGTCCGCACGGATGCTCAGCAGACCGAGGCTGCGGCCACCGGCCGCCTGGATCTCCACGTTGCGCTCCACAAGTCCGGCTGCGCCGGCGGGCGTGAAGCGGACTTCCACGACGGCGGACTGCCCGGGGGCGATGGCTGCGGCGGGGAGGGTAGCGCTGATGCAGGAGCAGCCGGGGATGGCGCGCGAGAGGCGTAGCGGCCGGCTGTCGCCGTTGAAGACGGTGAAGGCGTGGCTGACCACGCCGTCTGCCTCGCGGATGGCGCCGAAGTCCCACTCCCTGGAATCGAAAGCCGCCGGCCCTTCCTGCGACAGAAGGACCGGGGCGGCTGTCAGGAGTGCCAGGAGCAGCAGAGCGCCTTTTTTCATCTTACTTGAAAAGCAACTGGGCGATATGCGCGAAGTAATCGCGGCAGTTCATCCAGGTGTGGCCTCCGTCGGGGGTGTAGAAGGTGTGCTTGACACCATTCTTCGTCAGGAAGGCATCCAGCCCGCGGGACGGATCGATCAGGAAGTCGGAGGTGCCCGTGCCGAGCCAGATGAGCTTGTAATTCTTGTTCAGCGTGTTCACGGGAACGTAGGTGCCGCTCTGGAAATTGGTCTCGTACTCGTTGCCGAAGATGGCCGGCGCCATGGCGCAGACCCAGGCGAATTCCTTCGGGTGGCCCAGACCGGTGGCGAGCGCCTGCCGTCCGCCGAGCGAGAAGCCGGCCACGGCGCGGTCGCGCGCGGAGGTCTTGACCTTGTAGTTGGCCTCGATGAAGGGCTTGACGTCGTTGATGATCTCGGCGGCCACGCGGTCGGTGTCCATGGAGTCATAGCGGTCGGCGAGACCCTGGCGCATCATCTCGATGTACGGGTTGGCGTACGGCATCACGATGATCATGCGCTTGGCGAGGCCCTTTGCGATGAGGTTGTCCATGATGTTGTTGACGTGGCCCACCTTGAACCAGGTCTCGTACGTGTCCGTCATGCCGTGGATGAGGTAGAGGACCGGGAGGCGCTCACTGCCGTTCGGATTGTATCCGGCCGGGGTATAGACGGTCAGCGGACGGTCGATGCCGCAGGTGTTGGAATGATAGAAACGGTAGGTGACCTTGCCGTGCGGCACGTCCTGGATGTCCTGGAGGGACGGCTCCGGGCCGCGCACGTCGGCGAGCGAGTATTTGAACCCCTCGTTGGGGAAGATGAACATGTTGTTGGGGTCGGCGATCTTGGTCCCGTCCACCACGAAGGCGTAGGGATAGATGTCCGGCTTGCCGGGGGTCACGGTGATGGTCCAGACGCCCTTGTCGTCCTTGCTCATCGGCAGGGCCTGCGGGAACATCTGGCAGTCGAGCTCGACCGCTTTGGCATTCGGCGCCTGGCAGCGGAAGGTTACGGAGCCGTCGGCGTGGTAGTCCGGCGACACGACGCCGGCAGGGAACAGGCGCGCCATGACCTGCGGGGTGAGGCGCTGGCCTTCGCCGGCCTGCGGCTGGGCCTGGGAGAACAGCGGGGCGAATGCAAGGGCCGCCGCAAAGAGAATTTTATATGCTTTCATATCTCGTCGTCTTAATCTTGGAACAGGAGAGGGAGGGATTCGTCGAGCCAGTACTTGGCGTTCATCCAGGTGTGGCCGAACTTGTCGTCGGTGAACACCTTGACGTTGTTGATGCCCTTGCTGTCAAGGAAATCCATGTATTCCTTGGCGTTGCCGTAGAGGAAGTCGTCCGTGCCTACGCCGAGCCAGAAGAGGTGGATCTGCTCGTTGAGCTTCGCGGCATCGTCATAAACGCCATTTAGGTTCATATCGGTGAAGGAGCTGTAGGAGCACAGCCAGGAGAACTTGCCCAGGTGCGTCAGGCCGATGGAGAGGGCCTGGTTTCCGCCGCGGGAGAAGCCGCCGATGGCGCGGTGGTCGCGGTCGTTGATGGTGCGGTAGTTCTTCTCCACGAAGGGCAGCAGGTCGTGCATGACGTCGCGGGTGAAGGAGTGGCCGTTGAGGTTGCCCTCGCCCGGCTTGAAATACTTGGACGGGTTGCCGTAAGGCAGGACGATGATCATCTCCTTGGCCTTTCCTGCAGCGATGAGGTTGTCGAGGATGAGGTTCATCCGGCCGACCTTGAAGTAAACCTCCTCGGTGTCGGTGGTGCCGCTGATGAGGTAGAAGACAGGATATTTCTTATTCTTGTTCTTGTCGTACATCGGCGGGGTGTAAACGATGGCGTTGGCCCAGGTGTTCAGGGTGGTGGACCAGTAGTTGACGTAGTCCACGCTGCCGTGCGGCACGTCCTTGAGGGCGTGGAGCAGGGGCTCGCCCGTGCCGCGCACGTCCACGAGGCTGTTCTTGAAGGTCTCGTTGGGGAACCACTCCGGGTTCTGCGGGTCCATGACCTGCACGCCGTCCACGTCAAAGCTGTACGGGTACATGTCCGGAGCCACGGGGCCGAGGGTAATGGTCCAGACGCCGTTCGCGCCCTTGGTCATCTCCTGCGTGCCGGCGAACTGCGTGTTCACCTTGACGGACTTGGCGTTGCGGTCGGCGTAGTTGAAGGTGATGGTGTTGTCCGGATTCACGATCGGGGAGGAGACGCCGCCCATCTGCGGAGCGCCCATGGCGCCGCCCATCATGCCGGGCCAGCCGCCACGGCGGGCCTGCCGGCGGATCTCGACGACGATCTTGCCGGTCTGGGGACCGCGCACGACCTTCATCCACATCTCGGCCTCGACGTTCGTGCCGTGACCCATCTCGGTGAGCTTGGCTTCGATGCCCGGCTCGCCTTCGCCGATCAGGTCGGCTTCGGTCAGCTCACCTGCCCAGAGAACGGGGCCGAAGGTGTGGTTGAGCGTCCAGAAGCCCGGATCGATGCCGTCGAAGACGTATTCGTCGATGCCTTCCTTGACCATGACGCGCTTGCTCTGGTCGTTGCCGCCGTAGTTGAAGGCGGGACGGCCGACAACGCGCTTGTTGAGCTCGAGTTCACCGCCGGTGCCGTTCACTTCCTCGCTTCTGGGGTAGAAGTAATCCAGGCCGGAGTCGAAGGACTCGACCTCGAAGAAGTACTCGGATGCCGTGTTGAGGCTGTGCATCTTGAAGGAGTTCCGGTCGTAAACGATGTAGCTGTTGTAGAGCTTGTTCGGCTCGATGCCATAGCGGATGATGTAACCGTCGGCGCCCGGCACGGGATCCCAGAGGAGCTCGGCCTCGCGGCGGTCACGCTGATTGCGGACGACCTTGACGCCCGCCACCTTGACGGAACCGGCGGAGTACGGATTGCCGAAGATGCGGAGGTCCTTGATGCTGAATTTGGCGCCGTCGTGGCACTCCCGGGCGTTGATGACCTTGATGTAACGGGCCTGGGCCGGGGTTTTCAGTTGGGTGTAGTCGTGATGGAAGTCGAGTTTGTTCTCGCTCTTGTCGATGATCTTCGTCCAGTTCTTGCCGTCCACGGAAGCCTCCACGGTGAAGCACTGGTAGTACTCGGGGTTGGCGGGAGCGGGGCCGCCGAAGCCGAAGCCGCCGCGGGCGGGCTGCTCGGCTCCGATGTGGTCGAAGTTGCACTGGATGGCGTAGATGTCGGCCACTTTGCCGAGATCGACCTGGAACCATTCGCCCGGAGCGCCGGTCTCGGCGGCCCAGTTGGTCATGAAGTCCTCATCCACGGCATTCCCGGGAACGTAGTTCTCGAAGGTGGAGGAGACGGTGACCTTCTTCTGGTGCGAGAGGAGCTTCCAGCCGGTCCAGTTGTGGTCGACCGCGTCGGTGCGGGTGCCGGGCCAGTACTGCGGGTAGTCGCCGAATTCGACGTTGGAATGCATGACGCCGTCCTCATCGACGGCCGTCGGGAAGATGGCGAGCTCGGAGCCGCGGCCTGCGCCGCCGTAGCTGGACGGGATCATGCAGATGGTCCAGAGCTGGCCGTTCTTGTCATGGAAGGTGCTGCCGTGGCCGGCGCCCACCGCGAAGCCCGTGGTCTTGAAGGTCAGCGGGTTGTGCGGAGAGTACGTGAAGGGGCCCATCGGGCTGTCGCCCACATACACGCCGTGCGAGTAGGAAAGGAGCTCCAGGCCGATGGCGGCATACTGGAGGTAGTATTTGCCGTTGTGCTTGGTCATCCACGGGCCTTCGATCCAGGGGTATTCCTCCTCGAAATAGTCGCGGCGGCCGTTGAAAATGGAGTAGATCACATCGTCGCGGGTGCGCTTCTCGAAGCCGTGGTTGCGGTAGTCGCTGAAGAAGAGGACTTCCGGTCCGGCGATCTCCTTGAAGGTCGTCTTGTCCAGCTCGACGACCTTGAAGGGCATCAGCTGGGACCAGCCGTAGTACAGGTAGAGGTGGCCGTCATCGTAGAACATGTTGGCGTCGCCGTAGCGGTCGCTGTCGAGGGTGCCGACCTGCTCCCAGGTGCCTGCCTTGGGGTCGATGGCCTTGTAAACGTTCTTGTTGTTCATGGAGCAGCCGTAGAGGCTGCCGTCCATCTCCACGACGGAGACCACGCCGCCCGGGTAGTTCGGGGCGTCAACGTAGGTCCAGTCCTTGAAGTCGGGGGAGTACCAGTAGCCTTTGCGGTGCGAGACGAAAAGGTAGTAGTTATCCTGGTAGATCAGTACGACGGGCTCGCCGCCGCGATAGGAGCGCTCGCCGGGCACAACCAGGTCGAGCGGGTTGCAGAATGTGGTTTTGTCCTGTCCGTGCAACGAGAGGGACAGACACAGGGCGACGGCCGCCAGAGCGGCACGCGCGATGGTTTTGAAGTGCATATACGGAATGGTTTTGGTTTTCCTAGTTTCAAAGATACGCACGCTCGCGCGTAAAAGCAAGACCTCGCAACGCAAAAATGAACTATTGCTTTTTCAAAATGCTGTTAGTATCTTTGAATCAGTAATTAACCAATTTCCATATGCAACTGAAACCACTCCTGCCAGTCCTCGCGCTGGCCCTGCTGGCCGCCTGCGCCGGCCCCAAGGACGTAGAGGTCGGACCGTACACCGTGTCGGTCATCGAGAAGAACGTCTATCACATCCAGGACTACAACAGCGAGAACCCCGCCGGAGAGACTTTCGATGCCGACGGCAAACTGACCCATTTCAACAATTGCTCGGATATCTATTTGTTCGTAGGCAAGAACGAGGCCCTGCTGCTGGACCTGTCCAATCCCATCACCTGGGCGGACAACGCGGCCGAATCGCTGCGCGACATCGTCTGGGAGCGCGCCGGCGGCATCCCGCTGACGGTTACCTTCACCCACAACCACGGCGATCACACGGGAATGCTTCCCGCTTTCGTGAATGACCCGGGCGTGCAGTTCGCTCTGCCGGAGACCGACTTTGCCCGCCTGGCGGACCGCTTCCCCGAAGAACGGACCCGCTTCTTCGACGAGGGCGAGGTCTTTGACCTCGGCGGCCTGAAACTGGAAGCCATCGGCGTACCCGGCCATACGGACGGGTCGATGGTGTATCTCCTGCAGGGCCGTGACCTGCTCTTCAGCGGCGACGCGGTGGGCTCCGGTCACGGCGTGTGGCTGTTCAATGCCAACGGTTTCAATAGCTACGTTTCCGCCGTTCCGTACCTGATCCGGGCGCTTGAGGAGCGCGGCGTGAACGAGGCGCGCCTGAAGATCTACGGCGGCCACTACTGGCAGAAAGACTGGCTGAATCTTCCGGAAGGTACGGAGCTCGGCATGCAGTACCTGCGCGACATGAAGGCGCTCTGCGACGAAATTGAAGCGGGTACCGCCGCCACCGAGCCCTCGAACCTCGGCCGGCCGGGCCTGGACACGTATTTCCGTCACGGCAACGCGATTATTACCTGGAGCGCCGAGCTGGCGGAGCAGTTCCGGAACCGCTATTCGGAGCAGTTCGTCTATCGCGATGCGGATATCGTGTTCCGTCAGATTGACGAGCATACCTGGGAGGGGAATGGCTATCAGGTTTATAACGAGTCCGTCTATGTCGTGGAGGGGGAGGACAAGGCCCTGGTCATTGACGCGGGCGCCTATATGCCGCACCTGGACGAGGCTGTCGCCGCGCTGACCGACAAACCGGTCATGCTGGCACTCACGCATGGCCATGGCGATCATGTCGGCGGCATCGGCTGCTTCCCGGAGGTCTGGATTCATCCCGCTGACGTGCCGATGATTACGTACGGAGACGAAGGGTACAAAGGTGTAATCCACCATCTGGAGGACGGCGATGTGATTGATCTGGGCGGCCGTCAGCTCGAGGTGCTCCACACGCCCGGCCATACTTCCGGTTCCATCACTTTCTTCGACAAGGAGCATCATTATGGCTTCAGCGGCGATGCTTTCGGCTCTACGAACCTGCTGCTTTTCGTGCCGTCTTTCAGCGTCCTGATCGAGACTTGCACCCGCACGGCGGAGTATATGCAGAAGAACGGTATCGAGAAGCTGTTCCCGGGCCATTACGGCGGCCCGAACGTCGAGACGCTCCAGCGCGTTCTGGACGAGAAGAAGATGTCGCAGGAGCTGCTCGCCGGCAAGCGTAAGGGTGTGGCGGAGAGCGCCAACGGCCTGAACCGCTACATCCGTGACTACGGCGTCACCATCCGCTATACCGATCCAGACGCGCTGAATTAGCTGTCTGCTAACCGGACGACAAGACCCCTTCCTCGGCTTCCATCCTCGCTTCCCGCTGGCGCGGGAACCGGATTCGACGTTACGAATCCTGCTGCGGCTGAGCTTTCGGAAGGGGTCTTGTCCGTCCGGTCTATTTGTGAAGACATGAAAAACCGGTATCTTTGTATGATGGAAAAATTGATTGAATGTGTTCCGAATTACAGCGAAGGCTGCGACAGATCGGTGATTGATGCGATTGTCGCGGCCATCGCATCCGTGGAGGGTGTCCGGGTGCTCCACGTGGACCCGGGCCAGGCGGCGAACCGGACGGTCGTGACATTTGTCGGTGCGCCGGAAGCGGTGGTCGAAGGCGCCTTCCGCGGCAGCGCCATGGCGCAGGAGCGCATTGACATGCGTCGCCATCACGGCGAGCATCCGCGCATCGGTGCCACCGATGTGCTCCCGCTCGTGCCCGTGAGCGGGGTGAGCCTGGAAGAATGCGCTACGCTCGCGCGCGGGCTCGCGAAAAGGATGTATGAGGAGCTGGGCATCCCCTGTTATTGCTACGAAGCCGCGGCGTTTTCGCCCGAGCGGCGCAACCTTGCGGTTTGCCGGGCGGGGGAATATGAGTCCCTGCCGGAGAAGATGGCGGACCCCTCGCGCCGACCCGATTTCTGCGGCGCGTGGGACGAGCGCTCCGAGCGCAGCGGAGCCTCGGTCGTCGGCGCACGCAACTTCCTGATCGCTGTCAATTTCAATTTGAATACAAAAGATGCCGCCGTGGCCACGGAGGTGGCGATGGACGTGCGGGAGAAAGGCCGGAAGCTGTCGGACGGCAGCTGGCAGCGCGGTCCGCTGAAGGGCTGCAAAGCCATCGGCTGGTATATCGAAGAGTACGGCATTGCCCAGGTGTCCATGAACGTCACGGACATCACGGCCACGCCCCTGCACGTCGCCTACGAGACGGTCTGCCGGGCGGCCGCCGCGCGCGGGCTGCGCGTCACGGGCACGGAGATCATCGGCCTGGTGCCGCGACAGGTCCTGCTGGATGCGGGACGCTATTTCTTGTCGGGAGAGAATGCGGGGGAGGAAGCGCTGGTGCAGGCGGCCATCCGGGGGATGGCGCTGGACGATCTCTGTCCTTTCGATCCGCACCGGAAAGTAATCGAATATATGCTATAAAAAATGAAGGGTCGCGCTGTCACAGTGCGGCCCTTCCCCCATCAAGTATATTTACTAACTAACTGAAAAAATATTAGGAATTGTATTGTGTCGTTTCCTATTGCAAAGGTAGGCAAAGTATTCTTGCAAGCAGGACAACATTTCGTCATTCTAGGATAAAATATCTTCAATACGACAGGATCGCGGGTGTGGAGCATTCCCTATACCGAAATAATATATACTTTTGTGTTGTCGAATGAATCAAACCATGAAGAGACTGTTTCTCTCGATTTTCCTGATTTTTTCGGCCGCGTCCATCCACGCGGTCAATAGTGGCCATTCCTTTAATCATTATATGACCCGGGACGGTCTGCCGAGCAATACGGTGTATTGTACGATGCAGGACCGCAATGGCTTCGTCTGGATCGGAACGGACGACGGCATCTGCGTCTATGACGGATACCGCTTCATTTCTCTGGGCGGACAGAATCCCGAGAGCATGATGCGGGGCATGTCCACGGCTATCTGCGCGGATGCGGACGGCCTGGTGTGGTTCTCCACCGTGGGCGGCTGCGGGTATTACAATCCCGAGATTGATCAGACTTTCAATATCGGCATTCATGAGCGGGTCCCGGCTGAAAATGTCATTGTGGACGAGGACGGGTGCGCCTGGTTCCAGTTCCAGTCGCTTTACCGCTATGAGAAGGATACGGAACTGCTGGTCAAATACCCCGTGGAGGATTTCTTCCCGGTTTCATCCCTGTCGGTTGATTCTTATGGTACGCCCTGGTGTACCTCTGCCGATACCGGCGAACTGTACCGCTATGAGCATCGCGCGAACCGTTTCCGCAAGGAGCGGACCGGCGGCGTGCGTTATGTCAAGGGCATTTCCAACGGGTTGTTGCTGCTTGTTGACAACGCTGAAGACGTGTGGGTGATGGATCCGGAGAACGACCGGGAGCAGTGCATCTTCCATTGCGCCCAGGCCGGTGGCCGGCGGGTGCTGGCGCTGCTGGAGCGTCGTCCCGGCGAATACTGGATCAGCACGCAGGTCGGTATCTGGATTTATGTCGAAGGCCAAGGCCTGACGAACCATATTGTGCGCTCCGATGCGGATCGTAAATCGATTTCCTCCAATTACGTCACAAACCTGTACGCGGATGCGGAAGGAAATGTCTGGGCCGGCACGAATTATCGTGGATTGAACGTGTGGCTGAACAGCTACGGCGCGTATTCCCTCTACTATCCTGACGGCGGATTGCATTCCATCCAGGGCCGCATCGTGCGAACCATCGAACCCGATTCGTCCGGCGCCATCTGGATGGGCACGGAAGACGGCTCGCTGAACCGCTTTGATCCCCAAACGGATAGCTTCGAGCAGTATGACCTTTCCGGTACCTATAATAATATTCAGGATATCCTCGTGCAGGGAGATGAGTTGTGGGTGGCGACGTTCGGGAACGGACTGTATCGTTATGCCCCGGCTTCCCGCCATCTCAATGCACACGTGAATGTCGGTGACAACCGCCTCTCCTGCCTGTTGCGCGTCTCCGACGATACGGTTCTGGCCGGCGCGGGGAACGGTTTGTATCGTCTTGTCCCGGGGACGGGCCGCTTTGAAGGCGTGCCTGCTGTGAACGATAATCTGGTGCAGTGCCTGGGCGAGGACAGCCTCGGCCGGATTTGGATCGGAACGGAAGGGGCCGGCGTTTTCATTCTGGACCGTGAGCTGAATTTGCTTCAACATCTGGAGCCGGAACTGGATATTCCCGGTGCCGGGCGTATCACTTCCTTCTTTGAAGATGGTTGGAACCGGATGTGGGTGACCACGAGCGGAGCCGGTATCCTGATGACTTACGTGCGGGCGGATGACGAGATCCGCTTCCAGACCTTTACCCGCGCGGATGGTCTCCCTTCGAACAATGTTTGCTCCGTGACGGAGGACTTGGGCGGCATGTTGTGGGTCTCCACCAGCAAGGGCCTGTTCATGATGCATCCGGACAATTTCCAGCTGACGACTTTCTTCGACGATTCGCAGATGGTCGGGAACCAGTATTCCTACGGGGCATCCTACATCGCTCCGGACGGAACCATCTACCTGGGCATGACGGATGGTGTCTTCGTCTTCGATCCGGATGTTCTGCTGGGACTGCACCGGAATAGGGAAATCTATATTATGGACGTCTCCGCCTTTGTGGGCGACCGGGTGACGCGGCTTTCGGGTACCGGTTCCGCGGCCCATTATTCCCAGAAGCTGCGGGTCAGCTACAAGGACGTTTCGCTGCTCAGCATCGCTTTCGCTGCCCCGAACTTCTCCAATGTGCTGGCGACCCGCTACGAGACTTCCATGACGTCGAAGGACCTGGACATCCACTCGGTGTCCACCCAAAATGTCGTCCAGTATTCGAATATCGGTTATGGGAAGCACGTCTTCTCGGTCGGCATCTACGGCAGTGACGAGCCCGGCTCCCAGAAGACCTTGGAAATCTACGTGGTGCCTCCTTTCTCGAAGAGCATCGCCGCCAAGGTGCTTTGGGCCCTGCTACTGATGACTCTCTGGGGCTTGGGTATGTACGGCACCCGGCGCCTGCGCAAGGCCAAACGTATCCGTCAGGCCGCAGCGCTCGAGCAGATGAAGCAGCGCGAACTGTACGAGTCCAAGAACAGCTTCTTTACGAACATTACGCACGAGATCCGCACGCCGCTGACCTTGATTAAGATGCCGCTCGACAAGATTATCCGTCTGAAGGAGTATGCCCCGGAGGCCGAGAAGGATATGCTTGTCATCCAGGCCAACACCAACCGGCTGCTGTCGCTGACCAACCAGCTGCTTGACCTGAAGAAGCTGGAGAACGGTGACGAGAAACTTGAGTTCACGCGGCAGAATATCTGCGATACCGTGCGGAAGACTTGCGACCGCTTCGCGCCGATGGCCGCGGAGCAGGAGGTGCACCTGAAGGTTCACGTGCCGGATGAGGTTATCAATATGCAGTACGCCGTCGATAGCGTGGAGAAGATCATCAGCAACCTGCTTTCCAACGCGATGAAATATGGCCAGGGCTTGATTGACGTCACTTTGGAGCGCGTGGACGAAGGGAAGAAGGTCGTCGTGCGGGTGGATAGCAATGGCTGGCCCATCCCGGAGGCCGAGCGTGAGAGGATCTTCGAGAAGTTCTATCAGGGCGGCAAGGGCACCGGCCTCGGCCTGCCTCTGGCCCGTACGCTCGCGGAGTTGCACGGCGGCCGCCTGTACCTGGACGCAGAGCGGACAGACCGCAATTCCTTCGTGCTCGAACTGCCGGTTGATCATCCCGAGCAAGTGGAGGTCACGCATTCCGTACAGGCAGAGGAAGCCAAGGAGTTGTCGGAATACGACAGCACCCGCTCTTCGCTGCTGATCGTGGAAGACAATCAGGAATTCCGGCTCTACCTGGCCCGCGAATTCAACGAAGAATACAACGTGTTCCTGGCTGCCAACGGCAAGATGGCCATCGAGGTGCTCCAAACCCAGAAGATCGACCTGGTGATCAGCGACATCATGATGCCGGTGATGGACGGCTGCGAACTCTGCAACGAGATCAAGTCCAACCCCGATTTCAGCCACATCCCGGTGCTGCTGCTGACCGCTGCCGTGGGCACGGAAACGCGCATCGAGACGCTCCAGGTGGGTGCGGACGGCTATATCGAGAAGCCGTTCCCGATCGAGTTGCTGCGCGCGAATATCACCAACCTGTTCAAGAACAAGGAGATTGCCTATCGGCAGTTCACTTCCTCGCCGCTGTCTCATTTCAGCAGCGCTGCCAGCAAGGTGGACGAAGCGTTCATGGACCGGTTGCATAAGATCATTCAGGACAATATGGCCGACAACAACCTCGGGCTGGACGAGTTGGCTTCCGAGATGAATACGAGCAACTCGACGCTGTACCGGAAAGTGAAGGCCAATACGGGCATGAATGTCAACGAGTATGTCCGCCTCTGCCGTCTCAAGCGTGCCGCGGAGCTGCTTGCCTCGCAGCAGTACAGGATCAACGAGGTGGCCGACATGCTGGGATTCTCGTCGTCGTCCTACTTTGCGGCGAGCTTCCAGAAGCAGTTCAACATTTCCCCGTCCGCGTTCATCAAGAACCTCAAGCGCTAATCGCTTTCGGGGCCTGGATCCGCAGAAAAATGCCGGCAGTGTGGTAACACGCTGCCGGCGTTTTGCGGCGTTCGGTGTTCTTTTTTTGACGAAAATGTATATATTTGTAGGAGTTAGTATCTATTACTTTATAGGATTATGTTAGTTAGTAGTTTGAAAAAAGCTCCCTTCGTGGGGGCTATCTTGCTGACAGTGTTTCTGTTGGTCTTTGCCCTTCCGGTCAAGGCGCAGAACGCTTCCTCCCGCGGCATTGAACTGAAGGGTCGTATTACGGACCCGGAGGGTCTGCCTGTTGTCGGCGCTACCATCCAAAACCTGGCGGAGAAGACTTACACCACCTCCGATCTGGATGGACGCTATGTTCTCTCTGTCAAGGATCCCCAGAATGCCACGATCGAGATCTCGTTCCTGGGCATGAACACGGTGACTGAAGCACTGGCCGGCCGTACGAAGCTGGATGTGCAGATGTCCGAGGACAAGGTGTTCCTGGAAGGATCCGTCATCACGGGTTACCAGGAGATCCAGCTGAAGAAGGTGACGGGCGCCGTCTCTACGATCAGTGCCCAGACCATGGAAGAGCGCTACAGCCCCTCCATCGTCCAGAATCTCGAGGGCCGCGTGGCGGGTCTTTCGACCTATGGCGGCAAGCTCACGATCCGCGGTATCAGCTCCATGTACGCTGAGTCCAGCCCGCTGCTGGTCGTGGACGGCCTGCCCATCGAAGGCGACATCGACGACCTTAACCCTTACGACATCGAAAGCGTGAACGTCCTGAAGGATGCTGCTGCGGCGGCCATCTATGGCGCCCGCGCCTCCAATGGTATTATCGTCATCACCACCAAAAACGCCCGCGAGAAGGGCCGTATTGATGTGGATTTCTCTTCCAACATCACGGTCTATCAGAAGCGCAACCTGGACTATGGCGCCAACTTCTACCTGACGCCGGCCCAGCAGGTGCAGGTGGAGAGCGATTACTATAAGTATTACTTCAATACGCCCGAAGAGGTGGCCGACCCGTTCACCTCTTTCGAGAACAGTCTGAACACTTACGCCAATCGCATCTCTCCTGTCGAGTATGCTTACTACAAACAGGCCAAGGGCGAGATCACGCAGGCGCAGCTGGACGCCACCCTGGCCCAGCTCTCCAACAATAACTTTGCGAAGGAGTACGGCGAGGCGGTCTATCGCCGCCAGGTGATCCAGCAGTATGACCTGGCGCTCCGTAGCCGCAGCGACAAGGGTCAGAGCAACTTCGTGCTGAACTTCCGTACCGACAACTCCGGAGTCATCAACAGTTTCGACAACCAGATGTCCATCAGCTACAAAGGTGCCTACGACGTGGCTCCCTGGCTGACGGTCAACGTGGCCGTGAACGGTATCTACGGCAAGCAGCGCCAGAAGGGTGCCGGCGCATCGTATTCCCCGTGGTCCTATCCGGCCTACGAGACGCTGACCAACGAAGACGGCTCGTATCGCCTGGTGGGCAGCAACGCCTACCGGGACAATACGGAGGGCGGTGTGTTCAAGGAACTGGGCGTGAACCTGGCTGAGGAGTACTACAACAATGTGCAGAATACCTCCCGTCAGTACATGCGCTATCACGGCGACCTGCTCTTCAAGATCGTCGAGGGCCTCACGGCCAACGCGCAACTGGTGTATGAGACCGACCACCGCACCACGGACTGGCAGGCCAACCAGGAGAGCTATGTGGCCCGTCTGTTCTACAATGCTTACAAAGAGGTCGATCCCGACACGGGCATGGCCACCTATCATACGCCCGAGACTGGCGGTTTCCGCAACGTGACCAACATGGACGGCCGCTACTGGACCGCCCGCGGCCAGGTGAACTACTCCGGCACCTTCGGCAAGCACGAGATCGTGGCCCTGGCCGGTGCCGAGTTCCGCGAGACCCTCTATGCGGGTACCCGCAGCCTGATGCTGGGCTATGACGACCAGTTGCAGAACGCCGCTACCCAGCTGGTGAACTTCGGCGAGCTGAGCCAGATGCTCAACAGCCCTTCGTATCAGAAGACGACCACGACCTCCTTCCCGGCCTACTACAATGTGTATGTACCGTATATCGACGGCAATATGAGCCCCATCATGGAGCAGCACCACCGCTATGCTTCTGCCTACGCCAACTTTACCTACACCTATGACAGCCGTTACAACGTGTTCGGATCCTTCCGTAAGGACTATGCCGACGTCTATGGTCTGAACGTCAAGCTGCGCGGCCGGCCGCTTTGGTCGGCCGGTGTGGCCTGGAATATCGGCGAAGAGGCTTTTGCCAAGCAGCTGGGCTGGATCAGCTCCCTGAAACTGCGTCTGAGCTACGGTGTCACCGGTAATATCTACCAGGGCGCTACCAGCTATATGACCGCCAAGAGCGATGAGCTGAATACGCTCACCGGTCTGCCGTACGGCTACATCGAGAGCCCGGCCAACCCCAACCTGCGTTGGGAGCAGACCCGCACGTTCAACGCCGGTGTCGATTTCTCCTTCGTTGACAACCGTTTCCGCGGCTCCCTGGACTACTACCGCAAGCAGGGCCTGGACCTCTTCTCCTACAAGACGCTCGACCCGACGACCGGTTTTACCCAGATGTTCGTCAACTCGGCCGATATGACCAACAACGGTTTCGAACTCCTCTTCACGGGCGACTGGTTCCGGGAGAAGAGCCGCAACGGCTTCGGCTGGAGCAGCACCGTGACCTTCGCCCTGAACAAGAACAAGATTACCAACGTGGACAATCCGGCCATCCAGGCCTACCAGCGTTTCAGCAACCCGTACGTTGTCGGCTATCCGACCAGCTCCCTGTGGAGCTACGAATTTGCCGGCATCAGCGATGCCGAAGATTCCCGCGGCCAGACCTTGTGGTACGGCAAGGTGGATCCGGAGACCGGTGAGAAGACGGTCAGCACGTCTGCACAGGGCCAGCCCGTTGAGGTGCTGGTGTACTCCGGCCAGACGGAGCCTGTGGTCATTGCCGGCCTGGACAACCGCTTCACCTGGAAAGGCTTCAGCCTCAGCATCCTGATGGCCTACTATGGCGGCCACAAGATGCGCGGCCTCATCGAGGAGGAAGTGTCGGGCATCGGCAACAATACGGCGCTGCCTGCTTACTTCGCCAATGCCTGGACGCCCGAGCACAAGACGCTGACTCCGGGTATCGGACGCTATGCCAGTACCGCCATCGCCGCTCCTTCTACCGGCGAGCCCAATCACAGCGATATTTCGGTCCGCGACGCTTCTTTCCTGAAGATCCGCAACATCGTCCTGGGTTATGAGCTGCCGCAGAAATGGGCACGCGCCATCGGCGCCGACCGGGTCAACCTCCAGTTCCAGGTGGATAACATTCCGCCGATCTGGACCGCTTTCAACCCGGGTCGGGAGATGAGCTACTACGCCAAGAACGCTGTCTTCGATCCCGAGACCGGCGGCATTCCGCTTCGGAGCTCCTACATCTTCGGTGTTCATGTCAACTTCTAAGTCAGTACCGTTATGAAAAAGATAATTACCATCCTTGCTGCTGTCCTGGTGCTGGCTTCCTGCGCCAAGTTCACGGACCTCAAGCCCAAGGGCATGAATATGCTCTCGTCTGCCGACGAGTTGGAACTGCTGCTGAATGCAGAATTCAGGGATTTCTACCACAATGACATGTATCAAATCCCCGGAGACCTGCTGATTACCAACACACCTGTCGCCAACCTGATCTCCCAGCCCACACCGAGCCGCAACTCCATCCTGATCACCTGGGATGACAGCTATGTGGAGCGTTTGGCTGAATTGACCAAGAGTGATGACGACTATAAGAAGCTGTATGGCTTTATCGGCCAGATTGCCAATCCGATCCTGTCTTCCGTTGATTTCGCCAGCGGTGATGCTGCAAAGCTTGCGCAGATCAAGGCGGAGGCCCTGTGCCTGCGCGCCTGGGCTCAGTTCATTCTGGTGAATAAGTTTGCCGCCGCTTACAATCCGACTACGGCAGCCTCCACGCCGGGTATCCCGTACCTGATGGAGGATTGGGACATCTCCATTCCGCCGGAGAAGTGGACCGTGGCGCAGGTGTACGACCAGATCGTCGCCGACTGCGACGCCGCGATCGCGACGAATGCGCTTCCCGTGAAGAACGTGAACCAGATGCGCTGGAGCAAGGCTTGCCCCTATGCCATCAAGGCGCTGGCGCTGATCGCCATGCAGGACTACGAGGGGGCGGAAGCCGCCGCCAAGGAGTCCCTGAAGGTCAACGACGCCATCACGGATTACTGGTCTGATGCCAACACCAAGGTGTTGACGGCTTTTATGCCGCCGTTCAATACGACTAAAACGGTGGGTCGCTGGCCGTTTGCCTGCGAAGAGGACCTGTTCCATACCTACACCCAGCTGATCTTCGGCCCGTTCCGCACAACGGACTGTGAGGCCAAGCTGGAGGCAGGGCATTCTGCTCTTGTCCGCATGCCGCTGGATATCAATATGTTTAACGACAATCCCATGATGGGTATGGGTATGACCATCGGCATTCCTACGTATGTGGCGGTCGGTGCCATGGGTACCGGCGCCGGTACCAGCTGGAACACCTATGGCCTCAAGACCACGCAGCAGTACCTGATCGTGGCCGAGTGCGAGATCCGCAAGGGCAATTTCTCCGAGGCCATGCAATACCTGGATGCCATCCGTGCCAAGCGTATCGATCCGGAGCTCTACGCTCCGCTGGCGGGTACCGTGACGACGAAGGAAGACGCCCTGGCACACCTGAAGCAGACCGCGCTGGGCGAGAACCTGTATTCCATCTTCAATTTCGTCGAGCGCAAGCGCTGGAACCAGCTGGATGACATGAAGGAGACGCTCAGCAGGACCTTCAACCTGATCAGCGGCCAGTCCTACACCTTCACCCTGGCCCCGGACTCCCCGCTGTGGATCTTCCCGTTCCCGGGCAATGCCGTGGACAATAACCCCAACCTGAAACAGAATTCCTACCATGAGAAATAATCTCTTTTTGAGTTTGCTGCTCTGTGCTGTTGCCGCGGGCCTTTGTGCCTGCGGTGGCCGCCAGGGTTATACGATCCAGGGACCGGCGGAAGGCGAAGGCTATGCCGTGCTCCATGTCTGGAACGCCGAAGGCGCGACCCTGCGCGACACGGCTGCCTTCCAGAACGGCCGCTATGTTTTCTCCGGCTCCGTAGACGATGTCTATATGGGCGAGGTGCTGGTCTTCGAGGAAGGTCAGGAGCCTGCCCGGCATTTCCTGTATGTGGAGAACGCTCCGCTCTCCTGGAAGGACGGCTATTTCCGGGGCGGCCCCAACAACGACTTCAACGTCGAAATGGAGGCCGTCGGTGCCAGCCTGGACACCCTCGCGGCCGACTATCGGGAGCAGCTGGTGGAGAAGATGAATGCCTGCTTCCTGTCGCACCCCGACGTGGAGGCTGCGGCTTTCTTCTACTACAACTTCAACCGCGATCTTCCGCTGGATGAGTTTGAGGCGGGCTTTGGCACTTTCACCGAGCGCGTTCAGAACAGTTTCCTGGGCAAGAACGGCCGCGAGGACATCATCGCCCGCAAGGCGACGGGCGAGGGGACTGAGGCGCCGGCCATCACCCTGAACGACCGGGAGGGTCAGGCGGTTTCGCTCGAATCCCTGCGCGGCCAGTATGTGCTGCTGGATTTCTGGGCTTCCTGGTGCCGTCCCTGCCGGGCGAGCATGCCGCACCTGAAGGAGCTCTATGCGCAGTATCACGGCAAGGGCCTGGAGATCCTGGGCATCTCGACCGACTCCAAGGCGGAGGACTGGTTGCAGGCGGTGAGCGAGGATGCTACCCCCTGGATCCACGTGCGGGACGACAAGAGCGTCGCTGAGAGCTATGGCGTCCATTCGATTCCGACCTTCTTCCTGGTCGGTCCGGACGGAAAGATGGTCGGAAAGATCGAACATGACGACCTCGACGGCGTCCTGCAGCGCTTGCTGGACTAGAACGCCTTCTCTGCTGAGAACGCCCTTTGCCCTCGTGGTGAAGGGCGTTTTTTGATTTCAGCGGGAAATATCTTACCTTTGCGTTCGATATCTCTTCAGGGCAGGGTGCAATTCCCTACTGGCGGTATAGTCCGCGACTCCCCGAGAGGGGACTGAGCCGGTGAAACTCCGACACCAACGGTATAGTCCGGATGGAAGACGGGATAAGTATGGTTAGAATTCTCAACACCTGGTCGGATGCCGACCGGGCATACATGCAGGAGGCGATCGCCCTTGCAGAACGCGGGCGCGGACACACGGCGCCCAACCCCATGGTAGGATGCGTCCTGGTAAAGGACGGCCGGACCATCGGACGCGGTTACCATCATCGATACGGAGACCTTCACGCGGAGCGCGACGCGCTGGCTGCGTGCACGGAGGACCCGACGGGCGCGACGATGTACGTCACCCTCGAGCCTTGCTGCCACCACGGCAAACAGCCGCCCTGCACGGATGCGATCCTTGCGGCCGGCATTGCCCGCGTGGTGGTGGGCGCGACCGATCCCAACCCGCTGGTCGGCGGCAAGGGGATCGCCCTGCTGCGCTCGGGCGGCGTGGCCGTCGAGGCCGGACTGCTGGAGGAGAAAATCCGCGAGCAGAACCGCATTTTCCTGAAATACATCACGCAGCGGCGGCCCTGGGTCAGCCTGAAGGTCGCGATGACCCTGGACGGTAAAATCGCCACCGCGTCCGGCGACGCCCGCTGGGTAACGTCCGAAGCCGCGCGCGAATATGTGCAGCAGCTTCGCGGACAGCGCTGCGGCATCTGCGTCGGCGCCGGGACCGTCCGGCTGGATGATCCGATGCTGACCTGCCGCGCCGAAGGGTATCGGAACCCCGTCCGTATCCTGCCGGACAGTGTGGCCTCCCTTTCGCCGGACAGCCGGATTGCGCGGAGCGCCGCCGACATCCGGACCCTCGTCGCGCACACGGATGCGGCGCCTGCCGGACGGCTGGAGCGGCTGCGCGCCTGCGGCGTCGAGCTCCTGCCCTGCGCTGCCCGCGACGGGCGCGTGGACCTGCCGGACATGCTGTCCCGGCTCGGCGCCCTGGGCATCGACTCCATCCTGCTGGAGGGCGGCGAAGCGCTCAACGGGAGCTTCGTCGCACAGGGGCTCGTCGATGAATATTTCATTTTCATCGCGCCCAAGATCTTGGGCGGAGATGATGCCAAAACCGCCGTCGGTGGCTCTGGGTTTGCGAAAATGGCAGACGCGCAGAAGCTTGACATCCGCTCCGTGGAGCAGATCGGTCCCGACCTCCTGATCCACGCCTATCCGAAGAAGCAATAGACAGTTATGTTTACAGGAATCATAGAAGAAATCGGCACGGTCCGTGCCATCACGAATACGGCCTCCGGGACCGCGCTGCGCATCGCTGCCGCGCGGGTGACGGAGGGGACGCGCGTCGGCGACAGCATCGCCGTGAACGGCGTCTGCCTGACGGTCACCGCCTGCTCCGACCGGGAGTTCTCGGCAGACGTCATGCCCGAAACGGTACGCCTTACCAGCCTCGCCGGCCTGCGCCCCGGCGCGAGGGTCAACCTGGAACGTGCCATGACGCCCGACGGCCGCCTGGGCGGGCATGTTGTCTCCGGCCACGTCGATGCCTGCGGGCAGGTCGTGGCCGTGGTCCCGGACGGCATCGCCCGGCGCGTGAGCGTCGCGCTCGAGCCCGCGCTGCTTCGATATATTGCCCGGAAGGGCTCCGTGACCCTGGACGGCGTCAGCCTGACGGTCGTCGATGTGGATGAGCGTTCCTTCGCGGTCTCGCTCATTCCCCAGACCCGCTCGGCCACGACCCTGGGCGAACTCCGGACCGGCAGCCGCATCAACGTGGAAGTGGACTTGCTCGCGCGCTACACCGAGCGCCTGCTGGCGACGCAAACCCCGCAGAATCAGAAGAATGGCCTCTCTCTGGAGTGGCTCGCAGAAAATGGATTTTAATATGTCAGACAATACTTTATCGACCATCGAAGAGGCCCTCGAAGAGCTACGCCAGGGGCACCTCATTGTCGTCATCGACGATCCCGAGCGGGAGAACGAAGGCGACCTCATCTGCGCCGCGCGCTACGCGACGCCCGACAATGTCAATTTTATGGCCACCCACGGCAAAGGCCTGATCTGTATGCCGATGAGTGAGGTCTATACCTCCCGGTTGGATCTCAACCCCATGGTGAGCTGCAATACCGACAATCATCACACAGCCTTTACCGTGTCCATCGATCACGTGTCCACAACCACGGGCATCTCGGCCGTGGAGCGCTCCGTAACGGCGCTGAAGTGCATCGCTCCGGACGCGACGCCTGCTGACTTCCGTCGTCCCGGGCATATGTTCCCGCTCAAGGCGCGCCGCGGCGGCGTGCTCATTCGCGCCGGCCACACGGAGGCCACGGTGGACCTGATGCGCCTCGCGAGTCTGGAGGAGTGCGGTCTGTGCTGCGAGATCATGCGCGAGGACGGCACGATGATGCGTACGCCGGAACTGCTCGCTTTTGCGCGGGAGCATGGCCTGAAGATCGTCTCCATCGCCGACCTGATCCGCTACCGCCGCGCGCACGAGAAGACGATTGAGTGCGTCACGGTGGCCGATCTGCCGACGAAATACGGCCATTTCAAGGCCTACGGCTTTGAAAGCAAGATCACGGGTGAGCACCACATCGCCCTCGTCAAGGGCGACGTGACCACGCCCGAACCGGTCCTCTGCCGCGTGCACTCCGAGTGCCTGACCGGCGATGTGTTCGGCTCGCTGCGCTGCGACTGCGGCGAGCAGCTCGAAGAGGCGCTGCGCCGCATCGAGCTGGCCGGCCGCGGGATCCTGCTCTACCTCCGGCAGGAGGGGCGTGGCATCGGCCTGATCAACAAGCTCCGCGCCTACCGGCTGCAGGAGCAGGGGATGGATACGGTCGAAGCGAACCTCGCGCTCGGGTTTGCACCGGACCTGCGCGAGTACGGCACCGGTGCCGCCATCCTCTCCGATCTGGGCGCCCGGCAACTGATCCTGATGACCAATAACCCTGAGAAGATCAGCGGCCTGGACGGCTTCGGCATCGAAATCGTCGGCCGGGAGCCGATCGAAATCAAGAGCAATGCGGTCAACGACCGTTACCTGCGCACCAAGTGCAGCAAAATGGGGCACCTGCTCCACCTCGACGATATGAACAAATAATTTAAAGGTAAAGAGATATGAAAACCATCGAAGGAAAGCTTATTGCATCCAATCTGAAAATCGGCGTCGTCGCCTCCCGATTCAACGAATTCATCACCGGCAAACTGCTTGGCGGCGCTCAGGACTCCTTTGTCCGCCACGGCGGCAACGCCGACGACCTGACTGTCGCTTGGGTCCCGGGCGCGTTTGAGATTCCGCTCGTTGCCCAGAAGATGGCCCAGTCCGGCCAGTATGACGCCGTCGTGTGCCTCGGCGCCGTGATCCGCGGCAACACCCCGCACTTCGACATGGTCGCGAACGAGTCCGTCAAGGGTATTGCCCAGGCTGGTCTGCAGAGCGGCATCCCCGTCATCTACGGTGTGCTGACCACCGACTCCATCGAGCAGGCCATCGAGCGCGCCGGCACCAAGGCCGGCAACAAGGGCTTCGACGCCATGACCTCCGCCATCGAGATGGTCAACCTGACCCGGCAGCTGTAGCTTAACGCGTTTTTCTCGGCACGAAATTGACCAGGCCGACGCCGGTGAATACCAGGACGCAGGCCAGGATCTTGAGGAGCGTGAGATGGTCCAGTCCCATCGCCAGGGCGATCACCATGGCGATGACGGGCTGCACATAGGTGTACATGCAGACGACGACTGGCCGCAGGCGTTTCTGAGCGACCGGGATCAGGAAATAGGAGATGAAGGTGGCACCGACCACGACGTAGATGACCTGCCACAGTACGTCCCCTGGCACGGCCGCGAGGTCGGAGGCCCCGAATGCGCTGAAGGAGAAGGGGAGTGCCATCAGCGAGGAGAAGAGGAACATCCACTTCATGAAAGTCACGACCGAGTACCGCTGGATCAGCGGCTTGAACACGCCCACGTAGGTCGCGAAGCTCAACGTGTTGATAAGCATGCCGAGGATACCCCAGATAGAGGTGGAATCGGCTCCGGAGCGAATGGAGACGCAGTTGAAGATGAGGATGAACACGCCGATGAGGCTCAGGGCAATGCCTGCCACGCCGCTCCAGGTAATCCGCTCGTGAATCACGATGGTGGAGATGACAAGCGTCATGATGGGGCTCAGCGTGCTCAGGATGGAGGCGTCGATGGCCGTGGCCTTCGTGATGGCGAAGAGGAACGATAGCTGCGTCATGAAGAGCCCGAGGAAAGACGCGAGGGCAACTTTCCAAAGGTCTCCTTTTGCTATCTGCTCCTTCGGAGCCGTGAAGAGCGACCAGATCCAGAACAGTGCCGTCGCTCCGAAAGAGCGCAGACAGAACAGCGCCATGGGCGTGATGTTCCCGTCGATGGCTATGTTCTTGCAGCAGATGATATTAAATCCGAAGATGGCGTATGCTGTAAAGCACGCCAGGTTCCCGATCAGTGTACTATTCTGCGTCTTCATACTTGTACTTCAATCTCTCTACACAAATTTAGGCACTATTCCTTTTTTCGCAAAACCCGAAACGTAAAATACTAAAGAAATAGATAAGAATTGTTATAACATAATTGCGCATCACGTAATAACTTTATATCTTTGCAAAAAAGAAAGGAAATGAAGACCACGACACGAATCAAGCGAATCGGGAACAGCCGGGGGATCGTTATCCCGTCCGAAATCCTTCGGGAGCTTTCTCTCTCGGAGCGGGATAGTCTGGATATCTGCACGGAGGAGGGGAAGATTATCCTGTCAGCATCTTCCGCTGAAGAGACTTTTTCCGGTCCGTTTACGGGTCCATTTGCGGAGTTGAGTGGCGATCCCAATCTTTGGGGGGGATCTATGTCTGCCGTGGAATATGAAGACGAACTCCGCCGTGGCCGTCACAGCGTTAAGGACATGGAGACATGGTGAGAAGACCGAGGCGGTATCTACTGGATACCAATGTCTTAATTGACATGTTTAAGGGTAACCGTCGCGTACAGGAGAATATCTTTTGCGCGGAGTTTCACAATTGTTTTGTGTCGGAGATCACCTTGGCGGAACTCTATGTCGGAGCCTTTAAAGGAGGTCGGCCCAAGCAACTTGTGGAGATTGGTTTTGTCCTGAAGCATTTTCACATCCTTCCCGTGTCCGGGGCCATAGAACAGTACGCGAAACTGCGTGTCCATCTGGAACGAAAAGGGATCCCGGTTGACGACTTTGATTTGTTGGTTGCGGCCACGGCACAAACAGAGAAACTGGTCTTAGTCACGCACAACCTGAAGCACTTTGAACGGATCGACGACTTGCAGCTGGAAGACTGGGATCGTGTAGGTTAAATCCGACTGTTAGGGCATAAAAAAACCAGGGAACTATCCCTGTTTTTTTATAGCTGATTGATAAAGGATTATTTATCTAGTTGGCCTTCTAATATTCCTCCTCGTTCCAAAAAACGATGAAATGCGAAGGGGGTATGCTCCTGAGACACTTAAAAAGCTGATTTATCTGTGTGACAGCGGGATGGAATTCAAGGGCTTGAAGATTAATGGTACGCCCTGGGTGCCGTCTGGGCCAATATTTCCTGGGGCAGTTACTGGGCATGGGACCCCAAGGAGACCTGGGCGCTCATTACGATGCTGGTATACGCTTTCACCTTGCACGGCGGCGCGCTGAAACCTTTCCGGAACCCCGGCTTCTTCCATGGCTATACAATTTTCGCCTTCGTCTGCGTCCTTGTCACCTACTTTGGCGTGAACCTCCTGCTGGGAGGCATGCACTCCTATATGTAGCCGCCGGCCGCAGCCTCCAACCGGGCTCCGGACGGGACTAACGTGGGATGGTCTTCTTACGGAACACAGGCACTTCTTCTACAGGCAGGGCAGCCAGACATTCCTCGATGCCCTTGCCGCCAAGCGGGTCTATTCCCTGTTCAATCTGCCGGCATAGTTCCATGCTTATCCGGGCTGTCAGGCAAGCGTCGCCTTTTATCTCCCTTAGCACGAAAGTGCCGTCGGCATGCATTTCCAACGGCTCGCCGGCATAGCAGGGCACGCGGCAATACCGGCAATAGTCGTGCTGGCCGCAGGCGGGAAACGCCTGCTTCTGATCGGCCTGACGCATCTGCAGGCGCCGTGGACTCTTGATGGCTTCCTCCAGCGAGGTATGGCGCACATTGCCAAAGGTGATGGAGATATTGTCGCACCCGCCGACTATTCCACTGGGTGACACGGTGATTGTACTATTGGCAGCACAGGGGAACCCACGCCTGCGGCCAAACTCGTAGCCGCAGGCTTTTCCATCAGCTGGCACACGGCTTTCCCCAAGCGGATCTATCAAGAGGATACGCAGGGCTTCAGGGCGTGTCTGCAGGTGTTCAATCAAAGATACATCGCCGTCGGCACCAGGTATCAGTACACAAGAAATTTCATTCTCCGCACCCAGCCGACGGGCTATTTCGCGCACCCCGTAATACGTCCGGGTGTTCAGACGGAACACGGGTGTCTTGAGGTTCAGGGGCACAGGCCATTCTGCCAGCTCCCTCAGCACCTTCATCGACTGCTCCCACGAGCCGCGACGGCGTGTGATTCGATCGTGCAGCTCGGCATCGGTGCTATAGATGGAAACGCTTAACTGTCGGAGCCCCATACGGGCGATGCGTCTTATCTTTTCGCCATTGTTGAGCGCGAGGGCGTTGGTGAACAGGTTCACAGCCAGATTGCGCTCGTGCATATACTCAAGGATGTCCCAGCAGTGGGGATAGCTGAACGGATCGCCGCCCGTGACGGTCACCTCTGGTATTCCTAATGCTACGGCTTCATCGATGAGACGCTTGTAATCGGCCAGTTTGAGCATGTCAGGGCGCAGGCGGTGCTCCTCGTGCAGGTCGCTGCGGGCAGCGCCTTCGTTAAAGCAGTGCAGGCAACGTTCGCTACAGGCATAGGTAAGTTCAAATTTCAGGGAAACCCGAAATTCCTCAGGTAAGGAATCCTTATAGTCGCCCACAGGCTCATAACCCTTTGCGACAATACAAGGTGGATTATCCTTTCGGTATTGCTGCCACTCCTCGTCAGTCCATACATGGTCGTGAATCAGTCCTATAGGCATCAGCGACGTTTGACAGAACGCGATGACCTGTTCCTCTGTGGCGCCTGTCACTTTAGCGATATGCCCTGTGTTAACAGGACATTCTCTCTTCCCTTCCAGCATCTCATGGACCAGCAGGGCCGATACCCCCTCAAATGTATAGCACGTGCCGTGAGCCGTATTGTACATCACTGCTCTCTGAGCCTGGCGGTTAAAGGCACCACAGGTGTATAGTGGCCGGATAAAGGTCATTCCACGTTTCGGCTATAATTCAGATAGATGCAGTTGATACCGTTCATGTACTTGTGGTTGATATTCTTGCACAAGCGCGACAGTACGGCCCGTCGCAGGTTGTTCTCATCGAGATCCGTCAATTCCTCATCAGTAATTTTATAAATAGGATTACGGATAGGGCCTTTGCTCTTGACCACCACCGTGAACTCCTTTTCCTTGTCGATGATACGCACATCGAAGGTCTCGTTATCCTTAGAGGCTTCATGCGTCTCCACAACCTCATAGAGCAGTTCTTCCAGTGCCATATCCACAGCCAGCCCGTCGGGCAGTTCGCACGACTGCACAAAGGGTTGCACCTGGGCCAGGAACGCTTCGACTCCCTCGTTGGTATAAGGTACGGAGACCGTGAAGCCAGGGTTCGACGGTAATGTGTTCTCCAGTGTAGGCCATGCATAAAGCGGATTCTTGCGATGAACCACATACGCCATAGCCACCATCACCAGCAGCAGGAGCCAGGCAGTGACGGGCAGGATGTACCAGATAAGTTCGGGGGTATAAAGAGCCATAATAGCAATAATGCCGATGGTTCCCGCGTTGGTTACAATCTCTATCCACCGGCAGAGCTTCTGATGTCCCTGCACGAAATAAAGCACGCTCAATGTCTCGGAAAGGGCATTGGGCAGGAAGGCGAGGCTCATCAGGCGGAACGGAATATAGCACTGTGCTATCAGGTTTTCGTCAGCTCCATAGATTCTTGCAATCAAGGAGGGGAAGAGGAATATCAGCAGGCTAACTGCCGTCATCACTAGTATTAACATGCGGAAGGTCCGTCTCGTGAGTAAGCGGAAACTGTCGTAGTCTTCTTCACCCAGCAAGATGCCGCCGATATTTGTGATGGCGGTATTCGAGCCTGACAATGCCAACATACAGATGCCGTTGATCTGAAAATAGATGGTAAAGAAATACATGGCGTCGGCACCGAGTTTTCCGATAACCAGCGAGTTCATGGTGAAGGCTATGGCCGGAGATAACAAGGAAGATATCAGCATGGGGAGGCCGATGGAAAAGCATTCACGATACAGCTTGATGCTGCAGATCTTCTCCGGGCGCCTGAGACGGAATACTTTGCTGTTCTTGCGCATATAGCCCACCAATGAGGTGAAGGCGAGCAGGTTGCTCAGTCCCGATGCAAGCGATGCACCGGCCATGCCCATGTCGAACACACCGCAGAACAGCAGGTCGAACCCGACATTGAGTATCTGTGAGATGACGATGCGTCGGGTGATGAGGCGCGGATTGCCGTTGGTGATGACATAGGAGATGGGCACACCGCAGACGGCTGCCACGAAGATAGCGAACATGTCGGCATGGATATAGGGCTTCAGCATGGGCAGCAACCGTTCATCGGTTGTTATGAGGCCTGCCAACACGTTAAGGAAAGGCAATACGAGAGCGACTACTAACAGTGTGGAGAAGATGACATAGTACAGGTGGTTGTTGAACACCCGGTTCACCTTGTCGTAGTTCTGGGCACCGATGCCTCTTGTGCTCAGGAAGCCGGCACCTGAACTCATCATGCCGATGATGATAAACATGCAACTTGAAAAGGGCTGCCAGATACGGACAACCGACAGAGCATCGGGCGACACCAGATGAGACACTACGATGGAGTCTATGAAACCACCCAATTGTCTCATCAGAGCCGACATGATGGTCGCCAGGAAGAACGAACCGAACATGTTCTTCAAGACATATTCATTCTGCTGCATCATCATCTTTCAATCTATAAACCGTCACGCCCATCATCGTGAATTTATCTTTCATATAAGTGTAGGCATCCATGTTTGAGAGTCCTAATCCATCTTCGCTGGCATGATAGAAGTGCAGTCTGCCGTCTATCCATTTGGCTATCAGCAGGTGCTTGACCTCCACGCCTCTTGACCAGCTATGCTGATCACACACCACCGCCAGGATGTCGCCATCGTGAATCACGCCCAGCTCCGAATCCTGCGGCATGTCCAGCAGCTCACGGGGGATATAGGTAAAGCGCAAGCGCTGCTGCTGGCGAAGGGCGATGGCCTTGTAGTTTTCTTCGTCATCCATCTGAGGGCGGAACAGATGCTTGTTCCGGGTCATATAGTTTGGCTGCAGGTCCATCATCCCCGTAAATGGAAAGGAAGGCTCATCGGGACCGACACATTCCACAAAGCCCTCTTTGATGGCCGACTGCATGATCCAGGTGAAATAATGGTTGCGGGTGGCAAACGAGATGACGCCATCCTGATAGTGCATCCTCCGATAGTAGTCCTTCAGGTCATCCAGTGTGGTTCGCCCGTCTCTGTAACATAACGCCAGTGACAGCACATCCTCTATCACGGTGGTACAGTCCACATGGCTCAGGCTCACAATCAAGTGTTCTTCATCCAGGGGTTGTGTCAGGCTGGTAGGGATGCCGCCCTCCATCAGTTGGCGGAAGAAGTATTCGGTCTGCGGCATCGACCTGTCCACGTTTTCCATCGCACGCTGCAGAATCTGCTCGTTTTGCGCGTCAAACTGCTGCTCATTGCGTCGCAGGCGGCGGAGCAGCCTTTTCCGAAAGAACCATTTTGCCAAGTTGCTCAAGAACGTCCTCACGCAGAACACCAGCCACAGCGAGCGCAGCGCCGCCAGCTGTTCGCGCCAGAAGTAGGGGTTGGCTTTCACCTTCTCATAGTCGCTGATGTCAATGCCCCAGGCATCATAACCCAGCCACCCCGCAATGCGCACCGCACGGGCGATATGAAAGCTGCTGGTCAGGATGTAGAATCGGGTTTGCTGGAAATACAGTTCCATGTCCCATAACGAGCGAAACGTGTTATACCCACAGGTGTCCAGCACAAAGCGCTCTTCAGGAATATGGTATTCCTCTACCAGCGTGCGGTAGAGGACGGAAGTGTCGGAACGGCAACCGGAGATGTAGAACAGCCAGTCGGGATAGGCATCGGCCAGGATACTCACCAGCCTCACCCGCAGCTGCAGGATGGGCGACAGCGAGTTGTCCGGACGAAGTTTGGCGCCCAACACCAAGCATACCTTCACGCCATCAGGTACCTTCCTTCCCTTCAGTCCTTGCAGCCTGCCGTTATGTAGCTTAACACATCGCATGGGCCGATTCGTGCATTTTTTCTTCTGTTTGAAAAAGAAGAACGATCTGCTCTCTGACACTGGTGGCAAACGCATCGCTGTTTTCCTGGATGTAGGCCTTCAGTTCTGGGATGTCCTTACACCGCAGATGGTGTATCACCATGAAATGCAGTCCACGCCCTTCGTAGTTATGACCGGCACCGTCGAAAAAAGTTACCTTGCCGTCCATCACATCCTGATTGGCGCGTGCCCACAGGTGGAATATCCTGTCAATCGCATGAGACATGTCGTTGTCGTAATGGCAATAGCAAACCAGTTCGTCAGGATGCTCTTCCAGGTATTGGGTAATCACCGCCACAACCATGCGCCCCATGTCCTTGTCAGCCGCACCGCCACGCTTCCCGGCGGCAAGCCTGAGTATAAAGTAGAGTACCCGATGGCCACCCATCTGGGCCACCTCAATAAAATGAAGCACATAAAGACGACCCGCGGCATTGTAAAACTCCACCGCTGAATCGCCTCTTTTCCTTAGCACCAGCTTGGATATGGTGTTAATCTTCGCTATTCCTTCTTCAGAAACAGTATTCAACTTTGTTATTAGGAGATAGGACTAATAAAGACCTATCTCGTATTAACTCTTAATTAGACGTCGTGCAAAACGAAGTCCTATCCCTGTCATCTATGGTTTTATATACATAATCGTCAAGGGTCAGAGCCTGAGCGGTAATGACACTTTCAGGAGATTTCCTAATTACAAACAGATCGTTTTCATTGTTAGTAGTCATAGTGATCAAATTTAATAATTTAAAAAATCTTTTTCTTTGCGGTTGCTGGCAAAAGTATAAAAATTATATTTATCTTCCAAATTTTCAACAAGAAACTTACAGCGTCAGCTTCCCGCCGCGGTAGAACTCCACCAGGGCGGTCTGGTAGAGGCATTCGTAGGTGGCCTGGACAGAGTCGGACTGGGCCTTGACGAGGCGGGCCAGGGATTCGTTGAATTCCGTGATGGTGGCCTTGCCGTTCTCGTACTTGGCTTTGGTGAGGGTGAAGGCGTCTTCGGCCGCGGCTGCGGCATCCAGGGAGGCCTCGTAATTGGCCTGGGAGGCCACGGCCGCATTCCACGCCTGCTGAATCTCCTTATATAGAGTATGCTCTGCCCGGAGCAGCTGAAGCTCTTGCGTACGGTACTGAAGCTTGGCGGTACGCACCTGGTTGCGCACGGAGAAGCGGGTGAAGATAGGGATGTTCAGGGACAGGCCCACGTACTCGCTGAAGTTGGAATTGAGCTGGCTCCAGAAGTTCTGCGTGGCAAAGCTGGTGTAGTAGTTGGTGCCCACGCCCCCGCGCAGGGAAAGGCTGGGATAATAGCCAGCCTTGGCAATCTGGATTTGCTTCTGGGCTCCTTGCAGACGCAGTTTTTCGGCCTGGATGGCAGGGCGCACGCCCAGAGCTTCGGCATAAATCTCGTCCGGATGGGGAATCAGGGCCGATGCAAAGGCCACCTTGGGCCGCACCACCGAAAAGCCCTCCCAATAAGGGAACTCCAGCAGCTGCGACAAATCCAGAAGCGATGCACGGATGTTGTTCTCCGCCTGGATGAGGGTGACGCGACTCTGGGCCAGGGTGGCCTTCTGCTGGGACACTTCGGCGGTCGATGCACTACCGGTGTCGAAGAGGCCCTGGAGCCGGACCACCTGCAGGGAGTCGATGCTCATCTGCCGGGCGGCCACGTCGCGGATTTCATAATTGTAGAGAATCTGGACATAGGCCTTGGCCACCTGGACGCTGATGTCGTCGCGGGCTTTGGCCAGATCGGCCGTGGCGGCTTCCAGGTTCAGCCGGGCCAGTTGCATGCGGCGGGGCGTAGCCAGACCGTCAAACAGCGTCATATTGGCGCCTATATTGAAACTGGTGGAAGCGGTGTTTCCTTTCTCATAAGTGTTGTTGCCACCGATACCGCGGCCGAAGCTGATGGTCTCGTCCACGGAACCGTTCACCGCAGGCAGCCAGGCCATGCGGGCGGTGTTGTCCTCCACCTTGCGAGTTTCCAGGGTAATGGCACTTCCAGCCACGGTGAGGTTGTTGTCCATGGCCCAGTCGATGCATTCCTGCAGGCTCCAGGGATGGGAGAGGTCCGGCAGGGAATCGGTGGGGGCCTGTGCAAAAAGCGCCAGGGCAATCAGGAGCGTTTTCATGGCTTACTTGCTGTTAATGATTTGCGGGCCGCGCACCTTGTCGGTGGCCTGGAGTCCCTCCTTGATCTCTATGGTAACGCCGTCGGAAAGGCCGGCGACCACAGGGCGTTTCTCATAGCCGGCGGTGCCCATCACGTACACGAAGGTTTGCTCCCCCTCGAACTGGATGGCGCTTTCCGGCAGGGTAATCACGTCGTGCACTTCCTGCAGCACAATCTCGGCATTGGCGCTGTAGCCGCTGCGGATGACCACATCCGAGGGGACCTTCACGGAAGCCTTGATTTCGAACAGGTTGGTGCCGCCGGACTCGGTGGCCTTGGGGGAGATGTACTCCAGCGCGGCGTCGAAGGAAAGGTCCTGAAGGGCACCCACGGTAATGCGTACGGGCAGGCCCACGTGCAGGCGGCCCACCTCCGTCTCGTCAATGTTGCCGTCGAAGATGAGGTCGTCCATGTTGGCCACGGTGGCGATGGTGGTACCGTCGTTGAAGGTGTTGGACATGGTGACGCTGTTACCCACTTTCACCGGGATGTCCAGGATGAGACCCGATATGGTGGAGCGCACCAGGGTGGTGCTCCCGCTCTTGTTGGAGGAGGACACGCCGTCGCGCACGATCTCCAGGGTCTCCTGGGCGATGGAACGTTCTTCCTTGGCCTGCTCCAGCGCCTGGCTCACCTTTTCGAATTCCTCGGCGCTCACCAGGTTCTTGTCGAACAGCTCCTTTTCACGCTTGTAGTTGGTCTGGTCCTGGGTGAGGTTCACTTCGGCCAGGCGCAGGCGGCTCTGGGCCGATGACAGCTGGCTCATGTCCGGAATCACCTTGAGCTTGGCGATGACCTCGTTCTGCTGCACGGTCTCACCGGCCTTTTTGTACAGCTCGGCCACGATTCCGTTGATCTGCGGCTTCACGTTCACTTCGTCCCGGGGCTGGATTTTGCCCGTGACCACGGTGCTTTTGGAAATATCGCCCTTTTCCGGCATCACTTCCTGATACTGGATTTCCTTGGGCTTGGACCGCTGGAACAGGTAGGCAAAGGTGCCGATGAAAAGGGCGGCAACCAGAACGACCATCAAAATTTTACCAAACTTTTTCATATCTGTAACTGTTTTTTATTCGTCTCTCATAGCGTCTACGGGCTTGATCTGCATAGCGCGGGAAGCGGGCATCAGGCCGGCCACCACACCCAGAACCGTGAGGAGGGATGCTGCCAGCACCGCCGTGCCGAAGGGCACCTGGAAGGCGGCTTTCAGGATGCCGTCCTGCGTCATGGCCGCCTCTACGCCGGCCAGGATAAGCACGCTGAACACGATGCCCGCCATGCCCGCCACCAGCGTGAGCACAATGCTCTCGGAAATGATCTGACCCAGGATCTGGTGGGGTGTGGCGCCAATCGCGCGGCGGATGCCAATCTCCGTGGTGCGTTCCTTCACGCTCACCATCATAATGTTGGATACGCCTATCACGCCGGCCAGCAGGGTTCCCATGCCGATGAGCCACACCAGGAAGTTGATGCCCTTGAACAGGTTGTCTATGATGCCGAAGATGAGCTGGGTGTTCAGCAGGAACAGGGCCTGTTCGTCGGTGGGGTCGAAGTAATGCGCCCGGGCCAGGATTTCCCGTACGCGGGGCGTGAGGTCGCTCATCGTATACCCCGGCTTGGCCGTGAAGCACAGCATCTGGATGTTGTTGCCCAGGTTATAGGCCCTGACGGCCTGGGTGAGAGGAATGGTAACGGCGTCGGAGCTGCTGCCATTGATGTTGATGTTGCCTGCCTCCCGCCAGTCCACGCCGATGACGCTGTAATAGGTGCCGCCGATGCGGATGCGCTGCCCGCAGGGGTCTCCGCCCTCCGGGAACAGGTTGGCGTACACTTTTTTACCCAGCACGCAGACTTTGCGCTCCTGGGCCAGGTCGGCCTCGTTGAGGTATCGGCCATACATCATCTTGGGCGTCTCGATGTTCACGTAATCGGCCCGGGCGCCCTTTACCACGGCGTCTGTGTAGGTGTTTTCGTTCCGCGCGACGCTCTTGCCCCAGAGACTTACGGTAGGGGTGACCGTCTCCAGTTCCGGCATCAGGTTCTTGAGGCGGTCCACATCGGCATAGTTCATCTCCCAGGTGCGCCCTTTCTTGAAGCCTTTGAAGGGCTTGGACGTGTTGTTGGAGAAGGCGATGCAGGTGTTCTGCGCGAATCCTTCGAAGGTGTTGTTCATTAACTCCTTAAGCCCCTGGCTGCCGCCGATGAGGAGCATCAGCATGAAGATGCCCCAGAACACGCCGAAGCCGGTGAGGAAGCTGCGGCTTCTGTTCCGCAGGATGCTGTCCAGGATTTCCCGGAAAGTATCGGTGTCAAACCACTTTTTCATTCGGCTCTCAGGGCTTCAATGGGTTTTACTTTTGCGGCTTTCCAGGCGGGGACTGCCCCGGCCAGGGTGCCGGCGATAATCAGGAGCAGGGTGGCTTCCAGGGCCACGTCCAGCCCCACGGTGGGGTTCACCAGCATACGGATTTCCTCGAAGCCGATGTCCACGGCTTTCTGTCCCACGGTCTTGTCCATAATCTCGCAGGCAATCATTCCCAGAAACATCCCCGCGTAGCCGAAGACGGCGGTGATACAGATGCTCTCGGAGATGATGAGCTTGAGGATGGCACCGGGACGGGCGCCGATGGCCTTGCGGATGCCAAACTCGTGGGTGCGCTCCTTCACGGTGATGAGCATGATGTTGGAAACGCCCACGATGCCGCTCACCAGGGTGAGAAGGCCCAGGATCCACAGGGCGATGCGAAGGATACCCTGCGCCTTGTTCATCTGCAGGTTTTGCGTGTATCCGTTCATTACCCAGATGCCCTGGTTGTCGTCCGGGGCTATGTCGTGCATGCGCTTGAGGGCGCCGGTATACTCTTCCTCGAAGGCCTGGTGCTCCTCCAGGGTCTTGGGACCGTTTACGTTGAAGGTGATGCTCTCAATCTTGTCGGAACTGTCGTAGATACCTTTATAAGTGGTATAGGGAATGTTCACGCGGCGGCGGAAATCCCCTTCGTCGGTGTGGTAGATGCCCACTACCTGGTAGGAGATGCTTCCTGCTGCAATCCATCGGCCCACCACTTCTTCCGGCTTTCCGGGCATCAGCTCCTTGGCCTGGGACAGGGCGATGACCATCACTTTCCTCTTCTCCCGGATGTCCGTGGGATTGATGAAACGGCCGGCGGCCATCTTGATTTTGTTCTGTTCCTGGTATTCGGGCACCACGCCGTTGATCCAGCCGCCTACGGTACGGCCTTCCAGGGAAAGGACGGAACTGGTGGAGGAAGTGGTGGTGGTTACGTTCTCGATAACGCCTTCCCAGTCGGTTCCCTTGGTGTAATTCACGTCTTTCTGGTCCAACTGGATTCGACGGCGCTCCTTGTAACCTTTGTATGGTTTGGAGGTGCGCCACCCTTCCACGGAGATATCCAGGGTAACGTAGTCCTGGATGTTTCCCATAAATGAATTCATCAGTCCGTTGCCGGCTCCCAGCAAAGCGATGAGCAGGAAAATGCCCCAGCTTACCGCAAAGCCCGTGAGGGCCGTGCGCAGCTTGTTGTTCCGGAGGGAACTGGCTATTTCGTGGATAATCTCTATTCGCATTACTTCATGAGGGGACCGCCCCAGGCGTCGTGGTGGATGTTTTCTTCAATCTGGCCGATGACGCCGTCCTTGATGTGGATGATCTTGTCGGTCTCATTGGCCACGCCGCTTTCGTGCGTGACCACGATGATGGTGATACCTTCTTCTTGATTCAGTTTCTTCAGGAGCTGCATCACTTCTACGCTGGTCTTGGAGTCCAGGGCGCCGGTGGGTTCATCGGCCAGGATAATCTGGGGATGGGTGATGAGGGCGCGGGCTATGGCCACGCGCTGCTTCTGTCCGCCGGACATCTCGTTGGGGAAGTGGGATGCCCAAGGGGTGAGGCCCAGTTTTTCCAGATATTCCATGGCCAGTTCGTGGCGACGGCGGCGGGACACCCCTTGATAATATAAGGGGAGTTCCACATTCTCCACGGCCGTCTTGAAGCTGATGAGGTTGAAACTCTGGAAAACGAAGCCGATCATACGGTTGCGGTAGTCTGCACTTTGCCGCTCGCTCAGGTCTTTGATGAGCTTTCCGTCAAGGGTATAGGTTCCGGTATCATAGTTATCGAGAATTCCGAGAATGTTTAGTAGTGTACTCTTACCGGAACCCGACGCGCCCATAATGGACACGAATTCACCTCTTTCGATGCTGAGATTGATACCCTTGAGGACGTGCAACGGCTGACCGTTGTTGTAAGTTTTGTTAAGTTCTTTTAATTCTATTAGCGCCATTATTTCGCTGTATTAGTATCCTATTACACTGCAAAGATAGGACTGTTTTTTTAATTTGCAAAACTTTTTTCGTTTATTAGACGAAGAAAGTTGGGGATTGGTTGGGATTTTGTACAAAAAACCGGCCAGTTTGAATTTTTTTCATTACTTTAGCGCTCCGATAGGAATAATCTCTATTAGTATATGTCTACTTCTACAGTAAAAACACTCCGTGACTCGGCCGCCATGCGCTGGACAGCCCTTCTGCTGCTGGCTATGGCCATGTTCTGCAGTTACATCTTCATGGACATCCTGTCCCCCATCAAGGACCTTATGCAGGAAACCCGCGGCTGGGATTCCACCGCTTTCGGTACCATGCAGGGCTCCGAGGTGTTCCTCAACGTATTTGTTTTCTTCCTCATCTTCGCCGGTATCATCCTGGACAAGATGGGAGTCCGGTTTACCGCCGTCCTGAGTGCCTCCGTTATGCTGGTAGGCGCCTGCATCAAGTGGTACGCCGTGAGCGAGTCCTTTATGGGCAGCAGCCTGGAGACTTGGTTCACCAATAACCTTAATTATATACCGCTCTTTGACGAACTGGGTGTCTCGCCCTTCTACCGCGGAATGCCCGCATCGGCCAAACTGGCCGCCTGCGGCTTTATGATCTTCGGTTGCGGCTGCGAGATGGCCGGCATCACCGTGAGCCGTGGTATTGTGAAATGGTTCAAGGGCCGTGAAATGGCCTTGGCTATGGGCTCCGAGATGGCCCTGGCCCGTCTGGGTGTGGCCACCTGTATGATCTTCAGCCCCTTCTTTGCCAAGCTCGGCGGTCACGTGGACGTTTCCCGCAGCGTGGCTTTCGGCGTGGTGCTTATGTGCATCGCCGTCATTATGACCGTCGTCTACTTCTTTATGGACAAGAAGCTGGATGAGCAGACCGGTGAGGCCGAAGAAAAGGACGATCCCTTCAAGGTCAGCGACATTGGAAAGATCCTCTCCGACGGTGGCTTCTGGATTGTAGCCCTGCTGTGCGTGCTGTATTATTCGGCCATCTTCCCCTTCCAGAAGTACGCCGTGAATATGTTGCAGTGCAACCTTTCCCTGGAACTGCCGGATGCCGGTTCCTTCTGGGCCAGCTCCCGGGTTACCCTCATCCAGTATTTCATTA
>JAEFAI010000052.1 GCA_016291185.1 Bacteroidales bacterium
CCGGCTGGAACGCCGCCTCCAAGGAGATCGAGGAGATCCAGGCCGCCTGGCGCCGCATCGGCTACGCCACCAAGAAGGACAACCAGAAGATTTACGACCGTTTCCGCGCCGCCTGCGACGCGTTCTTTACCCGCAAGCGTGAGTTCTATTCCGGCATCAAGGACAATATGTCCGAGAACCTGGAGAAGAAGCTCTCGCTGATCGAGCAGGCCGAGGCGCTCAAGACCAGCACGGAGTGGAAGAAGGCTACGGACCAGTTCATCGCCCTGCAGAAGCAGTGGAAGGAGATCGGCGCCGTGCCGCGCAAGAAGTCCGAGGCGCTCTGGAAGCGCTTCCGCGCTGCCTGCGACGAGTATTTCGCCGCGCGTGACGCCAATGCCGGCGGCGAGAACGACTTCTACGGCAACCTTCGCGCGAAGCGCAAGGTCGTCGAGGACATCCAGGCCTACACGCCTGCGGAGGACGCTGCCGCCAACGAGTCCGCGATGCGCGCCTTCCAGGAGCGCTGGTCGGCCATCGGCCACGTCCCCTTCAAGGAGAAGGATGCCATCGGCCGCGCCTATCGCGACGCCATGCAGGCGAAATTCCCGGAGTTCAACGCTCCCCGCAGCGCATCCGCCCACGTCGGCCGCGCCCCGCGCAGCCCCAAGGATGCCCTGATCGAGAAGTACAACAAGCTCCAGCAGAACATCACGACGTACGAGAATAATATCGGATTCTTCTCCGCTTCCAAGAACAGCGAACCGCTGATCCGCCAGATGGAGGAGAGAATCGAGCAAGCCAAGGCCGAGTTGAAGGAATTGGAGGCGCAGATCCGTAAGGCTGAGGAGGGCGAGGCATAATGGACAAGAATTCAGTTATCGGCTTCATCCTGATTGCCGCCATCTTCATCGGCTTCACCGTCTTTCAGTCCAATCAGGCCCGCAAGCGGGCGGAGCTGCAGGCGCAGCTGGATTCCATCTCCCGCGTGGAGTCCCTGGAGCGCCAGCTCGCCGAGGCGGAGTGGTCCGCTTCGCAGTCCGACAGCGTGACGACCGCCCCGGCTGCGGCGGCTCCCGTGGCGATTTATAAGGATTCCCTGCTGGAAGTGGCTTCCCGCGCCCAGGAGGAGATCGTCACCCTCGAGAACAGCAAGATCAAGGTGGCGTTCACCACCCGCGGCGCCCAGCCGTATTCCGTGCAGGTCAAGGACTACAAGAACTACGACAGCACCGACCTCTATATTTTCAAGCCCGGCAAGGCGGAGTATTCGCTCAGCCTGTACGCCGGCGAGGCCATCCGCACCAAGGATTTCAACTTCCAGGTGGCGGAGCGGACGGACAGCACCGTGGTGATGCGCCTGCCGTTCGCCGGCGGCGGCTACATCGAGCAGAGGTACACCCTGCACGCGGATAGCTACCAGATGGACAACCTGCTCTCCTTCGTGGATATGCAGAACGTCATCCCGCGTAATGTCAACATGTTCGACATCGACTTCGACATGACGCTCCCGCGCATGGAGAAGGGCTATAAGAACGAATCCCAGTATTCCAAGCTGAACTACTATTTCGAGGGTGACAAGAAGCCCTCGGAGATCGGCCGTGGCCGTAACGGCAGCCGTCGCGTCGATAACAAGCTGAGCTGGTTCGCTTTCCAGCAGCAGTTCTTCTCCGCGATTGTGCGTGCGCCGCAGGAGTTCGCTTCCGGCGAGCTGGCCGTGAGCTTCTATCCGCAGGAGGATCCCGAGCACAACCTGATGGCCTGCAGTGCGAAGATGCGCGCTGACCTGCCCGCGGGCGGCAACGGGAGCATTCCTTTTGAGTTCTACTTTGGCCCGAACCATTTCCGGACCCTCAAGGCCATCGGACACAAGTTCGAGAAGATCATTCCGCTGGGCGGCTGGCTCGTGGGCTGGTTCACCCGCTACGCGATCATCCCGATGTTCGACTTCTTCCATCGCTTCATCTCCAGCTTCGGTCTGATCATCCTCCTGATGACCCTCGTCATCAAGACCGTGGTCTTCCCGCTGACCTATAAGTCTTATGCTTCTTCCGCCAAGATGAGCGCGCTGAAGCCTGAGTTGGACAAGATCAACGAGAAGTTCCCGCACGCGGACAATCAGCAGGAAATGATGAAGAAGCAGCAGGCTACGATGGATCTGTACAAGCGGGCGGGCGTGAGTCCGCTGGGCGGATGCCTGCCGACCCTGCTGACTTTCCCGATCCTGTGGGCCATGTTCCGCTTCTTCCCGGCCTCCATCGAGCTGCGTCAGCAGCCGTTCCTGTGGTGCGACGACCTGTCGGCCTATGATGCCTTTATCGATTTCGGCACGCGCGTGCCGCTGATCGGCGACCACATCTCGCTGTTTGCCCTGTTGATGGCTGTCACCATGTGGGGCTATTCCAAGATGACGGTGTCCAGCCAGCCGGGCGGCAACGATCCCAATGCCGCGTCGATGCGCTTCATGAGCGTGTGGCTGATGCCGGTCATGATGTTTTTCATCTGTAACAGCCTCTCCGCCGCGTTGAGCTACTATTATCTGCTTTCGCAGCTGATCGCCATCGTGCAGACCTGGCTGATCCGTAGTTCCATCGACAAGGACGCCATCCTTGCCAAGGTGCGCGCCTCCGCCGGCAAGCCGCTGCCGAAGAGCAAGTGGCAGCAGCGCCTCGAGGAAGCGCAGAAGATGCAAGAGCAGATGCAGCGCGAACAGGCCAAGAAGCGCAAATAATGATTAAAGAGAATATCATAGCGATTCAAGGACAACTGCCACCGGAGGTCAAACTGGTGGCAGTTTCCAAATTCCACCCGGTGGAAGCCATTCAGGAGGCGTATGCCGCCGGGCAGCGCCGCTTTGGCGAAAACCGGCCCCAGGAGTTTGCTCGCAAAGTAGAAGAGATCGCCGCGTGGTTGCGCGGTCGCGATAGCGACACCCGCGCCATCCCCCTTGAGGGGGTGCAGGGGGTGAAGGCACACGAAGTGCCACGGAACGAAGTGGAGTGGCATTTCATAGGACATTTGCAGACCAATAAATTGAAAATGGTCCTGCCGTACGCCGACCTCGTGCAGTCCGTGGACAGCCAGCATCTGCTGGATGCCATCCAGGACTGGGGCAAGGCGAACGGCAAGGTGATCCGCGTACTGCTGGAGCTGCACATCGGGGCGGAGGAGACGAAGACGGGCTTCAAGGAGGAGGAGGTCCTGGACATCCTGTTCCGGGCCGACAAATACAAGAACATCTGCTTCTGCGGCCTGATGGGTATGGCTTCGCACACGGACAACGAGGAGGATATCCGCGCGGACTTCGCGCGCATCGCCGACTTCAAAGCCTACCTGGACGATCTCTTCCCGGAGCTCGCTGACTTCAAGGAGCTCTCCATCGGCATGTCCGGCGACTGGAAGGTCGCTCTCGACTACGGCGCCACCATCGTCCGCATCGGTACCGCTATTTTTGGAGAACGACAATAACAACTTGATATGAAGATTCTGGTTACCAATGACGACGGATATGATGCCAAGGGACTGCAGTCCCTGGTGAAGATCCTGCGGCCGTACGGCGAGCTGACCGTCGTGGCCCCGAAGCATCCGCAGAGCGGGATGTCGATGGCGGTCACGATGGGCTACAAGCCCATTGCCGTGAAGCACCTGGAGCAGAAGCCGGGCGAGGACTGGTGGTACCTGGACGGTACGCCCGCGAGCTGCGTGAAGTACGGCCTCGACAATGTGCTTCATCCGGCGCGGCCGGACCTGGTCGTCAGCGGAATCAATCACGGCAGCAACGCTGCCACCGCCGCCATCTACTCCGGCACCATCGGCGCCGCGATGGAGGGTGCCGTGAACGGCATTCCGGCCATCGGCGTGAGCCTGGACACCTTCAATCCGGATCCGGATTTCTCCGGTGTCGAGGCGCTCCTGCCGCGCATCCTGGACAAGCTGCTCCCGCAGATGGAGCCGCGCTACGGCCGCTTCTACAACATCAATTTCCCGCACCGTCCCGCCGAGCGCATCCACGGCGTGCGCACCGCCCGGATGGGCCGTGCCCACTGGGAGCACGAGTACCAGGACTATGGCCGCTTCCTCGACGAGCGCGGCCACACCCCCTCGGAGGAGGACTGCCGTTACCTGGCGCACCTGGAGCCGGACGAGCTGCTCTACGTGATGGCAGGGGATTTTACGGACAACGGAGATAATCCCAAGGACGCCGACCACCTCCTGCTTCAGCAGGGCTACGTGGTGATCACGTCCCACAATATCGATAACACCGACCCGGGCGAATTCGACCGTCTATGCGCTATTATCTGATAGCCGGGGAGGCCTCCGGCGACCTGCACGGCAGCAACCTTATCAAGGGACTGCTTGCCGAGGATCCGGAAGCGGAGTGCCGTTGCCGGGGCGGGGATCTGATGCAGGCGGCCGGCGCGACGCTGGTGCAGCACTACCGCGACGGCGCCGTGATGCTGCTGGACGTGCTCTTCAAAGCCGGCAAACTGCTGCGCAGCCTGCGCGACTGCAAGCGCGACATTGCCGCGTGGCGGCCGGACGTGGTGATTCTGATCGACTACCCGGGCTTCAATATGCGCATCGCGAAATGGTGCCACGCTCACGGCATTCGTGTTTTCTACTATATCGCGCCGAAGACCTGGGCTTCCCGCGCAAGCCGCAACCGCAAGCTGAAGGCCTGGGTGGACCGGCTCTTCATCGTGTTCCCCTTCGAGGTGCCTTATTTCACGGAGCAGGGGATTCCGTTCACCTACCAGGGCAATCCGCTGCTGGACGCGGTGGACGGCCACGAATACGTGCGCCCCGTGGCGGGGCGCTATATCGCGCTGCTTGCCGGTTCGCGCAAAGATGAAATCCGGCGCATGATGCCCCGGATGATGCAGACGGTGGACCTGCTCGCCGCCCGGCCGGGCTGGTCGGACGTGCGCTTCGTGGTGGCCGGCGCGCCGGCCCGCAGCGAAGCGGACTATCTTCCGTATATCGCCGGCCGGCAGAACGTGGATCTGCTCTTTGGACGCACCTATGACATTCTCCGCTTTGCGGACGCTGCCGTCGTCAATTCCGGCACGGCCTCGCTGGAGGCGGCGCTGATCGGCACGCCGCAGGTGGTGGTGTGGAGCACGGCCTACCCGGTGGCCTGGGTGCTGGACAAGGTGCATTTTCTGGACCGCATCCGCTTCATTTCTCTGGGTAACCTGTGCCTGGGGCGGGAAGCGTTTCGCGAACTGCTGCAGTGGTTCTTCACGCCGGAGTCTGCCTCGGCGGAGGTCGTCCGGCTGGTCGAAGACGCGCCGTACCGGGAGAAAATGCTCTCGGACTACGCCGACATCCGCGCCTCGCTCGGCGGGGCGGGGGCCTCTTGCGCCGTTGCGCGCGCGATGATAGAAGAAATTCGCAAAGGGGTTGATTTTCACGAAAAAAAGCGCTAAATTTGCGTCGCTTTTTGGTTAGAAGTAGTACAACAACAATTTATTAACAACTTATAGTCTTTAAATCAAATGGTTAAACTTGGTATTAACGGCTTCGGCCGTATCGGCCGTATGGTCTTCCGCGCTGCGGTTGAGAATTTCTCCAATGACATCCAGGTTGTCGGTATCAACGACCTCCTCGATCCTGACTATCTCGCTTACATGCTCAAGTACGACTCCGTTCACGGTGCGTTCAAGGGTGATGTGAAGGTTGAGGACGGCGCCCTCGTGGTGAACGGCAAGAAGATCCGCGTCACCGCCGAGATGGATCCCGCTAACCTGAAGT
>JAEFAI010000030.1 GCA_016291185.1 Bacteroidales bacterium
CGGGTCGTGGGCGTGGCCATCGTGACGACCTCCATCATCACCTCCGCGGTGTTCACCTGCTTTGCGACTTCCGCGTGCGCCATGTGTGTCAACTTCGGTATCCTGGCGGTCATCGGCATCCTGTCGGCCCTGCTCGCCGACCTGTTCATCACGCCGCTGCTGGTGAAGAAATTCAAAGTGTATGGAAAAGAAAAATAGCATTGTTATGAAAAGAACCGTTATCCTGATGGCGGCCCTGTTGCTCTCGGCCGCATCTACGAACGCCCAGACCGGGCGCGAGATCGTCGAACGGGTCAAGAACCGTCCGGACGGAAATACCCGCTACGCGGAAATGCAACTCACCCTGGTGAAGAAGAACGGAGACAAGCGCGAGCGCAAGATGGTCTCCTGGGCCATGGATGAGGGGAAGGACACCAAGAAGATCATGTTCTTCACCTATCCGGGCGACGTGAAGGGAACCGGCTTCCTGACCTGGGACTATGACCAGACGGGGAAGGAGGACGACAAGTGGCTCTACCTGCCGGCCATGAAGAAGACGCGTCGCATCAGCGGCTCCTCGTCCAAGACGGACTTCTTCATGGGGACCGACTTTACCTATGACGACATGGGCGGTCGCGGCGTGGATGAGGACAAGCACACGCTGCTGCGCGAGGAGCAGCGCGACGGCCACAAATGCTGGGTCGTGGAATCCGTCCCGGTTGACAGCCGCGAGATCTACAGCCGCAAGCTCAGCTGGATCCGCCAGGACTGCGTCACGGCGGTTTATGTGGAGTTCTACGACAAGCTGGACAAGCTGCACCGCGTGATGACCGTGCAGGAACTCAAGCAGGTCGATGGCTTCTGGACGGTCATGAAGATGGAAATGAAGAATGTCCAGAGCGGCCACAGCACGCAGATCGCCGTCTCCGAGCCGAAGTATGACATCCCCGTGGACAAGAGCCTGTTCACCGTGGCGAAGCTCGAGAAAGGAATATGAGTAAAAACCTGAAAATCTTGTTGTTGGGGACGGCGGCCCTGCTCTGCGCGGCCGGCCGTCTCCCGGCGCAGGACGGGCTCGAAGTGTCCGTGAAGGGCTTCGTGGACACGTACCACGCCATCCGCACGGCTGCGCCGGGTGACTGGATGTCGTCCCGGACCCGCGCCCGCGGGGAACTCCGTCTGGAAAAGCAGGGCGGGGGTGTCTTCCTGTCCGCGAACCTGGTTTACAACGCCCTGCTCAAGGACATGTCCGGCTTCCAGCTGCGCGAAGCGTATGCCTATTGGGGGAACCCCCACTGGGACATCCGGGCTGGCAAGCAGATCATCTCCTGGGGCGTGGCGGACGGCCTGCGCGTGACCGACCTCATCTCTCCGATGGATTATACGGAATTCCTGGCGCAGGACTATGATGACATCCGCGTCCCGGTGGGCGCGCTGCGCGTGCGTTACCTGCACGATGCCTGGAACCTGGAAGTGGTGGCCGTGCCCGTGGCGGAGTTCTTTAAGCTTCCCACGGATCCGGCCAATCCCTGGTCGGTGGGCGCCCTCCCGCCGGAGGTTCGCCCCGAGGCGAAGATCGCCAATATGGAATTCGGCGCCCGCTTCAGTTGCTTCCTCGGCGGCGTGGACTTCTCGCTGATGGCCCTGCGCACCTGGAGCAAGATGCCCGAGCTGGTCGGAGACCACCTGGGCTACCACCGCCTGACCGTGATCGGCGGCGACCTGTCCGTGCCCTTCGGGAGCTTTGTCTTCCGCGGGGAGATTGCGGACAATATCGGCGACCAGGGCGCCCATCAGGGGAACGCCCTGGCGGGGGTGGACTGGTATCCGGGTGCCGACTGGAACCTCTCGGTCCAGTACAACCAGACCTTCGGGGCGGGGGAGCACCAGTCGCTGGCGACGCTGCGCGTCTCCAAGGCGCTGCTGAACAACGCCCTGACGCTCTCGACCTTCGCCTACGCCGACGTGCGGGACCTGGGCGTGTTCAACCGGCTCAGCGCCGACTGGGCCGCCACGGACCAGCTCCACGCCATCCTGGGCTATGATTACTTCTATGCCAAGGGCGGGATGTTTACCACTTATGCCCGAAACAGCGAAGTGTGGTTGAAATTGATATATAGTTTTTAAATAATAGGTTTATGAAAAAAGTACTCAGCTTGATTCTGATGGGCCTCGCTTACCTGGCCACGTTTGTTCTTGGATCCTGCACGGGATTGATCCATCCCGCGTGCTACGCTTATGTCGGAGCCCTGTTGCCCCTCCTGTTTGCGATGATCTATCTCAACACCTGCTCGAAACTCATCGGTTTCGGTGCAGCGACGATCCTGAACGGGTTCCTGCTGGTCATGCTGCTGCTCTCCGGCGAGGCGGACATCGCACTGGTTATCGGGCTGGTTGTGCTGACGGCGCTCTCGGAGATCATCCGCTACTTCACCGGCTACCATACCCTGAAGGGCGTCCGCCGGAGCTTCCTGCCGTTCGCTTTCTCCTTCTTCGCCTATACGGCCCACTGGTGGACCGACACGGAGGGCTCGCTCGCCGCGGCCGTCGAGGAGATGCCTGCCGGCTATGACCAGTTGATGATCCCTGTGATCAACAATATCCCGCTGCTGGTCGTCGTCCTGGTGCTGACCGTCCCCATCGCCCTCTGGGCCGCTCGCCTGGCGGAGCGTGCGCTGAAGAAGCCCGCCTCGGTCCTGCATTAGGCCGGCCCTTCATCCGAAGGATCTTTGTGACAAGCATATGCAAAAAATGCTATCTTTGTCACAAAGATCCTTCTGTCATGAACCGTAGTGCAGAGATTATCCGGACCAGTGTCGTCGGCATCATTGCCAACGTCCTGCTGGCTGCGTTCAAGGCCCTGGTCGGCCTGCTGGCGAGCAGTATCGCCATTGTGATGGACGCCGTCAACAATCTTAGTGACGCGCTGTCCAGCGTCATCACCATCATCGGTACCAAACTTTCGCAGAAACCGGCTGACCGGGAACACCCCTACGGTCATGGCCGGGTGGAATATTTCAGCGCCATCATCATTGCCGTCATCGTGATCTCCGCAGGCGTAACCTCGCTTGCCGAGTCGGGTAAGAAGATCATTCATCCGACGGAACCGACCTACACGCCGATCACGCTGATCGTCATCATCGTGGCCATCGTGGTCAAGCTCCTGCTGGGCTGGTTCGTGAAGAAGCAGGGCGAAAAGCTGAAGAGCGACGCGCTGATTGCCTCCGGCTCGGACGCGCTCTTCGACGCCATCATCACGGTGGCTACGCTCATCTCCGCCGGCGTGATGCTGCTCTGGGGCGTGTCGCTGGACGGTATCCTGGGCGTGCTCATCTCCGCGTTCATCATCAAGGCCGGTATCGAAATGCTGTCCTCGCCGGTCGGCGAACTGCTGGGCGCCCGGGTTCCGCCGGAGCTGGTGGCGGACATCAAGAAAGAGGTTATGGCCTTTGACGAAGTGCACGGCGTGTACGATATCGTCCTGCACAACTATGGCCCGGACGTGATGATCGGCTCCCTGCACGTGGCGGTGGACGACACGCTGAATGCCCAGGAGATTCACGGCCTGAGCCGCAAGATCTCCATTGAGATGTATGTGAAGCACGGCATCGTGATGACCGTGGGCGTCTATGCCGTGGCTACGGGCGAGAATCAGCGCAAAGAACTGCAGACTTTAGTCACGCGCACCCTGGCCGCGCACAAGGAGATCGTCCAGGTGCACGGGTTCTACTGTTCTGAGAAGGAAAATCTGGTGACCGTGGACGTCGTCCCGGACGTCTCGGTCCATGATAATCAGGCATTCTGCGTCCAGTTGACGCAGGAACTCTCCGCCTTGATTCCGGACAAGACCGTCATGGTCACGGTCGACCACAACTACAGCGAATAATACTCCCTTCTACAGGGTCAGGGGCCCTTTCCGGACCACGTTGTCAAGCATGCTGCCGGGGATGATGCTTTTGATTGCATCTACGACGGCGTTCATCTTGGCTTCGTGGATGTAGTCGGTGCGGACGACCAGGGAAATGGTCCTGCTGGGGACGGGATCCACGATGGGCCGGATGCATGTCTGCTGGCTGAACATAATCAGCTTGCTGTGCGTCTCCGGGATGATGGTCAGGCCGCCGTTGTCGTTCACGACCTGGATCAGCGTGCCCACGCGGCCTCCCTCGAAGAAGCGTTCGTAAGTGAGTTTTTCGCCATGCCCCAGCTCCGCGGGGTCCAACTGCCGGAGACCGTCCCGGATGATCCAGACGGGCTGATTGAATACCGTTTCGTAACGGATGCTCTCCTGGGCATAGGCCGGGTTCTGCGGTGATACATAGGCCAGGAACCTTTCGTGGTAGAGCGGGATTTCCAGCAGGTCTGTGTCGTCGACCGGCCCGGCCAGCAGGCCCATGTCCGCTTCGGCTTTGCGCAGTTTTTCCTTCACGGTGCTGGTGAGCATCTCCTCGGTTTGCAGGGAAATGGCCGGGAATTGCGTGCCGATGTACTTGAACAGACCGGGGACCAGCACGGAAGCGACCGTCGAGATAAGGGCGATGCGGAGCGGTCCGGAAAGTATCTCTTTCTCCGAGCGGGTCATCTCCGCGATTTGGTCCGCGTTGTATAGAACGATCCGCGCGCGTTCGATGATCTTGCGCCCGATTCCCGTCGGAGCGACGGGGTGGGAGTCGCGGTCAAAGATCCGCACGTCCAGCTCTTCTTCCAATTTTTTGACCATCAGGCTCAGGGTGGACTGGGTCAGGCCGCAGGCTTCGGCTGCCTTGCCGAAATGCCTGTAATCGTCTATGGCAACGATATATCGCAACTGTTGGAGTGTCATCCCATTGATTTTATCAATGCAAAGATAAAAATAATTGTATTGGTAAATGAATTTTGCGGAAATATCTTTGCGCCGTCAAAGTGACGAATGGTATGAATTGGAAAGTCATCACCTGGTTTATCGGCATCTCGCTCCTGTCTGTGGCGGCCTTGATGGCCGTGTCGGTCACGGTCGCCTGGTTGACACCCGGGGATGAAAGCCGGATGCCCCTGCTGCACGCGACCATCCTGACCATCCTGGTTGGTTCCTATCCGCTGATCTTTGTCCGGAAGGGATTCCATCGGCTCAGCTTCCGGGAGGGGAACTGTATCGTGGTCGGCGCCTGGGCGTTGGCCTGTCTTTTCGGGATGCTGCCATTCCTGTTCTACGGGCGGGAATTCACGCCGATCAACGCCATTTTCGAGAGCGTCTCCGGCTTCACGACGACCGGCGCCTCCATCTTGAATGATGTCGAAGCGCTCCCGCGCGGATTGCAGTTCTGGCGCATCTCGACGGCCTGGGTCGGCGGTGTGGGAATCGTCACGCTCTTTTCGATGATGACGGGCATAGCGGATAAATCGACGCTGTCCGGCGCCGAGATCTCCGCCATGGCCCGGGAGCCCTTTTCGGGAGAGGGGACGGGCCGTTTTGTCAACAGGACGCTGATCACCTACGTTGCGCTGACGCTTGTGACTTTCTTCCTGTTGCGCGTGACGGGCATGGGGTGGTTCGATGCCGCTGCCAACGCCATGTCGGCCTGCAGTACCTGCGGGTTCTCTCCCCGGAATGCCAGCATCGCATCCTATGACAATCCGGCGGCGGAAGTCGTGCTGACCGTCGCCATGCTCGCTGCCGGCGTCCACTTCGGCATCCTGTTCCTGGCTTTACTCCGGGGCCGGACCCGTTATCTCTGGAAATCCGAGACCATCAAGGTCTTCGTCTCGCTGGTAGGTGTCGCCATCGTCGTCGTGACGGCGGACCTGCTGTCCCGGGGGAACTACAGTTCTTTCTGGTCGGCCTTCCGGGACGCCTCCTTCCAGGTGGTATCCATTTCTACGACCACGGGCTTCGCCACGGAGGACACCACGGTGTGGCCGTCGCTCAGCATGGCGGTGTTGATTATCTGTTCGTTGATCTGCGGGTGCTCCGGGTCCACTTCCGGCGGTATCAAGATTGACCGTGCGATCCTGGCGACCAAGGGCATCCAGCAGAAGGTGACCCAGGCCGTGTCGCCCCACGCCATCCATTTCGTCCGGGTGGACGGGCGGATCCGTCCGGACGAGCAGGTGAACGACGCCTACGGATACATCTTCTGCTACCTGCTGGTCGTGGTGCTCTTCGCGGCCGTCAACATCGCCTTTGGCCTGGATTTCACCACGGGCGTCACGGCTTCGGTTGCTTGTGTCGGCAATGTGGGACCCGGTTTCGGCTCGGTGGGATCCATGGCGAACTACGCGTCCTTCCCGGTTATCCTCAAAGCCTCCAGCATGATCGAAATGCTGGTCGGGCGTCTGGAGATCTTCCCGATCCTGTATCTGTTCCAGTCTGTCCGGAACCGATGATGCGCAGGCGCCGCTACAGCCCGATCATCTTGTGGAGCTCCGGGCGGATCTCCAGGTGCGGGGCGCCGATGATGCGCTCGACGACGAGCACGCGCAGCAGGGCGTAGGGACGCAGCTGTGCCTCCACTTCCTCCAGGGAGGCGTCGGAGCCGAAATAAGCGGGTACGAAGGCTTTCCAGAAGGCCTTCGACGTGTCGAGGCCGATGTGGTAGAGCTCCCGCTCCTGCTCTTCCTGCAGCCAGCAGGTATGTACCATTAGGACGCCCAGGTCAAAGAGCGGGCTGCCCGTGCAGAAATTGCTCAGGTCGATGAAGCGCGCCACGGCTTCTTTTTCTTTTCCGTTCAGGTAGGGGTTGGTCCGGTGAACGTAGCTCTCGCCGAGCTTGCCACCGCCGGAAAGCGTATAGTCATTCAGGTCGATGCGGGTGCCGTTCTTCTTAAAAAGAGACCACATGGTTGTATGTCGTTGGGGTTAGTTGCGATGCTTGAGGGAGAAGTAGAAGGGCTCCTCGAAATGCCGCCGGGAGTAGTACGTGACGGAAGGGTGCGTCAGGTCAAACACGATGGTCCAGGCCGTGCCGAGGAAGCCTTCCTGTTCGGGCTGGGAGACGGAGAAGATCGCATTTTCCAGCTGCCCCCAGTCCATCATGCTGCCGTCTTTGGCAAGCAGCTCGCGCAGCTGGTCGTAGCGATGGTCGCCCGGGACGAGGCCGACGTTGTGCTTCGCTGCGCAGAGGTAGTGGTTGGTGACGGCCGGCGACTCAACGACGACCATTTTGCCATCCACGTATTCGACCACGACGCTCCGGCCGGAGGCGTCGGAAATGGCATAGTGGTGCGCCGCACCGATATCGGAGTGCATGTCGATGCGCTGGAGGTGCTCCAGCGCTTCGTCCACGGAGGCGGCATTCTTCAGCAGGTAGCTGATGGCCGTGGTGGTGGTGAGGGCAATCTTGCCTGAGTCCTGGTGCGTCTGTTCATCGTCGCCAGCCATCAGGTCGGCGATGGCAAGCCCCTTCTCGTTGATGCCGTCCAGGGCGCAGAAGAGTCCGCTGAGCGCCATGTACTGGTTGGCGAAGCCTTCCGGCAGCCAGCCTTCGCCGAACCCGAAGAAGTCCGTATTGAAGGTGGTGATGGTCTCGTAACCGATCTTGGGTATCGTGTGCAGGATGATGCCCGTCGCGGACGGGAAGTCGAAGTTGCGCCCCATCAGGACGCCGTCCTCCGGCGTGCGCGCCGTGATCGCGGAGCAGCCGAAGGCGATGGAGTCGGGTGCCACCGCCGGGGTCTGGAAGTAGCCTTTCGAGAGGAATGACATGATGTGCGTCGCCAACTCGCCGGCGTCGCGCACGCCGCCGTTGGCCAACAGCTCGTCAAAACCGTCGTCTCCTTTATATTCCATGTAGTAGAGGCCTTCGTCCAGTTTCTGGACGGACAGGGCCCCCATGGCCAGCGGCCCGAACAGGAAGCAGGCTCCTACCACAAAGACAACGATCAGTCCCAGCAGGGACCAGAAGGCGATTTTGATGATTCTCTTCATTTCTTGGAAATACACTAACTGATTTGGTTAATATGATTGGTTTTTTAGCATGGCTTCACAGCCTTCCAGCAGATCCTGGAAGGTGGTTTCGAAATCGCCGGTGTACCACGGGTCAGCGACGTCGCGGTGCTTGCCCGCATAGGACATCATCAGGTGGATCTTGTGCTCGGGGTCGCCCGGGAGGATGCGGTCGATCCAGCGCAGGTTGGAACTGTCCATGCAGATGATGCGGTCAAAACGGCCGTAGTCCGCGGCGGTAATCTGGCGGGCGCACTTGGCACTGTCGAAGGGCACGCCGTGCTGCGTCAGGCAGCGTTTGGCAGGCGGATAGATGCCGTTGCCGATCTCTTCTGTCGAGACGGCTGCCGATTCAATATAATACTGGTCTTCGAGACCACGGGCCCGGACCAGGGCTTTCAGGATGAACTCCGCCATGGGGCTGCGGCAGATATTGCCGTGGCAGACAAAGAGGATCCTTTTCATTACGCTTTTCCGGATTGCAGGCGATCTTTTACCATGGCGCTGACCAGGAGCCACTCGGCAATCAGGTAGGTGCCCATCACGAGAGCATGGCGCAGCGGGAAGTCAATCCCGTTGAAGGCGTGCAGGGCGAGGATGCTGTCGGATGCGACGAACAGCAGGCCGCCGGCCAGGACGCGCCAGCCGTACTTGCGCTTGCGGACAATCCACAGTCCGCCGCAGGCGGTCAGGTAGAGGAGCGTCGCGGTATAGACGACCAGGATGCCCCGCAGTACGCCGTTCACGTCAAAACAAGACGCAATCAGCACCGGCGCGAGCGCGACGGGGCCCGCCCAAAGGAGACGCTCTTTCCAGCCGTGCAGCTTGTCGTGGATGCCGGCCAGCACGGCGATATAGCAGAAGTGCCCGAGCAGGAAGGCCGCGATGCCTGCGGCAAACCAGCCGAAGCCACGGCTGTCGAAGAGCAGCAGGATATCGCCTGCCGTGTGCAGGGCCATGCCGACTGCCAGCACGACCGTCCGCCAGCCCCGGTGCTCCGGCAGCAGTGCGCACAGGGCGGCTGCGGCGAGGGTGGGGATGAGCAACGGCTTTATCCACGGGTGGATGGACGTGACGCCCAGGCTGAGCGTGGCGATCTCGAACACGGACAGCAGGACGAACAGGAGGCCGAAGTTGCGGGTGGATGTTTTCATGCGGGCAAATTTCCCACAAGTTAGGAAATTTTTTTGTAAATTGCATCCAAATTATTTTGAGGAATGAACGCAACAATTCTCTATGTTCTTCTCGGGGTGGCGGTGCTGGTCATCGCCGTGCTCGTCATGGTGATCATCCGCAAGGATGCGGAAGTCCGTACGGCCCAGGCACTTCGCCGCAGCGACGCCGAGGCGAACGAGAAGGCCCTGCAGCTTTTGCGTGAGACGCAGGACGCGGCGCTCAAACAGCAGATGGAAGGCATCCGTAGTCAGATGACGGCCGAGACGGAGAAGCTGCTCAAGCAGCGCGAGGAAGCCATCTCCAAGAAGGCGGAAGAGACCTTTCAGACCATCTCCGGCAGTCTCGGCAAGGACCTGAAGGCCATGCAGGAGGCGTTCGTTGCCCAGCGGAAGTCCCAGACCGAAGGGACCGCGCAGATGAAGGAGGCGATGGAGCAGGCGGTCAAGAACCTGCAGCACCAGACCTCGAGTATCGGTGCCAAGGCCGACAACCTGGCCTCCGCTCTCAAGGGCCAGAACAAGACGGCCGGCGGCTGGGGGGAAGTCATTCTCTATAATATGCTGGTGAACGAAGGCATGGTGGAGGGGCGTGACTTCGACCGCGAGGAGACGTTGCGCGATGCCCTCGGGCAGACTGTGCTCAACGAGGACAGCAGCAAGCGCATGCGGCCCGACTACATCCTGCACTATCCCGACAAGACCGAAGTCATCATCGACGCCAAGGTGTCGCTGGACGCCTACTCCGACTGGTTCGCGGCGGAGGATCCGGCCGCCAAGGAGGAGGCCGCGCAGCGCAACCTGCAGGCCATCCGCACGCAGATCAAGGACCTCTCCGGCAAACGCTATCCGCACTACATCCGCGAGGGCTACAAGTCCCTGGACTACGTGGTGATGTTCGTGCCGAACTACGGCTCGCTCCAGCTCGCCAAGTCGCTGGCGCCGAACCTCTTCAACGAGGCGTACAGCCAGGGTGTGCTGATCGCGACGGAAGAGACGCTGATGCCCTTCCTGCGGATGATCCGCATCGCCTGGACCAACTACGACCAGGCGCGCAACCAGGAGAAGATCATCAAGGCGGCGCAGAACATGATCGACCGCGTGTACGACTTCTCCAAGGCCCATGCGACCATGGGCGATAAGCTCCGCGACGCGATGAAGCAGTACGACGCGATGTCGGCCAAGATCAATGATTCGGGCCAGTCCATCCTGACCTCCGCCCACCAGCTGATCAAACTGGGCGTTCCGAAGAATCCGAAGAAGCCTCTCCCTGAAGGAGAGGCAGATAACTGATATCATATGAAGAAATACGTAATACTGGCGGCGCTCTCCCTGGCGGCCGCTTTCCAGCCCCTGCGGGCTGATGAAGGGATGTGGCTGCCGGTGCTGATCACCCAGCGCATTGATGACATGCAGGCCCATGGTTTCCGCCTCACGGCGGAGGATGTGTACAGCGTCAACCAGGCGTCGCTCAAGGATGCCGTGGTGCTGTTTGGTTCCGGCTGCACGGGCGAAGTGGTCTCCCGGAACGGTCTGCTTTTTACCAACCATCATTGCGGCTACAGCCAGATCCAGCAGCACAGCAGTGTGGAGCACGACTACCTCAAGGACGGCTTCTGGGCTCTGTCCCGCAGCGAGGAGCTTCCCAATCCGGGGCTGACCGTCAGCTTCCTGGAGCGGATGCAGGAGGTTACGGATGTGGTGCTGAAGGGCTACGAGCCGACGATGGACGAAGCGCAGCGCGACTCGCTGGTCAGGGCCAACGGCAATGCGATCATCAGGCAGGTGGCGGATCCGTCCAAGGGGATCCGTGCCAGCGTGGAGGCGCTCTACTATGCCAACCAGTATTTCCTCTTCGTGTACAAGGTCTATCGGGACGTGCGTCTGGTGGGCGCCCCGCCTTCGTCGATCGGTAAGTTCGGCGGCGACACCGACAACTGGATGTGGCCCCGCCACACGGGAGATTTCTCCATCTTCCGTATTTATGCAGATAAGAATAATGAACCGGCTGATTATTCGGTCGATAACGTGCCTTATACGCCGAAGCGTTTCTTTACGATTTCACGCGCCGGCGTGCAGGAGGGGGACTTCACCTTCGTTTACGGCTGCCCGGGCAGCACGAAGGAATACGTGAGTTCCGACGAGGTGCGCTACGTGGGCGAGGTGTCCGATCCGGAGAAGATCGCCCTGCGCACCCTGCGCCTCGACATCCAGAAGAAGTACATGGCGCAGGACCAGGCGGTCCGTATCCAGTATTCGTCCAAGAACGCCAACGTCTCCAATGCCTGGAAGAAGTGGCAGGGTGAGGCGAAGGGCATCGCCCGGTTGGGCACGGTTGCTGCCAAGGAGGACTACGAGCGCCGCTTCTCCGCGTGGGCCGCGGGTACGCCTTATGCCGGCCTGCCGGAGCGCCTGCACGCCCTGTACGCGCAGCGCAACCCGGTCTATCGGGCCTATGAGTACTATACCGAGACGGTCCGTACCGTGGAGCTGCTTCAGCTGGCGAACAATGTCAAGTCCGCCCTGGACGCCGGGCGAGCGGTGGCGGGGATCGCGGATGCCTTCTTTAAGGATTATTACCAGCCCATTGACGAGGAGATCTTCGTTGCGATGCTGGATGCCTTCGATAAGCACATGGAAGCCGGCTATAAGCCGGAATATTTCCGGCAGCAGATCTCCGCCTACGGCAGTGCGGCGGCCTGGCGCGACGCGCTCTATGCGCAGTCGCTCTTTACTGATCCGGCGCGCGTCCGGGCGCTGACGCCGGACGACCTGCCCGCCGTCACGGCCGACCCGGCCTTCGCGCTGTACGACGCCTTCTACCAGTGGTACCGGCAGGACCTGCAGCCCGTGATTGCCCGGCTGGACCGGGAGATCCGCCTGGCCTACCGCGACTACATGCGCGGCCAGATGGCCTTCGAGCCGGGCAAGGCTTTCTATCCTGACGCCAACCTGACCCTGCGCGTCGCTTATGGCCATGTGGCGGGCTATTCGCCTTCGGATGCGATCTACTACGCGCCCGTGTCCACGCTCAAGGGCATTATGGAGAAGGATAACCCGGACATCTTCGACTACAACAACCCGCAGGTGCTGCGCGATATCTATGCCGAAGGAGGACACGATGACCAGCCGGTCTGCTTCCTGGCCACCAACCATACTTCCGGCGGCAATTCCGGCAGTCCGGTGATCAACGCCGACGGCAACCTGATCGGCATCAACTTCGACCGGGTGTGGGAGGGAACGATGAGTGATCTCGTTTTCGACCCGGATTACTGCCGCAATATCTCGCTGGATATCCGCTATCTGCTCTTCGTCGTCCGGGAAGTCGGCCACGCCGACTGGCTCTTCGACGAAATGGTTTTTGCAGACTAGGTGAAAACGAAGAAAGTCTGGCAGATCGCCAGACTTTCTTTTTTGTGGAGCATACGAGGATCGAACTCGTGACCTTTAGATTGCGAACCTAACGCTCTACCAACTGAGCTAATACCCCAACTCAATTTGCGGGTGCAAATGTAAGAAGTTTTTTTAAATTGACAAAATGCTCAGCACTTTGATGAGCTCTTTGTCGATGGGCTTGTCCATCTTGATGGCGCGGGAGAAGGGGACATAGACGATCTGGTCGTTCTTGATGCCCACCATGATGTTGCGCTGACCTTCCTTGAGCGCCTCGATGGAGGCGACGCCCAGACGGCTCGCCAGGATGCGGTCGTAGGCGGTAGGGGAGCCGCCGCGCTGCAGGTGGCCCAGGATGGAGACCTTCACGTTGTACTCGGGATACTCCTGACGCACGCGCTCGGCGTAGTGCATGGCGCCGCCGTCCTTCTCGGACACAAGCACGATGCTGCTGTTCTTGCTCTTGCGGATGCCGCGGCCGATAAAGTCGGCCAGCTGGTCGATGTCGGTCTGGTCCTCCGGAATGATGGCGGCCTCCGCACCGGCGGCGATGGCGCTGTTCTGCGTCAGGAAGCCGGCGTCGCGGCCCATCACTTCGACGAAGAAGATGCGGTCGTGGCTGTTGGCCGTGTCGCGGATCTTGTCCACGCACTCCATGATGGTGTTGAGGGCCGTGTCGTAACCGATGGTGGAGTCGGTGCCGTAGAGGTCGTTGTCGATGGTGCCCGGCAGACCGATCACGGGGATGTCATACTCGCTCGCGAGGATCTGCGCCCCGGCAAGGGAGCCGTTGCCGCCGATGACCACCAGGGCGTCGAGGCCGAATTTCTTGATGTTCTCAAAAGCCTTGGCGCGTCCTTCCGCCTTGCGGAACTCTTCGCTGCGCGCGGTCTTGAGGATGGTGCCGCCGCGCTGGATGGTGTTGCTGACGCTGGAGCTCGTGAACTCCTTGATGTCGCCCATGATGAGGCCTTCCCAGCCGCGATAGATGCCGTAAACCCGCCAGCCTTCGTAGATGGCTGCCCGGGTGACGGCACGGATGGCGGCGTTCATTCCAGGTGCATCGCCGCCTGAGGTAAGTACTCCTATTGATTTGATTTTCATATCTTAATTACTTAAAGAATTTTCCGGGTACGGTAACTGCGTTCTCCTTCTTGAACGCGAGGATCTGCTGAATGACGGCTTCGGGGTCGTCGGAGATGGAGAGCAGGAGGTCGTGGTATTTGCCGCGCGCCATCATGTCCACGAGGAAGGGATAGACGGGGATTTCCTTCGTGAAGAAGTCCACGCCCATGAAAGCCATGGGGCTGGATACCTCGCAGGTCTTGTAGTGGTCCTGGGCTGCCTCCTGGAAGATCTCCTGGACGGTGCCGGCGGAACCGGGCGTGAAGATGATGCCGCCGACGGCAATGGTCAGGATCGTGTCTTCGCGGATGCTGCAGTCGAAATACTTGGCAATGTGCGTTGCGAAGGGGCTGGAAGGCTCGTGGCCGTAGAGCCAGGTAGGGATGCCCAGGCTCTTGTATTGCTTCTGCGGGAAGCGCTCCATCACGCGGAAGGCGGAGGAGAGCCAGCCCTTGTCGCGGAACGTATCCGCGACCTGGAGCATTTTCAGCGCCTTGTCAAACTCCTTCTCCGTGCGTCCGGCCATCCAGGCGCCGAAGTGCGTGGCCTCCATGGCGCCGGGGCCGCCGCCCGAGACCATGAGCTTGCCCTGCTCGGTGAGCCGCTTGCTGATGAGGGCGACCTTGCGGTAAAAGGCCTCGCTGCGCTTCATGGCGTGGCCGCCCATCACGCCCACGATGTCGAACGGGTTGTAGGCGCTCAGGAAGCGGAAGAGCGCGTCGCTGATGGAGTGGTCGTGCAGGGTGCGGGGCAGGGTGACGGCCAGGTCCCGGCTGCGCTTGCCGCTGGCGATATAGTCCGCATAGACGTGGGCGTCGTAACTATTGGCATAGCTGCTCTCGTCGGAAGGGTCGAATCCGGCATAGAGGGAGGCAGCGTCGTAGAGCTCTTTTCTGATCTGATAATTGTCCATTGCAGGGGCTTTTTCCGGTGCAAAGTTACAAAAAAACGCGGGAAAGAGTTCGCATGCACTATCTTTTACTATATGATATGCAAACAGCATAAATACAACTAAAGAAACAATAAAGTTAAGCGCCAAAACATTTTTGTTATCGACCTTTTGCGCAAAAAAGTCCTCCAAATGGGGTGTAAGTGATTCATTAATTTGCTATATTTGTCCTCAACGACATTTTTCAACACTTTAAAACAATACAACCATGGGTAAATTTGTTGTGACTGTTCGCAAGAACGGCGAATTCCAGTTCAACCTGAAGGCCACCAATGGCCAGGTCATCCTCTCCAGTGAAGGCTACAATACCAAGGCTGCCTGCCTGAACGGTATCGAGTCTGTCAAGAAGAACGGCCCTGTGGCCGAGCGTTATGAAGTCAAGGAAGCCAAGAACGGCAAGCCTTTCTTCAACCTGAAGGCCTCCAACGGCCAGGTCATTGGTTCCAGCCAGATGTATGCCTCCGAGCGTACGATGAAAGCCGGTATCGCATCGGTGATGCGCAATGCTGACTCCCCGGTTGTCGAGGAAATTTAATGGCAATTTTCCCGCATTATATAAACCGGATTCTTTGCGGATCCGGTTTTTTGATACAATAAAATGACGATAACACAGGCAGAAATCAAGCAGATCCGCTCGCTTCGCGAAAAGAAATTCCGCGACGCGTACGGGCTCTTTGTCGTGGAGGGGGAGAAGATGGTGCAGGAGGCGCTCCTGTCCGATTTCGAAGTGGTGCGCGTCTGGCGTCGCGACGAAATCGGTGAAGCTGCCATGGCGCGGATCAGTCAGCTCTCCACTCCGTCTCCCGTGCTGGCCGTGGTTGCCCGTCCCGAGCCGGCAGGCCTCGCCCTGCCGCGCAGCCTTTGCCTGGGCCTGGACGGTATCCGCGATCCCGGCAACCTGGGGACGATCCTGCGTATCGCCGATTGGTTCGGCGTGGAGGCTGTGTTCGCGTCGGATGACTGCGTGGACCTGTTCAATCCCAAAGTGATCCAGGCCTCGATGGGCTCGGTGTTCCGGGTCCGCGTGGTGACGGCCGACCTGGTGGATATCGCCCGCCGCTTCCGCGAAGCGGGGATGCGTGTGTACGGGACCTTCCTGGACGGGAAGAATCTTTACCAGGAAGACCTGGTGCCCGAAGGACTGATCCTCATGGGCAACGAGGCGAACGGGATCCGGCCCGAAGTTGCCGCCGAGGCGGATGCCCGCCTGCTGATTCCCTCGTTCGGGCGCTCCGCCCGGGAGACGGGCGCCGGTACCGGGGCCGAATCGCTCAACGTGGCTGCCGCGACGGCCATTACCCTTTCTGAGTTTAGAAGAAGATGAAGCGTAGTTTACTGCTGGTCATATCGTTGCTTGGGCTTATCTCGTGTAGTACTACAAAACTGGTACCTGAGGGAAGCTACCGCTTGTTGTCCAATAAAGTGGTCTTCGAAGGAGAGAAACTCTCGCCCAATGAGGCGACGCCGTATATCCGGCAGCAGGCCAAGAAGGGACTTGTGTTCGGCTGGAGTCCGGGCATGAGTATCTACAACTGGTCGAACGGCAGCGGTGAAGGTATCAACAGAGTCTGGGAAACCATTGGCACGGCGCCGGTCGTCTTTGATCCGACGCAGATCGAGGGCTCTTGCGCCAACATCGCGAAGCATTTTGAGACCGTGGGCTACTACGGGTCCAGGGTGACCGCGGAGGTGGAATACAAAAAGCGTATGGCCAAGGTGAAATACGTGATCCGGCTCGGCAAGCGTTACCCCATCGACGAAATCATTTATGAAGTCCCCGGCGGTGAATTCGCCGAGCATTTCAGCGCGGACAGCAGCAATATTACCGTCCATGAGGGAGACTTCCTCTCCGAGAAATCCCTGGAGGCCGAGACCGTGCGCGGCGCGGGTGTCTATCGCAACCTGGGCTACTACGAATTCAACAAGAATAATTACGCGTTCGAAGCGGATACGCTTTCGGGCACGACGAAGCTTTATTACCGGATCCTGAAAGATCCGGTCAAATACCATATCGGCCAGGTCAACATTATCCATCCGGCCGGTATCCCGTTCCGGGAGAAGCTCCTCCGGAAATTCAATACGATCCAGCCCGGCGCGCTCTTCAATGAGCAGATGATCAATGCGACTTATGCGCGCCTGTCCGCCCTCAAGGTGTTCAACAGCGTCAGCGTCGAGATGAGTCCGACCGACAGCGCCACGGTGGACTGCGACATCCGTCTCTCCGGTCTGGACCAGATGGGCTTCAAGGTTAACCTGGAGGCCTCCACCAACGCTTCCACCCTGCTGGGCTTCTCGCCCCAGCTGAATCTCTACCACAAGAATCTTTTCCATGGCGGTGAATGGCTGGACCTGGGCTTCACGGGTAACTGGCAGTGGGTCCCGAGGACCATCATCTCCTCGTCCGAACTCGGCGTGACGGCATCGTTGAGCTTCCCGCGCCTGCTCGGCCTCTCGCTCCGGCGTTTGCGCGGCGAGAACGTTCCTCGCACGGAGTTCAAGACCTCGTTCAACTACCAGAATCGACCGGAGTACAAGCGCATCTTGACCTCGTTCAGTTTCGGTTACAACGGGCAGATCGGCCGGAATTACTTCTACCAGCTTTATCCGCTCCAGGTCAGCACGGTCAGGGTGTACGAAGTGGACGAGACTTTCCTGGATAAACTGCTCACATACCCGTACCTGTGGGATAAGTTCGAGGACCAGATCAATGCGGGCGTCGGCGCCATGCTCTATCACACGACCAACGCGGACGTGGTGCCCAAGACCGCCTATCACTACGAGCGCCTCAGCCTGGAGGCGTCCGGTAACGTGATTTCCTTGCTCAATCCCGTCCTGCCGACGTATGAGGGTGTCATGAAGCAGCACCTGCTCTTCGGCCTGCCCTACAAACAGTATGTGCGGGCGGAGTTGAACCTGGGCCGCGTGTTCCGCTTCGGCTGGGGCGACTTGCAGTCCCTGGCCCTGCACATGGTGGCCGGCGCCGGCCTGGCGTACGGCAATTCCGTGTCCATGCCGTTCGAGAAGCAGTTCTACTGCGGCGGCGCCAACAGCATGCGCGGCTGGCAGGCACGTACCTTGGGCCCGGGTTTTGCGCCCCTGAGCGATTACTTCAAGATTCCGAGCCAGACCGGCGACCTCAAGCTGGAGGCTGACATCGAATACCGTTTCCCGTCCGTCTGGAAGCTGGAATGGGCCATCTTTGCCGAGGCCGGCAATGTCTGGACCCTGCCCCTCTTGCGGAAGGATGTCGTAGATGGTCTGGGGGGAGATGTTGACGAAAGTGAGCGCTTCTCCCTGCGCAGCATTGCCGCCGACTGGGGGCTGGGCCTGCGCGTGAACCTCGACTTCATCCTGATCCGCCTCGACGTAGGCTTCCGCCTCCGTGATCCGGCGCGAGCCGAAGGCGACCGCTGGGTGAGGCCGCGCGACTGGTTCCACGGCAGCTCCGCCATTCACTTCGGCGTCGGTTATCCGTTCTAGCATGAGCAAACGAATCATTTATCAGACGCTGCCCCGGCTGTGGGGGAAGGGGAAGTTCTCCGATTGGGACGACGCCTCCCTGGCTTATCTGCACTCGCTGGGCGTGGATTACGTTTGGTACACGGGCGTGCCGCGACACGCGACAGGCAAGGACTTCGTCAAGGGGGATCCCGGATCGCCCTATGCCATCACCGACTGGCGGGACGTCAACCCCTACCTGGCGGATGACCCGGCGCGACGGCTCGAAGAGTTCGATGCGTTGCTTGCGCGGACGCACGCTGCCGGAATGCGCGTGCTGATCGATTACATTCCCAACCACGTGGCGCCGGACTACCAGGGGCGCATCTGCCGCTATGACTGGTGCGACGGCGACTGGACCGATACGCGCAAAAATGACTGGTCTTCGCCCGACACGCGGGCGGAGATGCTGGAAATCCTCCGTTATTGGGCCTCACGGGGCGTTGACGGCTTCCGCTGCGATATGGTGGAGTTGGTCCCGCCCGAAGCCTTGAAGGCCCTTATTTCGGCCTTAAAAGCCGAATTTCCGAGTCTGCTCTTCGTGGCGGAGGTATATCAGAAAGATAACTACCGCCGCTACCTGGAAGACGTGGGCTTCGACCTGCTCTACGACAAGTCCGGTCTGTACGACACGCTGCGTGCCATCTGCTGCCACGGCGCATCGACCCGCGGCATCACCTGGAACTGGCAGTGGCTCGGCGACCTGCAGCCGCGTGTGCTGAACTTCCTGGAGAACCATGACGAACAGCGGCTCGCCGCGCCGGAATTCCTCGGCGCAGCCGCGAAAAGCTACGCCGCCCTGGCCTGCTCCCTGCTGTTCAACACGGCCTCCTTCATGCTCTACTTCGGCCAGGAAGTGGGGGAGGATGGCGTCGAAGGCGCCGACGGGCGTACCTCGATCTTCAACTGGAGCGACCCGGCCGAGCTGCGCGAACTGTACCGCAGCCTGCACGCTGAGGCGGAACTGGCACCCAAAGAAGCCGGCGTGCTGGCCCGTTACCGCGAACTCCTGGCCTTTGCCAAACGGCCGGCCTTCACCGAGGGCGGCACCTGGGACCTGATGTACTGCAACGAAGGCGCCCCCGACTTCAATCCGCATCGCCACTTCGCCTTTGTCCGCTACTCCGCCGACGAAGCCTGGCTGGTTGTCTGCAACTTCTCTGACACGCCGGCTTCCGTCCGGATCTCCCTGCCGCCGGAGCTCCGCGGCGCCTGCCCGATCCTCCCGGACTTCACTACCGCCTACGCCTCCGCCACCGTCCCCGCCTGGGACGCCGCCATTGTCAAATTGGCCTAACTCGGAAAATCATAGCAAGCCGGAAAAGGGAAGGTGGCTGCTGCCAGCCGGGCATTATTCTGTCCGGCTGGCAGCAGCCACCTTCCCTCCGGCGGGATAAGCAAGAAGGAATAATAACCCGGTATAAGATATTTTCCCCTAGATAGCCAGCGTCAACATCAGGGCGCCGACCAGGCCGAGGATCGCATAGAACTCCGGAAGGGCGGCGTAGATGAGGGTGTTGGTCTGGACATCGTGGCCCTGGCTGATGCCAATGATACCGTTGGCGCAAACCTGACCCTGGCGGATGGCCGAGAAGAGGCAGACAAGACCGACGGAGAGGCCCACGCCGAAGAGGATGGGGCCGTTGGCCGTGAAGTCAAACTTATAGACGAGCAACCACATGAAGAATCCCACGAAGCCGTAGATACCCTGCGTAGCCGGGAGGGCGGAGAGGATCAGGTAGCTGCTGGACTTTTCGGGCGCTTTCTTGAGCGCGCCTTCCGCGGCGTTGCCCGCGATTGTGGTGCCGAAAGCGCTTCCAATACCGGCGAGGCCAAGCATGAGGCCGAGGCCGAGGTAACCAAGAATTTCGTTCATACTATGAAATGTTTTAATTGTTATTGCTTGAAAGAGGTTTATAAACACGGCCTTTGCCGTCGTAGCCGGAATTCTTGAAGAACTCCAGGAAGTTGAGTCGGAGCGGATGCACGAAGGCACCGAGGCAGCACATCGCCAGGTTGAGGGCGTGTCCGATCACGAGGATGATCGCGAAGGTGAGCCATCCGAAGCCGAAGGAACCGTCCCCGAGGGTCATCGCCGCGATGTCGTTGAAAGCCTTGCCGAGCATGCCGCCGGCCAGGCCGAGAGCATAAAGGCGCAGGTAGCTGAGGACATCGCCAAGCAGGCCCGTTACGGTGTTGTAGGCCTCCCAGAGGCCGGAACCGATATTCTTGAGCGGACTGCGGTGGATGTCGTTGAATAGGAAGATGCCCAGGGCTGAGACGATGCCCAGCACGATAAAGATCCACTTGACAAGCTCGGCCGGCAGCAGGCTCACCATAGACAGGGCGCCTATGGCCACGCCGCCGACGATCAGCAGCGTCCAGCCCCAGGTGCCCAGCGAACCGAGGAAACCCTTGTTGCGGGTGGCATAGACGGTCTTGACGACCATGGCCAGGCACAGATGCACGATACCGATGGCCAGCGAGAGCACCATCTGGGCCTCGAAACCGCCAATCGTGCCCGTGATCATCACGGCCTTGAGCCAGGACGGGATCCACGCCAGCTGGGAGATGTCCACGCCGAAGAAGGTATGCATCACGATGCCGACGACGAAGGTACCGATGCCGAGCACCGTGACCAGCGGGGCGAGGCTCTTCATCCCGTCCACCTTGCGGAGCAGGATGCCGATAATTCCGAGCAGCAGGCCGTAGCCGGCGTCGCCCATGCACATCGCGAAGAAGAGCAGGAAGAAGACGGAGATATACGGGGTCGGGTCAAACTCGTTGTAGTCGGGACGTCCGTACATGTCCGTCAAGACTTCGAACATCTTGACGAACTTATTGTTCTTGAGCTTGATAGGCGGGTTATCCTCAAGCGTCGCTTCATTCTTCAGGTAGAAGACGTCCGACTGGTCGAGGAAGGCAGTCACCGCCTCGTCGCACGCCGTCGGGGCGAAGCCCACGAGCGTGTCAATCGTGTTCTCGGCGGCAGGCACGGCCGCCGTGCTGGCGAGGTAGCGGTCGAGTTCGGCCTGCAGCTTGCGAAGATGCTGTTGCAGCTCCGGAATGTCGTTCTTCCGGCTCTCGAGGTCCTGGCGATGCTTCTCGATCTTGGCGTCCTGCTCATCGAGCAGGGCCTGCAGCTCGGAAGCCGTCTTCTGCGGGGTGGGCAGGGGCTTGACCGGGAATCCGGCCGTATCGCCCACGATGACGAAGCGCACAAGCTTGTCGTTCTTCTCCACCACCTGGATGACGTATTGCTCTTCCCAGGCGGGATCGTATTTCTTGGCGGCTACGCTGTAAAAGCGGAGGCCGCCAAAAGGCTCCAGCTTGGCGGCATCGTACTCGCCCCAGGGTTTGGCCTCCTCCAGCTCGCGGACGATGGTCTCGCGCACGGCCAGGAGCCCCAGTAGGGTGTCGTCCATGCCTTTTTTTGCATAGTCGATGTCCGTCTGGAGGGTGTTGATCTTGCCAAGCAGCGACTGCGAATAGCTGTCCACGGGCTTGGCGGAGCGCGTGATGTCCATGACGCCCAGCTGCTGCAACTCGCTCAGGAACTGCTCCTTGTCCGCCTGCAGGAGGATGAAGGAGTATTGGGTCATCTTTGCAATCATAGGCCTGCCTCCTCTTCTTCTGCGTGACGGGTCTTGACAATCTTCGATGAAGCCTTGGAGAGGTTCTCTTCGTCCTCCATATAGCGCTTGATCTTGCGGATGGCCTCCTTGTATCCCGGAATCTGCACCTTCTCGTAGAGGTTGACCTTCTGGGTTGTCTTCTTGCGGTTGTATTCGAGGATCTGGCGGCGCTGCTCATAGATCTCGGACTCAATGCCCAGGCGGGAGAGCTCCTTGAGGATCTCTACGCCGTCGGCATACCAGGCGGGCTTGACAAAGGCGTTGAACGGCTGGATCTCATAGTGGATATTATCCAGGCGCGGGGTCTTCACGCCCGCCACCTTGGTGATGCCCAGGTCCACGTCCACGATGCGGATGAGTCCGGGTTCGAACTCGTTCCACAGGGCGGCCAGGTGGTCATAGCGCTGCAGGGAGGCTTCCAATTCGTCGGAGAGGCGCTCGGCTTCTGTCTTGGCTTCGAGCACGCTCGAACGCAGGGCCGACTCCTTGTTCTTGAGGGTCGGCAGGGCGTTCTGGCGCACCTTGAGCTGTTTGCCAAGATTCGTCAGCGAGGTCTTGTTGTATTGGAACTTGATAGCCATTATTTAGCGTCAGCTTTCCAGTATTTATCTACAAGCGCTTGCTTGATGCCGGTCTCGGCCGGCGAGAAGTGCTTGGCGAAAATTTCCCAGGCGGTGTCCAGCATCTGGTCGATCGTGATGTTGACGTCGATGGACAGGATGCGGGTGGCGTATTCCTTGGCGTAGTCCAGGCAGCGGAGGTCGTAGTCGGACAGGTCGAAACCATTCTCGAGCTTGGTCTTCGCGTTCTGGGCATCGGCATACAGGCGCACGCCGGCGTTCATGACCTGGGAATGGTCTTCGCGGGTCTTCTTGCCCTGCACGAGCTGCTTGAGTCGGGACAGGGAGCGGAACGGGTCCACGATGACCTTGCCGGTGTCGGCATCCGCACGCAGGAACAACTGGCCCTCGGTGATGTAGCCCGTGTTGTCCGGGATGGCGTGGGTGATGTCGCCGTCGTTCAGGGTCGTGACCGCGATGATGGTGATGGAACCGCCGTCGGGCAGCTGAACCGCTTTCTCGTAGATCTTGGCGAGATCGGAGTAGAGCGAGCCCGGCATGGAGTCCTTGGACGGGATCTGGTCCATACGGTTGGACACGATGGAGAGGGCGTCGGCGTACAGGGTCATATCCGTGAGCAGGACGAGCACCTTCTCGTTCTTGTCCACGGCGAAGTACTCAGCGGCGCAGAGGGCCATGTCCGGGATCAGCAGGCGCTCCACCGGCGGCTCCTCGGTCGTGTTGACGAAGGAGACGATCTTGTCCAGGGCGCCCGCCGCTTCAAATTCGTGGCGGAAGAAAAGGTAGTCGTCGTTGGTCAGGCCCATACCGCCCAGGATGATCTTGTCCACGTCGGCGCGCAGGGCCACATCGGCCATCACTTTGTTGTACGGCTGGTCCGGGTCGGCGAAGAAAGGAATCTTCTGGCCGGAGACGAGGGTATTGTTGAGGTCGATGCCGGCGATGCCGGTCGGAATCAGTTCGGAGGGCTGGCGGCGCTTGTAGGGGTTGACGGACGGGCCGCCCACCTCACGCTCTTCGCCTTCGATTTCGGGACCGCCGTCGATCGGCTGGCCGTAGGCGTTGAAGAAACGGCCGGACAGCTGATCGCTCACGCGCAGGGTCGGAGGCGCTCCGTGGAAGGACACCTCGGCGTTGGTCGGCACGCCTTCCGTGCCGGAGAAAACCTGCAGGGTGACGCTGTCGCCCTTGGTCTTCACGACCTGGGCGAGCTTGCCGTTCACGGTGGCCAGTTCGTCGTTGGACACGTCCCTGGCGTTCAGCGTGACCGTGGCCTTGGTGATGGCCTGGAGCTGCGTATAGGTGCGTTGAAATGCTTTCGTTGCCATAATTTATGCGAGGTGTTTGCGGAGCTGCTGCTCGTATTCTTTGAATTCCGCGCTCTGGAACGGAGTGTAGTTCATCTGGCGCAGGGTGTTGATCAGGTCCTTGAAGAAGGCGCGGCACTCGTCGAAGTTCTCGAACTCGAAGGGGTGGTCGCACAGGGCGAGGATGAGGTCGAGCATGAACTTCTGCCGCTCCAGCGGACAGAGGGCGTCGATCGCGTCGAACGCATCCTGCTGCAGGAAGGCGAAGTCGATGAGCTCGGACTTCCAGAAAGCCTCGTGGTAGGACATCGGCACGCCGTCGTCGCCGAGGATGTTGATCTGGTCGGCCATCTCGCGGCCGCGGCGGACGTAGTTCTTGGCGCGCAGTACCTTCTCCGTCCAGCCGGGCTGGATGGTGGCGTCGAGGTATTCTTTGATCTCAGGATACTCCAGGTATTTGGAATAGGAGTCAATCGGGTTGACGGCCGGGTAGCGCTTCTGGTCTGCGCGGCTTTGCTCGAGGGCATAGAAGCAGCGGGCGGCCTTCTTGGTGGATTCGGTCACCGGCTCCTTGAGGTTGCCGCCGGCAGGGGAGACCGTGCCGATGAAGGTCACGGCGCCCGTCTGGCCGTTGTTCAGCACGACCATGCCGGCGCGTGCGTAGAAGTTGGAGATGATGGCGGACAGGTCCACCGGGAAGGCGTCCTGACCCGGCAGTTCCTCCATACGGTTGGACATTTCGCGGAGCGCCTGGGCCCAGCGGGAGGTGGAGTCTGCCAGCAGCAGGCACTTCAGGCCCATCGAGCGGTAGTACTCGCAAATGGCCATGGCCGTATAGACGGAAGCCTCACGGGCCGCCACAGGCATGTTGGAGGTGTTGCAGATGATGGTGGTACGCTCCATCAGCTTGCGGCCGGTGTGCGGATCGACGAGCTCCGGGAATTCCGTGAAGATCTCAACGACCTCGTTGGCGCGCTCGCCGCAGGCGGCCATCACGATCACGTCGGCGTCGCCCTGCTTGGCGATGGCGTGCTGGAGGACCGTCTTGCCGCAGCCGAACGGGCCCGGGATGAAGCCGGTGCCGCCCTCGGCAATGGGGTTGAAGGTGTCGATGCAGCGCACGCCCGTCTCCATGATCTTGGTCGGACGCGGCTTCTCGCGGTAGGCCCGGACGGCCAGTTTGACCGGCCAGCGCTGGGTCATGGTCACGTTCACGTCCTCGCCGTCAGCGCCGGTGAGGACGGCAATCGTCTGATCGACGGTGTATTCGCCCGCGGGCGCGACGCTTTTGACTGTGTATTCGCCCTGGAAGGCGAAGGGAACCATAATCTTGTGGGGCAGCCAGCCTTCCTTGACCTCGCCGAGCCAGTCGGCCGCGACGACGCGGTCGCCGGGTTTTGCGAGGGGAGTGAATGCCCAAAGGGCTTTCCGGTCAAGCGGGTCGGTGTATTCGCCGCGCTTGAGGAAGACGCCCGTCATTGTCTGCAGGTTATTCTGAAGTCCGTCGTAGATGCCGGACAGCAGGCCGGGGCCAAGGGTGACCTCGAGCATCTTTCCGAGGAATTCGACATCGTTGCCGTTCTTGAGTCCGCGGGTGCTTTCGAACACCTGGACCGAGGCCTTTTCACCGTTAACCTTGATCACCTCGGCGAGCAGCTTCTCGCTGCCGACGGAGATGTAGCAGAGTTCGTTCTCCGCCACAGGCCCATCTACGGCCACGGTGACCAGGTTCGAGACGATGCCCGTTACCTTTCCTTTAGTACTCATATTGTAAGATTCTGTTTTTTGTTATCGTAGGTGGAGCGGATGTCCTCGACCAGCCGGCGGAACAGGGCACGGCCGGAGTCGGGATCGAGCTGAAGCCAGCGGTCGATGATCTTGAGCTTGGCGACGAAGCCGAGGATCACCTCCAGGTCCAGGCTGTCCAGGATGGTCAGCTCATCAATCTTCTTCCAGCGAAGCTCGTCGAGGCCGCGCTCGCGGGCCAGGATGTCGCCGCAGTTCAGGACCTCGCGCACGGCTGCCGCCTCGGGGAACTCTTCCGTCTCCCGGCCTTCCAACTTGACCAGATCCTGACCTTCCTGGCGGCCCAGGGAGTCATTGATATAGGAAACGGTCGCGTTGCGCAGGTCGAGGTCGAAGCGGAACCACTCCCGGATGAAGCGGTTGCGGTGCTGCAGGGCTTTCTGATAGAAGTTCGCGTCCAGCTTTTCGGGATCATATCCTTCCAGCAGCTGGTCCAGCACCGCCGTGTCGCGCGCGGACAACTGTTCGCGGATCTCGTCAAGGAGATCCTGAGCGACCAGGTCGTTCGCTTTGTCGGCCTTGTCGTCGTCCGGATGGAGGACCGGCAGGCTGGCGATGATATACGCGTAATTGTCCATGTCTGTTCTAGCCGAAGAGGAGCTTGCGGGTCACGGGACGGAGGTATTCGGCGATCAGCTCGCGGAAGGTCTCGTCGGTCAGGCTGACGAACCAGCTGCCGTCCTTGGGACCGATGGAGAAGCCGCCGGCTACCTTCTTGCTGAAATGGGCTTTCGGGGCGCTGCCCAGAGCCTGGGCCAGGGCACCGGCCACCCAGGGCTCCAACTCCTGCTGCAGGGAGGTGGGCAGGATCAGGGCCAGGTCGGCCGACTCGCTGGTGCTGAAGCGCTCGGCGACGGCGGTGATGATTTTCTTGAGAAAGTCGGGATCGGAGAGGGCCTTGTTGATGCTGTCGGCGCTGATGGCGCCCACGAGCAGGTCTTCGATATCCTTCTTGGTGGCCTGCAGGCACTGGGCGGAGGCCATCTTGACGTCGGACGCTGTCTTCTCGCGAAGGTCGTCGGCCTGCTTGCCTGCGGCGGCTACGATTTCTTCGGCTTGTTTGCGGGCGTCGGCGACGATGCTTTCAGCTTCGGAGCGTGCGCGCGCAAGCAGTTGCTCACCTTCTTCTTTGCCTTTGGAGAGCCCTTCGTTGTAGAGCTTCTCCGTGAGTTCCTGTAATTTACTGGACATATCCTATGCTTGTTATTAATCGGTTTTCGCCTTGAGGGCGTTCACAAATCTATAAAATTCTCCGGCAAAGAACAACAAAAAAACCGGCAATTTTGAGGAAATTGCCGGTTTTTAATATTTTCTGAATTAATCGTGCTATCCGAGGAATCCCAGCAGGATTCCCGCCGCAACGGCGGAACCGATAACACCTGCGACATTCGGCGCCATGGCGTGGGTGAGCAGGTGGTTGGACGGGTCGGCCTCGAGGCCGACCTGTTCGGACACGCGGGCTGCATCCGGCACGGCGGACACGCCGGCGTTGCCGATGAGCGGGTTGATCTTCTTGCCTTCCTTGAGGAAGAGGTTCATGAACTTGGTGAAGAGCACGCCGAAGGTGGTGGCGATCACGAAGGACGCGAGACCGAGGCCGAAGATGAGCACGGAACGGCTGTTCAGGAAGACATCCGCCTGGGTGGAGGCACCCACGGTGACGCCGATGAGCGTGGTCACGACATCGATGAGCGGACCGCTGGCCGTGGCGGCGAGACGCTTGGTGACACCACTTTCCTTCAGCAGGTTGCCGAAGAAGAGCATGCCGAGCAGCGGCAGGCCGGAAGGGACGATGAACGCGGTGCAGAGGAAGCCGATGATCGGGAAGATGATCTTCTCGCGCTGGCTCACCACGCGCGGCTTGTTCATGCGGATCACGCGCTCCTTCTTGGTGGTCAGGAGCAGCATGATGGGCTTCTGGATCACGGGCACGAGGGCCATGTAGGAGTAGGCCGACACGGCGATGGCGCCCAGCAGTTCCGGAGCCAGCTTGGAGCTCAGGAAGATGGCCGTCGGGCCGTCCGCGCCGCCGATGATGCCGATGGCGCCCGCCTCATTGGGGGCGAAACCGAGCAGCAGCGAAAGCA
>JAEFAI010000007.1 GCA_016291185.1 Bacteroidales bacterium
CCGAAGCCGAGCAGCTCCGCCGCAAGGCGAAGGGTGAGGCCGACGCCATCTTCGCGAAGATGGACGCCCAGGCCCGCGGTACCCTCGAGATCCTGGCCAAGCAGGCCGAAGGTTTCGGTCAGCTCGTGGCAGCCGCCGGCGGCGACGCCCAGCAGGCCATCACGATGCTCATCACCGACAAGCTGCCCGAGCTCGTCAAGACGCAGGTCGAGGCCGTCAAGGGTATCAATATCGACAAGGTCACTGTCTGGGACAGCGGCAAGAGCGAGAACGGCAAGACCGCCACGGCCAACTTCGTGTCCGGCTTGATGGGGTCCGTCCCGCCGCTCGAGGAGCTGTTCAAGATGGCCGGCATGAGCCTTCCGGGCTACCTGAAAGGCGAGGCCAAAGAGGCCCCCGCTCCGGCGGAGGAAGTGAAATCAGCGGAATAGCCATATGATCGTCGTTAATGTAGATGTGATGCTTGCCCGGAGGAAAATGTCTTCCGGGGAACTCGCCGAACGCGTGGGGATCACAGCTGCAAACCTCTCGATCCTCAAAACCGGCAAAGCCAAGGCAATCCGCTTCTCCACGCTAGACGCTCTCTGCCAGGCGCTGGACTGCCAGCCCGGCGACCTGCTCGAGTACCGACCGGATCCTTAGGGATTCGCGAATCTGAAAATGGGGCGCAAGTTTTCTTGCACCCCATTTTTTTTCTATCTTTGCGCCGAAGTTTGTGGTGTGTTGCACTTGCAACCGTAAAGGGGAATCCGGTGAGAGTCCGGAGCTGTGCCCGCAACGGTAAGATTTCCATCGAGTCCGAATACCTGCCACGAACAAAGTTGATACCGGAGGCCCGGGGTCAGGCCGCCTTAGCGACGCAAATTATGTTCTTATCTACCTTATTGATTACGGCGGGTCTGCTGGTGGCAGAAACGCCGGACACCCTCCAGGCCGTCACCATCGTGGCCGACAAGGGTGTCGTGGTGTCCCGAACGGACACCCTCGCGCTGCGTGCCGACGGGACGGCCGCCCAGGCGCTCCTTCGTTTCCCCGGACTTTCCATCAGTGATTACGGCGGACTCGCCGGCCTGAAGAGCGTCAGCCTCCGCGGCCTCGGCACCGCCCACACGGACATCTACCTCGACGGCGTGCGCGTCAGCAATTTCCAGAGCGGCCAGAACGATCTCGGCATGCTCCCGATGGAGACGCTCGGCAGCGCCGTGGTGGACTATGCGCAGAACAGCGTATCCTTCCGCACCGCGAAGCCGGTCTTTGGCGACCGCATCTTCGGCGGCCAGGTGGGCCTGCAGGCCGGTTCTTTCGGCACCTGGATGCCTTCCGCCCGCTTTGACATCAAAGCCTCCGAGCGCGTGAGCATCAGCGCCCACGCCGCCGGTGTGCTCACCAAGGGCGATTTCCCTTACGGAGATAACGGCGAGCGCCGTACTGGCAACGACCTCAAGCAGCTCCGCGCCGGTGCCGATGTCTTCGGCGTCATCGACGGCGGCGACTGGCACGCCAAGGCCTACTACAACGCCTCCGACCGCGGCACGCCCGGCTCGCTAAGCTGGCCGTCCGCCGACCGCCAGCAGGACAAGAACTACCTCCTGCAGGGGTCCTTCCGTAAGGCCTTCTCCGACCTTTACACCCTGAATCTCAGCGCCAAAGCCGCCTGGGACGACCTCTTCTACAAGAGCGAGTGGGGCGATAGCGACTACAAGTTCAGCGACTTCCAGCTGAATGCTTCCCACAACTTCCGCCTGACGGACTGGTGGGGCGTGTCGCTGGCCACGGACATCGAGCACGGCTCCCTGAAGGCTACCGGCTATGACGCCGCCCGCACGGCCGCCATCGCGGCCCTGGCTACGGCCATCCGCGCCGGCTGGTTCAGCGCCGACCTGGCCGTGGAGTACCGCGGTACCTTCGACAAGGGCCAGCAGGCGCTTAACAGCGTCTCCCCTTCCCTCGACCTGCGATTCACCCTCTTCGAGGGCTTTGACCTCGTCGCCTTCGGCCGCCGCGCCTTCCGCGCCCCGACCTTCAACGAGCTCTACTACCCCGGCTACGGCAACCCGAACCTCAAGCCTGAGGACGCCTGGCTCGCCGACGTGGGCATCGATTTCCACCGCGGCCTGTGCGAGAACTGGACGCTCGGCATCAAGGTGGACGGCTTCTACAACGCCCTGCAGAACAAGATCATCTCCGCCCCTTCGGCCGACGATCCTTACGTCTGGCTGCCGTACAACGTCGGCAAGGTGCAGGCCAAAGGTGTCGATGCAGCCCTGACGCTGCGCTACGAGGGCGATCAGCTCCGCGGCGGCCTGTCCGCCCGCTATGCCTGGCAGTCCGCTGTGGACAAGACGCCGGACAGCTACTCCTTCGACCAGCAGATCCCGTACGTCGCCAAGAATACGGTCGTGATCGCGGGTGACGTCGCCCTGGCCGGCTGGCGCCTCGATGCCGTCTGGAACTGGCGCGGCGGCCGCTTCGACGCCTCCGGCGAAATGCCGAACTGGAACACGCTCGACCTTTCGCTGCGTAAGGACTTCAACCTGGGCAAAGTCGGTGTGCTGTCGCTGAACGTCTCCGCTCGCGACCTGCTGAACTGCCGCTACGAACTGGTGCGCGACTACCCGATGCCGGGCCGCTCCTTCCTCGGCGGATTCACGTTCAAATTCTAGCTATATGCTGCTGAGTCTGCTTTATGTCCTGCTGTCCGGGATCGCGCTCCCGGTCGGAGGCATCCAGATGCAATATTTGTGGCGCAACCAGCTCGGGGACGTTTACTCCCTCGGGCTGGGCAGCGCCGCCTGTCTGGGCGCCGCCACCGCCACGATGACCGGATGGTGCTCGCTCACCGTCGGATCCTTCGTCTGCACGCTGATCTGCACGATCATCTGCTTCTTCGTGACGCTGCGCGTCTCCACGCAGAACCTCATCACCTTCGGCATCATCTTCGGCACCTTCATCGGCTCGCTCGGCACCATCGTGGTCACGAACGCGCCCACGGGCGACCTGCTCAAGCAGTACTACCTCTGGGGCGCGGCCAACTTCCACCTGGAAGGCGTCACCACCGGGGACATCATCTTCTCGCTGGCGCTGTTCGCGCTCGGCTTAGCCGCCGCGCTCGGCTCGCACCGCGACCTGACGCGCCACTTCAACGGCGAGATCGAGCTGCCGGCGTGGCGCAAGGCGGTCGCCCTGACGATGATCATGTTCCTCGTAACCTCGGCCGTGAGCATCTGCGGCACCATCGGATTCATCTCCCTCGGCGTGCCGAACCTCAGCCGCATCATGTGCAAGAGCACGGACATCCGCAAGCATTACCTGCTCTCCAGCGCGATGGGAGTCGGGCTGCTGCTGATCACCTATTTCGTGGTGGAATACGTGAACTTCGGAATCTACCTGCCGGTCAGCGCCACGATGGCCATCATCGCGCTGCCCCTGACGGTCTTCCTGTTTACACGGAAATAGACGTCATTCGCCGGCTCCGACCGGCGAATCTCATTTCACCTTCTTCGCGGCCTCCTGCAGGCCGAGGTGAATGTTCTCAATGACAGCCTTCGAGGAGAAAGTGGCACCGCTTACGGCGTCCAGTTTCACTTCGGAGGCTTCTTTGACGGTCTTGCCGATGAGCGCCGTGAAGATGGAACTCTCCTTGACCCGCTGGAAGAAGCCGGGGGTCTCGACATTCGGCAGGGCCTCGATCTTCTCGATCTTGCCGTCGGTGACGGTGATTTCCACGGGCGTGGGGCCGGCGTAGCCGAGGACCTCCTTGCCCAGTTTCTCGGTATTGATGACAACCGTCTTCGGCTTCTTGTTCGCAGCCGCGACGTTCAGGCACACGCAGGCGCCCAGGAGAATGATCATAGCACGTTTCATGGTCGCAAATTTAGTAAGAATTCCGGCTTCGGGCAATCCCCAATAATGATTATTCCGCATCCAGCAGCGCCCGCAGCTCTGCCGCCGTGTCGACAATGCGCGGCGCGGCGGCCAGCTGCTCCCGCGTGCGGAAGCCCCAGCTGACCGCCACGCAGTCCACGCCCGCGGCGGTGGCGGTGGCCATGTCCGTGGCGGAGTCGCCCACCATCAGCGTTTGCCGCAGGGAGACGCCCGCGCGCGAGCGGATCTCCGCCACGATGGCCGGGTCCGGCTTGAGCGGCACGCCCGGCCGGCCGCCGAGGATGGCCGCGAAGCGGATTTCCGGGAACATCCGGCCGACCAGCTTCTCCGCCCCGGCCTGGAACTTGTTGGACGCGACGCCCAGTTCCACGCCGGCGGCCTGCAGCTCCTGCAGGAGCTCCCGGACCCCCGGGTAGGGGCGCGAGCGTTCGTCGATATGTTCGATATAGTATTGCAGGAAGACCTCCAGCAGCGCGTCCAGCGCCTGCTCGTCTTCGCGCATCGCCTCCGGCATGGCCTGCTTCATCAGATTGCGCACGCCGTGCCCCACCATGCTCCGAAAGGCCTCCGGCGCGTGCTGCGGCAGGCCTTTCGCGGCCAGGGCGGCGTTCGCCGCCGCGCCCAGGTCCGCGATCGTATCGACGAGGGTGCCGTCGAGATCAAAAATGACCAGTTTGTATTTCATGGCGCAAAGATACAGCCAATTTTCTTGGAAAATCACTTGCAGGTTCGAAAAAAAGTAGTACCTTTGCATTCCACAAACGGGGTATTAGCTCAGTTGGTAGAGCGTTTGAATGGCATTCAAAAGGTCAGGAGTTCGATTCTCCTATGCTCCACAAAACGAAACGGACGGCTTGCAGCCGCCCGTTTTTCGTTTTGCGGAGCATCGCTCCGAAGCAAACGATTACCGATCACAAAATCGGCCCCTAGCGTGCCCGGCAGCATCAATCTTCCGACAGTAGTCCAGGAGGAGATCGATTGTTTTCTTTTTTGTATATTTACCGAGCTGAAACGAATATAACCACAAAACAAATGACGCATGGACTCCTATCAGAAAATAGAATTGAGCGACTACGTACGCTCCGGAGAGGGCGGGACCGCCGTATCCTATACCCACAAAACACGCAACACGCTGGCTAAACTCTACAATCCCGGATTTGAAGCGGACAGGGCCAGGGCCGAATACCACACGGCGCGCACGGTCTTCGAGATGGGCCTCCCGACGCCCGAACCCCTGCGGCTCGTCACGGACGGAGAGCGCTACGGGGCGGAATATGAGCTGGTGCCGGGAAAGCGCTCCTTCACGCGCATCATCTCCGAGGAGCCCGAACGTCTGGAAGAAATCTCCCTCACTTTTGCCGGCTGGGCCAAGAAGCTTCACGCTACGCCGGTGGCGCCCGGCCAGCTTCGCTCCTACAAGGAAGCCCTCACCCGTTTCTACCAGGAGAAGAAGCTGGTCACGGAAGCGTTCAAACAGAGGGCCCTGGCTTTCCTGGAAACGGTCCAGGACACGCCCACCTGCCTGCACGGAGACCTCCAGATCGGCAATATCATCACCGACGGGGAGCGCACGCTGTGGATCGACGTGGGTGAGTTCAGCCACGGCACCCCGGAATGGGATCTGAGCATCATGTGGATCATGGGCCAGAGAATGAGCGAAGAACGCGCCAATCTTCTGTTCCACATTACTCCGGAGCAGATGAAAGCACACTGGAACTACTTCCTGCCGGCCTATCTGGGCACGTCGGACCCCCGGATCCTCGGGGAATACACCCGGCGGCTGGTCCCCTACTATGCCGTCAAGGTGCCCTATGTCTATGACATGGCCTACCATTGCGCCCTGCCGGAAGACGCCTTCCGGCGGATAGAACAGTTTCTGGAGCAGGCCGCTCCAAAAGAATAAACGTCCGAGTGAACTTTACGCCGTCTCCAGGGTCCGGGAGATCCAGGATTTCAGGAAAGCGATGATCTCCGGGTTGTCCTGGGCGTGAAGATAGAAGGTGCGCACGATGTCCAGCACCGCATAGGGCCGGAGTTCGCGATTGAGCGCCTCGATGTCGTCCCGCCCCGTGTAGGCCCGGGCGAAGGCGTCCCAAAACGCGAGCATCTGCTCGCGGCTCATGTGGGTCAGGTCCTGCACCTGCGGGATGACGCTGTCCTCCACCATCATCTTGTAGAGGTGCGCCAGGTCCATCAAAGGGCAACCCTGCGCCAACCACCCCAGATCGATCCAGTAATACTTCCCGTCCGCGAGGAGCAGATTGCCAGGCTGGAAATCGCCGTGCAGGCAGGTCCGGTCGTCCGGCATCGCCAGGACCGTCTCTTTCAGCATCGCCCGCTGCCCGTCATCGACGAGGGGCGATTCCGCCAGTGCCGACAGCAACAACTCCTTGATATTGGGAATATAATCACGCACCGCGATGGGCGTAGCGTGCAACGCATGGCCATATTCGGCCATGCGTGCAGCTAACTCCGGGATGCGCTCCGGCTGGTCGGCGCACAGGCGGGCGAAGGATTTCTTGCCTGCGACGATCTGGCAGAGATAGCCGTGATCCGCTCCGTCGCGCACGATCTCGTACACCTGCGGCGTCGGGAGGCCGATCTCATAGGCCGTCTTCGCGGCATGAAATTCCTGCTCTACCTTGTGGGCGGCGCCCATTTCGCGCCGGACCAGCTTGAGCATGACGCCGGGGTGAGCTTCGGACACGAAAGCCTGTCCGTTGTAGCCCTCACCCACCTGCGTCCATTCATCAAGCTCGATCTGAGGATATTGAGCCATCCTTAGCGGAGGACCTGGGTGAAGACGGGATCTTTGCCGTCTTCGACGAGCACGATCACCTGGATGTTGCCATTCCCCTCGCCTGCCGTAAAGAGATACTCCTTACCGTTCTCGACGTCGCGCTCGGCCACCTCGGCCGCCTTGGCGCGGATCATCGGATAGGTGCTGACGGCAGCATCAAAGAGCGCGGACTCCTCCTCGGAGACCTCGTGCGAGGCCGGGAACTCGGCCGGCTTGAAGTATTCACCGGCGAGGAAACCGCTTTCCTTCAGGAAACGCTCGACCTCGGCACCCGCGGCGTCAATGCGGGCAGCGCGCACGCCGTAGCCCGGCAGGACGGTCGCGTTCGGGAGCTTCGCGGCGATGGCTTTGCAACTGGTGTCGAGACCGCCGCTGCCGAAGGTGCAGAACGGAACGACCTGCTTGCCACTGAAGTCCACGGTGTTCAGCAGGGTCTCGATCGGGTTGGCATAGGTGCCGAACCAAACCGGATAGCCCACGAAAATAACGTCATAGTCCTGGACATTCGCCTGGATCGGCTGGAGCTCCGGGAAAGCTCCCTCGCTCATCTCTTTCTGACCGCGCGCGATGGTGGCACCGAAATCGGGATCGTACGGATCGACGGGGAGAATCTCCTCGATGTCAGCGCCGAGCGCGTTCTGGATAGCCTCGGCGACGACCTTCGTCGTACCGCCCTGGGAATAATAAAGGACAAGTGCCTTGGAATTCTTTTTCTCGCCACAGGAGATGAGCAGGAGCAGGGATGCTGCCATAATCAAAAACTTCTTCATGATTTTTATAAGGTTGGAAATACTAATCTACCGTTTTGTCGATGGTAAAGCGAATGATTTTGCGGGACGTGTTCTTCTGGAACTCGGTGTCACGGAGCTTGACCCGCTTGACCAGTTTGTAAGGAGGCAACTTGGCGTTGAGCTTCTTGATCTGCTCCTCGAAATAAGCCTGCGGCTCTGCGACGCCCAGCGCCTTCAGCGCATCGGTGTCCGGGAATATCTCGGCCACGATGATCTCCTTATCCTTGTTCACCCGGCTTTCGCCGGCGTACACCACCACTTCTGCCACGCCATCGATCTTTTGAATGTCAGCCTCGAGCTCCTCGGGATAAACATTCTTGCCGTTGGAAAGGATGATCAGGTTCTTCTTGCGGCCGGTGATGTAGATCCAGCCTTCGTCGTCCAGGCGTCCGTAGTCGCCAGTGTGGAAGAAGCCGTCCTTGTCGAAGACCTCCGCCGTCGCCTCGGGGTTGTTGAAATAGCCCAACATGACATTAGGACCCTTGACGCAGATCTCCCCTTCCCCGTTGGCATCGGGATCGTCGATCCTCACGCGAAGGTCGAAGATGGGAAGCCCCACGCTGCCCGCCTTCTGGTAGAGATTGCGGTTGCAGGAGATCAGCGGCGCGCACTCGGTGATGCCGTATCCGTTCATGATGGTAATGCCGATGGCGTCGAAAGTGCGGATGATTTCCTCGTCCAGCTTGGCGCCGCCGCAGATAATCATTTCCAGTTTGCCGCCAAACGGTTCCAGAATGCTCTTGAAGAGCTTGCGCCGCACGTCGATGCCGACTTTGCGGAGGCCATTGCTGACGGAGATCATCGTCTTCAGCAAGCCCGTCTTGCCGCTCTTGCGCGCTCCATCCCAGATCTTCTTGTGCATAACCTCCAGGAAGGCCGGCACGAGGATCAGGTGGGTGGGCTGCTGCTCCCGGATCTCATCGCTGACGTGCTTGAGGCCACTGGAAATATAGACCTCGACCCCCTGGGCGAGGTGGCCGACATAGTTGACCGTGGAGCCGAAGGTGTGATGGGGCGGAAGGACGTGCAACGTCTTGGAAGTAAGCGCGAAATTATACATGCCCAGGGTCATGTCCTGGCCAATGTTCGTCTGCGAGAGCATGACGCCTTTACCCTTGCCCGTGGTGCCGGACGTGAAAACGATGGACGCCAGGCGGTTCGGGTCGATCTTATAGTCGTAGTAGGAATTGTCTCCGGCAGCGAACAGCGCGGCGCCTTCCGCCTCCAGCTGCGGGAGCTCATCGACGGGATAGACGGCCTGAATCGAAGGGCGTGCGGACAGGATGCCGTCGCACTTCTCCCGCGCGGCCTTGCCGACGATCGCGGCCACGCAGCCCGTGGCGTCAATGATGCCCGCAATGTCCTCAGGAGCAAGGTCTTTGTCGATAGGGACAAGCACGGAGCCGATGGCCATAACGGCAAAGAAAGAACAGCACCAGAGATAGGAATTTTCACCGATCAGGGCGATATTCTTCTCCCGGAACCCCTTGGCGATCAGCGCCGTGCCGAGATTCCGAACGTCGTCACGCCACTGCGGGAAAGACACCCGGACCACCTCCGTATCGGAGGGATGCACTTTGTAAGATAAGGCCGTTTTGTCGGGGAAATTCTGCGCAGCCTCCTCCACGAGGGAGCGCATATCGTCGATAAAAGTGGTCTTATAGACCGGGTAGTTCTTGTTCATTGCGGGTTCAAACAGGTTTTAGCTTTCAAATTTAGTGAATTTTTCGTTTGCATTTTCCGAGCTTTGCATGTAATTTTGCACTATGACAAAAGAGATTTATCTGGCAGCCGGCTGCTTCTGGGGCGCCGAGCACTACCTGAAGCGCGTCCGCGGCGTCGTCAAGACCGAAACCGGATACGCCAACGGCAGCATTGCCTATCCGACCTACCGGGAGGTCTATACGGACAAGACCGGCTATGCCGAAACCGTGCACGTGGTCTATGACCCCGACGTGCTGGGCCTGGACCGTCTGATTCAGGTCTATTTCAAAGCCATCGACCCGACCAGCCTCAACAAGCAGGGCGAAGACGAGGGCACGCGCTACCGCACCGGCATCTACTACACCGATCCCGCCGACCTGCCCGCCATCCAGCGCATCTACGACCGCGTTGCCGGTGAGCTCAAGACACCGCTGGTCGTGGAAGTCAAGCCGCTCAAGAATTTCTACCGGGCCGAAGAGGAGCACCAGGACTACCTGGACAAGCATCCGCAGGGCTATTGCCACATCTCGCCGGCCCTGATGGAATTTGCCCGCTCCTCCAACGAAGCCGCCGGCGACACCGACTAGTTTCTCTTCGAGCATGACGGCAGTACGGACATACATCCAGGTTCTCCTGCCGGTCAAGCTCCGGTGGATTCCCACCTACGCCTCTCCCATTCCGCTGGAGCCGGGACGGCGCGTCTGCGTCGAGCTCGGCAAACACCGCTATGACGGTGTGGTTCTGCGCACGCTCGAGCGGCCCGACCTGCCGCCGGAACGCATTCAGGACATCGTCGCGGTGCAGGACGAGCTGCCTGCCGTGACGGCGGAGGAGCTCCGTTTCTGGGGATTCCTCGCTGATTACTATCTCTGTACGCTCGGTGAAGTGTACAAGGCGGCCTACCCGTTGCTCAAACTGCGCAGCGAGCAAACGGCCGCCGACATCCTGGCGCGGCTGCGCGAGCGACTCGCGAAAAAGGAGACACAGCTCGCGGGCCGGCACAATGAGCGCGTCCTGGCGCGGCTGACCGTCGAGCGGGATGCGCTGCGCGAAGAGATTGCGGAGTATGAGATTCCGGGTCAAGCCCGGAATGACGATAAAAAAGAGACGCTCAAGCCGCTGGTCCTGACGGACCTGGATCGGCGCGCCGCATATTTGCCCGCGCTGCGGGAAACGCTCGCCGCCGGCGGGCAGGCCCTGGTGCTGACGCCCGAAATCGCTTTCTGCGACCGTCTGGAGGCGCTGCTCGCGCCCGAATTCGGGGCGCAGCTGCAGGTCTTTCACTCCGGCCGGACACCGGTGCAGCGCCGCGCCGCCGCCGAACGCTTGCGTCGCAGCGCGCCCGCCCTCATCCTTGGCACGCGCTCCGCGCTCTTCCTCCCCTTCCGCAATCTGGGGCTCGTCATCGTAGACGAGGAGCAGGACCCGGCCTATAAGCAGTCCGATCCGGCGCCACGCTACCACGCCCGCGACGCCGCCATCGCCCTGGCGGGCATCCACGGCGCCCGCGTCCTGCTCGGCGCCGCCGTCCCCTCGCTGGAAACCCTGCTCAATGTCCGGGTTGGAAAATATGTGCTCCGTCATTCGCCGACTCCGATTCCCCGTCATTCGCCGACTCCGATCGGCGAATCTCCCGCCGAGGTCATCGACCTCGCCGCCGAGCGCCGCAAAAACGGCCTCGTCGGCACCTTCTCCCGCAAACTCATCGAAGCCATACACCATACGGAAGGCCCCGTACTGTTGATCCGCGGCTGGGAGAAGCCCGAGCCGCTGCAGGAAGAAATCTCCACCCTTTTCCCGGAACGGGGCATCCGCGTCTGCACCCTCAACGCGCTCAAGCGCGAGGGCGCGCCGGAAGTCGCGCTGCTCGCCGTGCTGCAGGCCGACGCCCTGGTCTCACGCGACGACTTCCGCGCCGACGAGCGCGCCGCGCAACTGCTCGGCACCCTGGCGCAGTTCGCCCCGCGAGTCATCATCCAGACCGCCGTGCCCGCCCGCTTCGACGCCTCACGCAGCACTGAAGACCTGCTCGAAGAGCGGCGCCAGTTCGGCTTCCCGCCCTACACGCGGCTCGTTGAAATTCGCCGCCAGGGCAGCGGCGAAGTGCTGGCACGCCATTTCCTCGCACGCGACCGCGAGCTCGCCGCCCGCAAAGCTGCCCTCCTCGCCGACCTCACCCCCGGCACCTACCCCGACGTCGATCCGGTGGACTAACCCGCCCTTCCGCCACCATCCCTGTCCTCCCGACGCCGCGTGAGGAAGGAAAGCCCGGCGAATGACGGGCGAATGACGTAAGGGGTCAGCCCTGCGATAATAAAAAGGAAAGGCTCGCAGAATTGCGAGCCTCTTTGGTACTGGGTAGGAGAATCGAACTCCTATTGCGAGATTGAGAATCTCGAGTACTAACCGTTATACGAACCCAGCGTTTGGGAATGCAAAGATACGCAGTTTTTTGGATTCCCCAAATTTTTTCTCACTCTCGACGAAAAAAATTATTTCATCCGGTAGGGCGTGTCGTCGTAGAGAATGTAGCGCTTGGCCTTGCGAATCCACTTCTGCTCCTCCAGTTTAACGTGCTCCTGGACCACATCGAAAGTCAGGCGCCCGCGCAGGTATTCCTCGATCACGGGGTCCGCCACTTTCACGAACAGCGAATCGAAGAGCTCGAACTGCGAGTAGCGTTCCGACAGGAAACGCATCAGCTGGAGCGTGTGCAGCAGCGAATGGTACTGCACACCCGGCTGGAGCATGATCTGGTAGCCATAGCAGCGCTCGCCGGCGTAGCGGCCGGCAGCCGGCGTGAAGGAGCACGGTCGCATCATCACACCAGGCGGCGTGGGCAGGAAGCGCACGTCGCCGCTCTTGATGAAGGGCGCGCCGAGGTACTCGTACGGCCGGGCCGTTCCGATGGCCGGGGTGATGGACGTGTTGTTCCACAAACCGCCGCCGGGATACATCTCGCAGGTAAACATCCCCGGGATGTCAGAGGCCGGCGCAATGGTCCAGGGCAGCAGGTCCTTGCCTACGTCGGAGACGAAGGCGGAGATGATATGCAGGGGGAACTTGGCCCCGATCTCGCTGCAATACAGGTGGCACAACTCGCCGAGCGTGAGGCCGTGCCGGTGCGCCACCTTGGGCGTCCAGATGTCGGACTCCACGGCGGGCATCGTTCCTTCGACCACGCGGCCGGCGGGGTTGATGTGGTCCACGACGAAGACCGACGGGCTGTCGTCCATGCGCGCGCACATCGAAAGCAGGCGCATCACGTCGCGGGTATAGTTGAAGTAGCGCGTACCCACGTCCTGGATCTCCACCACCACGGCGTCCAGCCCCTCCAGCTCGTCGGCAGAAAAGTCGATGTGGTTGGTGTCGGGCGTCAGCTCGGTGTCGCGCGGGGAGAAAATGCGTTCCAGGTTTCCGCGTTCGCGGAAAATATCATACAGGAAGCGTCCGCGCGAAGGATCCCAGCAGTTCTGCGTACAGAAGCACGCGACGCGACCCTCACGCAGGCTCTTGTCGAGCTGCTCGTCGATCGGTGTGGTGCGGAAGGAGAACATAGCTTAGGCGCCGATGATGCGCCGGGCCAGCGCGATAACTTCCTCGCCGAGACGCTGCGCCTCCTCCTCGGTCTGCGCCTCGGAGTAGATGCGGATGATCGGTTCGGTATTGGACTTGCGCAGGTGCACCCAGGTCTTCTGCGCCTCGAAGTCGATCTTGACGCCGTCGATGGTGTTCACCTTCTCATTCTTGAACTGCTCCTTCATCGCATCCAGGATACGGTCGATCATCGCAGCGTCGCTGAGATCGATCCGGTTCTTGGCGATGAAGTACGGCGGAAGCGTAGCCTTGTAGGCGCTGACGCTCATGCCCTTGTGAGCCAGGTGGCTGAGGAACAGCGCCACGCCCACCATAGCGTCGCGGCCACAGTGGCTGGCGGGATAGATCACGCCGCCATTGCCTTCGCCGCCGATCAGCGCGTTCACGGCGTGCATCTTCGTAGTCACGTTCACCTCTCCCACCGCGGCGGCGTAGTAGGTGCCGCCGTGGGCTTCGGTCACATCGCGCAGCGCGCGGCTGGAGCTGAGGTTGGAAACCGTATTGCGCGGCGTCACGCCCGCCTTCTCCGCCCGCTCGAGCAGATAGTCGGCCACGGCCACAAGGGTGTATTCTTCGACAAAGGGCTTGCCGTCTTCGCAGATGAAGGCGAGGCGGTCCACGTCAGGATCGACGCTGATGCCCAGGTCCGCCTTCTCGCGCACGACCGTGTTGCTGAGCTCTTCCAGGTTCTTCGGAAGCGGCTCGGGATTGTGGGCGAAATCGCCCGTAGGCTCACCGTTGAGGGTGATGCACTCCACACCGAGACGCTCCAGCAGGCGCGGCATAATGATGCCGCCCACGGAGTTGATGGCGTCGAGCACCACCTTGAAGCCGGCCTTGCGGACCGCCTCCGCATCCACGGCCTCCAGGGCCAGGACAGCGTCGATGTGCTCGTCGGTAAAGTCATGCTCCTCGATGCTGCCCAGCTCATCCACCGGGGCGAAGTCAAAGTCGCCCGTCTCCGCCAGGTCCAGGATGGCCTGCCCCTCGGCAGCGGTGAGGAATTCGCCGTGCTCGTTGAGCAGCTTGAGGGCGTTCCACTGACGCGGGTTGTGGCTGGCAGTCAGAATGATACCGCCGTCCGCGCCGGCAAAGCCGACGGCCAGCTCCGTGGTCGGCGTGGAAGCGAAACCGCATTTCACCACATCCACGCCGCAGGCCACAAGGGTGCCGCAGACGAGCTGCTCGACCATCGCGCCGCTGATGCGCGCGTCGCGGCCGACGACCACTTTGTAGCGTTTGCCGCTGTTCGGTGTGGGCTTGCGCACCTTCAGGCACGCACAGTATGCGTAGGTAAATTTGACGATATCAACGGGGGTCAGGGCCTCGCCGGGGGCACCGCCAATGGTGCCGCGGATGCCGGAAATGGATTTTATCAGTGTCATAGTTTGCAAAATTACGAAAATAATTCTTATCTTTGCGCCCGATTCAAAAAACACTAGTGTAATGAAAAAAGGAATCCATCCCGAAACCTACCGTCTTGTAGCTTTCAAGGATATGTCAAACGAGGACGTGTTCATCACCCGCTCCTGCGCTACCAGCAAGGAGAACATCACCATTGACGGTGTTGAGTACCCCCTCGTAAAGCTTGAGATTTCCAACACATCTCACCCTTTCTACACCGGCAAGATGAAGATCGTCGATACCGCCGGCCGTGTTGATATGTTCTATCAGCGTTACAAGAGCCGCAAGAAGTAATTTTTTTGCGTCAGTATAGGTAAAATAATCCCGGGCACCAGGTGTCCGGGATTATTGTTATATTTGTAGTTTAGTAAACTACAATCAGGCAATATCATGACAACCAAGGGCAAAATCATCACCTGGGTCACGGCCATCTTTCTGGTAGCCGCCGCCGTGTTCGTGTATTTCAAGTTTTACTTCGTGTTCGGCGAAGGCGTCAAGGCCGGCGAGCTGAACCAGATCGTCTATAAGGGCTGGGTCTGGAAGACCTACGAAGGCCGCCTCATCCAGACCGGTTTCCGCAGCAACCAGAAGGCCGGCGGCAGCCTGCAGTCCAACGAATTCAACTTCTCCGTCGTGGACAAGGCCGTGGCCGACTCGCTGATGCTCTGCAGCGGCAAGCAGGTAGAGCTGCACTATAAGGAATACAACGGCATGCTGCCCTGGCGCGGCATGCAGCATTATATCGTAGACCGGATTGTGTCCGTGAGCCCGGCCTCGACCATTTCCGAAATTCCGATCCTCACCGGCGGCGAATCGTTATGATCCACATTGCACTGCTGCTCGTCGCGGGCATCCTCGCGACGCACCCCGAGGGCAATCCCAACGCCCGTCTGCTCACCGTGGCCGAGTCCGTCGGCCAGGGCGAGCGTTCCGTCTATCCCGAACAGGTCCCCCTCTTCTGGAAGGCCGACAGCCAGCTGACCAAGGAGCGCCCCAAGCGGGAGCGCCCGCAGTGGAAACTGCCCACGCCGGAAGGCCCGGGCATCGTGTATGGCCAGTCCGTGAGCCGTAATGAATTCGGCATCAGCGGCGGCGTCTTCCCGGCTCCGGACGGAAAGCGCCTCGCTGTGTATCGTAAGGACGAGTCCGCCGTCACGCAGTATCCCCTCTTCAACATCACCACCCGCACCGGCGAGGCGATGTTGATCCGCTATCCGATGGCCGGCATGGCCTCGGAACATGTCTCCGTGTGCGTCACGGACCTGGAGGGCAAGATCCTCTCGACCCTGCAGGTCGAAGACCTGGACGACGAGCGCTACCTCGCGGGCGTCACCTGGTCGCCGGACAGCAAGTACATCTTCGCGCAGGTGATCAACCGCGCCCAGAATTGGATGAACCTCAATATGTACCGCGCGGACGACGGACGCTACGTGCGTACCATCCTCTCCGAGAGCAACGACGCCTGGGTGGAACCGCTGGATCCGCTGTACTTCCTCCAGGGCCGCTACGACTTCATCTACCGCACGGACAACCGCGACGGCTACCGCAGCCTCTACCTCTGCGACACCCTCTGCCGCATCACGCGCATTACGCCTGTCGATGCAGACGTTGAATACGTGGCCAACGACGGCAACTATGTCTATTACACCTCCGCGGAGGTCTCACCTATCGAGAATCACCTCTTCCGTATCCGCCTGAATGGCCGTAAGACCGTCGGCAAGCCGCAGCGCCTGACCCCCGAAGAGGGCTGGCACCAGGTCACGATGTCGCCCGACTGCAGCCAGTTCATCGACCGCTACAGCTCCCTCAACGTGCCCGGCGTCACGCAGGTACGAAATGCAGACGGAAGCTTCCGGGAAATGATTCTCACCGCCCTCGACCCGCTGGACGAATACGCCCAGTGCCGCGTCGAGCTCGGCACGACGCCCTCCGCCGACGGGCAGTTCGACAACTACTACCGCCTCTTCTACCCGCGCGGCTTCGACCCGTCGAAGAAATATCCCCTGATCGTGTACGTTTACGGCGGCCCGCACTCGCAGATGGTCAACAATTCCTGGCTCGGAAACATCCGGATGTGGGAAATGCTGATGGCCCAGCGAGGCTACGTCGTCTATGTGCAGGACAACCGCGGCACCTCCAACCGCGGTGCGGCCTTCGAGAAGGCCATCAACCGCCAGTGCGGCACGGCCGAAGAGGCCGACCAGATGGCCGGCATCCGGGCGCTGCTGGACCGCGCGCCCTGGATCGACCGCGCGCGCATCGGTGTGCACGGCTGGAGCTACGGCGGCTTCATGACCCTGACCCTGAGCACCCGCAACCCCGGCTTCTTCAAGGTCGCCGTGGCGGGCGGACCCGTCATCGACTGGCAGTGGTATGAGGTGATGTACGGCGAGCGCTACATGGACACTCCCGAGACCAACCCCGAGGGCTACGCCGGGAGTTCGCTCATCGCCCGCGCCAAGGACCTGACCGGCCGCGTGCTGATCTGCCAGGGCCTGCAGGACGGCACCGTCGTTCCCCAGCACTCGCTCAGCTTCGTGCAAGCCTGCATCGAGGCGGGCATTCCGGTGGACTGGTTCCCCTACCCGCTCGACGAGCACAACATGCGCGGCAAGGCCCGCGTGCACCTCTACGAGAAGATTACTGATTATTTCGAAACATACTTATAATGAAGAAACTCCTTTTCGCCGCCCTGATCCTGCTGCTGGCCGCCGCCCCGCTGTCCGCGCAGAAGAAGGCGGAGACCAAGCTCTACGACAAGACCATCGCTGCCCCGTCCGTGGCAGCCTTCGACAAGTTCCTGAAGAAGTATCCTTCGTCTGTCTATGCGGCCGACATCCTGGCGCGCAAGGACACCCTGCTTAATATCACGCCTTATGACGAAGCGCAGGCGGCTGCCATCGCCGGCCCGCTCCTGCCCGGCGGCACGGAGTTCCGCGCCATCGCCGACCGCCGCGAGGCCGTGGACCGCATCTATGCGATCTGCCTGAGCGGCGAGGGGCTCGCCCTGGACCAGGTGCGCATCGTCACCTTCGTGAAGGGGCGCAGCGACTGGTCGCAGGAGGGCATCTATGACGCGCCCGCCTCGGACGCCGAGGGGATGAGCTCCCGCGCCTTCGTGGACGGCACGTCCGTGGTCACCATTCGCGGGACGCGCTACCTCTTCTTCCACTACCTGATGGAGGGCGCGCAGCCGGCCTATGTCGCGGCCGCCTACGCCCCGCAGACCGACGAGTTCGGCTGCGTCTCCTTCCGCGGCAAGGACATCCGCAGCAGCGGGGAGCCCTACCGCCTCAGCGGCCGCTCCGACGAGGCCCTGCTCAGCGGCATGGACCGTCCGTGGATGCGCCTGCTGCTCAAGGACATCCAGGACAATCCCGCGCTGGAGCAGATCCCGGAGAACTTCTACCTGACCGACGCCGCCATCGACTGGTGGCTGACGCAGAATCCGGACGCACTGACCAGCGCCACGCACCTAAAATTCAACATCCTGCAGGCAGAAAGCTCGCTCGTGGAAGAGTTCACCAAGGCCAAGGGCAAGAAGAATTCTGCGAAATACACGGCCGCTATGTTCGACCACCGCGGCTACACCGTGATCGTGGCCTACCAGAAGGCTGACGACAACTATGTCCTCGCCTGGGCCGAGCCCGAGTGCAAGGACCACTACCGCGACCGCCTGCTGAACAGCATCTCCTTCGACGATGCCAACACGCTCGCGATGTCCTACTACCACGGCAACCGGACTTTCAAGTACCGCCTCAACCTCACGTCCAAGAACCTCAGAAGGAATTAATCCCATGAAAGCCTACATCGAACAGAACCGGGAGCGCTTCCTCGAGGAGTTGTTCACGCTCCTGCGCATCCCCTCCGTCAGCGCCAAGCCGGAGCACCAGGCCGATATGTACCGCTGCGCCGAGACCCTCGCCGACCTGCTGCTTGAAGCGGGCGCGGACGAGGCGGGCGTCTGCGAGACCGCCGGCCACCCGGTCGTCTTCGGCCAGAAGATCATCGATCCCAAGGCGAAGACCGTGCTGGTTTACGGCCACTACGACGTTCAGCCGGTCGAGCCGCTGGACATGTGGAAGCACGATCCCTTCGATCCGCAGGTGCACGACGGCGCCATCTGGGGCCGCGGTGCCAACGACGACAAGGGCCAGCTGTTCATGCACGTCAAGGCTTTCGAATACCTGGTGCGCAGCGGCAAGCTCGCGCACAATGTGAAATTCCTCTTTGAAGGGGAAGAAGAAATCAGCAGTCCTTCCCTGCCCGCCTGGATCAAAGCCCACAAGAAACTGCTGAAGGCCGACGTGTGCCTGGTCAGCGACACCACGATGATCAGCGACAAGGTACCGTCGATCAACTGCGGCATGCGCGGCCTCAGTTATTTGGAAGTCAAGGTCATCGGTCCGAACAAGGACCTGCACTCCGGCCATTTCGGCGGCGCCGTCGCCAACCCCATCCAGGTGCTCTGCGAGATGATCGCGACGCTGCTCGACGCCGACGGGCGCGTGACCGTGCCGGGCTTTTACGACCGCGTCACGGAGCTCTCCCGCGCCGAGCGCAAGATGCTCGCCCGGGCGCCGTTCGACATGCAGGAGTACAAGGAGTTCCTCGGCATCCGCGAGGTACGCGGGGAGAAGGGCTTCACCACGATGGAGCGCACCGCCATCCGCCCTTGCCTGGACATCTGCGGCATCTGGGGCGGCTACACCGGCCCCGGCGCCAAGACCGTCCTCCCCTCCGAGGCGCACGCCAAGATCTCCATGCGCCTGGTCCCGGACCAGCGCAGCGCCGAGATCACCAAACTCTTCGAGAAGCATTTCAAGAAGATCGCCCCGAAATATGTCCAGGTGGAAGTCACGGCCCACGAGGGCTGCGACGGCTTCACCATCCCGATGAGTTCCGCCGCCTACCGCGCCGCCGCGCGCGCCATCGGCGAGACCTACGGCTGCGAGCCCGTCCCCGCGCGCGGCGGCGGCTCCATCGGCATCCTCGGGGAGATGCAGAAAATCCTGCACATCGACCCGCTCCTGATGGGCTTCGGCCTGGAGCGCGACACCATCCACTCCCCCAACGAAAGCTACCTCCTCTCGCAGTTTTTCGCCGGCATGGAATCCATCGCGAAGTTCTACGACTACTGGCAATAAACGGAAAGCGGCAGGCTGCGTTTGCAACCTGCCGCTTTTTCGTTGGACGGAGACTACAGCTCGCGGAACTTCGCGGCGGTGATCTTCGTGGCCTTGAGGGTGATGGTCTCCTTGATCTTGTCGAGGACCTTGCGGTCTTCAACCTGCTCGACCAGGCGGTCGATCTGCTTCTGATCCTGGAGCATGTTGATGGCCATCTCCTTCACCATCTCATCGGGCACATTGCCGATGCCGTACATCGCGTACTGGTAGCGGGCGAAAGCCTCGGCCTGCTCGTGCAGGTCCTTCTCCTCCACCTTGAAGCCCCACTTCTGCATCAGGGAGCCACGCACCAGCTGCCACTTGAAGTCCTCGGCGAAACCCGGGAAATCCTTCTCGACATCCTCCTTGGAGAGCTTGCCATTGTTGGCCTCGATGAGCCAGCGCTTCAGGAACTCCTCCGGGAGCTTCACATCGGCCTTCTTCACGAAGAAGTCGCGGATGTCCTTGGTCAGGCGCCACTGGGCCTCGCTCTCGTACTGGTTCTTCAGGCGCTCGGAGACTTCCTTCTCGATATCCTCGTCGGACTTGGCCTCCTGGCCCTCCTCCTTGTGCTCGGCGTAGTACTTCTTCATGCTGTCGATCATCGGAGCCTTGTCCTTCGCGGCGACGGTCACGGTATAGGAAGGCACGGTGTCGGCCTTCTCCACCTCAACGTTCACCTCCGGGGCCAGGCCCAGGTCGAAGACAAAGGTGAAGTCCTTGCCGGACTCCCACTCGAGCTCCGGCTGATTCGCGGAAGCGAGGGGCTCGCCCAGGATGTGAAGCTTCTTGTCGTTGATGTGTTTGTCGAGGGCCTGGCCGATCACCTGGTTCACGGACTCGACGAGCGCCTGCTCGCCATAGACGCGCTTAATCAGGGAAGCGGGCACCATACCCTTGCGGAATCCCTTGAACTCCGCCGTCTTACGACGGTCAGCGAGTTTCTTCTTTTCAATTTCAGCATAGTCTGCCGCGGCCACTTCGATGGTCAGTTCGCGGTTCAGATCGTCAATCTTCTTTTCTTTTACTTTCATAATACTATTTTGTGTTCTTTCTGATTTTTTTCTTCGGATACGCGACCCGCTCATGGTGGGTCTGCGCGATATATTGCTTAATGGTCTCCTTGACCGTGCCGAGTTCGCTGATGGAGATGTCGGCATACTCGAACTGGCCTTCCTCCATCTTCCCGGCCACGATGCGCTCCACAAAAGCGGAATACGCCTCCGGCGTGTATTCCGTCAGGGTTCTGGAGGCCGCCTCGATGCTGTCGCAGAGCATCAGGATGATCTGTTCCTTCGTCTCCGGCTTGATGCCCGGATAGCGGAATTCATCCGCCCGGGCGGGGTCGCCGCCGGCTGCCAGGAACTGGCCCCAGAAGTAGCCGGTCGTCGTGGTGCCGTGGTGGCTGCGGATAAAGTCGATAATCATGTCGGGAAGGCGGTGCTTCTGAGCCAGCTCCACCCCCTCGGGGACATGGCGGATGATCTCCCGGGCACTCTGCTCGGGGGTCATGCCCTCATGGTAACGCGGACCGCCGTCCCGCGGGACCAGCGACTCGTTCTCCACGAAGCACTGCGGGTTGTATAATTTACCGATATCGTGATACAGAGCGCCTGCGCGCACCAGGTCAGCATTGGCATCGACCGCACGCGCCACGACATCGGCCATATTCATCACCTGCAGCGAATGCTGGAACGTGCCCGGCGCTTTCTGCTCCAGCTCGTGAATCAGCGGGTTGGACACATCGCAAAGCTCGATCAGACGAGAATTGGACACCAGGTTAAAGAGGCGCTCAAAGAGATAGACGAGCGGATATCCGGCCACCGTCAGCATCGAGCCGATGAAAAGGCTCAGCAGCGCCGCCCAGACATTTCCCGCCACCAGCTCGGCGGCATGGAATCCCAGATACGTCAGCGCCAGCACCCCGAATGTAATCAACGCGGTGATGAACTGCTTCCAGCCGCGATTGAAGTAGCGGAACGCCAGGGTCGCCACCATGCCGGCCACGAAGAACATCAAGAAGAGCACGGCGCCGTCATGGCTGAAAATCAGCAGCGGCAACAGCGTCACCACGTAAAGCGACACCACGAAGCGGTTCTTCAGGAAGGCTTGCAGCAGCAGGGCTACCAGGGTGAAGGGAACATAATAGAGCGCTTTCTCGTTCACACGGACGAGGATCAGCGCCATCAGTGCGCCCAGCAGGAAGACGGTCACCACATACGGGAAGCGGGAGTCGTTGAGAATCCGCTTGTTGTTCAGCAGGATGGACAGATAGAGCAGCGTCACGAGGACCAGGGCGATCAGAATGTTGCCCAGCAGCATCAGGGCCGGCGAACCGGTATAGCCCATATTGGCCTCGAACTCACGCTTGTAGGAGTCGAGCATCTGCGCGATCTCCCCGGTCACGATTTCGCCTTCCTTGACGATCAGCTGGCCGGCGTTGACATAGCCCGACGTGGGCGACACGCTTGTAACGGACTCGGCATGCACCAGCTCCGTGGTCTGCTCGTCGAAGAGCAAGTTCGGCACCAGCAGATCATACGCCCCGGCGGCGCGCAGCAGCGAATCCACATTGGCGTCGGACAGCGCCGACAGGTCGGAAAGCAGGCGCGTGCGCGCATCCGTCAGGCGGTACACCTCAGAGAAGGGCACCTTGGTCGCGCGCTTGTTGCGCTGGATATAAAGCACTTCCAGATCGGAAGCATCGCCCCGGCGATTCTGGTCGTCGGCAATCACGCCCCGCTGATAAATGGCACGAAGTGCGGACACGGTGGCACTGCGCAGTCTCCCCAACTCGAGTCCCTCGGCAGCGAGGAGGTTACGCGTGACGATCTCGTCGGAATAACGGTAATACGGAATCGGCTTCGAGACCTCGCCGCGTTCCGCAAGCATCTGATCCTCAGTCTTATAGATCGGAAAATCAAACTGCGCATAGAGCGTCTCGTATTTCCAGGTCCGCCCTTTGTGATAGTCGTAGGCGAACTTGGCGCTGCGCGGCATCAGCAGGATCAGCAGGAGGAACGCGATGCCGAGCGGGAAGAATATGCGTAGCGAAGTCTTCATCGGGCGACTATTTGAAAGGACTGCCCGCCTCACGGGCGATATAACCATAAGTCAGACGGTCCGTCATGCGCGGGAACAAGCGGTGCGCGAGCACGGTCAGTCGGCCCAGCGGGGTCAGGATGACCTGCGAACGGCGGTGGCGCAACGCGCGGGAAAGGCGCTTCGCGCAATCCTCCGCGCTCATCAGTTTGCCCTCGTCGAGCGGCGTCTCGCCCTGGGCGGAACCGTCGGCGGTCAGGGCCGCGTTGCGGACGTTCGAAGAAGTGTAGCCAGGAGCGAACACGAGGACGTTGAGTCCGTCCTTGAGGTGCTCGATCCGGATCGTGTCCAGGAAGCCGCGAATGGCATACTTCGAGGCGCTGTAGCCGGTCCGCGCGGGCAGCGCGGAATAGCCGGCGATCGAAATCACGCCCACCACGGAGCCCTTCGTCTCCAGCAGATACGGCAGCGCGAACTTCGTGCAGTTGACCGTGCCCCAGAAATTGACATCCATCAGGGAATGGATCACCTTCAGGTCCAGGTCCTTGAACATCGCCCGCATCGAGATACCGGCGTTGTTCACCAGGATATCGATGCGACCGAAGCGCGCCACGGTCGCTTCCACCAGGGCGCGGCAATCCTCCTCACGCGTCACGTCGCACTGCACGCAGAGCACACGCTCCGCCGGAGCGACGGACGGCGCCAGCTCTTCGAGCTTGCCGAAGGACCGCGCGGCCATCACGACCCGGGCGCCTTCGCTGCCGAATTGACGCGCAGAGGCCAGCCCGATACCCGAGCTGGCTCCTGTAACGATGATTACTTTGTCCTGAAGACTGTTCATAAGCGGTAGTGAGATTCCGGGTCAAGCCCGGAATGACTTTTAAATCTGCCCGGAATGACTAATTATACCGGAACCGTTATTGTATAGTCATTTCGGCGATGTCGTCGCCGTCGTACTGACCGGCGTCGAGCTTCGCCTTGATCTCCTTGAATGCCTTGAGCGTGTACTCCACATCCTCCATCGTATGGGCGGCCGTGGAGACGATGCGGAAGATGATCATACCCTTCGGGATCACCGGATAGATGACCATCGAGCAGAAGATCTTGTAGTTCTCGCGCAGGTCCTTGGCCATCTTGGTGGCCTGGGCCACGCCGCCGAAGATATGCACCGGCGTCACGCAGGCCTGGGCCTCGCCGATGTCGAAGCCTTCCTTCTTGAAGCCGTCCTGGATGGCGTGGGTGATCTGCCAGCACTTCGCGCGGAGCGCGTCGCCCTCCGGGGAATCGATGATCTCCATACGCTTCATGTTACCGATCACGAGCGGCATCGGGAGCGACTTGGCGTACATCTGGCTGCGCATATTGGCACGCAGGTAGTTGATGATCTTGTGCGGGCCGGCGACGAAGCCGCCGATCGAGGCCATCGACTTGGCGAAGGCGCCGATGTAGAGGTCGATGTCGTCCATGCAGCCCAGCTGCTCGGACGTACCGCGGCCGTGCGCACCCAGCAGGCCGAAACCGTGGGCGTCGTCGATCAGGATGCGGAATTTGTATTTCTTCTTCAGCGCGGCGATCTGATCCAGGATGCCGAGCGCACCGGTCATACCGAACACGCCCTCGGTGATCAGCAGCACGCCGCCGCCGTTCTCCTCCGCCACCTGGCAGGCGCGGGCAAGGACTTTCTCGCAGTCGGCAATGTTGTTGTGGCGGTACTTGTACTTCTCGCCGATGTGCAGACGGATGCCGTCCAGCAGACAGGCGTGGCACTCCGCGTCGTAAACAATCACGTCGTGGCGCGCGGTCAGCGCGTCGATCGTGGACACGATGCCCTGGTAGCCAAAGTTGTACAGGAACGCATCTTCCTTCTTCTCAAACTTGGCGAAGGTCTGCTCAAGCTGCTCGTGGTAGCGGGTGTGGCCGCTCATCATACGGGCACCCATCGGGTACGCCAGCCCCCACTGCGCCGCCGCGTCGGCGTCCGCCTTGCGGACGGCCGGGTGGTTCGCCAGGCCCAGGTAGTTGTTCAGGCTCCAGTTGAGCACCGGGGTGCCGTTGAAGACCATGTGGGGGCCGAGCTCTCCCTCCAGACGGGGATACATATAGTAGCCGAAGCCCTGCTCGAAATACTGTCCGATCGGGCCGCCGCTGTCGCGTTCGATTCTGTCAAAAATATCTAACATAGTTGTCTGTTTATTAAGCATCAATATTCGCGTAGTGCGCGTTCTCTTCGATGAACTGCCGGCGAGGCGGGACGTCGTCGCCCATCAGCATCGAGAAGGTCCGCTCGGCAGCAGCCGCATTGTCGATGGTGATCTTGCGAAGACGGCGGCGGGACGGGTCCATGGTGGTCTCCCACAGCTGGACATCGGACATTTCACCCAAACCTTTGTATCGCTGCACCGTGTAGCCCTTGTCGGAGCCCTTGCCCAGGCGCAGGGCAGCCTCTTCACGCTGCTCCTCCGTCCAGCAGTACACTTCCTCCTTGCCCTTCTTGACCAGGTAAAGCGGCGGGGTCGCCAGATAGACGTAGCCGTTCTTGATCAGGTCGAACATATAGCGGAAGAAGAAGGTCAGGATCAGGCACGCGATGTGCGAGCCGTCCACATCGGCATCGGTCATGATGACTACCTTGTGATAGCGAAGCTTGCTCAGGTCCATGTGCTTCTCGCCCGTCTCGTCCTCCATCGCCACGGTCACGCCGAGGGCAGTGTAGATGTTGCGGATCTCCTCGGAGTCGAAGGCGCGGTCGCCGGCAGCCTTCTCGACATTCAGGATTTTACCGCGAAGCGGGAGGATGGCCTGCGTCTTGCGGTCGCGGCCCTGCTTGGCCGTACCGCCTGCGGAATCACCCTCCACCAGGAAGAGCTCGCACTTCTCGGGATCACGCTCGGAGCAGTCTGCCAATTTGCCAGGCATACCGGCGCCGCCGAGCGGGCTCTTGCGCTGGACCATCTCGCGCGCCTTGCGGGCGGCGGCGCGGGCCGTCGCGGCAAGCACGATCTTGTCAATGATGGTCTTGGCGAATTTAGGATTCTCCTCCAGATAGATATCCATCGCAGCGGCAGTCGCCTGGGACACGGCGGAGGTGGCCTCCGGGTTGCCAAGCTTGGTCTTGGTCTGGCCTTCGAACTGCGGTTCCGCCACCTTGACGGAAATCACGGCCGTGAGACCCTCGCGGAAATCTTCCGGCGCCAACTCGCCCTTGAACTTATCCAGGAGCTTGTTCTTCTCGGCATACTGCTTCAGGGAGCGGCTCAGGCCCATCTTGAAGCCCTGCAGATGCGTACCGCCCTCGATTGTGTGGATATTGTTGACGTAAGAGTAAATCTTCTCGGAATAGCCGTTGTTGTACTGCAGCGCGATATCGATCGGGATGATCTTGTCGGAATTCACGCAGATCGGCTGGGGGATGATCGTCTGGGCACCGGCGTCGAGGTACTCGATGAACTCGCTCAGACCCTTCTCGGAATAGAACATCTCGCTGCGGAAAATCTTGCGGCCGGTAGCCTTGGATTCACCCGCGGCGTCCACTTCGAACTCATCCACGAGCTCACGCTCGTCCGTCAGGGCGATGTGGATGCCCTTGTTCAGGAAAGCCAGCTCACGCAGACGGGCGGCGAGGGTCTCGTAGCGATAGACCGTCGTCTGGGTGAAGATGGTCGGATCCGGATGGAAGGTAATGGTGGTACCGGTGTCTTCGGCCTCGCCGACCACCTGCACAGGCCCGAGGGGCTTGCCCTTGGAGTAGTGCTGCTCGAAGATCTTGCCCTCGCGGTGCACCTCAGCCACGAGCGAATCGGACAGGGCATTGACGCAGGACACACCCACGCCGTGCAGACCGCCGGACACCTTGTAGCTGTTCTTGTCGAACTTACCACCGGCGTGGAGAACGGTCAAAACCACCTCCAGGGCGGAGCGGTGCTCCTTCTCGTGCATACCCGTCGGAATACCGCGGCCATTATCCTTGACGCGAATGGAGTTGCCCTCCAGGATGCGCACGTCAACGCTGTCGCAATAGCCGGCCATCGCCTCGTCAATACAGTTATCGACCACCTCATAGACCAGGTGGTGAAGACCGCGCTCGGAGATGTCACCGATATACATGGAAGGGCGCTTGCGCACGGCCTCGAGGCCTTCAAGCACCTGGATACTGTTGGCGGAATACTGCTCTTCCGCGAGCTTCATATCTTCTTTCTCGATCATCTTGAATTAGTATCTCTTAAAATCCGTCAAAGGTACGAATTTTTACCGGATTTTCCTACAATTTGAAACTGAAACCGATGGTTCCGTAAGGCCCCTTTTCGACAAAGCCCGGCGCACGCTCGATGGCCATTCCCAGGAGGTTACCCGCCTCAGCCCAGAAGCTCCAGCGAGAATCGAAACGATACTCGGCCGTCAGGCCGGGATTCACGAACCAGGGGATCCAAACGCCGTCCGCAGCGAGCGACAGGCGCGAGGACTGCGTCTCGACAAAGATGCCCGCCCAGATGCGGTTCTCCCAGTTGTAGCGACCACGCAGCTCAGCCGTGAATGCCGGCGGCGCGAAAGCGGCACACAGGGTGTTGAGACGCAGGTAGCTGTAGCTGGCGTCGGCGTCCACTTCCAGCCGGGGACCGCGCCAGGAGAGGCGACCCTGGATATAGGCAGATTTGTAATCCACCGGCAACACGTTGTAGAACGAAGCGAGCGGCATGCCGATATAGGAGACATAACCTGCCTCGACTTCATACTGCAACCGGGCGCCTACGTGGCCCTGCACGCCTGCACGAACGTGCAGTTTTTCCCGGGAAACCTTGGCGGAGGAGCCCATCATGAAGGCAAAATGGTTGATCTGCTTGATTGCATAGTGGCTTTGAACATACTGCCCGCCGCTCACGCCGGCCATCAGTTCCATATTCGCGTCGAGCAACGCCATCCGGGCCGTCACATCCGGCGAAACGGTAAACGTGCCGTTCTCCGTGCCCTTGGAATAGTCTATCCGCACGCCGGCATCGAGCCGGACCGGGCCCAGCACAAAGTCCACGTGCGGCTTGACGGAGCCCAGGCTGGCCATGCGCTTGCCGCCGAACAGCTCACCGTGCGAAGTGGAAATCTTGTAGAAATCATCCCCGCGCAGAGCTTCCAGTTCGAAGAGCGCATCCAGCAGAATGCGGTACTTGCTGGCGAGCACCGGACCCACCGACAGGGCCACGCGAAGGTTGTTCTCGCCCGACGCGCTCGAAGCGCCCGCCGAGATGCCGCCGTCGCTGGAATAGCGGTACTGCACATCAAAGTCATAGAACATCTGGTTTTCCGACCGCTCGCGCGATTGGATGCGACCCGCCGCAATCACGGAGCTGAACGCGCTGCGGTAATACGGGTCCGCACCGCCCTCGCCCGCGAAAATGCCTTCATAGCCAAAGTGATAGGACAGGCGGACCGCCGGGCGCAGATACTGCCCGCCCACGCCGACGCGACCGCTCAGGTCATGGCCGGAGAAGGACCCGGCCACCCCGCGACGGCTGTACCGGCCCGCATAGCCCCCCGCCTCGGCAAAGACACCGATGGCGAAATCCGGGGTCTGGAGCATCTGCCAGGCCAGCTCGAACTGCGGATGCATACTGAAGCCCGCCCCAGTGCGCAGGAAGAACTTGCTGCCGTCGTACAGGCGCGCCTCCGGCGTCACCGCAATCCGGTACGGGGAGAACTCGTAAGAGCCCTTGTAGGGCGTCTCGAAGACGGAGTAGTCAAAGTTATAGTCGAAACGATACAACGAGTCCGGCACCCGCAGGGCCGGTCCCTGCTTCTGAAAGTCGGAGAAACGGGAGACATAGTCGTTGGTCACCTGCACGGACTGATTGATATTCTGTGCGGAAAGCGGCGCGCAGAGCGCCATCAAGGCAATAGCCAGATTGAATCTTTTCATACGCTTACTCTTGCATTAAAGTGGCGAGACGTTCCAGTCTCATCTTGACGCTGTCGAGGATGTCGTCAGCGCCCTTCCCGGGCTCATAGCCGTCCCGGATGCTCTCGAAGGTGGCCTTGGCCTGAGCATACTGCCCGCGCTCCGTGAAGGAGTCGCCCAGCGTCAAGTACGCCCGCGCCAGCCAGTAGGACTGGTCGCCGGCCTTCTGCGAGAAGGTATATACCTCTTCGCCCACGGCATCGAACTTACCCGTGTCGTAGAGGTTCTGGATCAGCAGGTATTCGGATTCGGCCCCGATGGCCGAGGAAGGATCGGCAGCAAGCTGGCGGAACAGGCGGAACGCCTGATCGCGCTGCGAAGTGGCCAGGCTGGATTTCGCCTTGACGAAGTTCGCCTCACGCTTCAGTTCGTCGGAAAGTCCCCGCAGGGCGGCCACCTCGTCGGCGGCGGCAATCGCCGTCGCGTAGTCCTTGCTCCGGTAGGCGGCTCGCATCATACCCAGACGCGCCGTCTGCTTGTTGGCATCCATCCGGGCCGTGGCGAGCAGTTCCTGATAGCCCTTAAAGGCATCCTGGTAGCGCTCCAGTGAATACGAGAGCTCCGCATAGCGCAGGCGCGCCATCTCCGAGAAGGAATAGGCGGTCTCCCCCGCGGCAGCCGCCGCGTAATGGCTGACGGCCTGCTCCTTTTCGCCGAGGGCGTTATAACACTCGGCCAGATAGAACTCCGCCTGCAGGCGGTCGGCGGCACCCGGATAATCTTCAAGGTACTTGCGCAGCGTCCCCGCAGCCTGCTGGTAGTTGGCGGCCAGGTAAAGCTGCTCGGCCGTATTGAAATACATCTTCTCCCGATCGGCGTCGCTGCGGCTCTGCGCAAGGGAGTTCTGCTCCACGTACTCGAGGAACTTCTCCGGCTGGCGCCGGGCGGTGTAGATGGATTCGATCGCGGCCATCGCCTCACCGGCGTACTCGCTGTTCGGCATCAGGCGCACCACCTCCTTGTTGTACTCCAGCGCGGCGTCATATTCGGACATATTGCGATACACCATACCCAGGCCGATCATCGCCCGGGCCACCCAGGTACTGTCCTTGGTCGTACGGCGCAGCCGGGTGAGGGTGCGCACCGCATCGTTGTTGTTCTTCTGGTCCATCTGCGCGCGGCCCAGCTCGTAGAGCGCCTCCTCATAGAGCGGAACGCCGGGCGTGGCATCCTCAACATGCAGGAGCGTGGACACCTTGCGGCGCTTGTCGCCCGACAGGCCGTAGGCCACCGCCTGCTGGTAGTACGGGTAGATGTTGTCCGGCGCGTAGAATTCCGTCATCACCTTCTGATAGGAGGCAATGGCCGCCTTGTAGTCGCGGCGGCCGAAGTCGCAGTCCGCGCGGCGGTTCATCGCGTCCTCGCGCGCCGTCGGGTCGCCCGAGGCGATGTAGCTGTCGAACCAGCGGGCCGCGGCGGCGTAGTCGCCCGTTTTGAAATAGCTGTAGCCGACATTGTACGGCAGCAGCCGGCCTTCGGGCATATCGTCCAGCGCGGCGGCATTATGCAATTCCGCGAAGACGCCCTGGGCTTCCTTGAAATTACCCGAGCGGTAGTACGACTCGCCCATCCAGTAACGGGACAGCTGGTTAAAGCGGTCCGTCCGGGGGATATAGTAGGCCGTGGCCCGGAAGAACGGGGCCGCGTCACGGTACGAACCGCTGGCAAACAGCTGCTCGCCCCGCAGGAAATTGGCCTTCGTGTAATTGTTCTTCATGTCGGGCGTCAGCTCGTCGATATTGTCGTAGGCCGCCACCGCGCCGGCGTAGTCCTTGTCCACCAGGGCCGCCAGGGCCATATAGCCGTAGATCATATCCCCGCGCGCCTTCGTGGACCAGCGTTCGATGTAGCGGGCAAAGCCCGAGGTATCCTTGTTCAGGTCGAAGGCCAGCTTGGCATAATTGAACGCAGCATCCTCCGTGATCTCGGGATCGAAGTCCACCTTCGAAGCATCGCTGAAGCACTGCATCGCCGACACCTGGTCGTGCGTACGCAGGTAGGAATTGGCCATCAGGTAGTTGGCCACCTGACCCAGCGAATCCGCTCGGCTGCCCATCTGCAGGAAATTATCGATGGCGCCGAGATAGTCGTCCACGGAATAGAGCACCGTGCCCGCATAGAAGAAGTCCTTGCGGTTCATGTCCTCGTGCGAAAGGTCGTCGTAGTATTCGCGGGCCTTCTCTTTCTCGCCCTTGATCAGGTACGACTCGGACAGGGCGCGCGCCACGCGCTCGCGACGCTCCGGCGGGAGCGAGCTGTAGATGCGCGAGCCTTCGCGGATGACAAAGTCATAATTCTTCTGATTGAATTCGCAATCGACGATATAGAAATCCGTCAGCGCCTGGAAGCGGCTGTCGGCCGAGGCCAGCCAGAAATTGGCTTCCGCCTGGGCGAACTGCTTGTTTTCATACTGCATGATGCCGGTGAAATAGCGACCCGGCGCCGTGTAGTCCGACTGCGGAAGCGACTCCAGCAGGGTAAAGAAGCGGGACGCCTCGGTGTACTGCCCCAGGCTGAATGCGCAGAAACCGCATTTGAAGATATACTCCGAGAGCTCCCCTTCCTCCAGGTCGTCCGAACTCACGAAAGAGAATTCGGTCGCAGCCTGCTGATATTTATTCCGATCGAACAGGATGCGTCCCTGCTCGAAGTGGAGTGCACCGGTCAGGCGCGACGACGGGTAGCGCAGACGGTAGGCCGCCAGCAGGTCGTCGCAGTCGGCCGTCTGCATCTTCAAAGCGCAGAGCACCTCGTATCCATCACTCAGCGGGCCGTCGGGCATTTCCTCGAAACGGAGACGGGCCTGTTCATACAGTCCGTTCCCGTACAGGCGCATCGCCTGCTCCCAGGCGCGCACGCCGCCGTCCGGGGCGGCCGCGAGGGCGGAGGCGCAGAAGGCCAGCGCGAGCAGGGGGGTCAGCAGTGTTTTCAATCTCATAAATTTATTCTGTTTCTAAAGTGACAAATTTACTCATTTTTGCGCTATATTTGTAGGGTTCATCCAACTTTTTCACCTGCTATATGGAAGAAAACAGCGCACCGCTCATTTCCTTCTCCGATGCGGACATCCGCGGCGGGGACGCAACCGTGGTTTATGGCCTCGACATGCAAGTCTATCCCGGCCAGATCGTCTATATCATCGGCAAGGTCGGCAGCGGGAAAACCTCCATTTTCAGAACCATCACGGCGGAAAACCGCCTTCTCAAGGGGTCCGGGCAGGTGTGCGGGTATGACCTGTCCAGGATCCGGGCAAAAGAGGTGCCATACCTGCGACGCAAGATCGGCGTCGTCTTCCAGGATTTTCAGCTCCTGATGGACCGCAGCGTGGAAGACAACCTCTCCTTCGTCCTGAAAGCCACTGGCTGGAAGGACGACGCGGCCATCCACAAGCGCATCGACGAGGTGCTGGAGGCGGTGGGAATGATCACCAAGTCGCACAAGATGCCCCACCAGCTCTCCGGCGGCGAGCAGCAGCGCATCGCCATCGCGCGCGCCATCCTCAACAACCCCACCCTCATCCTGGCCGACGAGCCCACCGGCAACCTCGACGAGGAGACGGCCGAGGGCATCCTCCAGCTGCTCCAGCAGATCAACCGCGAGCAGGGCACGGCCATCGTCATGGTCACGCACAACCGCAGCATCTGCCAGCGCTACCCGGGCCGCGTCTTCGAGACCCGCGACGAGTCCTGCCAGGAAATCTCACTATGACGCTGAAGCAGCGCTACGACGCCATCCTCGGCTATTTCCGGGACAACGTCCCCATCGCCGAGTCCGAGCTGCATTTCGACTCCCCCTACCAACTGCTGGTGGCCGTGATGCTCTCGGCCCAGTGCACGGACAAGCGGGTGAACATGACCACGCCGGCGCTCTTCTCCGCCTACCCCACGCCCGAGGCGCTCGCGGCGGCTTCTTTCGAGGATGTCTTCGAATTGATCCGCTCCATCTCCTACCCCAACAGCAAGGCCAGGCACCTGATCGGCATGGCGCAGAAACTGCTTGCCGATTTCGGCGGGCAGGTCCCGTCGGGAATCGACGAGCTGATGAACCTGCCGGGCGTAGGCCGCAAGACGGCCAACGTAGTCGCCTCCATCACCTGGGGCGAGCCGGTCATCGCCGTCGATACGCACGTCTTCCGCGTGGCACGCCGGCTGGGGCTCTCCCGAGGCACGACGCCGCGCGCGGTGGAGCTCGACCTGGAGCGACACACCCCCGCGGAGCTCCGCCCCATCGCCCACCACTGGCTCATCCTCCACGGCCGCTACGTCTGCACGGCCCTGAAACCAAACTGCGCGAGCTGTCCGCTCGCGCAGTGGTGCAAAGAATTCAGCAAATAGTTATTCACAGAACTGAGCCTTCAGCGCAGCGATCTTCTCGTCCGCGTCGTCACCCTTGGCGCCGAAGTAGAACTTGATCTTCGGCTCGGTACCGGACGGGCGGACAGACACGACGTCGCCCGCCGCGTCGAAGAACTGCAGCACGTTCGAGGACGGCTGTCCGGTCTTCTCCGGCTCCAGGTAGTCGATGACTTTCGTGACCGGAGAGCCGCAGAGCTCCTGGGGCGGATTGGCGCGCAGGTCCACCATCATCTGCTGGATCTCGCGGGCGCCGGAGATACCCTTGCGGACCACGGACACGAGGCCTTCCTTGCGGTAGCCGAACTCTTTGTAGATACGCTGCATCAACTGATAGAGCGAGAGGCCCTGCTCCTTGGCCCAGGCGGCGCATTCGGCGACCATCATCGCGGCCACCTGCGCGTCCTTGTCGCGGACGAACATGCCCACGTTGAAGCCGTAGCTCTCTTCGCCGCCGCAGATGAATTCGCCACCCTTGGCCTCTTCGCGCTTGACGACTTCGGCAATGTACTTAAAGCCCGTGAGGACGTTGTATACCGGCACGCCGAAGCCCTTGCAGATGTCGGCGATCAGTTCGGTGGTAACGATGGTCTTGACGACGTACTTGCCCTCGCCGAGCTTGCCCAGATCTTTCCAGCGGTTGAGGATGTAGTAGGTCAGCAGGGAGGCGGTCTGGTTGCCGTTGAAGAGCACCATCTTGCCGTCGTTGTCGCGCACGGCGATGCCGAGGCGGTCGGCGTCCGGGTCGGACCCCATCACGAGGTCGGCACCCGTCGCGTCAGCCTTGTCGAGGGCCATCTTGAGGGCCGCAGGCTCTTCGGGATTCGGGGAGACGACCGTCGGGAAATCGCCGTCGGAGACATCCTGGTCAGGGACGTGAATAATATTCTTGAAGCCTTTTCGCTTGAGAATCTCGGGAATCATGCGCACGCCGCAGCCGTGCAGCGGGGTATAGACGATCTTTAGGTCGCCGTGCTTCTGGCAGAGCTCCGGGCTCAGGCTCAGGGAGAGCAGGTCGCGAAGATACGGTTCGTCCACGTCGGCGCCCATCGCCTCGATCTCGCCGCAGCGCAGGCCGGCCTTGAACTTCACCATCGACGGGTCGGTGATCTTGGCCACCTCGGCCACGATGTCCTTATCGACCGGCGAGGTCACCTGGCCGCCATCGGACCAGCTCACCTTGTAGCCGTTGTATTCTTTCGGGTTGTGGGAGGCGGTGATCATCACGCCGGCCACGGCGCCCTTCAGCCGTACCGCGTAGCTCATTTCGGGCGTCGGGCGGATGTTGTCGAAGATATAGACGTGGATGCCGTTGGCGGACAGGACGTCGGCTGTGATGCGGGCAAATTCCTTGCTGTTGTTGCGGGAGTCGTAGGAGATGACGACCTTCGGGTCATCGTCTTCACAGTGGGCCAGGATGTAGTTTGCAAGGCCCTGGGTGGCCATGCCGACCGTGTAGCGGTTCATGCGGTTGGTGCCCACGCCCATGATGCCGCGCAGGCCGCCGGTGCCGAACTCAAGGTTCTTGTAGAAGGCGTCTTCGAAGCCCGCAGGGTCTTCGCCCCGGAGCTGGACGATCTTGATCTTGGTTTCCTGGTCGAAGTCACCGTCGAGCCAGGCCTGTGCTCTCTGTTCAAATTCTTTCATATGGTTATAGCTTTCCAGTTCCTCAAATATAAGCATTATTCTGCGAAAGTGTTTAATTTTGCAGGGATGAAACGGAGTTTTGCGGATATCATGGCGGGGCTGGACAGCGAGCGGGCGCAGAAAGTGGCCCGGAAGCTGCCGGCCTGGGCCGCTGTGGACGCCGATCGCCGCGCCGCCGGCCTCGACTCCCTCGAGTTCCCGAGCGCCCTCAGTCTCGAGCAGTGCTCGTCTTCCGCCACGGCTTTGTATAAGGCCGGGCAGGCGGCTGCCGTGGCACCGCCTATCCCGGCGATTGGCGTTGCGCTGGACCTGACGGGCGGCCTGGGGGTGGATTCGTGGGCGCTGGCGCAGGTGGCGGAGCGGGTGGTGTATTTCGAGCGGAACGAGGAGCTGGCTGCGGCGGCAGGGCGGAATTTCCAGCGCCTGGGCGCTGGGAATATTGACGTGCGCTGCGAGACCGTGACGCCGCAGACCGAGCTGCCGGAGGCGGACTTGATCTATGCCGATCCGGCGCGCCGCGATGCCGCCGGACGCAAGGTCTTCCTGCTGGAGGACTGCACGCCGGACATCCTGACGTTGCTCCCGATGTTGCTCCGGAAGGCACCGGCGGTGCTGGTCAAGCTCTCGCCGATGGCCGATCTGGCGATGCTCGCCGAGCGCTTCGGATCCGCGCTGCGGGAGATCCACGTGGTGGAGTGCGACGGCGAGGTCAAGGAGCTCTTGTGCTTACTCCTCCGCGACAACGACACCCCCGAACCCGATATCGTCATCGCAAGGTTATCCGGGCAGGCGGATGCTACCGCAAAACTACGCGCTTCGCGCTATCCCTCCCAAGCTGACGCTTGGGCCCCTCCCGTTCACGAGGCCACGGGCGGCCACGGTTTTGCGGCAGCACCGCCTGCACCGGAGGAATGTTTACGTTTTCGGATATCCGAGGAGCGGGAGGCAGAAGCGGTGTATGCCGCCGGGGTGCAGCCGGGCGGCGTGCTCCTGGAGCCCTGCCCGGCGCTGCTCAAGGCCGGGGCCTTCCGCCTGCCCTGCGCCCGCTGGGGCCTGAGCAAGCTCGCCCCATCAACGCATCTCTACCTTGCTCCGGCCCTGCCGGGCACAAAAACGGGGTCTGGTGTTCCCGGCGGCCTCTTTTTCAAAGCGTGGCGCGTGCGGGAGGTGCTGCCCTTCGGGGCGGCGGCGTTCAAGGCGCTGAAGCAGCGCTACCCGCGCGCCGATGTCACCGCCCGCAACCTGCCGCTGGGCAGCGCCGAGCTCCAGAAGCGACTCGGCGTCGCGTCCGGTGGCGACGTCCACATCTTCGGCTGCCGCCTCGTCGACGGCTCCTCCGTCCTGCTCGTCACGGAATCGTGTAAGTTTTTGGCGGATTCCTGCTAGTCTTGAAGCGGAATTCTTGCTACCTTCGTCCCTGCGACAAATCGTTTAACCCAATTAATACACGTATCATGAAGAAAATCATCCTTTCTGCCATGCTCCTCATTGCGGCGCTCAGCCTGGGCGCCCAGACGAAGGAGGACTTCAAGCCGGCGACGACCAACCAGCCGAACCACCAGTACCCGATGGTCAATTCCCAGCGCATGGTCCGCGCCCAGGTCAAGGCCACGGACGCCAAGAGCGTCAAGCTCGACATCGGCGGCGTGAAGTACGATATGGTCAACGACGGCACCGGCGTCTGGACCGGCGATTCCGCTCCGCAGGACGAGGGCTTCCACTACTATCAGCTCGAAATTGACGGCGCTTCCGTGCCGGATCCGGGCAGCCTCTACTACTACGGCGCCTCCCGCTGGGGCAGCGGCATCGACATTCCCGCGGCGGACGAGGACTTCTACACCCTGAAGAATGTCCCGCAGGGCGAGGTCAGCGAGGTGTACTACTACTCTTCCGTGACCGGCTCGATGCGTCACTGCTACATCTACACCCCGGCCGAGTACAAGAAGAATACCGACAAGAAATACCCCGTCCTCTACCTCCAGCACGGCGGTGGCGAGGATGAGCACGGCTGGCCGCAGCAGGGCCGCACGGGTATCATCATGGACAACCTCATCGCAGCCGGCAAGGCCGTCCCGTTCATCATCGTGATGGACAACGGTTCCGACACTTACGGCCCGAACAACCCCCGTCCGGAGCGTCCGGCCGCCGGTGCACCGCGTCCGCAGGCTCCTGCCCAGGGCGCCCCGCAAGGCCAGCGTCCGCAGGCCGGCCGCGGCGGCAACCCGTTCGCCGGCATGAACTTCGCCGGCGCCTTCCAGGACATTCTGGAGAAGGATCTCATCCCGATGGTCGAGGCGAATTACCGCGTCTATACGGACGGCGCGCACCGCGCCATGGCCGGTCTGTCGATGGGCGGCATGCAGACGCACTCCATCGCCCTGGCCAACCCGAAGCTCTTCTCTTGGATCGGCATCTTCAGCGGCGGCGTCTTCTCCAAGGAAGAGGTTGACGCGACCCCCGGTTTCCGCGAGAACAACAAGCTCATTTTCATTAGCTTCGGCAGCCGCGAGCTCGAGAACCGCATTGGCGGCGCCGCCGATCCGCGCCCGATCACCGAGGAGCTCGGCAAGACGGGCATGAACACCGTGTTCTACGTGTCCCCGGACACCGCTCACGAGTGGCAGTCCTGGCGCCGCGCCCTCTACAACTTCGCGCAGAAGCTCTTCAAATAGCGGTTTTGGCTGTGAGCCATAAATAATTGGATCATAGCTGTTTAACAAAATATACTACCCCGAAAATCGGGGTAGTATATTTTGTTATCTATCGTTCAATCAGCCACTTACAGCTCACAGCAAAAATAGAACCGGAGCGCAGCGACGCAGGGACTTACAATTCTCTATGGAAAACAGTCATTGTTTCTTCCGCGGAAAAGAAGAAACAAGAAGGCTTATCGCTAAGACAAAACACACGGACATCGTGACGATCAAGCCCGTCGGAAGGGGTTTAATGACAGCGATAAGCAGCAGAGCCAATGTAATGACCAGCCAAATAATCCTGACAACAAGCTGTTTCTTCATGACACCTGTATAATTTTGTCTCAAATAGGAACGTTTATTTAAAAACAATTAAACAAAACATCTTTGCCGGCCAGGCCTCCGCCGATAAGCCCGACACCCAAATTTGCGGCTTGGCTGGCCGTGACCACGGCTGCCATCGAAGCTGCTATGGGAGCTGTTGCAAGGGCTAACCCAACACCAGCAACAGCAAGAGCGAATAATGCCCAGCCACATTCTCCGCCACCGGTTGTCTCCTGCATCTGAAGATAGTTCAACGTTTTCATAAAAGAGAAATAAAAGATACCCTACTCTATTACAGGCTTTTCGGATTCGCCTTAACAAACATTATCAAGGCAAAACAACAATTAATCCACGATAAAAACAAGTAAGAACTGTGGCGTATTTATTCACATGTAACCAGATTCACCACACTACTCCAGAAGTCATTTTTGCCAGAACCGGAGCGCAGCGACGCAGGGAGTCTGAAGGGAACGCCCCTCAGTCATTCGGCGAAGCATCCAGAAGCCATTTTTTCCAGAAAATGGCTTCTGCAGCAGCATCGTGCTCGTGCTGCTTGCCGCGATAGCCGTGCATCCCGTCGGGATAGATACGAAGCTCGAACTGGTAGCCCGCCTGCTCGAGGGCATCGATCAGCTGCAGGGTATTCTGAAAATGCACGTTGTCATCGCCCGTGCCGTGCGTCAGGCACAGGGCGTTCGGCAGCGGCTTAGGACCGTCGCCGGCGAAGACCTGGGGCACCCAGGTCATCACGGACGCCTCGGCGTAGCCGTCGGGGTTGGCCTGCGGCGTGTCCATGAAGCGCTCGGTGTAATGTGTGTCGTAGAGATGCCAGTCATACACCCCGCCGCCGGCAATGCCGCAGCGGAAGTACTGCGGATAACGCAGCACCAGCATCGCGGTGGTCGTGCCGCCGAAGGAGAATCCCTTCACACCGATGCGCGAGCCGTCCACGTAAGGCAACGCCTGCAGCCACTTCGCCCAGGCGATGTAGTCCTGCAACTCGATCACGGTCATCCGGCGAAACGCCTGGTCCATACCCCGGCGGCCATTCTCGCCCGACGAACGGGGATCCACGACAATATAGATGACGCCGTTCTCGTAGCACCAGGCGTCGGAGGCGTCGCGGTCGCCCCAGCTGTCGCGCACGTAGGGCGTGCCCGGCCCGCCGTAAAGCTGCATCTGCACGGGATACTTCTTCGAAGCATCGAAACCCGCCGGCAGCGACATCAGGCCGTACAGGTCAAAGCCGTCATTGCTGATCTTCACGACTTCAGGAATGGGGCGGTCCGCAGGCGGAACCCCGGGCATCAGGTGCGTCTCCATCGCATATTTGTCCGTGCGGCCCGACACGTCCTGCCAGGCCGAGTGCGCGGTGGAGGCCCGCGCCGTGAAGCGCTTGCCGTCCTCCGAGATCCGCACGCCGGACACATTCAGCTTCGGATCCGTCAGCGCCGTGATCCGGCCCTTCTTGTCCAAGCGATAGAAGGTCGTGTGCAGGCGGTCATCCCGCTTCGCGGTGAACCACACATCGCCCTTCTTCTCATCCACTTTCAACAGGTTGATATTCCAGTTCTCCCCGTCCGTCAGGCGTCGAAGCGTGCCGTCGTAGCCCAGGAAATAGATCTGCTCCCAGCCCGTCTCAAAATTGCGCGCCATATACAGACCTTTCTCCGTAAAGATCATTCCTTCAATCCACTCCACCCACGCGTCGGGATACTCTTCGTGATAGACCGGCCGCTTGGAGCCGTCGGCCACACTCACCGCATACAGGTCGAGCACGCTCTGCCGGCGCGGCTCGCGCGAGACGTACAGCTCGCGGGAATCAGCCCCCCAGAAGGGCGTCCCGAAATACTGCTCCGGCGAATCGTCAAAGTCCGCCCAGACCGGCTTCGCACCGGCGCGGGCCTCGATGATGCCGACGCGCACGGAAGGGTTGGCCTCCCCCGCTTTGGGGTAGCGCGTCTGCAGCAGCCGGCCGTCCTGCCCGAAGGGCGAATAAATGGGGAACATCGGCACGGCCGAATTGTCGAAACGATAGAAGCCCAGCCGCTGCGAGTCGGGACTCCACCAGAAGGCCCGGTAGCGCGACGGGCGACCGAAAATCTCCTCGTAATAGACCCACGAGGCATAGCCGTTCAGGATCAGCTCCGACCCGTCGAAGGTCAGGCGCGTCTCCACGGAATCAGCCACCGAACGCACCCAGAGGTCGCCCCCGCGGGTGAATGCCTCTTTCGTCCCGTCCGGCGACGGAGTCACATTCTGGTCCTGCGCCTGCAGCCCGAGGGCCAGGCACGTCAATACAAGGATAAACAAGGTCTTTTTCATACGAAGAACCGGTCATTAAAATTCACGAGATATACTTGTCGAACGGCGCGCGTGAGCGCCGTGTAGAGCCATTTCAGATCGTCGAGCGTCTGCTCGTCCTGCCAGAAGGGACAGTCGATGAACACACAGTCCCACTGGCCGCCCTGCGACTTGTGGCAGGTGATCGCCTCGGCGTATTTAAGCTGGAGGGCATTGAAATACGGATCCTCCCGCACCGCCTCCCAGATTTTCTTCTTCGAGCCCTTGTCGGCATAGTCCGCCGACACGCCCTGGTAGAGCGCGTTGCTCTGCTCGTAGGTCAGCGAGGCAGACTCCGACTCCAGCGTGTCCAGGCACACCTTCGCACGGACCTCCACATCGTCGTAGTCCGGGAAGCTGAGCGTCGCCGTCGCGAAATGCAGCCCGTAGCGCTCCTCATAATTCCCGATGCGCACCAGTTTCGCGATGTCGCCGTTGGCGATGTAGTCCATCCCCGGGACATCCTCCACGAACTGGTAGCAGTTCTTGACGATCATCAGTTTGTCGCCGCGAACCAGACGCTCCTCCTTGAACTGCACCGTCGAACGGACGCCAAGGTTATAGCGGATCGCCCGCTTGTTGGAGCGGCACAGAATCACCGTTTCGTCCTCGCCGTAGCGACCGTAGGCGTCTGAGAGGGCCTCGATGAGCTCTCCCCCGCTGATGCGGCGCACATCGTCCGCGCCGCTCAGGTCAAGTTTCCAGCCGGGGAAGCATTCATCGCCGGAAGCGATCATTTCACGCAAGTGCGTGGCATTGCGCAGGATGCCCGATTCAGCGGCTTGCCGCACCACGCTCGTCAGCTCGCTGTAGCGCACGCCGCCGAAGCCGTCCATGAACGCCTTCGACAGGGCGGGCGAAGCGTCCAGTCCCACGGGCGGCAACTGCGCTGCGTCGCCGATCAGCACCAGGCGGCAATCCACGCCGTCGCGCACGAAGCTCACCAGGTCTTCCAGGAGGTTGCCCGTGCCGAACGCGGCCGTCCCTTGCGCAGAAGCCGCATCGATGCCAATCAGGGACACCTCGTCCACGACGAAGAGCGTGCCCTTGGCCTTGTTCGGCGAGAGCGAGAACTGCCCGAAGCCGTCGTTCCCGACGCCCTTCTGGCGGTAGATATGCTTATGGATGGTATACGCCGGACGGCGTGAAATACCGGACAGGACCTTCGCGGCGCGCCCCGTCGGGGCCAGCAGCACCGACTGCGTGCCCACATCCTTGAGCGCCGCAATCACGGCCGCAATGGCCGTCGTCTTGCCCGTGCCGGCATAGCCGTTCACCACGAGGATGTCCGCGTCGTCGCAGGTCACGAACGCCGCCACTTCGCGGAACAGCCGCGCCTGGCAGGGGGTCGGCTCCGCCTTGAAACGTTTGAGGAACTGTTGCTCCAGGAAACCCGCGCGATCCATCATTCGCGGGCGCGTTTGTCGAAGACCATCGCCACCACGGCCAGCACCGGATAGATTTCGATACGGCCCAGGAACATGTCCACAGAAAAGACCAGTTTGCCCAGCGCGGGGATGCCGTTGAACGAGCCCATCGTGCCGAGGGCTCCGTAGGCCGGGCCCACGTTACCCAGGCTCGTGACCGAAGCGATGAAGCTGTTCTGGTGGTCCACGCCGACCAGCAGGCTCAGCGTCACCGACACCGCGATCAGCAGGCCGTACATCGCCAGGTACTGCAGGTGCGGCGCCACCTCCTCGTCGCGCAGGATGCGCTTGCCCATGCGGACTTCATTCACCGAAGAAGGGTGCAAAATACCATTGACCCGGCGGCCCGTCGCTTTGAAGAGCAGGATGATGCGGTCCACCTTGACACCGCCGGAGGTCGAACCGGCGCTGCCGCACATAAAAGCGGAGAACATCAGCACCATCATGATCCAGAGCGGCCACTGGGCGTTGTCCAGAATGGCGAAACCGGACGTCGTCGTGACGCAGAGCGTCTCGAAGAGGCCGTTCCAGAGAGCGCTTCCCCAGGTCGGGCAGATGGCGTTCCCCTTCAGGCCCGCGCCCACGATGAGCGCCATGACCAGCACCCAAACCGTGTAGAACTTCACGACAGGGTTGTCGTACGGCTTGTTGGAGCGCGTGATGACGGACAGGTAAATGACGCCGAAGTGCAGCGAGGACAGATACATGAACACCATCGTGATGCCCTCGATCCAGCGGGAATCGAAGGCGGCGATCGAAGCGTTGCGCGTGCTGAAGCCACCCGTCGCACTCACGCTCATCGCGTGGCAGGCCGCATCGAAAACCGGCATCCCGGCGATGACGTAAGCAAGGAAAGACAGGACCAGGATGCCCAGGTACACGAAGGCGAAGATATAGACCGTCTTGTTGGTCCGGGTGGAATAGCCGCCCCGCGAGAGCGAGGTCAGCTCCATATTCGTCAGTCGCATCTTCATCTGGTTGGAACCCGGAATGAGGAGCAACAGGAAGACCACGACTCCCAAACCGCCGATGAAGTGCGTGGACGCCCGCCAGAAAAGCAGGCTCTTCGGCAGGGCTTCGATGTCATCCAGGATGGTCGCGCCCGTGGTCGTGAAGCCGCTCACGGACTCGAACCAGGCGTTCTGCAGCGTGAACGGACCGCCCCACAGAGCGTACGGCAACATACCGAAAATGAAGGACAGGAACCAGGACAGGCAGATGATGACGTATCCCTCCTTCAGCGTGATGGCCTCCGTGGAGCGCACGAAGATGAAGGGGAAAATACCGACGATGAACGTGATCAGGAAGGATATAGAAAGCGCGGCGAGCGCGGAATCGTGCCCGTTCAGCAACGACACGACCACCGACAGCAGCATGAAGAGCGCACTGACGAGGAGGGCGTAGCCGATGTTTCTGCTGATGACCTTCCAGTTCATTTCTTGCCCATCGTCTTGATCCGGCTGCGCAGCTGCCGGTTCTCGTTGGCCAGCTCGGAGATGCCGTCATTGAGCTGGGCGAGCTGGTCGTCACCGTCGAACTTGACACTGTATTTCTTGTCCCGGGACCGGTAGGCGTCCAGCCCGTCCAGCATCCGGTAGAGCGGATTCACATAGAAGACCAGCAGGAAGGAGAGCAGCATCACGACCAGCAGCAGGCCCACGCCCACGGCCACGATGCCCGGGATGATGCTTCGGTAGAAGCCGCCCTCGAAGGTGGCTGAATTCTTCGCCAAGTCCTGGTAGATGGCCTCCGACAGGGCGCCGAGGTCCGTGCGCAGGCGGTCGTAGCGCGGCTGCAACCGCTCGAAGTACCAGGAGCGGGAATCGATGAAGTCCGACTGGAGCACGTCTTCCAGTTCCAGCGAAGTCAGCATGTAGGCGGAATAGGAATACATCACGGAATCCGCCAGCGGCTTGACCTGGTTGGACGGGACGCTCGAGCGGAGCGAGTCGCAGTGGGACTTGAAATATTCGTCGTCAAAAGCCGGCACCCGCAGGGAGGTCTCGTCGCCGATCACCTCGAGGATCTGCAGGTTGTAGGTATTGCTCATATCGGCCAGGCGGTTGGCCACGTTGATACTGCTGATATCATCCGCGATGAGGTCCGAAACATAGTCGCTCATCCCGGAATACTCCATCACGGATATTAAAAGCGAGACCAGTAAGATGGCGGCGATGGACGAAAGGCTCAGGACGAGTTTCGTGCGAATCGACAGCCGGCGCTCCCGGAGTCGTTTGAAGAATTTTCCAAACGCCATTATTAAATTTCTTCAAAAATAATGGCAAATATAAGGAAAATTTTATATTTTTGCACGGACTGTACAATGGAACCGCCATGACATCATCTTTTCTCAACGACACCACCAGCAAGAGCGCCACTGTGAAGCGGGAAATCTTGCGCCTGTGCATCACGCACAACAACTATAGCATCGCCGACTTCAGTCGGGCGTTGGGAATCAGCGTCCCCACGATCACCAAGTTCGTTACCGAGCTCATCGACGAAGACTTCATCAAAGATGAAGGCAAGGTGGGCACCTCCGGCGGCCGTCGCCCCAGCGTGTACGGCCTGAACCCGGACGCGGGCTATTTCGTGGGCGTCGATGTGGCGCGTCACCATTTCCACATTGCCATCAGCGACTTCAAGGGTAAGGTCATTTCCTACATCCAGGACATCGAGTTCGTGCTCGTCGCCAACGAGAACTCCTTCCGCACCATGTGCCGCATGGTCATGGACGAGGTCATCCGCAGCGGCATTCCCTGGATCAAGGTCCTCGGCGTGGGCGTGAGCCTCTCCGGCCGTGTCAATCCCGAGAAGGGCTACAGCCTCACCTATTTCGTGAGCGACGACCTCCCGCTGGGCAGCATCTTCCAGAAAGAATTCAACGTTCCCGTCACCATCGAGAACGACTCCCGGGCCATGGCCTACGGCGAATACATGTCGCTCGGCAAGAAGGCCGACCGCGACATGATCTTCATCAACGTCAGCTGGGGCCTCGGCATGGGCATCATCATGGACGGAAAGCTCTACTACGGCAAGTCCGGCTACTCCGGCGAGCTGGGACACTTCCCCGTCCTGGACAACGATATCATCTGCCGCTGCGGCAAGGTCGGCTGCCTCGAGACGGGCGCTTCCGGCTCCGCGCTGCACCGCATGATCATCGAGAAACTCAAGAAGGGACAGGCCTCTTCGATGGCCGACACCTATAATACCAAGGGCGACGTGGAGCTGGACGAGATCCTGCGCGCCGTCGAGGAAGGCGACGTGCTCGCCATCGACGCCATCGGTCAGATCGGCGACACGCTCGGCCGCGGCATCTCCGGCGTACTGAACGTCTTCAACCCGGGCCTCGTGGTGATCGGCGGCCGCCTGATCGTCGGCAAGGACTATCTCCTGCTCCCGATCAAGACGGCGGTCAACCGCCTCTCCCTGCCGCGCGTCTCCGCCGACACGACCCTCGTTCTCTCGCAGCTGGGCCGCAAGGCCGCGTCCGTGGGCGACTGCCTGCTCTCCCGCTCCCGCGTGCTGGGCTTGATGTAGTATGCCCAGCTACCTGCAGATTGAGAACATCTCCAAGGCGTACGGCCCCAAGATCCTTTTCGAGCACATCGGCTTCAACATCAACGAAGGCGACAAGATTGCCCTGATCGCGCCGAATGGCACGGGCAAGACTTCCCTGCTGCGCATCCTCGCCGGGGAGGACAAATCCGATTCCGGCGGGCGGGTCCTGTTCTTGAAGGACATCCGCATCGCTTTCCTGAAGCAGGACTACGACTTCGATCCCGCGCTCTCGATCGAAGAGCAAGTTCGCCGGTCGAGCCGGCGCATGACGGAGAAATTCCACGAGGACGAATTGCGGGACTACCATCAGCGCCTGCGCGAGATCCTCACCTCGTTCCGCCTGCCGGATTTCAACAAGCCCATGGCAGCGCTCTCCGGCGGCGAAGTCAAGCGCGTGGCGCTCAGCGAGTTGCTCGCCCTACAGGCCGACTTCCTCATCCTCGACGAGCCCACCAACCACCTCGACATCGAGGCGGTCGAGTTCCTGGAGAGCTACCTGGGGCGCAGCCGCTGCACGCTGCTGATGGTCACGCACGACCGTTATTTCCTCGACCGCGTGTGCAATACCGTGATGGAGCTGGACCACGGCGCCGTCTATATTTATAAAGGGAATTACCAGAATTATCTGGAGAAGCGCGACGAGCGCATCGCGCACTACAACGCCGAGACGGACAAGGTCCGCAACCTGCTCCGCCGCGAGCTGGAGTGGATCCGCGCCACGCCCTGCGCCCGCACGGGAAAAGCGCAGTACCGCATCGACGCCTTCCACGAGCTGGCGGACCGCGCCGCGCAGGTATACCGCACGCAGCAGGTCAGCTTCGAAGGCGTGGGCAGCAGCGCGCGGCTTGGCGGGAAGATCATCAATTGCAAGGGCGTCAATTATTCCTGGGAGGGCCTTCCGATGCTGCGGGACTTCACCTACGATTTCCAGCGCTTCGACAAGGTCGGCATCGTGGGGCGTAACGGCGTGGGCAAGAGCACGTTCCTGGACCTGCTGACTGGCGCCATCGCGCCCGACAGCGGCCTGATCGACCGGGGCGAGACGCTGCGAATCGGGTATTATCGCCAGGAGGGAATGGAGTTCCGGCCGGGCGATACGGTGCTGGACATCGTGCCCGACACGCGCCTGCTGAGCCGCTTCCTCTTCCCGCACGATATGCTTTCCACGCGCGTGGAGCGGCTCTCCGGCGGCGAGCGGCGGCGGCTTTACCTGCTGACCATCCTGCTGCAGGAGCCCAATCTGCTGATTCTCGACGAGCCCACGAACGATCTGGACATCGTCACGCTCAATATCCTGGAGGAATACCTGCGGGAGTTCCAGGGAAGCCTGCTGGTCGTCAGCCACGACCGCCATTTCCTCGACCGCGTCACGGACCACCTGCTGGTCTTCGTCGGCGAGGGCCGGGTCAAGGACTTCATCGGCTCCTTCTCCGAATATCGCGCCTACGTCCGCGACCTCGAGAAAGGTCGCACGGGGCTTGCCTCCGCCAACAAGCGGCCCGACTCGTTGCCTCGTGGCAGTTCGAGCGAAGCGAAGTCCGCATCAGCGGACCGGCCGGCCCCGGGACTTTGTGATAGCAAAGTCGGAAAGGGGCTTGAGGCCGCAGGGGGTTCGGGGGATATGCCCCCGTATCCGATGGGAGCAGGGGCAGCTGCCGTCCCGGCTAAAAAGCCACGAAAGCTGACATGGAAAGAGCAGCGCGAGTTAGAGGCCATCGAGGCGGAATTGCCAAAGTTGGAGGCCGAGAAGGCCGAGCTGGAAGCGAAGATGTCCTCCGGCACGCTCCCCTACGCCGAGCTCCAGGCGGCCTCGGAGCGCATCCAGACGCTGATGAAAGAAATCAGCCAGCGCGAGGAGCGCTGGCTGGAACTCTCAGACTAAAATACCGTGAGCCGCAAGTGATTGCGCTACAGCTCACAGCCGAAAACTACTCCGGCTTGTAGGAATCCTTCAGAGAGACGGTCTTGTTGAAGACGGCCTTCTCAGGCGTGGAATCCGAATCCTTGACGTAATAACCGGTGCGCTCGAACTGCACGGCGATCCCGGAGGCGTCGTCCAGCAGGGCGGGCTCCGCGAGACCGCGGCCCAGCACCAGGGATTCGGGGTTCAGATAATCCTTATAATCCTTATCCTCAGGCACCTGACTCATGTCGGCCAGCGTGAAGAGACGGTCGTAGTTGCGCAGCTCGATCTCCTTCGCGTGGGCGCAGGAGACCCAGTGGATCGTGCCCTTGACGGAGCGCCACTGCCCGCCGCCCGGTTTGGTGGTCGGATCGTAGGAGCACTCCAGCTCGACGATGTTGCCGGCGGCGTCCTTGACGACCTTCTCGCACTTGATGATATAGGTGTACTTTAGACGCACCTCACCGTCCGGCTTGAGGCGGAAGAACTTGTTCGGCGCATCCTCCATGAAGTCGGCGCGGTCGATCCACAGCTCGCCGGTGAAGGGAACCTTGCGGGTCGCGCCCTCCGGCTCGGCCGGGTTCAGCGGGCAGTCGAACCACTCCACGAGGCCTTCCGGCCAGTTGGTGATCTTCACCTTCAGCGGATCCTGCACCACCATATAGCGGTTAGCGCGGGCATTAAGGTCCTGGCGCACGCACCACTCCAGCAGCTGGATGTCCATCAGCTGGTCGCGCTTGCTCACGCCGATCTTCTCGCAGAACATCTTGAGGGCGTCGGCGGTGTAGCCACGGCGGCGCACGCCGCAGAGCGTCGGCATACGCGGATCATCCCAGCCGGACACGAGGCCCTTCTGCACGAGCTCGAGCAGCTTGCGCTTGCTCATCAGCGTGTAGGTCAGGTTGAGGCGGGCGAATTCGTATTGGTGGGACGGGTAGATCCCGAGCGTCTCGATGAACCAGTCGTAGAGCGGACGGTGCACGTCGAATTCGAGCGTGCAGATGGAGTGGGTGATGTGCTCGATGGAGTCGCACTGACCGTGCGTGAAGTCGTACATCGGGTAGATGCACCACTTGTCGCCGGTGCGGTGATGCGAGGCGTGCTTGATGCGGTACAGCAACGGGTCGCGCATCATCATGTTCGGGTGCGCCATGTCGATCTTGGCACGGAGCACCTTTTCGCCATCGGCGTATTTACCGTCGCGCATCTCGCGGAAGAGCTTCAGATTCTCCTCGACGCTGCGGTTGCGGTACGGACTTTCGATGCCCGGCTTGTCCACGGTGCCGCGACCCTTGGAGATTTCCTCCTGGGTCTGGTCATCCACATACGCGAGACCGCGCTGGATGAGCTCCTCGGCCCACGCGTAGAGCTGGTCGAAGTAGTCGGAGGCATAGCACTCCTTCTCCCACTGGAAGCCCAGCCACTTGATGTCCTCCTTGATGGCGTCCACGTACTCGGTATCCTCCTTGACGGGGTTGGTGTCGTCGTAGCGGAGGTTGGTCTTGCCGCCATACTTCATGGCAAGGCCGAAGTTGATGCAGAGGGATTTCGCGTGACCCAGGTGCAGGTAGCCGTTCGGCTCCGGCGGGAAGCGGGTCAGGATGGCCGGCACCTTGCCGGTCTTCAGGTCGTCTTCGATAATTTCCTCGAGGAAATTGAGTTTCTTCTCGTTCTCTTCCATATAATTGCTATTGCCGCCGGACAGCAGGTGCCGTACCTTCTCCCTGTTGCTTCGCAACCCTACCCGGGAAAACGGTCGAAGTTGCGGCAGCCTACTGTCCGGTAAAATCGTGCAAAATTACGAATAAATCCGTAAATTTGCGAAGCAAAAAAGAAACCTGTAGATGATTAAATCCATGACCGGCTACGGCAAAGGTATTGCCGAGCTCTCCACCGGGCGCCTCACGCTCGAAATTCGCACCCTGAACGGCAAAAGCTGCGACATCAATATCAAATCCTCCCTCCTGCCCAAGGACAAAGAGCTGGAAGTACGTAAAACCCTCTCCGACACGCTTCAGCGTGGCACGGTGGACCTCCTGCTGAGCTTCGAGCCGAAGGCCGGAGCCGCGGCGCGTCAGATCGACGCCGCTCTGGTGGAGAACTACTTCCGCCAGATCCACGCCATCGGCTGCAAGGTCGGCATCGCGATGCCGAAGGAGGAGTACCTGGAGGCGATCCTTCGCTTTCCGGACGTCTTCGAGGGCGGCAAGCAAGAGACCATCCCCGAGGAGGAATGGCCAAAGGTCGCCGCGGCGCTGCAGGAGGCCCTGACGGCGCTGGATGCCTTCCGCAGCCGCGAAGGCGCTGCGCTCTATGCCGATGTGACCGGCCGCGTGAAGACCATCCTCGGCCTTTACGACGAGGTCGAGAGCCACGAGGCCGAGCGCCTGCAGACGGTGCGCGAGCGCATCCTCAAGGCGGCCGAAGAACTGCAGGTCAAGCTGGACAAGGAGCGCTTCGAGCAGGAGATGATCTTCTATCTGGAGAAGCTGGACATCAACGAAGAGAAGGTCCGCCTGCGCCAGCACTGCAAATATTTCATGGACACGATCGACGGCGAGCCCTGCCCGGGCAAGAAACTCGGCTTCATCATCCAGGAAATGGGCCGGGAGATCAACACTACCGGCTCAAAAGCCAACCACGCGGAAATCCAGAAGCTCGTCGTCAAGATGAAAGACGAGCTCGAGAAAATCCGCGAGCAGTCGATGAATATCTTATAGTCAGAATACTACTCCTCGATCTCGAGTACCGGGATCGTCTTGGGAGCGGGAGCAGGGGCGGCCTTCTGGGGCCGTCCCGCTGTTTTTGCGGAAGCCGGGACAGGCTCCGGCCGAGTCACCATCGTATTCACGAGCTGGTTGTACTCCTGCTCCGTGATCATCTTGAAGGAGCCGTTGATCTGCGCGCCCATCTCCACCTGGATACGGCGGACGTGGATGTTGCCGTTGACCACGGAAGAGCTCTTGAGCGAAAGCGTGTCGCTGACGAACACGTCTCCGTCCATCTTGCCCCAAAAATCAACCGTCGTTCCGAAGAGCTTGCCGGAGAGGCGGGCGGACTCGCCCACGACCACCTTCCCTTCGGAGAAGAGGGAACCATCCACCTGACCATCCACACGGATGTCGGTAGATGAACTCAGATCGCCGCGGATGGCCGCACCCTGGGAGATACGGCTGACATCGTTCACGTTCTGTTCTACTGTCTTGACAGGCTTGTTGTTCGGACTGAAATTCATGGCTATGTAGTTTTAGACCAGGCCTTTGCCGTGGCATTGTTTATACTTCTTTCCGCTGCCGCACGGGCAGGGATCGTTGCGGCCCACCTGCTTGTCCACCTTGACCGGGGCATTCGCCTTCTGCTCGCCGTTGGTGCTCAGGTCGCTGTGGCGGGCCTGGAAGCGGGACATGTCGGTCTGCGGACGGACAGCACGCTGCGGCTGCTGCGGGCGGTCCTGGAGCGGCACGAAGGCCTTGAAGAGGAAGGACAGGACGTCCTGGTTGAGCGTCTCGAGCATCGAGGCGAAGAGGTTGTAACTCTCCAGCTTATAGACCACCACCGGATCCTTCTGCTCATAAGAAGCATTCTGGACGCTCTGCTTGAGGTCATCCATCTCGCGAAGGTGCTCCTTCCAGTGCTCGTCGATCTGATAGAGGATGATGTTCTTGCTCAGGGTCTTGGCGATCTCGCGGCCCTCGGAATTATAGGCGCGCTCGAGGTTGACCGAGAGGGTCATCTGCTTGCGGCCGTCGGAGATAGGGATGGCGATGTTCTGATACATCGTGCCCTGCTTCTCAAAGACATCCTTGATAATCGGGTAGAGACGCTCCACGAGCGCATCCATCCTGCGGCGGTACACCGCCTGCATATGCTCAACGATGCGGTCTTCGATCTCGGCGGGCTTCGCCTTCTCGTAAGTGGCCTCGTCCAGACCGGAATCGATGGAGAGCTGGGCCATCAGCGAGACCTCGAACTCCTCGAACGGCAGGCCCTTGCAGCGGTCCACGAAGAGCGCAGCAGTGTCCTTCATCATATTCTGGAGGTCGATCTCGATCTTCTCGCCGCTGATGGCGTTGCGCCGGCGGGAGTAGATCGCTTCACGCTGATAGTTCATCACGTCGTCGTATTCGAGCAGGCGCTTACGGATGCCGAAGTTGTTCTCCTCGACCTTCTTCTGCGCATTCTCGATGGCGTTGGAGAGCATCTTGCTCTCGAGGGCCTCGTCGTCCGCCATACCCATCTTGTCAACCATGCTGGCGATACGCTCAGAACCGAACAGTCGCATCAGCTTGTCTTCCAGGGAAATGTAGAACGTGGACGAACCCGGGTCGCCCTGACGGCCGGCACGGCCGCGCAGCTGGCGGTCAACGCGGCGGGAATCGTGGCGCTCGGTGCCGATGATCGCGAGGCCGCCTGCGGCCTTCACGTCGTCGGAGAGCTTGATATCCGTACCACGGCCTGCCATGTTCGTGGCAATGGTCACGGCCGAGGTCTGGCCCGCCTGGGCCACGATCTCAGCCTCGCGGGCGTGCTCCTTGGCGTTCAGCACGTTGTGGCGGATGCCGCGCATCCGGAGCATGCGGCTCAGGAGCTCGGAGGTTTCGACGTCCGTCGTACCGACGAGCACCGGACGGCCTGCGTTCGACAGGTCCACAATGCGGTCGATGACGGCCGCATATTTTGCTTTCTTGGTCTTATAAATCAAGTCGTTCTGGTCGTCGCGAATCACCGGGCGGTTGGTCGGGATGACCATCACATCCAGCTTGTAGATGCTCCAGAATTCGCCCGCCTCGGTCTCGGCCGTACCGGTCATACCGGCGAGCTTGTGGTACATACGGAAGTAGTTCTGCAGGGTGATCGTCGCGAAGGTCTGCGTGGCGCCTTCGACCTTGACGTTCTCCTTGGCCTCGACGGCCTGGTGCAGACCGTCACTCCAGCGGCGGCCCTCCATGATACGGCCCGTGGACTCGTCCACGATCTTGATCTTGCCGTCCATGATCACGTAGTCCACGTCCTTCTCGAACATGGTGTAAGCCTTCAGGAGCTGGATGACCGTGTGCACGCGCTCGCTCTTGGTGGAGAAGTCCGCCATGAGCTCGTCCTTCTTCTGCTGCTTCTCCAGCAGCGTCTGGTCGGAGTGTTCGATCTCCGCCATGCGGGAACCCACGTCCGGCAGGACGAAGAAGTCGTCCTCGCCCACGCTCTTCGCCAGCACCTCGTGGCCCTTGTCGGTCATATCCACGGAGTGCAGCTGCTCGTTGATCACGAAATACAACGGATCCGTGACCACGGGCATCTCCTTCTCGTTGTCCTGCATGTAGTAGTTCTCCGCCTTCTGGAGGAGCACCTTCATACCCGGTTCGGAGAGGAACTTGATGAGCGGCTGGTATTTCGGCAGACCCTTGTGGGCCCGCAGGAGGAGCTTGCCGCCCTCGGCCTCGTCGCCCTCGGCGATCTTCTTCTTGGCCTCGTTGAGCACCTGGTTCACCAGGGTGCGCTGCGTCTGATAGAGCCGCTCCACGTAGGGACGGAACTCCATGAACTGCGCCTCGTCGGCCTCGTTGCGCGTGATCGGACCGGAGATGATGAGCGGGGTACGCGCATCGTCGATGAGCACGGAGTCCACCTCATCCACGATGGCGAAATGGTGCTTGCGCTGCACCAGGTCATCCTGGCTGATGGCCATGTTGTCACGCAGGTAGTCGAAACCGAATTCGTTGTTCGTACCGAAGGTAATATCGCACTCGTAGGCCTTGCGGCGCGGGTCGGAGTTGGGCTGATGCTTGTCGATACAGTCCACGGACAGGCCGTGGAACATATACAGCGGCCCCATCCACTCGGAGTCACGCTTGGACAGATAATCATTGACGGTCACCATGTGCACGCCTTTGCCCGCAAGGGCATTCAGGAACACCGGCAGGGTCGCCACGAGGGTCTTGCCCTCGCCCGTCGCCATCTCCGCGATCTTGCCCTGATGCAGGGCGATGCCGCCGATGAGCTGGACGTCGTAGTGGACCATGTCCCAGGTGATCTCGTTACCGCCGGCGAGCCAGTGGTTGCGGAAGATCGCCTTGTCGCCTTCGATGTCCACGAAGTCGTGGTTCACCGACAGGTCGCGGTCGAACTGCGTCGCGTTGACCGTGATGGTCTCGTGCTCCTTGAAGCGACGCGCCGTACTCTTCACGATGGCAAAAGCCTCCGGGAGAATCTCGTCGAGCGCCTTCTCGATGGCCTCGTCCTCGTCCTTGACAAGCTTGTCAGACTCGCTGGCCAGCCGTTCCTTCTCGGAAATGGGAATATCTTGATCCAGTTCTTGTTTAATCTCGTTGATGCGGTCCTCGAAAGGCTTCTCCACTTCGCGCAGCTGAGCGCGCAGCGCCGCGGAGCGGGCGCGGATGTCGTCGTCGGAGAGAGCGTCGATTTCCGGATAGACGGCGAGGATCTTGTCCAGGATGGGCTTCACGGCTTTGTAGTCGCGTTCCGACTTCGAACCGAAGATCTTGCCGATGACAGATGCAAATGACATTTTGACAGTATTATTCGTTTTCTGTGTGCATATACGTACGCGCAGGCGCGTAATCGTACAAAGTTAGCGCATTTACAGCAACTTTGCAAATGCGCTCCCTCTTCTGCAAAAACCACACCTGACAGGTGCGTATCTCCAGGACACTACTTAATGACGATGTTGGTCCGGACGGTGGCGTAGGGCGAACTGACGCTCAGCGTGGCAATGCCCGCCTGACCGCGCAGGGAGCGGACGACCGCCAGCGCCTTGCCGCTGAAGAGGGCTTTTTCGTCGCCCTTCAGCGAGAGCGTATCGGCGGCGTTGCCGTTGTCCACGCCCACCAGCTCTCCCGCACCGTCCACGCTGAAGCACAGCAGGTCGGAGGCATCCGGCACCACGCGTCCGTCGGCGTCCAGCGCCTCCACGGTCACGTAGGCGAGATCATAGCCGTCGGCGGCAAGGGTCGTCCGGTCGGGCGTCAGGCGCAGCGTAACGGGAGCACCCGATGTGTAGCGCGCCTCGCGGGCCACCTCCTTGCCATTCCGGTAGGATACCGCCTCGATTCGCCCGGGCTCGAACGGGACGTCCAGCCACTCCGCGTGGAGCTGCGTGTGCGTCTTCGCCCGCCGGCCCTGGGATACGCCGTTCAGGAAGAGCTCCACCTCGTCGGCGTTGTTGTAGTACGCCCAGACATCCACGCTCTGAGCGGGCTTCCAGTTCCAGTGCGGGAAGAGGTGCAGCACCGTCTTGTCCGTCCACTCGGACTGATACATCCAGTACGCATCTTTCGGGAACCCGGCCAGGTCCACGACGCCAAAGTACGAGCTGCGTGACGGCCATCCGTAAGGCGTCGGCTCACCCAGATAGTCGAATCCCGTCCAGATAAAGGTGCCCGCGATGAAGTCGCGGTCGCGCACAGCGATCCAGGCTTCCTCGTGATAATTCGCCCATGGGGCGCAGCAAGCGTCGTAGGCCGTGACCTGGTGATTCCAGTCTACCTCGTCCTCGGCGGTGTACTGCCAGCCGCGGCTCGGCAGCTTCTTGCGGTCGGTCGAAGGTTGGAAATACATCCCCCGGCTGTTCAGCGAGGAAACAGTCTCGGAGCCGATCAGCGGCTTGTCCGGGAACCAGGCGCGGCAGGAATCGTACAGATGCGGATGGTAGTTGAATCCATAGACGTCCAGCGCGCCGCTGCGCAGCAGGTTATTGCCCGGCCAGACGCCGTTGCAGCCGGCCGTGATGGCGCGGGTGGTATCCAGGTCGCGGATGAGCTGCGCCATGTGGCGCGTGAGTTCGACGTTCGCCTCCGGCTCGTCGAAGGGCGAATCGCTCTGCTCGATGATCTCGTTGCCGATGCTCCACATCACCACCGAGGGGTGGTTGCGGTCACGGCGCACGAAGTCCTGCATGTCGCGAACGTGCCATTCGTCGAAAAAGCGGGAGTAGTCGTAGCGGGTTTTGGGCTTGCGCCACATGTCCATCGCCTCGTCCATGACCAGCAGGCCCCGCTCGTCGCAGAGCTCAAGCAGCTCCCGGGCAGGCGGGTTGTGGGAAGTGCGGATGGCGTTCACGCCCATGTCCTGCAGGATCTGCAGCTCGCGCTCCAAGGCGCGGCGGTGCACAGCGGTGCCGAGACAACCCATGTCGTGGTGCAGGCAGACGCCCCGCAACTTGAGCGGCCGGCCGTTCAGGAAGAAGCCCCGGTCAGCGTCCCAGTCCGTTGTTCGGACGCCGAAACGGACGGCGTAGTTATCCTCCTGCCCTGCCGCGGACACCTTCACGTGCGCGGTATATAAATAGGGATCATCTACGTCCCAGCGTCGGGGCGTCTTGAGCTCCAGGCGCGTCTCGAAGACCGGCGCGCCAAGCGCGGAAGTTCTTGCCACCGTGCGCCCACGCGCGTCTGCGATCCGGATATCGTACTGCAGGTCCTGCCCAGGCGCACTGCCCTCGGTCTCGACGGTCAGCACCACGGTGGCCCGCTCGTCCGAGACATTCGTCGTGCGCACATAGACCCCGTCATAGGCCACGTGGAGCGGGTCGCAGACGACCAGCCGCACGGGGCGGTAGATACCGCAGCCGGCGTACCAGCGAGAGTTGGGCTGCTCGGCGTTGTCGCAGCGGACCGCAATCACGTTATCGCCCGGCTGCAGGCAAGCGGTAATATCATAAGAAAAGGAACTATAGCCGTACGGACGCGTGCCCAGGGCCAGCCCGTTCACATAGACGGTGCTGTTCATGAACACGCCGTCGAATTCCACGCGGACGCATTTGACAGCCCGGCCGTCAGGACCGAAGACGCCTGTAGGCGCCTCGAAATGCTTTCGGTACCAGCCAACCCCGCCCGGCAACGCACCGCCTCCGGGGGTGGAAGGGTTGTCCGCGGAGAATTCCCCTTCGATGCTCCAGTCGTGGGGCAGGTGCAGCGCACGCCAGGCGCCGTCGTCGAAGGCGCTCTGTGCGTAGGCCGGCTCGTCGCCGAGGGTGAATTTCCAGTCGAAATTGAAATCTTCGCCGCGCTGCAGGGTCCCGGTGTCGGCAAGGCAACCGGCCAGCAGGAGCAGCGGCAACAAGGTTATCAGCAAGCGTTTCATAAATGCAAAGATAACAAAAAACCGGCCGGATGAAGTATCCGGCCGGTTTTCACTTGAAGGTTCAGCAAAATTATTTCGCTTGCTGACGGCTGCGCCAGAGCGCGGACATATCCTCGAGGGTCTTGCCCTTGGTCTCGGGGACCAGACGCCACACGAAGAAGGCGGCCAGCAGGCACATCGCGCAGTAGAGACCGTAGGTGAAAGCCGGACTCCAGGTGTAGAGCGGCACGAAGGTGGAGCTCACGATGAAGTTCGAAATCCACTGGAAGGCCACGGCGATAGCCACGGCGGCGCCACGGATCGTGTTCGGGAAGATCTCGGAGATGAGTACCCAGCAGATCGGGCCCCAGCTGAACATGAAGGACGCGGAGTAGATCATGATGCTGAGCACGCCCACGATACCGGGCACGCCCGGAACCGCGTCCGCCAGAGCCACACCGAGGGCACCCAGGGCCATGCCCAGGGAGCCGGTGATCAGCAGCGGCTTGCGGCCGAGCTTCTCCACGGTGAAGATGGCGACAAGCGTGAAGCTGATGTTCACGATACCCATCATCACGGTCTGCGTCATCGGATTGCCCATGCCCATCGACTCGAAGATGCGCGGCGCGAAGTACAGCACGGCGTTGATGCCGACAAACTGCTGGAACACGCTGAGCATGCAGCCGATGAAGATGACGATGAAGCCGTAGGCCATGAGCTTCTCCTTCTTCTCCACGACGGTGTTCTTGATGTCGGAGAGAATCTGGTTAGCTGCGGTGCTGCCGTTGATACGGGAGAGCACAGCCAGGGCCTTGTCATCCTGGCCGGACATCACGAGGTAACGCGGCGTCTCAGGCACGAGGAGGATCAGCAGGGTAAAGAGACCTGCCGGCACACACTCGGAGCCGAACATCAGACGCCAGCCCACTTGGTTCGTCCATTCGACGACGGCGGGATCGTTCTTGTGAGACTGGAGGATGAGGAAGTTCACGAAGTACACGACCAGCTGGCCGAAGATAATCGCGAACTGGTTCCAGGACACCAGCGTACCGCGCTTGTTGGCCGGAGCCACCTCGGCGATGTACATCGGGCAGATGGCGGAAGCCATACCCACGCCGATGCCGCCGAGCACACGGTAGAGGTTGAACGCAATCCACAGGGAGTGGGTAGGCACGCCCTTCTCGAAGAACAGGAACTCCGGGTAGTAGGAACCGGCGGCGCTCAGGAAGAAGCAGACACCTGCGAAGAACAGGCTCTTCTTACGGCCGAACTTGCCGGCGAATAGACCGGAGAGTGCGCTACCGATGATGCAACCGATCAGAGCGCTGGAAGAGGTGAAGCCGTGCAGGACATCGGTGTAATCGAAGTCTGAGGCGCTCTCGAAGAACGCCTGCAGACCTCGTTCTGCACCGGAAATCACGGCCGTATCGTATCCGAACAGCAGGCCGCCAAGCACGGCGACAAGCACGATCGAAAACAGATACGCACCTGATCCTTTATCTTGCTGAGCAGCCATTACTACTTCGCGTAAAGATTCAGGAAGGTTTCATACAGCTCCTGCTTACCGGAAGCGACCTTCGGCTCGCCATTCTTCTTGGCATAGTCGTAGAGCTCCTCGAGCGTAGCCTTGCCATCCTCGAACTTCTTGCCGAGGCCGCTGTCGAAGGAAGCGTAACGCTCCTTGACCATCTTGCAGATCGGGCTCTCCTCGAGCACGGCGGCGGCGTTGAGCAGGGCGTGAGCCATAGCGTCCATCGCGCTGATGTGGGCGATGAAGATATCCTCAGGATCGGTGGAGGAACGACGGAGCTTCGCGTCGAAGTTGGTACCGCCATCCTTGAAACCGCCGTTGCGGATGATCTGCATCATAGCCTGGGTGAGATCGTACGGATCCACCGGGAACTGGTCGGTATCCCAGCCGTTCTGAGCGTCGCCGCGGTTGGCGTCGATGCTGCCGAGGAAACCGTTGTCAACGGCCACGGTGAGCTCGTGCTCGAAGGTGTGGCCGGCGAGGGTGGCGTGGTTGACCTCGATGTTCACCTTGAAGTCCTTGTCCAGACCGTTGGCACGGAGGAAACCGATCACGGTCTCGGTGTCGACGTCATACTGGTGCTTGGTCGGCTCCATCGGCTTCGGCTCGATGAGGAAGGTGCCCTTGAAACCGTTGGCGCGAGCGTAGTCGCGGGCGGCGGTGAGCATCTTGGCGAGGTGATCCTTCTCACGCTGCATCTGGGTGTTCAGCAGGCTGTAGTAACCCTCACGGCCACCCCAGAACACGTAACCGGTGCCGCCCAGCTTGATGGTGGCATCGATGGCGTTCTTGATCTGGAGAGCGGCGCGGGCGACCACGTCGAACTGCGGGTTGGTAGCGGCACCGTTCATGTAACGCTTGTTACCGAACACGTTGGCGGTACCCCACAGGTTCTTGATGCCGGTAGCCTTCTGCTTCTCGAGCAGATAGTCAGTGATGTCCTTCATGCGGGCCTCGTACTCGGCGATATCCTCGGTGTCCTCCACCAGGTCGATATCGTGGAAGCAGTAGTAACCGATACCGAGCTTCTCCATGATCTCGAAGCCGGCGTCAGCCTTCTCACGGGCGCGGGTGTAAGGGCAGTCAGCCTTGTCCCACTCGTAGCTGCGGGTCTGGCCACCGAACGGGTCGCCGGACGCCTGGCCGAGGGTGTGCCACCATGCCATGGCGAATTTCAGCCAATCCTTCATCTTCTTGCCGCAGACAACCTGCTCGGCGTTGTAATAATGGAAAGCGAGGGGATTCTTGGAATCCTGGCCTTCGAATTTGATTTTCCCAATACCAGGGAAGTACTCTTTGTTTGCCATAATTTGATAAAATAAGATTGATTATTGGTTGTTTTTTACTTGAGTGCATTGCTAACTTCCTGCTTCCAGTGGCCGTAGGCCTCTTCGAGCGGCTGCTTCCAGCTCTTCTCCGGCTCGATGGTATCCAGCTTCTGGAGCGTGGCGAAGGCCTCGTCCGTGGTCTTGTAGATACCGGCACCCAGCGCGGCGCCGCGGGCAGCGCCCAGCGAGCCGTCGGTGTCGAAGAGTTCGATGCGGGCGTCGCACAGGGTGGCGAGCGTCGAGCGGAAGAGCGGGCTGAGGAACATATTGGCCTTGCCGGCGCGGATCACGTCAGGCTTCAGACCCATTTCCTTCATGATATCGATGCCGTAGCGGAAGGAGAACGCGATGCCTTCCTGGACGGCGCGCAGGATGTGCGCCTTGCTGTGGCGCACCAGGTCCACGCCCACGAGGCGGGCGCCGGTGGTGCGGTTCGCGAGGACGCGCTCCGCGCCGTTGCCGAACGGCAGCACGAGCAGGCCGTCAGCGCCCACGGGGGCGGAAGCGGCCAGGTCATTCATTTCAGGATAAGAGAGTTCCGGGGTGATGTTGTGATGCGCCCAGGAATTCATGATGCCGGTACCGTTGATGCAGAGCAGCACGCCGAGGACCGGGTTGTCCACCTGTGCGGTGACGTGCAGGAAGGTGTTGACACGCGACTGCGGGTCGAACTTCTCCACGTCGGTCACGCCATAGACGACACCGCTGGTGCCGCCCGTCGCGGCGATCTCGCCCGGCTTCAGGACGTCCAGGGAGAAGGCGTTGTTCGGCTGGTCGCCGGCGCGGTAGGACACGGGAATGCCGGCGGGGAGGCCCAGCTCGGCGGCCACCGCGGCCGTCACCTTGCCCTGCTCGCCGATGGCCTTCACCACCGGGCAGAATTTATCGGACTCGATGCCGTAGTAGTCGGCCACGAAGTGGGCGCGACGGCGGTCCATGAAGTCCCACAGGATGCCCTCGGACATACCCGTAGCCGTTGTCGTGGCCTCACCGGTCAGACGGTAGGCGATGTAATCGCCGGGGAGCATGAAGCGCCAGATCTTGGCATACACGTCCGGCTCGTTGCGCTTCACCCAGGCCAGCTTGGAAGCCGTGAAGTTGCCCGGAGAGTTGAGCAGGTGCTCCATGCAGCGGTCATAACCGATGGCCTGCAGGGCCTCGGCACCGATCGCGACGGCGCGGGAGTCGCACCAGATGATGGCGTCGCGCACCGGCTCGCCGTTCTTGTCCAGGGCCACGAGGCCGTGCATCTGGTAGGAGATACCGATCGACTGAACCTGGCTCAGGTCATAGCCGGCGGCAGCCATCTCCTTGATGCCCTCTGCCATATATTTCCACCAGGACTTCGGGTCCTGCTCCGCCCAACCCTTCTGGACCGCCTTGATAGGGGCCTCGGATTTGGGGTTGGTGGCTGAACAAACACATTTGCCTCCCTTGATGTCCAGGAGGGCTACTTTGACGGATGAAGATCCGACATCGATTCCCAATGAGTACATTTCTTCGTTTTGTTTCAAGTTGTCAAATTTACGAATTATTTGCTATATTTGCATCGGCATTGAGTTAAAATTGTGGCCAAACAATTTCAAATCTGATTCAATGTTGCACTTAGCAGGATTAGCACATCGGTAGTGCATTGGCTTCCCAAGCCAAGGAGGAGGGTTCGACTCCCTTATCCTGCTCCAGGGTCCGGCTTCAAGCGCCGGATTTTTTATTCCAAGACCATGCCGCAAAAAGAGAAAATCCAGCAGATGTTCGACGGGATCGCTCCCGACTACGACCGCCTCAACCACCTGATGTCGCTCGGGGTGGACCGTAGCTGGCGGCGCCGCGCGTTGCGCGAAATCGTGACGCCCGGGCAGCCGCAGCAGTTGCTTGACATCGCCTGCGGCACGGGCGACTTCGCGCTGGCCCAGGCGCGCCGCATGCACGCCGACAGCCACATCACGGGGCTGGACCTCTCCGAGGGGATGCTCGCCGTGATGCGGGAGAAGGTCTCCAAGGCCGGCCTGGACGGCCGCATTTCCTGCGAGCAGGGCGACAGCGAGCAGATGCGCTTTGCTGACGGCAGTTTCGACTGCGCCACCATCGCCTTCGGCATCCGCAATTTCGCGCACCGCGAGGCCGCGCTGGAGGAGATCCGGCGTGTGCTCAAGCCCGGCGGGCGCCTCGTCATCCTGGAGCTTTCCGTTCCGGAAAATAAGCTCCTGCGCTGGGCCTACAATCTCTATTTCATGCATTTCGTGCCCTGGATCGGCGGGCTCATCTCGGGCGACAAGGCCGCCTACACCTACCTCCCCGCCTCGGTGCAGGCCTTCCCCGGCCGCCCGGAATGGACGGCCACGATGCAGCGCTGCGGCTTCGCGAACGTACGCCACCGCGCCTTCACCTTCGGCCTCTGTCGGATGTACATCGGAGAGAAATGATCGTCATTCGCCGGCTCCGACCGGCGAATCTCTAGCAGCAGATACCCGCCAACAGGGCGAACAGGAACGTGCTCATCACCAGCAGCGGGAGCATCGGATCCAGCGCCCGGTCCTCGCGCGTCCACACCCCATGCAGGTGTTTCAGGAAGCCCGGCAATGCGAGCACGTACATGAAGTGCAGCCAGTGCAGCGGCTCGCTCAGCGCGTAGGCCGTCATCAGCGCCCAGCCCGCCGCGATCAGGGCGGTCTGGTAGATGCGCGCACGGCGCAGGCCGAGCTTCAGCGCCACGGTCGTTCGCGTCGCAGCGTCGCTCTTCATGTCGCGTATATTATTGACATTCAGCACTGCCACGCTGAAGCAACCGATGGACGCGGCAGGCAGCAGGATACGCCAGTCCCACAAGAGACTGGTCAGGAAATAGCCGCCGCAAACGGTCGCGAGACCGAAAAAGATAAAAACAAAGAAGTCCCCCAGCCCACGGTAGCCGTAGGGGTGTTTGCCCAGCGTGTAGTGCATCGCCGCCCAGACGGCGGCGGCGCCGAGCGCCAGGAAAGCCACCGGCAACGGCGCGAGAAGCGTACCGAAGGCGCTCCACACCATGGCGAGGCCCACGAGGCAGGACAGGACGGCAAAGCAGCCGATCAGCCGCTTCATTTCCGGGACGGTCATCTCCCCGTCCTGGAGAGAATAATGGATACCCTGCCGGTCGGAGCGGTCCGTCCCGGACAGGGTATCCCCTAATTCATTCGATAAGTTACTGAGTATCTGAAGGCAAACTGTCGTCAGTAAGAGCAGCACGACCGTCAGCAGGTCGTAGTCGCAGACCTTAGCGGCAAGCAGCACGCCCAGCACGATCCCGGCGAGCGAGAGCGGCAGCGTGCGCAGCCGCATCGAGCGCAGACAAGCCTTCAGCGTCATCCTAGTAGCCGAAGATCTCCTCGAGGCTCAGCACCTGCACAGGGCCGAGCGTGGCGAGGAACTTGGTGTCCAGATCCTTGATGTCGCCGAGGATCGCATAGGTGTAGTTGCGACCCTTGACCCACTTCTGCTGGGTGGCCACGACATCGGCGAGCGTAGCGTTCTGCGCTTTCTCGAAGATGGCGCGATCCATCGGCTCGGCGAGGCCGAGACGGCGGCAGTCCAGATAGTCGAGGAGCACATCCAGGCCCGTCGTGCGCTGGGTGCGCAGGCGGCTCAGCATGGCATCCTTCGCCACGGCAAAGGCAGCCTCGGACTCCGGCATCTCATTGATAATCTCGTCGAAAGCCTCGACCGCCTGGCGCATCTTGTCGTTCTGCGTAGCGATGAAGGCGATGAAGGAATATGTATCTTCCTTGAAGGACGGGCTGCTCAGGAAAGCCTGCGCGCTGTAGGCCAGGCCGCGCGCCTCGCGCATCTCCTGGAACACGATCGTGTTCATGCCGCCGCCGAAGTACTCATTGTACACGGCGATGTCGCCCGTGTTCGCCGGCTCGAAGGCCTCGCCGCGGTTGGAGTACTGCAGATAGTAGATCTGGGCAGCGTCGTACTGCGCCATCACCACGCGGTTGGACGGGGTGAGCTGGTACACCGGATACTGCTCGGGCAGCATCTGCGCACCTTCCGCCACATAGTGGGCGTCGGTCAGGGCGGACTTAAGCTCATTCTCGGACATCGGTCCGTAGTAGAGGATCTCGTGGCCCAGGCCGAAGACCTCACGCACCTTGCCGAGAAGTTCCTCGGAGGTCAGCGCCATCAGCGCGTCGTTGGTCAGGGTCGTATTCTTGATAAACTCAGGACCGTAGTAGAGATAGCGCTGCAGGGCGGTGAAGCAGCTGCGCTGCGCTTTCTTGCTGTCGGCGCGGTCCTTGATGATGTCAGCTTTCAGGTTGGCCAGGATGGCCTCGTCAGGCACGGCGTTCTGCACCAGGTTCTCCACCAGGCGCAGTGCCTCGGCCATATTCTCGGACAGGCCGCTCACGCGGATCGAGCTCTGGGTGGCACCGGCGCCGCCGCTGTAGCTGCACGCCAGGGCGTACATCTTGGAAGCCATCTCCTCAGCGCTCATGTCCGGGGTGCCCAGATAGCTCAGGTAGTCCATCGCAAGGCTCAGGGCCGGATCCTGCTGAACGCCCTTGTTGTAAACGAGCTGCAGGTTGAACACATCGTTCAGCTCGTTCTTCTTGTAGAGCACCTCGGCGCCCTCGGCCAGGGAGAACTGGGCCATATCCTTGTCGAAGTTCACGAACACCGGCTCGATCGGCTTCACCTCGCTGTTCTGGATTTCCGTCAGGAAAGCGCTGGCCTGGTCGCGGTTGGTCACGATCGGGGTGATCTTCGGAGCGGAGATCTTCTGGACGTTCTTGTCCTCACCCTGGCGCTTGTACACCACGGCGTAGGCGTTCTCGCCCAGGTACTCGTTCGCGAAGGCGACGACATCCTCCTTAGTCACGGCCGCCAGGCGGTCGATATCCTTGCAGGCATCCTTCCAGGGAATGCCGTTGATGAAGGCCGTCACGTAGTTCTGCGCGCGGGAACGATTGTTCTCCAGCTCGCGCATCTTGCTCAGTTTGATATTGTTGACGGTCGCCTCGAGGAGGGCCTCGTCAAATTCGCCGCTGCGCAGTTTCGCCACCTCCTCGAGGATCAGGTCGCGGACCTGCTCCAGGGTCTGGCCCTGCTTCGGGTTACCCATGGCGAGGAAATAGCTGTAGTCCGCCTGAGCCTCGTAGCCGCCATAGACGAAAAGGGCTTTCTGCAGCTGGTTCACGTCCAGGTCCATCAGACCGGCCTGGCCGTTGTAGAGGACGGAACCGGCGATCTCGGCCACCGCCGCGGTCTTCAGGTCGGACGGAGCGGGCAGACGCCAGCTCAGGGCGAGGTTCTCGGCCTCCAGGCCGTAAACCTCACGCACGATGGGCTCGGTGATGGGCGCCTCCGGCTCGAACTGCAGCGTCGGGATTTCCGGGTTCGGCTCCCAGTCGCCGAAATACTTCTCGATGGCGGCCACCATCTCGTCCGGATCGAAGTCGCCCGACACGCACACGGCGATGTTGTTCGGCACGTAATAGGTATCGTGATACTTCTTCACGTTGGTGATGGACGGATTCTTCAGATGCTCCTGGCTGCCCAGGGTGGTCTGCTGGCCGTACGGGTGGTGCGGGAACAGGGCCTGGTCAATGGCCTCCCACAGCTTGCGGCTGTCCTGGGTGAGGGACATATTCTTCTCCTCATAGATCGTCTCCAGCTCCGTATGGAAGCCGCGGATCACGCCGTGGCGGAAGCGGTCGGCCTGGATGCGGGCCCAGTTGTCGATCTGGTTGGAAGGGATATCTTCGGTATAGACAGTCTCGTCGGCGGAGGTCCAGGCGTTGGTGCCGTCCGCGCCGATGATGGCCATCAGCTTGTCATACTCATTGGGAATTGCGAGTTTCGAAGCCTCGTAGCTCACCGAGTCGATGCGGTGATAGATGGCCTGACGCTCAGCCACATCCGTGGTCTGGCGATAGGTCTCGAAGAGCTGCTCGATCTCGTCGAGCATCGGCTTCTCGGCCTCATAGTCCACCGTACCGAAATGCTCCGTACCCTTGAACATCAGGTGTTCGAAGTAGTGCGCAAGACCGGTCGTCTCGGACGGGTCGTTCTTGCTACCCACCTTCACGGCCATGAAGGTCTGAATGCGGGGCTGTTCCTTGTTCACGGACATGAAAATCTTCATGCCGTTGTCCAGCGTGTAGATTTTGGTCTGCTGCGCATCACCGGGAACGGTCTCATAGCGCTTGCACGACGGCATCGCCACCAGCAACGCGGCAGCGACGAAAAGGATAAAACGATGTTTAAACATAATTGAAGTGTTGTGGGCTAACCAACGCCGCAAAAATACAAAATAAATCCATTCAAAATTTGCATTTCTCCCAAAATCTCTCTACCTTGGCCACGAAGTTTTTCATAGTTTAAGTTTAGGTTAAGTAACGGGCTAGTCGCAGGGATGCAACTGGCCCGTGAATTTTTTATTCACGGGCCAGTTGCATCCTGCTTCGCTCCGATTTTTCTTTCACCTGTTTCCTTCTATCTTTATACTGGCTGTGAGCTGTAACTATCTGTCAATTACTTACAACTCACAGCGAACGGAAGATTCGGGTGAAGGAAGCTACAGCTGGCCGCGGAGCCAGGCAGAGATGAGATCGATGCGACGGCTCAGGAGGTCGTAGTTGAGAGTGGCCGGGGTGTCGGTGACCTGATTGGTGTGCTGGGTGATGCCGGAGGTGAACATGACGGCGGGAATGCCGGCCTCCAGGAAGCAGCGCTGGTCGCTGACCCGGCGGTAGAAAATGTCGGTAAAGGCCTCGCTCCCGTAATAATCATAGGTAAGGTCAAGACGCGGGCCGCGGGCCGCGGATTCGAGCGCGAAGCGATAGGGCCCGCCGCCGAGCGCGATCAAATAGTCGGGGCGCGCGGGGCTGACCGGCGCCAGCGAGGAGCCGAGCAGATCGAGATTGACCATCATCACCGGCGGATACACCGAGCGGTAGCGCTTCAGGAAAGCGCTAGCCCCGGAGAGGTCGGCGGCGTGGCCGTCGAAGCCGACGAACACCAGCCCCACCTCACCGCGGCAGACTTCGGGGAGTTCACGCGCGAGCGCAAGCAGCGCGGCGACGCCCGAGGCGTTGGCGTCGGCGCCGGGATAGATCCGGCCGTCCAGGACACCCAGGCCGTCGAAATAGGCGCCGACGACGATGTAGCGCCGGAACCAGCCGGGCGTCACGGCCACCACATTGTGGCCGACCCGTCCGCCTGCGGCAAAGGACTGCACGGTGGTGCGCAGCCCGGCATTGCGCAGCTGGCGAAGCAGATAGAGCGTCGCGCCCTGCGCCCCGGCGGTGCCGAAGCCGCGCCCGGCGCAGAGCGAATCGCAAAGGAATTCCACCTCGGCGCGCAGCTCCGCGGTCCGGCCTTCCTGAGGCAAAATCTGCTGCGCACGCAGCATCTCCGGCCGCACCAGCAGGGCGGCCGACAGGCAGAAGAAGAGCAGAAAAATGCGCAGGCGCTTCAATTCGGGTCCGATAATTGTTTATCTTTGCAAAGGTAATGAAAAAGTTTCTCCTGACCATAACGATTCTGCTCTGCGCAGCCGGCATTGTCTCCGCCCAGTACGACAAGGACGTCTTCATGTGGCGGGGGCGCCAGGCGCTCTCCGACGGGCGCTACGCCCTGGCCATCGAGAATTTCAACGTCCTCTCGCGCCTGGACACGACCGACTACTGGAGTTTCTTCTTCCGCGGCATCGCGAAATACAACCTCGGCGACCTGCGCGGCGCGCAGACGGACTTCAACACCTCCGTGCGTCTCAATCCCGTCTTTACCAACGGTTTCCACTACCGCGCCATCACCGAGAGCCGCTTCGGCGACTACGAGGCCGCCTTCCGCGACTTCGACCGCGCGCTGGAGCTGCGCCCCGGCCAGATCGGCATTTATTTCTCGCGCGGCGTGGCCAACTTCCTTGCGCAGAAGTTCGACGACGCCGTGGCGGACTTCGACTTCTACATCAAGCGGGAGCCGCGCGACCCGGCCGCTTTCCTGAACCGCGGCGCGTGCTACCTCTTCCTCGCGGACACGACCAAAGCGATGGCGGACTACAACCGCGCCATCCGCCTGGACCGCACCGAGCCCGAGGGCTTCGTCCGCCGGGCGCGCGTCTATGCCGCCCAGGGCCAGTACGACGAAGCCGTGGCCGACCTGGACGAGGCCATCGCGCTGGACAAGGACAACACCTTCGCCTACTTCAACCGCGCGCTGATCTATTACGAGCAAAGACGCTACAACGAGGCCGTGGCCGACCTGGACACCGTGCTCGAGCACGAGCCCGGCAACGCCCTCACGCTCTACAACCGCAGCCTCATCTACGCCCAGGTGGGCGCTTTCGAGCAGGCGCTCGCGGACATGGACCGCGTGATCAACATCAACCCGGGCAACGTCCTCGCGCATTACAACCGCGCGGCCATCTTCGTGGAGATGGCCCGCTGGCAGGACGCCCTGGAGGACTACAACAAGGCCATCGAGCTCTATCCCGATTTCGCGAAAGCGTACCTCAACCGCTCCTACGTGGAGAACATGCTCGGCCGCACCCGCGAGTCGCGGGCGGACTACCAGATCGCGCAGCAGAAGGTGCGTGACTACCGCGCGCGCAGCGGCGAGACCTCTTTCGCCGACACCACGCGGCAGTACAACTCGCTGCTGGCCCTGGACGCGGACTTCGCGAAGAAGGACTTCGACAACGAGCTCCTGCAGCACCGCGACATCGACATCCGCCTGCGGCCGCTCTACAAGTTCAGCCTCGCCCCCGAGAAGGAAAACCGCAGCGTGGCGCTCTCGCGCCAATATGAGAACGTACTGATCGAGCGCTTCATCGACGCGGCGCCCACGCCCATCACCCTGGGCAACACGGAGAGCACGGGCACGAACGACTACCTCTTCACGGCGAACGCCGAAGAATACTTCGTCAAAGGCCTGCAGGAGCTGCAGCGCAAGCAGTTCAACTCCGCGCTCAGCTGGTTCGACCGGGCGGTGAACGCCGCCGAGGACGACGTCGCGCGCGACCGCTACGCACGCTACTACAAGGCTTTCTACCTGATGAACCGCGGCGTGCTGAAGGCCGAGATGATCGACTTCATCGCCTCGCTCGAGGGCAGCGTGCAGACGCTGTCGATGGACACGGAAGGCTCCACGCGCGCCCGCGTGAGCGACCGCGTAGCGCGCACCTATGATTATTCGGACGCCATCGCAGACATCAAGGCCGCGCTCACCATCCTGCCCGACGTGCCGTACCTCTACTTCAACCTGGGCAACCTGGAGTGCCTGTCGTCCCGCTTCATCGAGGCGCTGGAGGATTACGACATGGCCATCAAGCTCTACCCCAACATGGGCGACGCTTACTACAACCGGGGTCTGGTGCTGATCTACCTGAAAGACAAGGAGAAAGGATGCATTGACCTGTCGCGCGCCGGCGAGCTGGGCGTGGCGGATTCCTACAGCGTCATCTCCAAATACTGCTCGGAGGATGAAACAAATTAAGTTCAAGTCCTTCACTTCCGGCAGCTGCGGCAACTGCTATTTCCTGGGCATATTCGACGAAGCCGACGCCTGCGAGGCGGGCGTGCTGATCGACGCCGGCTTCAGCCCGCGCCGGCTCAAGAAAGAGCTCGCCGCCGAGGGGCTCTGCTTCGACGACTTCGCGGGCCTGCTGGTCACGCACGACCACAACGACCACATCCGCTCGCTCGGCTCCTACTGCAAGCATCTCCGCAAGCCCGTCTGGACGCCGCCCGAGCTGGCAAAAGCGCTGACGCACCATTTCATCACGGGCGAATACTACGGCCCCTGCCGCACCCCGCTCGCGCCGGGCTGGAACGAGCTCGTGCCCGGCCGCATCCGGGCGCAGTACTTCGAAGTCCCCCACGACGCCTCCTTCACCTACGGCTACGCGCTGATGTTGGACGATTATAAGTTCGTGATCATGACCGACATCGGCCGCATGGTGCCGCAGGCGCTCGCCTTTGCGCAGCAGGCCGACACCGTGGTCATCGAGTCCAACTACGACCTGGACATGCTCCGTCACGGCCCCTACCCCAAGGTCCTGCAGGACCGCATCTGCGGCGGCCACGGCCACCTCTCCAATGTCGAGTGCGCCGAGGCGCTGCGCGCCTTTGCCCACCCCGGCCTGCGGAACATCTTCCTATGCCACCTCTCGGAACATAATAACACGCCCGAACTGGCGTATCGAACGAATTCCGAAATCCTCCAATCCATCTACGCCGACGCAGAAGGCCGCATCCCGCGCCTCTGCCCCCTGCCCCGCATGACACCCTCCCCGCTCTTCACGCTCTAACCGCCGGGCACAGGCAGCTACCGCCGTAAAACTACGCGCTTCGCGCTATCCCTCCCAGCCTGGCGGCCGGGCCCCTCCCGTTCACGAGGCCACGGGCGGCCACGGTTTTACTGCGGTACTGCCTGCTGCCCGGACGGATGTCGTGCGTCGGCGTCGTGGAGGGCGGCTGACAAAAAGCTGAATCGGGAATAGTTTCGTCACAAAAGAAGAAAAATATACGTTTCTTACTAAGGCGTATTGGTTTTTTGTCCATCTTGCGGGCAAAACCAAACGCCATGAAAAAAGTACTTCAACTCCTGGCGGCCTTCGCCGCCCTCCTGTTCCCCGCTTCCTGCGAGGATCTCTTCCAACTGGACAAGCCCGCCGGCCCGCCCGACGAAGCCTACGACATCGCCGAGGCGCGCGAGCACGCCGGCGAGGGCAACGTCTGGGTCCGGGGCTACATCGTGGGTGCGGCCACGAGCAGCAAGAAGATCGTATTCGGCGGCCCTTACGCCAAGAACACCAATCTCGTCCTCGCCCCCAGCGACACCACCACGGTCCGGGAGCATTGCCTCACCGTCCAGCTGCCGTCCGGTAAGATCCGCGACGCGCTCAACCTGGTGGACCACCCCGACCTGACAGGCCGGGAACTATACATCAAAGGAGACTTGGTGGACGCGTATTTCGGCATACCCGGCCTCAAGTCTCCTTCGGAGTATTGGATGGATTCCGGGTCAAGCCCGGAATGACGGCAAGCAGCTGCCCGAAATGGTTACTGGATGCGTTTCAGGATCTCTTCGGTCTGCACCTCGAAGCCCGGCTTGCGGAGCAGCGCGAACATATTCTTCTTGTACGCCTCCACGCCCGGCTGGTTGAACGGGTTGATACCCAGCGTGTAGGCGCTGACGCCGCAGGCAAACTCGAAGAAATAGAAGAGCGCGCCGAGGCTCGCCTCATCGAGCTTCTCCACGCTCACCTCCATCTGCGGCACGCCGCCGTCGATGTGGGCGAGCTGGGTGCCCAACTGGGCCATCTTGTTGCAGTGCTCCACGTGCTGGCCGGCAAGGTAGTTGAGCTGGTCGAGGTTCTGCGCGTCGGAGCCGATCACCACCTCGCGGGAAGCGTTCTTCACGGTGACGGTGGTCTCGAAGAGCACGCGGTCGCCCTCCTGGATGAACTGACCCATGGAGTGGAGGTCGGTGGTGCACACCACGGAGGCCGGGAAGATACCCTTGCACTCCTTGCCCTCGGACTCGCCGTAGAGTTGCTTCCACCACTCACCCAGGTACTGAAGCTTGGGATTGAAGGTCACGAGAATCTCGATCTTCTTGCCGAGCTCGCTGTAAAGCAGGTTGCGCATGGCGGCGTACTGCACGGCCGGGTTCTCGGCGGACTTCTTCAGCAGAGCCGCACGCTCCTCGGCGGCGCCGCGGAGCATGGCACGCATGTCGAAGCCGGCCAGGACGATGGGCAGGATGCCCACCGGGGTCAGGACACTATAGCGGCCACCCACGTTGTCAGGCACGACGAAGGTCTTGTAGCCCTCCTGCGTGGCGAGGGTCTTCAGGGCGCCCTTCTTCGCGTCGGTGATGGCGACGATACGGGACGCGGCCTCGGCCTTGCCGTAGGTCTTCTCGATATATTCCTTGAAAATGCGGAAAGCGACGGCCGGCTCGGTGGTGGTGCCGGACTTGGAGATCACCACGCAGGCGGTGTTGCGCAGCTTGGCGAGGTCCATCAGTTCGGCGAGGTAGTCTTCTGAGAGGTTGTTGCCGGCGAAGGCGATCTGCGGCACACCCTCCTTGCGCACGAAGCCGTGCGAGAGGGCCTCGATGGCACAGCGGGCACCCAGGTAGCTGCCGCCGATGCCAATCACGACCACCAGGTTCACGCCCTTGGCCGCCCACGCGTCGCGGATCGCCTCACAGTCGGCGATCAGCGAATCGGGCGTATCCACGGGCAGGGTCTTCCAGCCGAGGAAATCGTTGCCCGCGCCGCTTCCGGACTCAAGCACATCAAAGGCCTCGAGGGCTTTCCCGACATATTTCTGATATTCTGCATCTTTGACAAAGGAGCTGCAGCCTCCCACATTGACTTTAATCATATTGCTGTGTTTTAATTGTATTGCTAATGAACAACAAAGGTAGCAATTATCTTCGATAATCGCTCCGGACCTTTACATCCCTGCAAACAATCATCCAAATAGACAAACACCCGCCCCGACAGAAAACGAGATTCCGGATCAAGCCCGGAATGACTATTCTACGACCCTAATAGCTATCGATCGTCATCTGGGTGATCTTGGAGTAGAATACCGGAATACCGGAGATGCTCTGGCTGGTCTGGACGGGGGCGTTGGCGATCAGGCTGTTGATGATCATCGCGGTGTTGTAAGCCATGTCCTGCAGATTCTTGTCGATGGTCATGGCCTGCTTGCCGTGCTTGATGTTGAACTCTGCCATGGCGGTGTTGTCCTGGCCCGTGATGACCGGCATGTCCGTAATGCCCGCCAGTCCCAGTGCATCGATGGCGCCCTGGGCCAGATTGTCATTGGCCGCGAGGATCATGTCCGGACGCTCACCCGCACCGTAGCTGGCCAGCCGGTCCTGCATAGCCTTCTTCCCGTCGGCGATCAGCCAGCTGTCGGACTTGACCTGGCTGTACGTCGTCTTGCCGCTCTTGACCACCAGCGCTCCGCTGTCGATGTACTTCTTGAGATAGTCCATGGCGCCCTCAAAATAATCCTTGGCGTTGACGTCGGTGTCGGGGCCCTGCAGGAACTCGATGGTCATGGAAGCCTCGCCGGAGGAATGGAAATGGTTCAGCAGAAACAGCGCCTGCATCCGCCCGATCTCCTTCGTGTCGGTGGAGGAAATATACGCGATGTTGGGGTTGTCCAGCACGAAGCGGTCGTGGCAGACAACCTGAAGACCAGGATTCTTCTCCAGCAGCCCGGACTCGTTGATCTTCTTGTAGTCAATGGCCGTCAGCACGATAAACCGGGCGCCGGCCGTGATGGCGTCGCGCAGCTGGTCCACCTGCTGCTGCGCCCCCGCCTCCGTCTCCGGAGCCACGTAGAACGTCGTCTGGAAGCCATACTTGCCCATGACCGTCTCCAGGTTCGCCTTGTCGGTGGCCCAACGGTCGATGATGGTAGCGTCAGGAAGCAGCACCGCCACTTTCTTCACGTTACTGTTGTCCTTGGTGCACGCAAGCGCCAATAGCGCCACGGCGGTAAGGATCATTGCTTTACCTAAGAAATTCTTTTTCATTTTTCAGTTATATATACTTGATGTTTTTACCAATACTTGATCTTGTCTCCGTTGGGCGCGAACCAGTAGATGAACACCCGATACCAGGACTGGTTGGTTCGCAAGTCGTTGTCAAATTTTCCTTCTTCCCCCGTTTCGAGATTCACAAAAGTGTGATAAGTGCTTGTCCCCAAAATCCTCCGTGCTTGATATTCTTGGTAAGATATCGATGATCCAGGCTCGGCCAACCTTTGGATTTGCCGTAAGTGTTGACAAAATAGTCATAATTGCTGTCCCGATGCAGTTCTCTGCTCACGATCCGGCTGGTCCTGCTTGTTGCAGGCACCGGCCACCAGGATCATGGCGGCGATGGAGAGATACGATACTAATTTCTTCATCTTGGTTTTTCATTTTAGTGGTTATTAACTCGTTCATCAGCTACGACAAAGGTACGGGCCTGATTCCGTTTTCACGTAAAAGCCCTACAATTGCTTGTAAAAGGAATACAAAAATTCCTTCGATATTTTGTCCGCCTTGAACATAACGTTTCGGAGTTGATGGGTCCCCCGAAAAATCGGTTACTTGTGGTTATTCGTGGTTATTTTATTTGCAAACATAAGAAAAACCTTGCATTTCTCCAAATATCAATCGATTCGCCGATCAGAGCCGGCGAATGACGATAGGCGGGGTCGAGGGGGCACCCGGAATGACTATAAAAGATTATTGTTATATTTGTAAGCTATATGAAGGCTTTCTGGAAGATATTGAAGCGGTACGTGGCGCCGTACAGGGGGTACGTCGGAGGATCCGTCGTGCTGAACATCCTGTCGGCGATCTTCAACGTGTTCTCCTTCTCGCTGCTGATCCCGATCCTGCAGATCCTCTTCAACATCAGCGACGTCCACTACGAATTCATCCCCTGGCACCGCGGGATGCCCTTCAACGAAATCTCCAACAACGCCTACTACTACGTCGCCCAGTTCATCCAGCAATACGGCCAGAGCCACGTTCTGCTGGCCTTGTGCCTTATCTTCATCGCGATCGTCTTAATTAAAGTAGCCTGCTACTTCGGCGCCGCAGCCGTGATGGTCCCCATCCGCACCGGCGTCGTCAAGGACCTGCGCATGGAGATCTACCGCAAGATCCTCGCCCTGCCGCTCGGCTTCTTCAGCCAGGAGCGCAAAGGCGACATCATCGCCCGCATCAGCGGCGACGTCCAGGAGGTCGAGACCTCCATCACCAGCACCATCGAGATGCTGATCAAGAACCCGATCCTGATCGTCATCTACCTGTTCGTACTCTTCCGCATGTCCTGGCAGTTGACGCTGTTCGTCATCATCTTCGCGCCCATCATGATCGGCATCATCAGCTTCACCGGACGCAAGCTGAAAGCCGATTCCGCGGAAGCGCAGAAATACTGGAGCGACACCATGAGCCAGGTCGAAGAGACCCTCGGCGGCCTGCGCATCGTCAAGGCCTTCCGGGCCGAGAAGCGCATGGACGCGCGCTTCGGCGGCGTGACCGAAGACATGCGCCGCAAGAACACCCAGGTGGCCGTCCGCCAGGCCAGCGCCCACCCCGTGAGCGAATTCCTCGGCTCCGCCATGATCGCCATCGTGCTCTGGTTCGGCGGCACGCTGATCCTGGGCGAGCGGGCCGTCATCGACGCCCCGTCCTTCATGGCCTACATGGCCATCCTCTACAGCATCATCCAGCCGATCAAGGACCTCTCCAAGGCCGCCTACGGCATCCCCAAGGGCCTCGCCTCCATGGAGCGCATCGACGCCATCCTCCAGGCCGAGAACCCCATCCGCGAAGCGGAAAATCCGAAGCCGCTCGACGCCTTTCGCGAGAGCATCCGCTTCGAGGGCGTGAGCTTCAGCTACGAAGGAGGTCGCCAGGTCCTGAGCAACATCGAGCTCGAAATCCCGAAGGGAAAGACCATCGCCATCGTGGGCGCAAGCGGCGCCGGCAAGTCCACGCTCGTGGACCTCATCCCCCGCTTCTTCGAGCCCACCGCGGGCCGCATCACCCTGGACGGCACGGACATCCGCGACGTGCGCGTGAGCGACCTGCGCGCCCTGATGGGCAACGTAAACCAGGACCCGATCCTCTTCAACGACACCCTCTTCAACAACATCGCCTTCGGCAAACAGGACGCTACCCGCGAGGAAGTCGAAGCCGCCGCACGCATCGCCGGCGCCCACGACTTCATCTGCGAGAAGGAAGAAGGCTACGACACCAACATCGGCGACCGGGGCGTCAAGCTCTCCGGCGGCCAGCGGCAGCGCATCAGCATCGCGCGCGCCATCCTCAAGAACCCGCCCATCCTCATCCTCGACGAGGCCACCGCCTCGCTGGACACCGAGTCCGAGCGCAGCGTCCAGGAAGCCCTGGAGAAGCTGATGGCCGGACGCACCACCATCGCCATCGCCCACCGCCTCAGCACCATCAAGCACGCCGACGAGATCGTCGTTCTGCACGAAGGGCGCATCGTCGAGCGCGGCACGCACGAGGAGCTCCTCGCCCTGGGCGGCTATTACCGGAAACTTCACGACATGCAGGCCCTCTAGATGAAACCCAACCGCACACGCTCCATACTCTTCTCCATCGCGATGGTCCTCTACCTCGCGGTCGTGGGCTACCTGCTGTTCGCCAATTTCGAGAAGATCTCGGACATCCCGAAATTCTTCCTCGGCATCCCGACCGACAAGGTCGTGCACTTCTGCATGTTCTTCCCCTTCCCGCCCCTCGCCTACCTGGCCTACGACAAGCTCACGGACACGCCGCTCAAAGCCTTCGGCGCCCTGATCAGCATCTGCGCCATCGGTGCCGTCTTCGCCGGCCTCACCGAGATCGGGCAGAGCCTGCTCCCCTACCGCTCCGAGGACATCACCGACTTCCGCGCCGACTGCCTGGCGATCGGCCTCGCCGGCATCATCACCTTCGTCATCGACGTCATTAAGATGCGCCACGGCAAATGAAAAAGCGTCGCTTCCTTCTCTTGCTCGCGGGGCTGCTCGCCGTCCTCCCCATCGGGGCCCAGGCACCGCGCGCCCGCGATTTCCGCAACATCTGCGACACCCTCCAGGCCCGGCTCAAGCGCCGCACCACCGTAGACTACCGCCTCTCCGTGAGCCGCGTGACGGTCAGCGGCAAGAACCTCAACCTGACCTTCAATAACAACCTTTCCTACTTCCCCTGGCACGACCGGGACGTGACCTGGTTCCGCGCCGAGCTGGAGAAAGAATGGAAATGGAAGGACTACGGCCTCGGCCTCATCCAGACCAACCGCTACGAGCTCGGCGAGCTCGCCACGCCCGTGCTCGGCGCCGACGGCAACCCCTCCGCCGACTACGCCTTCAAAGCCAAGGATCCGCGCCAAACGCAGGCGCGCTTCATTGAGCGCACCGACGCGCGCCGCTGGCTCAAGGGCATGAACGACCGCTACATCGTCCTCTGGCAGAGCCACGGCCGCTACTACGACGAGGAGCAGGGCGCCTGGATCTGGCAGCGCGCCCCCATCCACCGCACCGTCGAAGACATGTACACGCAGACCTACGTCCTCCCCTTCCTCATCCCGATGCTGGAGAACGCAGGCGCCTACGTGATGACCCCGCGCGAGCGGGACACCCAGATCCGGGAAATCATCGCCGACAACGACCCGGCCTTCCCCGGCCCTCGCGAGGGGCTGATGCGCACCCGCGGGCGCTACCAGGAGCAGGGCGAGTGGGAGCCGGCAGGCGAAGGCTTCGCCGACACGAAGCCCGTGTACACCTTCGCCGACAGGCCCTTCACCGCCGGCACGGCGCGCCAGGTCCTCTGCTCCGGCAGCACGGCGACGGCCAGCGCTACCTGGATTCCCGACATCAAGGAACGCGGCCGCTACGCGGTCTATATCTCCTATAAAACCCTGCCCAACAGCTGCGAGAGCGCACACTACACCGTCCACCACCTCGGTGGCCGGACAGAGTTCACCGTAAACCAGCGGCGCGGCGGCGGCACCTGGATCTATCTCGGCACCTTCGAATTCGCCGAAGGCAGCGAAGCACGCGTGGTGCTCGACAACCGCGGCGGCTCCGGCTATGCGGTCAGCGCCGACGCCGTCAAATTCGGCGGCGGCATGGGCAAGCTTGAGCGCGGCGGCAGGACCTCCGGCATGCCGGCCTTCGCCGAAGGCGCCCACTACTGGATGCAGTGGGCCGGCGCGGACAGCACGCTCACGCGCGCCTGGGAGACCGACTACACCTGCGACTACTCCGCCCGCGGCGCCTGGACGCGCATGATGCACGAGCAGAAGAACATCCCCGTCGATCTCGCGCTCGCCTTCCACAGCGACGCCGGACTCACGCCCAACGACAGCACCGTCGGCACGCTGGCCATCTACACGCTGCGCGACGACGACGGCAAGCGCAAATTCGCCGACGGACGCGACCGCGTGGTCAGCCGCGTGCTCGCCGACTACGTCCAGACCCAGGTCGTCCAGGACCTGCGCCTCGACTACGACCCCGAGTGGTCGCGCCGCGGCACCTGGGACCGCAACTACAACGAGCCCCGCACCCCGGGCGTCCCGGCCATGATCCTGGAGCTGCTCAGCCACCAGAACTTCGCCGACATGAAGTACGGCCTCGACCCGTCCTTCCGCTTCACGGTGTGCCGGGCCGTCTATAAGGGTATCCTCAAGACACTCAGCGAATTATATCATACCCCTTACGTCGTCCAGCCGCTTCCGCCGAGGGCCTTCTCCGTCCGGCTGCAGGACAGCGGCCACGCGCGCCTGGAGTGGCAGCCTACGCCCGACGCCAAGGAGCCCACGGCAGTGACCGAAGGGTACCTCGTCTATACCCGCATCGACGGCGGCGGCTGGGACGCGGGCGTGGAGTGCTCGGAACCCGTGCTGACGCTCGACATCGAGCCCGGCCACATCTACAGCTACAAGGTCGAAGCCTTCAACGCCGGCGGCCGGAGCTTCCCCTCCGAGATCCTCTCGGTCGGCGCACCCGTCGGCAGCAAGCGCTCGCCCGTGCTGATTGTCAACAACTTCGACCGCATCTCCGCACCGGCTTGGATCGACACGCCGGACTACGCCGGCTTCGAGAGCCGGATCGACTCGGGCGTGCCCTATATGAGCGAGATCGGCTACATCGGCGAGAACTACGAATTCCGCCGCGCCGCGCCTTTCGGGGATAACGAATACCCGGGTTTCGGCGCGTCTTTCGACGACCAGGCGGGTTTCGTCTTTGCGGGCAACACCTTTGACTATCCCTACCGCCACGGCGTCCTGCTGATGCACCTGGGCTACCCCTTCTATTCGATGTCGCGCGACGCCTTCACGGCGAATGAAGTCCCGGCCTACGTGATCGACCTCATCTGCGGCAAGCAAGGTCGTACGACCATCGGGCGCGGAGCGGTGCCGGAACGCTTCGCCGTCTGGCCGGAAGCGCTCCAGAGCGCCCTGCGCCGTCAGGTGAAAGCAGGCGCGCGTCTGCTCGTCAGCGGCGCCAACATCGCCTCCGATTCGCCGGACGACGCGGCCTTCCTCGAGGAGCTGCTCGGCATCAAGCTGGCCAACCCCTTCGGCACCAACAGCGGCGAGCTCGCCGGGATGCCTTTCAGCCAGCATATGAACGAGGAAATCTACTCTGTGGAGCGCCCGGACGGGATGCGGCCCGTCGGCAAGGGCGCGCGCGTCTGGCTCACCTACCCAGGCCGGCAGTACGCCGCCGCGGTGATCAACCAGACAGAAAACAGTAGCAGCATCGCCATCGGCGTGCCGATCGAAACGCTGCTGCATGCCGCCGACCGGGAGTGGGTCCTCCAGGAGGCGCTGGACTTTCTCTATAACGGCAAGGAGCCGGCTAACAGGAAGTAACTATTTCTTATCGTAAACCTCGAAGCGGGAGTTGTTCGACACGTACTCCGGTACGATCGCCTTCATCAACTTGACCGTGGCGGGGATGTCCACTTGGCGGCTCATCTCCGCCAGCTCATCCACGGCCTTGACGGCATCGGCATACGCATACTCACGCACGCGGGCGATGCGGATACGGTCGTGCGAAGTCTCGTCCGTATTCTCCTTATTGGAAAGGACTTCCTCGTAAAGCTTCTCGCCCGGGCGCAGGCCCGTGTAGGAAATTTCGATGTCCTCACCGGGCACGAGGCCCGCCAGTTCGATCATCCGGCGTGCCAGGTCGTCGATCTTGACCGGCTTGCCCATATCGAACACGCAGATGCGGTTCTCCGTCGGGAGCGTCGCCGCCTCCATCACGAGCCGGCAGGCTTCCGGAATGGTCATGAAGTAACGCGTAATGTTCGGGTCCGTCACCGTGACGGGGCCGCCGCGCTCGATCTGCTCGCGGAAACGCGGGATCACGGAACCGTTGCTGCCCAGCACATTGCCAAAGCGCGTGGTCACGAACTTCGTCTTGCCCGTCACCGTTCCGTCCTCAATCGCCTTGCCCAGGCTCTGGACGTAGATCTCTGCCAGACGCTTGGTGCAGCCCATGATGTTGGTCGGATTCACGGCCTTGTCCGTGGAGATCATCACCATCTTCTCCACCTCATACTGGATGCACTTGTCGGCCACGTTGTGCGAGCCGAACACGTTCACCAGCACGGCTTCGCAGGGGTTCTCCTCCATCAGCGGCACATGCTTATAGGCCGCCGCATGGAAGACCACCTGCGGCCGGTGCGTGCGGAACGCGAAGTCCAGGCGCGGGAGCTGGCGGACATCGCCGATGATCGGCACGAAGTCCTGCTCCGGGAAACGCTCCTCCAGCTCCAGGCGGAGGGTGTGCATCGGGGTTTCGGCGTTGTCGAAAAGCAGAAGCTTACGCACACCGAAGCCGGCCAGCTGCCGGCAGAGCTCGGATCCGATGGAGCCGGCAGCGCCGGTCACCATCACCACCTTATCCTTGAAGTTCGCCTGAATGGCGTCCATCGATATCTTGATTTCCTCGCGACCCAGCAGGTCCTCGATCTTGATGTTACGCACCTGCAGGTTGTGCGTCGGGGCGCCCGTGATCTCATCCACCGCCGGGGCGATGAGCACCTTCATGCCCCGCTCCGAGCAGAAGCGCACCAGATGGCTCTCCTCCTCCGCCACATCCCGCTCGCGGGTGAAGATGATGCCCCGAAGGGAGAGGTTGTTGACCACCTGCTCGAATTCATCCTCCGAGTCGAGGTGATACACCTTCTGGTCGGCGATCATGGCATGCGCGATGTCCGTCCGCTTGGAGATCAGGCCCACCACTTCGTAGCGCTTGGAGCCGCGCAGGCGGGAAGACGTGGCCACGGCCTTGTCGTCGATGCCGTAGATCAGCACGCGGTCGCGGCGCTCCAGTTCGCGGATCTGCTTCTTGTAGCTGTCATAGACATAGATCATCAGCAGGCGCACCGTACACTGCGCCATGATTGTGGCGACCATGTCGAAGAGCAGCAGCACAGCCATCTCGCGGTGCATCTTCCCGAACAGGATGGCCACCACGGCCAGGACCAGGACCTTGCCGAGGGCGGCCGCGCCGAGCACGAAGGTATCCTTGAAGGAGAAGTGTCGGATGACGATGACGTACGTCTTGAGCAGCCAGTACATCAGCGCGGAGCCCAGACCGGCAGCGAGGCCCCAGACCAGGTCGAAGGTCCGGTCCAGGAAAATGCTCTGGTCCAGGAAGAAGGACACGATGGCGACGCCGATCGAGCAGACAATCGAGATGGCCAGGTCCATCAGGAAAACCTGCGACCTGCCGAGGAATTTGGCGCTGTATTTATCTAGACCCTTGATGAATCGGACCATGGAATAATAGTTCTAAAAATGCAAAGATAACAATAAAACTCATATAACTACCCCCTCCGTTCTCAAAAAGCCAGAGCGAGCGACGCGCAGACTGCCCCGCTATACGGATCCAGCGTCGGCGCGAAGCTGGGGTGTATCTCCCGCTTGTCCTTTCCGACGACCAGCGGGCCGATGTTGAACAGGCGTTTGGTCGGCTCCAGGAGCCACTCGCCGACGTGCGCACCCAGGATGCCCAGGCCCGCTCCGAAGAGGATGTCGCTCATCCAGTGGCGTCCGCTGTACACGCGCATAAAGGCGACGCCCGAAGCCAAGACATACGCCCCGAGACCCCAGGCCCAGCCGTAATTCATGCGAACCAGCTCCGCACCCACGAAGCCCAGCACGGTGTGGCCGGAGGGGAAGGAATTATAATTCGTCTGATCCGGCCGGCGGGCCGAAATCAAGCCCTTCATCAGCAGGCAGGTGCCGCCGGCCACCAGCGACGCCAGGCCCGCTTCGATCACGCGGTCCTGCAGGTCGTACTTCGACGGCACGCCGGTCAGCCCGAGGCCGAGGTCCACGACCATCGGCAGCGCAGGGGCGTACTTCAACACGACATCGGTACTCTTCAGAACGCCCTTGTCCTCACGCTGGTGGGCAAATTCCTGATACACAGGCACGTCGATCGCCTCGTGCCCCGTGAGGTGGATGCTCAGGCCGGTGGCGAACAGCAGCCCGGGCGCGATCAGCTGCGTGGCGCGGAAGACCGATGTATCCCGTTGGCGCACGGTCTGCGCCTGGCCGGGCCAGGAGCCGGACAGCAACGCCAATAGCATGATAATACGGAAAATACGGGACATAATATGTGGTTAGAAATTGGTTACCTAAAAGACGAAGGCCAGCGACGCGCACATGGCGCCGCTCACGGGATCCACCCGCGGGACGAAGGCCGTCTGCACCTGCGTCTTGCGCAGGCCGTCCCACGAGATGGTCGGGATGCGGAAGAGGTCCTTGACCGGTTCCAGCAGCCACTCGCCCACGTGGGCCGTCAGAATGCCGAGGCCCGCCCCGAAGAGGCAGTCGCTCAGCCAGTGCCAGTTGTTGTAGTTGCGCATGACGGCCACGGTCAGAGCGATGGCATACGCGCCCGCGCCCCAGCCCCAGCCATATTCCATGCGCACCAGCTCCGCGCCGACGAACACCCAGTCAGTGTGGCCGGAGGGGAAGGAACGGGTGTCCACGCCGTTCGGGCGCCAGGACTTGATCAGCTCCTTGCAGCCCCCGGAGATGATACCCAGCGTGGCGCAGGAAATGAGGCCCTGGATCATGCGGTCGGTGAAGGCGTGCTTCGCCGGCACACCCAACAGACCCAGACCCACATAGCCCGTGATAGGGGCATACTGAATGTAGTTGTCAAAGTTGCGCTCCGGACCGCCGGCGCGCCACTTCTCCTGGAACCACTGATTCACGGGCACGTCGATGGCGTCGTGCCCCCAGCAATGGATGCCGACTCCGGACGCGATCAGCACGCCCGGAGCGATGAGCTGCGTTGCCTTGAACGCTGACGTATCCGCCCGCTGGGCCCGCGCATGCGGACCAGCCAGCAGGCTGAAGATCAGCAGAATAGGCAGCAGGCATCTCATCGGCCAGCGTACATATTCTCGTAGTATTTCTGGTAGTCGCCGGAGGTCACGTTGTCCAGCCAGGCCTGGTTGTCCAGGTACCAGCGGACCGTCTTCTCGATGCCCTCCTCGAACTGCAGACTCGGCTCCCAGCCCAGTTCTTTCTGGAGCTTGGAAGAGTCGATGGCATAGCGCAGATCGTGCCCCGCGCGGTCGGTCACATAGGTAATCAGGTCCATGTCCTCGCCCTCCCGGCGGCCCAGGAGCCGGTCGGTGGTGTTGATCAGGACCTTGATGATATCGATGTTCTTCCACTCGTTGAAGCCGCCGATGTTGTACGTCTCGGCGATCTTGCCCCGGTGGAAGATCACGTCGATGGCGCGTGCGTGGTCCTCCACGTACAGCCAGTCGCGCACGTTCTCGCCCTTGCCATAGACCGGCAGCGGCTTGCGGTGGCGGATATTATTGATAAAGAGCGGAATGAGCTTCTCCGGGAACTGGTACGGACCGTAGTTGTTCGAGCAGTTCGTCACGATGGTCGGCAGGCCGAAGGTGTCGTGGAATGCGCGCACGAAATGGTCCGAGCTCGCCTTCGCGGCGCTGTACGGGCTGTGCGGCTGGTACTTCAGATTTTCTGTGAAGAATTTCTCGCCGTACGCAAGGTGGTGCTTGCCGGAGCTCGCCTTCGTCGTGAATGGCGGCTCGATGCCCTCGGGGTGGGTCATCTCCAGCGCCCCGTACACCTCGTCGGTGGATATATGGTAGAATCGGCAGGGGATGCTGCTGCCCCCTGCCGGCAGCGCCCAGCCAAACGGCTCCCAGTAGGCTTTGGCGGCCTGCAGGAGCGAGAGCGTGCCCATCACGTTGGTCTGCGCGAAGGTGAACGGATCCTTGATCGAACGGTCCACGTGGCTCTCGGCGGCCAGGTGGATGATGCCGTCCACCTTTTCCTCCTGCATGAGATGGAGCACGCCCTCGAAATCGCAGATGTCCATCTTCACGAACCTGTAGTTCGGCTTGTTCTCGATGTCCTTGAGGTTCGCGAGATTGCCGGCATACGTCAACTTGTCCAGATTGATGATCTTATAGTTCGGATACTTGTTCACGAACAGGCGCACGACGTGGCTGCCGATGAAGCCGGCACCGCCGGTAATGATGAGGGTCCGCTCGAAATTCATACTCGGTTATTATTCGATTAGTCCACAAAAATAACTATTTTTGCACATAATGCCAACGAGACCTCCCATATATCTCTACACCGACGGCGCAGCCAGCGGCAACCCCGGCCCGGGCGGCTGGGGCGCGGTGCTCGTCTGCGGCGACGCGCGCAAGGAGATGTCAGGAGGGTTTGCGAAGACCACCAACAACCGGATGGAGCTGCTGGCCGTCATCAACGGCCTGGAAGCGATCAAGTGGGAAGGCGCCGAAGTGCGCGTCTTCAGCGACTCGACTTACGTCGTCAAGACCGTCACCGAGGGCTGGAAGCGCAAGAAGAACCACGACCTGTGGGCCCGCTTCGACGCGCTCGCGACCCGCTTCCGGCTGCAGTTCACCTGGATCAAGGGCCACGCCGGCCACCCGGAGAATGAGCGTTGCGACCGCCTCGCCGTCGCTGCCTACTCCCGCCCCGGCCTGCCCGACGACGAAGGCTATATTGGACAAGAACCGACACTACTTTAAACCGTCATTCGCCGACCCCGATCGGCGAATCTAACACAAACAGAGATATGCAAAACGGAAAAATCATAGTGGGCATCACCCAGGGCGATTCCAACGGCATCGGCTACGAAGTCATCATCAAAGCACTCGCCGACCCGCGGATCCTCGAGCAGTTCACCCCCGTCATCTACGGCTCCTCCAAACTCTTCGGCTTCTACCGTAAGACCATCCCCGAGGTGGAGTCGATGGACACGAACGCCATCAGCAACGCCTCCGAGGCGCACGCCAAACGTATCAACATCGTCAACTGCTTGCCGGATAGCGCCTACGCAGAGCCCGGCCAGGCCACGGCCGAATCGGCCAGCGGCGCCATCAAATCGCTCGAGCGCGCCATCGCCGACCTCAAGGCGGGCCTGATCGACGTGCTCGTCACGGGCCCCATCAACAAGAAGGCCATGTCGCTCGAGGGCTTCGGCTTCCCGGGCCACACCGAATACATCCAGAACGCCTTCGGCGCCCCGGATTCGCTGATGTTCATGATCAGCCACCGCCTGCGCCTCGCCGTCGTCACGGGCCACATTCCCCTCAAGGATGTGGCCGCGCAGATCACCGAAGAGCGGATCCTGAGCAAGTTGCGCCTGATCAACCAGTCCCTCAAGCAGGACTTCGTGGTGGACCAGCCGCGCATCGCCGTGCTGAGCCTCAACCCGCACAGCGGCGACGGCGGCCTGCTCGGCACCGAAGAGCAGGATATCATCATCCCTGCCATCAAGAAAGCCACCGACGAGGGCATCCTCGCCTTCGGGCCCTTCTCCCCGGACGGCTTCTTCGGCCTCAACCATTTCGAGAATTTCGACGCCACGCTGGCGATGTACCACGACCAGGGTCTCGCGCCCTTCAAGGCCCTCTCCTTCGAGGACGGCGTGAACTTCACCGCCGGCCTGCCGTACGTGCGCACCTCGCCCGACCACGGCACGGCCTTCGAGATGGCCGGCCGCGACGAGGCCGACCCGCGCTCGATGCGCGCGGCCATCTTCGCCGCCGTCGATATCTTCCGCAACCGCCTCCAGTGGCAGGAGCTCCAGGACGGCAAGATGTCCGAGCGCTTCCTCCAGCGCGAAAAGAAAGAGCGAAACGGGAAACCCCAGATCGCCTGATTGGCGTCGCCGTTGGCCTGGCGACAGTTGGACGCCACGAAGTGACCGCGGCTGTAGGGCCGGTAGCCCCCCTACCCTGCGGACGCGGCCGTGGCGAAGTTCTTGACGGTGCCCTTGTACTCCTTCAGCTGACCGCCCTCGAGCACCTGCACGTAGGCCTGGTAATAATAGGTCGTAGCGGCCTCCAGGCTCGAAATGGGCGAGCTGAAACTCTCCGCCCTGTTGGCGGAACTGTTCAGGTGCGTCTGGTTCGTGAGTGCGGTGGACGAGGTGCCCCAATAGAAGCCGTAGTCCCGCACGTCCGTCATGTTGGCAAAACTACCGGAGAGGGTTGCGCTGGCACTGGTCACGGAGCTGGCCGCTCCCGTCGTGACCGTCGGCTCATCGCCCCCGGTCCCGGACGTTCAGTAATAGACGTCGATGTGGTCGATGTAGGTCGCGCCACCCTCGACGATCAGCATGAACTGCTTGACGTTGCTTCCCTCGGGGAAATCGATCACCACCGTCGCACCCTTCTCCGCGCCGGTCCGGACGCAGCCATACTCGTTGGCCCACTCCGTAAAGGAATACAGAATATCATGGCCACCCGCATCCTTGCCCGTCGGGAGCGTCGTCGTCGGCGGGACGGCGTGCAGCGTACGGTCAACCAGTGTCACATCCTCACTCGTTATCGTCACCTCCACCTTGCTGATGGCGGAAGAGAAGCGCGGTGAAGTAATGTAAGCGCCCTGCTTGTTGCGGAGCTGGAGGTATTTCAGGCCGTCCTTGTGCTTGGCCATATTGGCTGTCCAGGTGCCGGAAGCGCTGGAGATTTCGGCGTCCCGGAAGGAAGGATACGAATCGATAATCGACGCATCGACCGTCGCGGGCAAAATCTCGGCGTTGGTCAAGGTCGCATCCACAGAATCGCCGGTCTCTCCGCCACCGCCAGCGGTGACCGTCACCGGGACGGTCTTGGAGGCGGCCGTGAAGGCACCCTCGACCGCGGCGACGGACACGGTGATCGTAGCCGTGCCGGCGGCAACCGCCGTCACCGTGCCATCCGTACCCACCGTCGCGACGGCGCCGTTGCTCGTGCTGAACGTCGGCGTGGCGCTGGAGTTGGTGGTAGCCGTGAGCGTAGTGCTCTGGCCGACCGTAAGGTTCAGGGAGGTCGGCGAGACGGTCAGCGTCGCCGTGACCGGCGTCGTGCCGCCACCGCCGCCTTCATCGCCATCTTCACCCACCTCGACAAGCTCCTCCTGCTCGTCGCCGAAACTCGAATCGATCTGCAGGTTGAAGGCGAATTCGGTCAGGCTGTAGATACTGCCCACGATATTGGTCCGGGCGTTGGGACGGACCGGCACCACGCCGATGCGGACGGCCTCCTTCATGCCGGACTCGACAAACGAGGTCAGCGTCACGGTGCCGGACGCGGGCACGAGGACATAATTCATCCCGATCCATACATGAGTGTTCGCGTAATTCCCCACAGCATCCGCCGCGATGGCGTTGTCGGCGAACACGAGTTCCTGCACGTCCGTTCCCGCCGCGCCGGTGACCAGGTTGAAGCTGGCAGGCGCCTCCACCTTCATCGACGAACTGAAGGTCGTCTGCCCTTCCGGGATGTTGTTCGTCGGCACAAGCAGGTTGAGCTGCGCGAACGGGCGCTTCATCGCCACGTCGTATTTCTTCGTGCTGCCGGACACGTCGACGGCCGCATAGAAAGCATCCAGCGAGGCGTCGTTGGCCTTCAGGTCGCTCTTGTAGGCGAACGTGGCCACGTTGCCGTCGGCGAAGTTCACCTCATAGGCGCCGGCATGCATGGCGAAGATGACGACCTTGTAGTCCTGCGCCTTCGACAAGGTCAGGACGACGTTGGCGTTCTCAGCCGTCACCGTTTCCACGGGCTGGTAGCCCGAACCGCCGATCTTGGATGTGGAGATCAGCGCACCGGTACTCTTCGAGAACGCCGCGGCATAGAGCGTAAACTCACCGGACGCGTTGTCGAAGACCGAACTCGCCGGAGCCGCCTTTGTCAGACGGCCGCCAAGATTGAGGGAGAAACTCACCGGGACCGGCTCGCCGCCCTGCGCGGGATCAGGAGCGCTGATCGGCTTCTTGACGCAGGAGGCCAGGGCCAAGGCCGCAACGGCAAGCAGAAATAAGCGTTTTATCTTCATTTGGGTATCTTTAATTCACTTTGAGTTCCAGGGTTACAATCTGTCTTTTTCCGTCCTGCAGGCTGACAACCGCCTCGACGGTGTGCGCGCCGGCGGTGAGCGTCACCGTCGATCCCGTCACTTTCGTGCCGTCCAGGCGCCATTCCACGCTGGTATAGGGGTGGTTCGCCACCTCGTTCAGCGCCAGCGGGAAAGAGGTTCCGGCCATGTAACTGCCGTTGCCGGGATTCTTGATCGAGAAGTAGTCCAGCGCGTAGGGGTTCTGCACCGTGGCAGTGAAACTTACCTGACCGCCGGAATAACTGATGTTGCTCAAGGAGACCGACGAATCCACGCCGTTCCAGCTAATGGCTGTATAGCTCGTCTCATTTTTCGCACCCGGGAAAGGAATGTTCGCCGCCAGGCCTTCGCTATCTGGATCAAAGAAATACCCGGCTCTACTTTCTATATACCGATAACCATATTTCAGGTCACTCTGGTCGGCAGCAGACACGATGTAATGGCAGGGATGGCTGCCGTTCTCGTTGACGGAGTTGGTCACCGGCCATTCGCTCCAGAGCTCTGACGCCACCACGTTGCCATGCCTGGCGGTATAGACTTTTCGGGCGGACTGGTCCACATGATAGACGATCAGGCCATGCGCAGGCGCATGGGCATCCCATCCGTAATCACTGCGGCATTCATAGACGAAATACTCACCCTCCTGGTCGGTCGGAGTCATATAAGCGACATTATTCTGCACAGGACCCAGCGTATAATCACCGGATTTGGGAATTTCCTGCAGGGCGCTCTGGTCCAGCCAACCCAGCATGATCCGTTCCACGATGCTGAAATAGGGTGGCGTCCGGTCGTCGTTGCAATTGTTTCCGCCACTCATGACCGAGAAGTTGAACGTGCCTGCAGCGAAACCATTCGTCGCGTAGTCCGTATCATAGAAATCCGGCAGGCCGACGGCATGGCCGAATTCGTGGCACGCCGTGCCGATTCCAACCATTGTGTCTGCCCGAGAACCAGAACCAATCAGCTCGTTGCTGCAGGCATACGCATCCACACGCTTGCCGTCCATGGTCAGGGACAGGCCGCCATAGGACAAATTCCACTGATGCGGCCAGATTGAATCTTCGTCCGAGGAATCCGCTTCACCATAACCGGCGTAATACATGAACACCAGATCCACTACACCATTGGAATCGTTATCATACTGGCTGAAATCTATCTGCCCATCCAATAGCTGGACGGCTTCCCAGACGGCCTCTGCCGGACGCTTATCGCGGCCATTCTCGTCGTTGCCACCATAATAGGCCATCTCGTGGGAGACAGTCACGGGGCCGTAAACATCGAAGACAGGTTCGAAGCTTCCCTGGGAATTCTCGTAATAATAGTCCCGGGCGGAACCGGTGGCGCCATTGGCGTCATACCCCTTCTGGTTCATCAGATTGTTGAAGGCGGTCTTTGCGTCCGCGGTCGAGAAAG
>JAEFAI010000031.1 GCA_016291185.1 Bacteroidales bacterium
TGAAAGCCGGGGGTGCCTGAAGTCCGTGACCGAAAGGAGCGGCCTAGGGCAAAACTGGTAATTGGGGCTAAGTCGTAACAAGGTAGCCGTACCGGAAGGTGTGGCTGGAACACCTCCTTTTTGGAGTCAACCTTGACACTCGCAGCTCGCGGTTCGTGCCACAAGGCAAGTCGCTCAGACTTCCTTGTACTTATCATCCATTATTTATACAGGCTCGTAGCTCAGTTGGTTAGAGCGCCACACTGATAATGTGGAGGTCCGCGGTTCAACTCCGCGCGGGCCTACAAAAGCGGAACAACTGTACATCGCAGCTGTTTCGCTTTTTTTTTACAAAGGGGGTATAGCTCAGCTGGTAGAGCACCTGCTTTGCAAGCAGGGGGTCGCCGGTTCGAATCCGACTATCTCCACAAAAATTCGGTCATCGCTTCGCGGTGACCTTTTTTTGTGGAGATCATTCTTATCCCCCTCGGCCTTCGGCCTCCGAATACATAGTCATTCCGGGCTTGCCCCGGAATCTCGTTGAAATTGTATAACTTTGCAGTATGCAGCAGATTTCTCTTTGGCAGTTGTTTGGCGTGTTCGCGAAGGTGGGGTCATTCACCATCGGGGGCGGGTATGCCATGCTGCCGCTGGTAGAGGAGGAACTGGTGAAGCGCGGGTGGATCAGCGAGGCCGACTTCGACGAGCTGATCGTGCTGGCGCAGAGCGCTCCGGGCCTGCTGGCCGTCAATATGGCCATCTTCACCGGCCACAAGATCAAAGGCCTGCGCGGGAGCATCGTGTCGGCGCTTGGCGCCACGCTGCCCTCGCTGGTCATCATCCTGCTGATCGCGATGTTCTTCACCGAGTTCAAAGAGAATGAATACGTGAACCGCTTCTTCCAGGGCGTCCGCCCGGCGGCCATCGCGCTCATCCTCGTGCCGGCCATCCGCATGGCGAAGTCCGGCTGCAAGTCCTGGTGGACTTGGCTCATCGCCATTACCTCGCTCCTGTGCGTGGCTTTCCTGCAGGTGTCGCCCATCTGGATCATCCTCGTGACCATTTCGGTGGCCGTGTCCGTTTCCCTGATTCTTCAAAAGAAAAAATCATGATCGGACTGCTCGGCCAACTGTTCTTCACCTTCTTCTTCATCGGCCTGTTCAACTTCGGCGGCGGTGGAGCGATGCTGTCCCTGATCCAGGGGCAGGTGGTCACCTCGCGCGGCTGGATCACCCAGGAGATGTTCACGGACATCGTGGCCATCTCGCAGACCACGCCGGGCCCGATCGGCATCAACTGTGCCACCTACGTGGGCTATGAGGTGATGAACGGCGCTGGCTTCGGTCCCTGGGCCGGGGTGCTCGGCTCCGTGCTCGCCACCTTCGCGGTGGTGCTGCCGTCCTTCCTGGTCTTCTACCTGATTATCAGAACCTTCTATAAGGTCCACGAGACGCGGACCTACCGGGATACGATGCTCGCCCTGCGCCCGGCCGTGGCCGGCCTGATCGGGGCGGCGAGCTTGCTGCTGATGTTCCGTACGGAGTGGGCCGGTCTGCGGCCGCAGCTGAGCCTGATTCGGGAGAGCTTCCCGAACTGGACCTCCTGGGTCCTCTTCGCCGCGTCGCTCGCGCTCGCTCTGAGCAAAAAAGCCGGCCCGATTGCCATCATTTTGGGCGCCGGCGTGGCTGGGTTGTTGATTTATTGATTATCTTTATCCCGATGAAACATTTCCTGACCATAGGCATCCTGTGCCTGTGCGCGGCTTCTGCGCGTGCGGGCGTGCTGGAAGATATTGTTCCCCGACCCGCCGAGGCGGTACTCCTCAGCGGCAGCGTCCGGCTCTCCGGCCTGCCGTTCAAATGCGACGCTTCCTTGCCGAAGGAGGCAAAATCTGCCGTGGCGGCTTTCGCCGCGCACCTGGGCTACGTCAGCGGCAAGAGTTGCCCCTTCGCCGCGCCCCCGGGCCTGGAGGCCGCAGTGGCGTCGGGCAAAGTGAAGGGCGCCCTCTTCCTGCGCGACGCCTCGCTCGGCGCCGAGGCTTATTCAATTGAAGTGAATTCCGGCCGCATGTTGGTCCGCGCCAGCGGGCTGACGGGCGTGCTCTATGCGTTGGAAACGCTTCGCCAGATGCTGCCGGTGGCCATCTACGGCGAGCAGGTGGCGGAAAAGGAGCGCTGGACGCTGCCCTGCTGCGTGATCCGCGACGAGCCCCGCTTCGCCTGGCGCGGCATGCACCTGGACTGCTCGCGCCATTTCTGGCAGATCGAGGAGATCAAACGCTACCTGGACGTGATGGCGATGTACAAGCTGAACCGCTTCCACTGGCACCTCACGGACGACCAGGGCTGGCGCATCGAGATCAAGGCCTACCCGCTGCTGAGCCAGATCGCCTGCTGGCGGGAAGGCACGATGGTAGGGCACGATTTCTCGTCGAACGACGGCATCCGCTATGGCGGCTTCTATACGCAGGAGGAGATCCGTGAAGTGGTCGCCTACGCCGCCGTACGCGGCATTACGGTGGTGCCCGAGATCGACCTGCCCGGCCATATGCTCGCGGCCCTGTCCGCCTATCCCGAGCTGGGCTGCACGGGCGGCCCCTACGCCGCCTGGACGCGATGGGGCGTGTCTGACCAGGTGCTGTGCGTGGGGAAAGAGAGCACTTTCACGTTCCTGGAGGGCGTGCTGTCCGAGGTGGCGGCGCTCTTCCCGGGCAAATATATCCACATCGGCGGCGACGAGTGTCCCAAGGACGAATGGAAACGCTGCCCGGACTGCCAGGCGCTGATCCGCGCCCTGGGTTTGAAAGATGACGCTCGCTTCAGCGCCGAGCAATACCTGCAGAACTACGTCACGAAGCGCATCCAGGACTTCCTGGCCACGAAGGGCAAGAAGATCATCGGCTGGGACGAGATCCTTGAAGGGGAACTTGCGCCGGGCGCGACCGTAATGTCTTGGCGGGGCACGGCGGGCGCCGTGGAGGCTTCCGCCAAAGGCTTTGACGCCATCCTCTGCCCCGTCTCGCACTGCTACTTCGACTACCGGCAGGCAGAAGAGCCGGACGGGGAACCTGACAGCTTTGGCGGCGTGGTCACGCTGGAGAGAATCTACTCGCTGGATCCGCTCTCGGGCATCGACCCCGCCCAGGCGCACCACATCCTGGGCGTACAGGCGAACCTCTGGACGGAATACATCAGCACGCCGGAGCACCTTGAGTATATGCTGCTTCCGCGCATGCTTGCGCTCGCGGAGGTGCAGTGGTGCCCGGCGGGGCAGCGCGACTACGAGCGCTTCCTGCGTGTGCTGCGCGAACACGAGTTCCCGGTCCTTGACAAGGCCGGCTACAACTACCGCAAGATCATAAACCAATAAATAATCGTTACAATGAAGAAATTTCTCCTGGTTCTCGCTTCCCTGGCCGCTGCGCTGCCCCTTCTGGCTGCGCCCGTGCAAGAGGAGGCGCGTTTGCTCCGTTTCCCCGCCGTGGGCGGTGGAAAGATCGTCTTCTGCTATGCAGGCGACCTCTACAGTGTCGATATCAATGGCGGCGCCGCCGTTAAGCTGACCTCCGATGTCGGCTACGAGTGCTTCCCGAAGGTCTCGCCGGACGGCAAGACCGTGGCCTTCACGGCCCAGTATGACGGCAACACCGAAGTCTATACCATCCCGATCACGGGCGGTGAGCCCAAACGTCTGACCTACAGCGCCCTCGTGGACCGCGACCAGGTGGGCGAGCGCATGGGCCCCAACAACATCGTCATGGGCTGGACGCCCGACGGCAAGAAGATCGTCTATCGGAGCAAACAGTGGTGCTTCAGCGGTCTGCGCGCGCAGCTCTGCCTGGTGGATGCGGGGGGCGGCCTGCCCGAATTCATCCCGACGACCGAGGGCGGCTTCTGCTCCTATTCGCCGGACGGCAAGAAACTCGCGATGAACCGCATGTTCCGCGAATTCCGCACCTGGAAGTACTACCGGGGCGGCCAGGCGGATGACATCTGGATCAACACCGTGGGCACCACCAAGCTCGAGAAGATCACGGACAATGATGCGCAGGACATCTTCCCGATGTGGATCGGAAGCGAGATTTACTACCTCTCCGACCGCGACCGGACGATGAACCTTTTCGTCTATGACACGAAGTCCAAGCAGACTCGCAAGGTAACCGACTTTACGGAATACGATTGCAAGTTCCCGGCCCACAGCGCCGACGGCTACGTGGTCTTCGAGAACGGCGGCTACATCTACAAGTACGACGTCCGCAAGGGCGCGGCCGAGAAGGTGACGATCCAACTGGCCTCCGACGACGTCTGGAGCCGCAGCGAGTACCGCAGCGGCAATCTTTCCATCAACGGCTACAGCCTCTCCCCGGACGGCAAGCGCGTGTTGATGGTCGCCCGTGGCGACATTTTTTCCCTGCCGGCCGAGAAGGGTCCGGTGGTGAACATTTCCCGCTCGCCGGGCTCGCATGAGCGCGAGGCGGAGTGGAGTCCGGACGGGTCCCGCATCGCCTGGTTCTCCGACGCCTCCGGCGAATACCAGATCTATACCGCTCCCGCGGACAATATGACCCAGGCCACCTGCCTGACTTCCTTCACGGAGGGCTATCCGTCCAACCTCCAGTGGAGCCCGGACGGCAAGAAGCTTTATTTCTCCACCCTGCACTGGGACGTGTGCGAGCTGGATGTGGATACCAAAGCGGTCAGCCGCATTATCGTGGGTAAGGACGCGGCCATCCGCGCTTTCACCCTTTCGCCGGACGGCGCCTGGGCGGCCTACACCACCGCGATGCCCAACTACATGAGCGCGCTCTATCTTTTCGATGTGAAGGCGCGCAAGAGCTACCAGGTCACGGACCGCTGGTACCCGGCCGGGCAGCCGCTCTTCTCGCGGGACGGTAAGTATCTCTTCTTCACCTCTTCCCGCGAACTGCGTTCGCAGTACTCCGACGTGGAATGGAACGCCTCCTACAGCCTCTCTGACTACGTGTTCATCCTCCCGTTGGCGAAGGATACGCCGAACCCGCTGACGCTGGGCAATGACGAGTATGAGATTCGCCGGTCGGAGCCGGCGAATGACGGGAAGAGTAAGCCGGCGAACGACGGGAAGGGAAAGGCGAATGACGGGAAGGGAAAGGCGAATGACGGGAAAGGGAAGGCGAAAGAAGGGAAACCTTCGTCATCCGCCGACTTGATCGGCGGATCTCCGACCAAGGTCGATACCGACGGCCTCGCGCAGCGCGCGACCGCGCTCCCACTGCCTGCCGGACGCTACCGCCTGCTGCTCGCCGACGGCGACAAGCTGTACTACAGCTCGTTCGGCGGCCCTGCTGCCGGTGGCCGTGGCGCCGCTGGCGTCAAGACCTTTGACCTCAAGACCTTGCAGACGGGCGACGGTCCCGCCGATATGCCGCTGGTCCTGACGCCTGACGCCAAGAAGGCGCTGGTGCGCAGCGAGGGCAAGTACAAGGTCGTCTCCTTCGGCGGCCCCGCCCGCGGCGGTGCGGCCGTGCCGACCGGCGAGATCGATATGCTGATCGACCACGAGGCCGAATGGGCCCAGATCTACGACGAGAGCTGGCGCATCACGCGCGACAACTTCTATGTGGAGAACATGCACGGCGTGGATTGGGACCACATGCGCACCAAATACGGCCAGATGCTGCCTTATGTCAAGCATCGCGACGACCTGACTTACCTGATCGGCGAGTTGATCGGCGAGCTGAACATCGGCCACGCCTACGTCACCTCCGGCGAGAAGAAGGACATCCCGCGCATCCCCACGGGCCTGCTCGGCGCGCAGTACAGCAAGGACAAGGGCACGGGCGCCTTCAAGATCGAGAAGATCTTCCGCGGCGCCGACTGGGATGCCTCCTTGCGCAGCCCGCTCCGTGCCCCCGGCATTGACGCCAAGGTGGGCGAGTACATCGTGGAAGTCAACGGCACGCCCGCGAAGGAACTGCTGGACCCGGGCCAGGCCCTGATCGGCAAGGCCGGCAAGACGGTCTCCCTGAAGATCGCCGCCAGCGCCTCCGGCAAGAACGCCCGCACCGTGTACGTCAAGCCCGTCGCGGACGAGGTGAACCTCGCCTACTACGAGTGGGTGCAGAACAACATCGAGAAGGTGGACAAGCTCTCCGGCGGGGAGATCGGCTACATCCACATCCCCGACATGAGCTCCGAAGGCCTGGACATGTTCACCAAGCTCTTCTACACGCAGCTTGACAAGAAGGCCCTCATCGTGGATGACCGCATGAACGGCGGCGGCAACGTCTCGCCGATGATCCTGGAGCGCCTTCAGCGCGAGGTGTATCGGATCAATATGTACCGCAACGGCGGCAACCAGCCGGTTCCGAACGAGGCTTTCTACGGCCCGAAGGTCTGCCTCATCGACAAATATTCTTCTTCCGACGGCGACCTCTTCCCGTACGGCTTCCGCCAGCTGGGTCTGGGCAAGCTGATCGGCACCCGCTCCTGGGGCGGCATCGTGGGCATCACCAGCTCCCGCCAGTTCGTGGACGGGCAGGATATGCGCACGCCGTTCTTCACCTCCTACTCTACGGACGGTGAGTGGATCATCGAGGGCCACGGCGTCGATCCGGACATCGTGGTGGATATCAACCCCTTCGAGGACTGGCTCGGCAAGGACGCCCAGCTCGAGAAGGCGGTCGAGTACCTCAAGGGAGAGCTGAAGAACTACAAGCCACTGCCCGGCACGCCCGCTGCTCCGGATAAGAGCAAGTAGGACACAAAAAAGGTCACCGCATCGCGGTGACCTTTTTTTATGCAATTAAACTAGCTGCGGCGCGCGTTTCTCATGACGGCTGTCTCCTGCTCACGCGTTGGGTTGACAATGGCGTTGTGTACAAGTTTATTTTTTACGTAACCAGAGCTCGGGATTCTCGGGCTCTTTTTCTTTCCATACCTCGAAGTGGAGCTCGGTCTGGCCGTCGATCGTGTCGATGCGGCCGAGGGTCTGGCCGGTCTTGACTTTGTCGCCGTTCTTCACGTCCACGTGGCCCAGCTTGCAGTAGAATGTGAAGTAGGCGCCGTGCTGGACCAGGATGCAGCGCCCGTAGCCGGGCATCACGATGATGCGCTTGACTTCGCCGTCGAAGACGGCCTGGACTTCGGCGTCGGCCGAAAGGCCGATGTTGACGCCGTTGTTCGCCGGCATCACGAGGGTCGTATAGACCGGATGGTTGTGCTTGCCGAAGCGCTCCACGATCGGGCCATCCGCCGGCCAGGGGAGCTTGCCTTTGTTGGCGGCGAATTCGCCGGAGAGTTTGATGTCCTGTTGGGTGCTCTTCGTCGAGCTCTGGCGGTTGCCCTGCTGCTTAGCGGCTGCTTCCTTTTTCCGCGCCTCCTCGACCGCCTGCGCGATGATACGCTCGATCTCGCGGTTCAGGGCCTCCACCTGCTTGCGCTTGGTGTTGAGCTCCTTCTGGTAGCGGTTCTTGTCTTTCTGCAGATTGGCGACCAGGCGGTCGGAGCGCAGCTCCTCCTGCCGCAGGGACTGCAGGTCCTGCTCGCGCGCCTTGCGGACGGACTCGGCTTCCTCTCTGAGCATCGTCAGCCGCGCCAGGTCGTCCTCGAGCGTGCTGCGCATTTCCTGGAGCCGGCGCGCCTGGGTGTTCATCGTGGCGGAGAGGTCGCGCAGGTAGGCGTAGCGGCGCGAGGCCTGTCCGAGATTCTTGCTGGACAGCAGATAAGTGTACCACACGCGCGCGTCGCGGTTCTTATAGGCATTCCGGACGAGGCGGCGGTAGTGCGCTTCCATCGCTTCCAGCCGCTCGCGCAGCCGCTTCGCGGCCTGCTGCCGGACGGCAATGGTGTCCGACAGCGCGCGGATCTCGCGCTCGCTCTCGGCCACCAGCTCGCGGCGCGTGGCCACCTGCTTGCGGACGAGCTTGAGCTCGGTCATCGCGTTGTTGCTCTTGGAAGCGTTCTCCTTGAGCTGCTGCTCCAGCTGGGCGATTTCCTTGCGCAGCGCAGCGCGGCGCGACTCCTGCTTGGACGTGTCCTGCGCCTGCAGGAGGGTGCCTGAAAGCAGCAGGACGGCAAGCGCCGTCAGTATGCGCAGGGATCGCGTCATTTATTCTTCTGTTCCGAGAGATTCTTGTAGTAGGTGGCGAGATCTGTCTCGCCCAGGGCTTCGAGCACTTTCGAGTAATGCTCCAGCACCACGGCGCTGTCCTTGCCGCCGTAGAGCATCGCGTGCTTGAAATAGGGCTTGGCCTCCTTGGGCTTGCGCAGCAGGTAGAGCAGCCAGCCGTAGGTGTCCAGGTAGGTGGCGTTGTCGGGTTCCAGCTCGACGGTCCGGCGGCTCATCTTGAGCGCCTTGCGGAGCTGGCGGCCTTCCAGCGAGAGGTAATAGGCGTAGTTGTTGAGCACGGAGGTGCGGTCGGGATCGACCTGCAGGGCCTGCTCGTAGATTTCGTATGCCTTCTTGCTGTCCTCCATCTGCTGGTAATAGACGTCGCCCGCGATCGAAAGGGCTTCGGCCAGGTGGTCGTTGTTGCCCTGGGTGCGCGCCGTCTCGGCCATCACGTCACATTGCGCCAGGACGGCCTCCCAGTCCTGCTTGATGTAGCACATGCGCAGCTTCAGCAGCTGAATATCATAGTCTTCCGGGTGCAGCTCGCGGTCCAGGTCCACCAGACGGTTGATCGTGTCGCCCCAGACCCAGTAGAAGGAGGAGTCGATGTTGTCCATCAGCACGGTCAGGTAGTTGCTCTTCATCTCGGGACGCACTTCCTCGTTGCGGATGAGGTCTTCCAAACCGGCGAAGAACGCCGGGAAATTACCCATCCGGCGCAGCAGCTCCATCCGGCCGAACTGGGCCGGGGCGTACTCGGGATCCGCCGCCAGGGCCTGGTTGTAGTAGGCCAGGGCCGTGGAGTCTTGCCGGGCGGCAGCCTTGGCGTCCGCCACGATGGAAAGGGTATTGGGATTGTTGTACAGCGACGGCGCCATCTTGATCAGTTTCTCGATATAGCCCGCGGAGCGGATCTGGTCGCGCCGCGCGTCATAGAGCGAAGCGATTGCGAAGATGTACCAGGTGTTGGTGGAGTCCGCCTGAACGGCTTGCAGGAGGTGCTTCTCGGCCGACTCCAGGTCGCGCATGGACAACTCGCACAGGCCGAGGTAGTAGTTGACGGCGTCATCTTCCGGGTCCTGCTCATGGAGCTGCGCGAACAGCTCCTTCGCCTGCGCGTGCTGCCCCTCGGCGTATGCTGCCGCGGCCGTCAGGAAAAGATCGTCCCCCATCTGCCCCTGCGCCGGGAGGGTGCAGCAGAGCAGAAAGAGGCTTGCTAAAAGGAAAAACTTGCGCATACAAGACACAAAAATATGTATTTTTTGTGAGAAAATTTGGCTATTTTCGTGGGAAATAAAAATTCGGGCAGTTGATGCAACTTTTCAAGGATAAGAAGCATCTTAACTCTCGGGAAACAGAATGGATCGAAGGGGCGAAGCGCGGCGACCGCCGTTGCCAGAAAGCCATCTATGACCTCCTGTCCGCCAAAATGTTTGCAGTCTGCCTGCGCTACATGGGCGACCGGGATTCCGCTGAGGATATCCTTCAGGATGGTTTCGTGACCCTTTTTTCCAAACTGGACAGCTATTCGGGAGAAGGCTCTTTCGAAGGCTGGGCCCGCAAGATCTTTGTGAACACTGCGTTGATGAGTCTCAGAAAAAAGGACGTGCTCAGAAAGACGGAAGACGTGGACACCGCGTGGAATATCACCAGCGACGACCCGTCTGTCATCCAGCGGATCGGATACCAGGAGCTGCTCAAGATGATTGCTGTCCTGCCGCCGGGCTTCCGGACGGTCTTCAATATGTACGTAATCGAAGGATATTCACACAAGGAGATCGCCGAAGCGTTGGAAATTTCCGAGACCACTTCCCGCTCACAGTTGCAGCGGGCGCGCGTATTGTTACAATCGAAGATCAAAGAGAAGTATTAAGATGCAGGACACTGAGTTCAAGGAATTCGACCGGCAATTGAGGTCGATGCTTGCAGATGCGGAAGTGAAGCCCTCACGCCGCGTCTGGAAAGGCGTGTCCGCGCGTCTGGACGCCGATGCTGCTCCTCTCGCCAGGCCTTGGGGCTGGATGAAATGGGCCGGCATGAGCCTGGCTGCCGTCGCTGTGGCAGCCGTCTGCGTCTTCTTCTCCGGTACACGCACCTCAATTCCAACCAAAATTTTCAACCAATCGCAAGCTGATATGCTTGCACAGACCGGTGAAGCTGCCGGGGCTCCGACGGACGTCGCGGCCCCGGCAGCCATCCCGGCTTCTGAGGTAGGGAGTGCGGCTTCGCAGGCCGTCTCCCATCCCGCTGCCCGCTCCGCCAGGCCGCAGGCGCCGGATTCCCGTCCGGCCCCGGTCCAGGAAGTGAGCGGGGAGCAGCCCGTCCCGGAGACCGTCGCCTCCCAGCCGGCCGAAGAGCCGCAGCAGGCGCCGGCCTCCGAGTCCGGGCGCCAATCCACCCGCCGGCCCAAGGCCCGCGTGGTGGAGCCCGTCACGGACCCGTTTGCTGCGATTGAGCCGGTGCGCAAGAGCTTCAAGCCCCGCATCGCTCTCTACGCGCAGGGTTCCGTCGGCAGCAACGACGCCAGCAGCCGCCCTGCAGTACCCGGAGCCCGGATGGCTCCCGGTGCACAGGCAGAGTTCGAGGAAATCCTGGGCAGCGGCTCAACCTATAGCGTGCCGTTTACGATTGGTCTTGGCGTACGCTTTTACGTCACCCCGCGCCTGTCCCTCGGCACGGGCATCGACTACTCCCTGTTGGCCCGCACCTTTACGGGCAGCTATCGGGGCACTGCAGGAACCGTTTCCCACACAGTACAATACATCGGAATCCCGGTCCGCCTTTACTATGACATCCTGACTACGGACCGGATCAATTTCTACGCCTATGGCGGTGGCGAAGCCGAGCTTTGCATCGGCAACAACTATCGTCTCTTCGGCACCCCCGACATCGTGCGTGACTTCGGCGAAGGCACGAACACCATCCTCCCCTCCGTTAACGTGGGTGTGGGCGTGGAGTTCCGCCTCGGACGCAGAATCGGGCTCTACCTTGACCCGGGCGTAAACTACTACTTCCCTGGAAACCAGCAGCCTCGCAGCATCCGCACAGACAAGCCGCTGATGCTGAATTTCGACGCCGGTCTGCGTTTCAATTTTTGATTGAGAAAAATTAAACGATTAACGCCCTGCAAAAAGATAAGTTTCTTGCTGCAGGGCGTTGTTTTTTTATGCTTCTTTGCAAAAGCGTCGGTCAGGCTTCTTCCCAGCTCAGCGTGCGCTCGCCGTCCGGAGCCACGGTGATGGAGACGGCGAGCGTCTCCTCCGGAAGCAGATCTTCGATGTTTTCCGGCCATTCCATGAGGCAAAGGGCACCGCTGTCCAGGTAATCATAGAGGCCGATATCGAGTGCTTCCGCCGGCTTCGTGATGCGATAGAAGTCGAAATGATAGACCGGCTCGCCCGTCGCCGTGCGGTATTCGTTGACGATGGCGAAAGTCGGGGAGCTGACGGCGTCGGAGCGAACTCCCAGACGGCGGCAAAGCGCCGTAATGAACGTGGTCTTCCCAGCGCCCATGGAGGCGTGGAACGCGATGAGGCGGTGATCGCCGATGCGGCGCAGGAACTCTTCCGCGGCGCTGTCGAGTTCCGACAGGGAGGGTATGACGATGCTGTTTGACATGATGTTGCAAAGATACTAAATATATAAACTATGTTAACACACATTCACGGTGCAAAATGCATCGGGATCGACGCCGTCGAGGTCACGGTGGAGATCGACATCGACCGGGGTATCGGCATTCACCTGGTCGGACTGGCCGACGTGGCCGTCAAGGAGAGCCTGCTTCGTACAACTACTGCCCTGGAGGCGCTGGGCTTCCACATTCCGGGCAAACGGATCGTTATCAACCTGGCGCCGGCCGACCTGCGCAAGAATGGCAGCGGCTACGATCTCCCGATCGCCATCGGGATCATCGCCGCCTCCGGCCAGCGGGACCTCCCGCGCGCGGGACAGTTCATTCTCATGGGGGAGCTTGGCCTGGACGGAAGCGTGCGGCCCATCCCCGGGGCGCTTCCATTCGCCGAGATGGCCCGCAAAGCGGGCTACGAGGGCATCATTCTGCCTGTCGAATCTGCGATGGAGGCGGCGGAGTTTAAGGAAATGCTGGTCTATGGGGTCGGAGGCCTGAACGATGTCGTCCAAATCCTGGAAGGGAAGGAGGACTGCCGCGATCTGCTGGTCTGGAATACGCGGCAGTACCAGAAGGCCCATCGCGCCCGCCTGGCTGCACCCCGCTTGGAGCGTGGCGTGGACTTCGCCGACATCATCGGCCAGGAGGGCGCCAAGCGCGGCCTGGAAATCGCTGCGGCCGGGGGCCACAATATCGTCATGATCGGCGCGCCGGGGGCCGGGAAGAGTTCGCTCGCCAAAGCCCTTGCGGGTATCCTGCCGCCGATGACCAAGGAGGAGGCGCTCGTCACGAGCAAGATCTACTCCGTGGCCGGCAAGGGCAGCCCGCAGGACGGGCTCATCCGGCGCCGGCCCTTCCGGGCGCCGCACTACTCCGCCTCGCTCCCCGCCATCGTGGGCGGGGGCGGCGGGGACAGCATCCTGCCCGGGGAGGTTTCCCTCGCCCACGGCGGGGTGCTCTTCCTCGACGAAGTCGGGCAGATGCCCAAATCGGTCATCGAGGCCCTTCGGGGGCCGATCGAGGACCGGAGCGTCTGCATTTCCCGCCTCAAGGCGAAGGTCCAATTCCCCGCTTCCTTCATGCTCGTGGCGGCCTCCAATCCCTGCCCCTGCGGCTACTATGGCGAGGGGGACCGCTGCACCTGCACGCCCACCCAGCGGCAGAACTATCTCTCGAAACTCTCGGGGCCGATCATGGACCGGATTGATCTGCATGTCTGGATGCACCCAGTCCCGGCCGACCGCATCATCAACGCGCAGAAGGCGGAGTCGAGCGAGGCCGTCGCGGCGCGGGTGCTCCAGGCTCGCATCGTGCAGAAGCATCGCTTCGCGCCCGGCGCCACAACCACCAACGCGGAGATGGACCTCAAGCAGATTGAGCGTTTCTGCCCCCTGAGCGAAGCCTGCCGGACCACGCTGGAAGGGATCATGACCAAGCTGGGGCTCTCCATGCGTGCCTACTTCCGCATCATCAAGGTCGCGCGCACGATCGCGGACCTCGAAGGCGCGCAGGACATCCGCCCCACTCACCTGCTCGAGGCTGCGTCCTACCGCTTCCTCGACAGGCGAAATCTGTATGATTTAATCAAATAGGGTTTAGCCCACCACCCAGACGAGGACGTGACGGTCGAAGGTGATGTACTCCAGACAGTACTCCTCTTCGAATCCGTCCTTGTCGGTGAAGGTAGCTTCGAGCTCGCCTTCGCCGCGCATGCGGAAGTCGTCAATCTCAATCTGCTCGGCGAAATCGACGCCGTACTGCGAGATCATCTTATAGACGGCCTCCTTGGCGCACCAGTAGATGGCGAGCTGCTCGTTGCGCTGCTCCTCGTCAATCTCATCGACTTCCTCGATCTCGTCTTCGGAGAGGGCTTTCTTCTTGACGGCCGAGAAGTCGCGGTCGAGCGACTCGCAGTCAATGCCCACTTCGTCGGTCGGGTTGAGGATGACGGCGACGTAGCGGTTGGTGTGGGTAATGCTGATATTCATCGCTGAGTTCTCGATATACGGCTTGCCGTTATCGTGGTGGCTCAGATAGACTTTTTCTTCAAAAAGCGCGTCCAGAAGGCAGCGGACGGCCAGTTTCTGCTTGCGCAGGGATTCGTTTTTGATGTAGGAGATTTCCTCCAGCTCATCAGAGGGGACGGAAGCAAGTGCTTTGAGCTCTTCTTCAGATTCTGTGATCTGCCAGACACCTACCCGCGAGTGGTAGTCGTCGTCCAGATCTTTGATAAGATATAGGGCCATAAAACGTTTATAACATCGCAAAGATAATGATTTTTTGTATATTTGCATGATTTTTCGAAAGACGTCAATTAAAACAATCCATATGAACTATCTTACTAACGAAAAATTGGTCATCGTCGGTGCCGCAGGTATGATTGGCTCCAACATGGCCCAGACTGCGCTGATGCTCAAGCTCACCCCGAACATCTGCCTGTACGATGTTTATGAGCCGGGTCTGCGTGGCGTGGTCGCCGAAATGAACCACTGCGCTTTCGAAGGCGCCAACATTACCTGGACGACCGATCCGGCCGTCGCCTACAAGGATGCCAAGTACATCATCTCTTCCGGCGGCGCTCCCCGTAAGGAGGGTATGACCCGTGAGGACCTCCTCAAGGGCAACTGCCAGATCGCTGAGAACTTCGGTAAGGACGTGAAGAAGTACTGCCCGGATGTCAAGCACATCGTCGTCATCTTCAACCCGGCCGACCTGACCGGTCTCGTGGTCCTGCTCCACTCCGGCGTCAAGCCCGAGTGCGTGACCACCCTCGCCGCCCTCGACTCCACCCGCCTCCAGGAGGCCCTGGCCCTCGAGTTCGGCGTGCAGCAGTGCAAAGTGACGAACGCCTATACCTATGGTGGCCACGGCGAGGCCATGGCCGTTTTCGCTTCCAAGGCGATGATCGACGGCACGCCGCTCGCCGACAAGAAGCTCTCCGCCGAGAAGTGGGAGGAGATCAAGCACAACACCGTGCAGGGTGGTTCCAACATCATCAAGCTCCGTGGCCGCAGCTCCTTCCAGAGCCCGGCTTACAACGCCGTCAAGATGATCGAGGCTGCGATGGGTGGCGACAAGTTCACCTGGCCTGCCGGCTGCTATGTCAACAACGAGACCTACAAGAACGTGATGATGGCCATGCCGTCCGTGATCGACGCGACGGGTGTCCACTTCACCGCCCCTGCCGGCACCGCCGCCGAAATGGCTGACCTGCAGGCTTCCTACGAGCACCTCTGCCAGATGCGTGACGAGATCATCGACCTCGGCATCATCCCGCCGACCTCCGAGTGGAAGAAGTGCAACCCGAACCTCTAGGATTCGTCCGAACACGATAAAAGCCTGCGGTTCCCGCAGGCTTTTTTCTTTTCGTCGGGGTGATGTGACTCGAACACACGACCCTCTGGTCCCAAACCAGATGCGCTAGCCAACTGCGCCACACCCCGATGAGGCTGCAAAGTTAATAAATAATTGCTACCTTTGGGCTATGATCATCGAAGCCCGCGGCATTCGCAAAAGTTTCGGGACCTTGGAGGTCCTCAAAGGCATCGACTTCAGCGCCGAGGCGCACGAGGTCGTGTCCATCATGGGCGCCTCGGGCGCCGGCAAATCCACGCTCCTGCAGATTCTCGGCACGCTGTCCACGCCGGACGACGGCAGCTTGACGATTGACGGACAGAATGTCCTGTCCCTGCGGGGGGATGCGCTGTCCGCCTTCCGCGGCCGCCGCATCGGTTTCGTTTTCCAGGCGCATCATCTGCTGCCCGAGTTCACGGCCGAGGAGAACGTGCTGATCCCGGCGCTGATCGCCGGTGTGTCGATGAAGGAGGCACGCGAGAAGGCCGTTCGCCTGCTGGGCGAAGTGGGCCTGCAGGCCCGTCTGGACCACAAACCCGGCGAGCTTTCGGGCGGCGAGCAGCAGCGCGTGGCCATTGCCCGGGCCTTGATCAACGATCCGGCGGTGCTCTTCGCCGACGAGCCCACGGGCAATCTGGATTCCGCTACCAAGCAGGAGATTCACCGCCTGCTCTTCTCCCTGCGCGACCGCCTCGGGCAGACCATCGTGATCGTGACGCACGATCCCGAACTCGCCGCCCTCTGCGACCGCACCCTCACGATGAAGGACGGACAGTTTGTCTGATGGAGTGGTTGCAAAGCCTCGGCCTGCTGGGCCTGTTCCTGGGGAGCGCGCTGGCCGCGTCCATTTTCCCGTTCAGCTCGGATGCCCTGTACATCGCCGTCCTCGCGGCGACGAAGAACCCCGTGGGTTGCCTCGTGGCCGGAACGGCGGGCAGCTGGGTGGGCAGTCTGCTGACCTATGGCCTGGGTTGGCTGGGTAAGTGGGAGTGGATCGAGAAATGGTTCAAGGTGAGCCACGAGAAACTGGAGCGGCACCATGCCTCGGTGCGCAAGTACGGTGCCTGGCTCGCGCTGCTGAGCGGCGTTCCCGTGGTCGGGGACATCCTCACTCTGGCGCTCGGCTTCTACCGCACGGCGCCGGGTTGGACCGTCGTCCTGCTGCTGGTCGGTAAGATCGCCCGTTTCCTGCTTTGGAACGTGGTGGTCGGCCTCTTCTAGATAAATACGATGATATAGTAGAGCATCACCGCCGAGGCGATGAGTTTGATGCCCGTGCCCGAAAGGAACCCCAGGAAAGCGCCGAACGAGGCTTTCAGCGAGCTGCCGGCATCCTTGCCCGCAAAGAGCAGCTCCGCGAGGAAGGCCGCCAGCAGGGAGGTCACGACCATGCCGAACGGCAGGGGGAAGACCAGCCCGGCGAACAGGCCGAGAATGGCCCCCCAGGAGGCGTATTTGCTGCCTCCCGTGAGCTTGGTGAACCACGCCGGAACGACGTAGTCCAGCACCGTCACGAGAATCGTCACGCCGAGCAACACGAAAAGGAGCGTCAGCGACATCGGCTCGCCGGCGCCGTTGGTACCGCCGAAGAAATACATCAGCAGGATGCCGACCCAGCTGAGCGGCGGACCGGGCAGGCCGGGCACGATACTGCCGATGATTCCGACCACGCCGAGGATCACGGCCAGCACGACGAAGACGGTATTCATAGGGAAATTAGAACAGCAGGCCCAGGCCCACGGTCAGGCTGTTGTTGTGGATCTCCTGCTCCGGGATGAGCCGGCTGATGCCGAAGGCATAGCTGAAGCGCAGCTGCACAGCCTCGGCGAGCGTCACCGCCGCGCCCACTCTCCACTGCAGGTTGGCGCGCGTCAGTCCGCGAAGATCCTCGATATCCTTGGTCAGTCCGCCCTGCTCCTTGAAGGCACCCTTGTCATACAGGTTGCCGAGCAGGCCGACATTGAACACCGGGCCCGTGAAGACGGAGCCCATCACCCCCGTGGCAAAGTTGAAACTATACTTCAGGTCCATCGGGAAGGACAGGTAGTGCATCTTGATGTATTTGGGCTTCGCTTCGGCTGCGTTGCGTCCGGACAGGTAATTGAAATAGATTCCCGGCTCGAACGTCAGCCCCGCCAGCGCCGAGAAGTAGAACTCGTGGCTGACCCCGGCATAGAAGCCCCGCAGGGGGTGCTTGGCCAGGAACTGGGAACAGTCCGTCCCGCGGAACGAAGTCGTGGAGTAGCCAGCGCCGACACTCCAGGTTTGCTGTGCAAAGGCTGCCGTGCCGCTCAGCAGAGCGGCGACAAGCAAGATGATTCTAATCTTTTTCACGTTTCGGGCGTATTAATCCATTCGCAAAAATACGAAAAAAAAGTATTTTTGCACCCATGCAGTCCTTTTCCGAAACCATCCTGTCCTGGTACGACACCTACGGGCGCGACCTGCCCTGGCGCCGCACCCGGGATCCTTATGCCATCTGGCTGAGCGAGATCATCCTCCAGCAGACGCGCATCGCCCAGGGGCAGGCCTACTGGGAGCGCTTCATGGCCACCTGGCCGGATGTGCAGGCGCTCGCCGCCGCGAGCGAGGACGAAGTGCTGCGCCTCTGGCAAGGCCTCGGCTACTACAGCCGGGCGCGGAACCTGCACGCCGCGGCGCGGCAAATCGTGGCCGCGGGCCGCTTCCCGGACACCTTGGAAGGCATTCGCGCGCTGAAGGGAGTCGGGGACTATACGGCCGCCGCCATCGGATCCATCGCCTTCGGACTGCCGGCCGCCGTCGTGGACGGTAACGTTTATCGCGTGCTGGCACGCTACTTCGGGATCGACACGCCTGTCGGCACCACCGCCGCGAAAAAGGAATTCACCGCCCTGGCCCAGTCGCTGCTGCCGCCCGACCGGTCGGGCGACTTCAACCAGGGCATGATGGACTTCGGGGCCCTGCAGTGCACACCCTTCGCGCCGCCCTGCCCCATTTGTCCGCTCGCATCCCACTGCGCCGCACTCGCGACAGGACGCATCGACAGCCTCCCCGTTCGGGAAAAGGGAGCGGCTGTGCAGACGCGCCGCTTTGACTATATCTATGTGCGCTTCCGTGGCCGCACCGCCATCCGCAAGCGCGGTTCTGGGGATATCTGGCAAGGGCTATATGAGCCGCTGGTCCGCGACCAACGGCTCGGGAGCGATGCTCATGACGGGGGAGGAATCCCCCGAATCCCCCTCGGTCGCTGCGCTCCGACTGTCCGCGACCAACGGCTCGGGGAAGAGGAGGCCGGGCACAAAACAGGCCCTCAGCGTGCCCGGCATCCGGAATTGCTACGCGCGGGGGTTAAGCACCAACTTACCCACCGGACACTGATTGTGGATTTCTACCTGTGGGAGCCGGCGAAGGAGCCGGCGCTGCCGGAGGGGTACTTCTGGATTGAAGAGGCGGAACTCGACCGCTATGCCAAGCCCCGCCTCTTCGAACTGCTGCTGGCATCCTTGCCTTGAAAGCATGGCCGACGGGGGCGGGCGTTTGTTTTTTCGTTTCGTTTGGCGTACCTTTGTTTAAGGAGAAAATAGTAATTCAATATGAGACTACTCGATGGATTTGTGCTCCGGTCGATTGCCGGAGAGTATATTGTCACGGGAGAAGGACTCGCCCGCGTGGATTTCAGCAAGGTCATCTCTCTGAACGCCACCGCCGCGTACCTGTGGGAGCAGATTCAGAACAAGGACTTTACGGCCGAGGACCTGGTCGCCCTGCTGACGGCGCGTTATGACGTGGATGCCCGGCAGGCGCGGGCCGATGTGGACAAGCTGGTGTCGGCGTGGAAAGATGCGGGCCTGCTGGCCGAATGACGTGCTGGCGCTGATCCTCGCCGAAGGCAACTTCGGCCGCGGCATCTCGCTACGCAGTAAGCGGCCGGAGGGCTACCTGGGCGGGAAACTCTATACGCTCTTTGCGATGCATCTCCGGCGTTTCTGCCGTTTGCTCCCCATTGTACCGCGCGAAGCTGCACAGAATTTTGTATCTTTGTTCGCCGGTGGTATCCGGCAGATAATGAAAGACTTGATTAAACGATGATGCCGCTGCGCCAGACGCTCCGGGGCCTGCGCCCCATGATCCGCCCTGTCCGGGGCCGGATCGCGCTCAGCGTGTTCATCGGTGCCGTCCGCATCGCCGCCTCGCTGGGTTTCGTCTGGATCTGCAAGCGCCTGGTCGATATCGCAACCGGCGAGCTCGATGCTCCGCTTCCCCTGCACATCGGGATCCTGCTGGGCGTCATGCTGCTGCAGCTGATTTGCTCCGTGGCCGCCTCGGCCTGGGAGAGCTACAACAGCGTCCGCAGCGGCAACGAGCTGCGGCACGATACGTTCGCCCGGGTGTTGCGCAGCAGCTGGACCGGCCGCGAGACCTACCGCAGCGGCGACGCCGTGAACCGCCTCGAAGAGGACGTGCGTGTGGTCACCGAGCTGCTCTGCTCGCGTATCCCCGAAGTGGTCATCACCGTCGCGCAGCTCCTCGCCGCCTCCGTCTATCTGCTGCTCATGGCCCCGAATCTGCTCTGGGTGCTCATCGTCCTGATGATTGCCGCCGTTGTGGGCTCGCGCCTGTTCTTCAGGAAATTGCGCGCCCTGACCGAGCGCATCCGCAAGCAGGACGCCGAGATTCAGCAGCACATGCAGGAGAACCTGCAGAAGCGCCTCGTAGTACTCACGCTTATCGGCGCGGAGCGCGTGCTGGCCCGCCTGGGCGGCATGCAGAAGGAGCTTCTGGGACAGACCGTCTCCCGCATCCGCTACAACGCCGTGGCGCGGGGATTCATGATTTTCGGCTTCCTGGGCGGCTATGCCGCTGCCTTCCTCTGGGGCGTGCTGGGCATACGCAGCGGCGCCGTGACCTACGGTATGATGACCGCGTTCCTGCAGCTTGTCGGGCAGGTGCAGCGCCCCATCGCCGAGCTGGCCCGCCAAGTCCCCGCCTTCATCCATGCCTCCACGTCCGTGGAGCGTCTGATGGACCTGCGGGCGTTGGAGCAGGAGCTTGCCGGCGAGCAGCCCGTGGTCCTGGACGGCGCGCCGGGCGTCCGCTGCACGGCATTGGGCTTTGCGTACGCCGACCGGCCGGAGAAACAGATCCTTTCCGGTTTCAACCACGATTTCACGCCAGGCTCGATGACCGTCATCATGGGCCCTACCGGTGCGGGCAAGAGTACGCTCAGCCGCCTGGTGCTGGGCCTGTTGAAACCCACGGAGGGCAGCGTCGCGCTCTACGACGCCGCCGGAGAGCATCCCGCCGGCCCCGCCCTGCGCAGCAATTTCCGCTATGTCCCCCAGGGGAATTCGCTCTTCAGCGGCACCGTCCGGGAAAACCTGTTGCTCGCGCGCCCCGACGCTTCCGAGGAGGCACTGCGCGATGCGCTCCACACCGCCGTCGCGGATTTTGTGTTCGATTTGCCCGAAGGGCTTGACACGCCCTGCGGTGAGACCGGCGGAGGCTTCAGCGAGGGGCAGGCCCAGCGCATCGCCGTGGCCCGCGCCCTGTTGCACGAGGGCGGCCTCTTGATCCTGGACGAGGCGACCTCGGCGCTCGACGCCGAGACCGAGGGGCTCCTGCTCGACCGGCTCTATGCGCGCTACCACGGCTCGCGTACCCTGCTCTTCATCTCCCACCGCGACGCCATCTCCGCCCGCGCGGACGAAATCTTGCGGATCTGACGAAGCCAAACGCGGATTAACCTTTTTTTAGCTTATTTTGACGGATTTACGTTGTCCCGAGGCAAACAAGGGACGATTATTTTTCGTATATTAGCGCATATATTTTAAAGTAGTGTGTGAAGTTGGTAGATTATCCATGAGAATACTTCTCTCCATACTCCTCTCCTTTGCCTGCCTGGCGGTTTTTGGCCAAAGCGTCATGACCGACCAGCAGATCATCGAGTATTACGAACAGGGCATCGCCCAGGGCAAAACCGACGAGGACATCGCCAAGGAGCTGATGCTCCGCGGCGTCACCCGCGAACAGGCCCGGCGGGCCGCCGCCACCTATCAGGCGAGACAGAGCAAGGTGGAGGTCAGTCTGGACACGAGCGCCCGCAGGCATGTGCTCCAGGGTCCGGAGGACGTCCCCGCCGCCCTCGACACACTGGACCCGGCCGGCCCCGACGCCATCTACGGTTACGACCTTTTCCGCAATCGCAGCCTCAGTTTCTCCCCCAGTGCCAGCATGGCTACACCGCGCAACTATCGCCTGGGCCCTGGTGATGAAGTAATCATCGACATCTACGGTGCGGCACAGCAGACCATCCGCCAGACCATTTCGCCGGAAGGCAGCATCGTCGTCACCTACCTGGGTCCCGTCTATCTGAACGGCCTGACGGTGGAGGAAGCGAACAGCTTCCTGGGCAAGAAACTCTCCTCCATCTACTCCGGCCTGGGCCAGGGCGGCGGCACGCGCACCAGCATCCGGCTGACCCTCGGGCAGATCCGCTCCATCCAGATCGAGGTCGTGGGCGACGTGGCCGTGCCCGGCTCCTATGTCGTTTCCTCCTTCTCCACGATCTTCAACGCCCTGTACCGGGCGGGCGGCATCGTCGAGCCGGGCACGCTGCGCAACATCACCCTCTCGCGCGGAGGCAAGACCGTCGGCCAGGCCGACGTGTACGAATTGCTCACGACGGGAAGCCGCGAGCAGGACATCCGCCTCGAAGACGGCGATGTCATCCTCGTCGGGCCCTACACCGGGATGGTGAAGATCAGCGGCCTGGTCAAGCGTCCGATGAGATTCGAGATGAAGGAAGGGGAGACGCTGGCCCAGCTGATCGCCTACGCCGGAGGCTTTGCCAGCGGTGCCAACACGGCCAGCGTCAACGTCGTCCGCCAGAACGGCAAGACCTACGAGGTCCATACGGTGGAATACGCCGACTTCACGCGTTTTGTCATTCAGGATGGCGACCAGGTCAGCGTGGGCAGGCTCCAGTCCCGCTTCGGGAACCGGATCTCCGTCAGCGGCGCCGTTTATTTCCCGGGCATGTACGAGCGGAGCGATGAGCTGCAGACTGTGAGTCAGCTGGTCCGGAAGGCCGGCGGACTGCTGCCGGAGGCCTTCACGGGCCGGGCGGTCATCAATCGCGAGCACGACGACCGGACGCTGGAGGTCCTGTCCGTCAATCTGGGCCGCGTCCTGGCGGGCCAGGATCCGGATTTCGTACTGCGCAACAACGACGAACTCATCATTGCCAGCAAATATAACCTGGAGGACCAGGGGACGATGACGATCAGCGGCCTGGTAGCCCGGCCCGGCACCTTTCCCTATGCCGCCAACACGACGGTCGAAGACCTCATCGTCATGGCGGGCGGCCTGCTGAACGGGGCCTCGACCTCGCGTGTGGATGTGACGCGCCCGCAGAAAGACACGCAGGGCCTTACCGTCACCGGCGGCGTGGCCACGCTCTACAGTTTCACCGTCAAGGACGGCCTGCTCTCCGACGGCGAGGGCGGCTTCGTCTTGGAGCCGTATGATGAAGTTGTCGTCCACCGGAGCCCGACCTTCAACCAGCCGATCCATTTCAGCGTTTCCGGCGAGGTCAATTTCCCGGGCGATTACGCCCTGACCCAGCGCGAGGAGCACCTTAGCGACGCCATCCGCAAGGCCGGCGGCCTGACGGACTTCAGCTATGCCAGAGGCGCCCGCCTGATGCGGACCATCACCCGGGCCGAGCAGCTGCAGGTCGAGGATGCCCAGGAAGCGTTGCTGCAGCTGAATGACTCTACGGACATCCATCAACTTGCTATCGGCCATGAGTATCAGGTGGCGATCGACCTGGAAAAGGCTGTGTCCCAACCCGGCGGTGATTTCGATATCCTGCTCCGGGATGGCGACCGGCTGGAGATTCCGGGCGTCAACCATGCCGTCCTGACGCGCGGAGCCGTGATGGCGCCGAGCGCGCTGACCTATATCCCCGGCAAGAGTTTCGGCTATTACATCCGGAAAAGCGGCGGTTACGCCCCCAGGGCGCAGATTTCCAACGCCTACGTCATCCGGATGAACGGCGAGAAGTGCGAACTCACTTCCTTCGTCCGCATCCAGCCGGGCGACGAAATTGTCGTTCCCAAGCGGGAGAAGAAGAACGTGGACCTGCGCGGATCCGTCGTGGCGCTCAGCTCGGCGGCCGCCTCCCTGGCGACGCTGGCCGTTTCCGTCGTCTCCTTGGTTAACCAGAACAAAAAATAAGTCCCTTCCATATGCGTGAAGAATACGATGATGAAATAGATATTGACTGGATGGGGGTGTTCGTTAAGCTCCTGAACAACTGGCGCTTTATCTTCGTGGCGTCCGTTGCCTTCGGGCTCTTCGGCATCGTCATGGCATTGACCAGTCCGCGCAAGTACAGCGTTACGATGACCCTCGCCCCGGAAGTTCAGACGGGCGGCGCAAGCAGCCTCAGCAGCATTTCCAGCATGCTGGGCATCGCCGCGGCCGGTTCCGCCGGCAGCACGGACGCACTCAATATCACCCTCTTCCCTGAAATCTGCAAGAGTACGCCCTTCCTGACCGGGCTCTTCCCCGTGGAGCTGACCCAGTACGTCTCCCCCCAGGAGGCGCGTGAAGGCGTCGTCGCCCGGTCCGTCACGGTCTTCGACCACATGACCGGACTGGACAGGGAGAAGCGGTTCAGTATCCGGCCGATGGGGTGGTTCTCCCGGAAGGAACCCGTCCTGGAGGACGACGGGACACTCGACCCCGCCCGACTGACGCTCATGCAGTCCCGTGCCGTCGAGGCCCTCTCGAAGAGCATTTCCGCGTCGGTCGACAAATCCGGCATCACGACCATCACCGTGGTCATGGACGACCGGCTGATGGCCACGCAGCTGGCCGACACGGTCTGCCGCCGCCTGCAGGAATACGTCACCGTGTACCGGACGCAAAAATCCATCGAAGACTATGATTACTATGTCAAGATGACGGAGGATGCTCAGGCCAGGCTGGTCAAGGCGCAGGCTGCCTATGCCGCGAGTGTGGACCACGAGCGGGACATCATCCTCCAGTCCGTGAGCAGCCGCCGCGACAGGCTTCGCCAGGAGGCGGAGCTGGCCAGCCAGCTGTATATCCAGATGGCGCAGCAGCAGGAGATGGCGCGGGCCAAGATCCAGGAGGTGAAGCCGGTTTTTGCCGTCATCCAGCCCGCCACGATGCCCCAGCACGCGACCAACAGCCGTGCGAAAGTCGTCCTGATCTGGGGATTCGTGGGTCTCTTCCTGTCCTGCTTCTGGGTTGGGTTCGGCGTCGATCTTCTCGACCGTTTCCGCGTCTGTCTGCGCCACCGGCTCTCGAAGCAGACCACGACGCAGGAAAAGGAACTTCCGGCCCCCGAGCGGGATGTCGTCCGGGAAGGATGGGTCGGGGTGGGAAAGGGAGTCTAGCGGGAAACTACTCGGTAAATAGCGAGCAGATAGCGACGGAGAGGCCGCAGGGCGCGCCACAGGCGGGCGCGGCCTGGCTTGCGTCGCTGTCCGGAGGGGCGGATGATCTCGGTCACGGTGCCGATCACGTCGGCAAGCGTGCAGTGCTCCATGCCGGCGAGGTTGCCGTCGCCCATCAGGGTGAGCGCGTCGCCTTCACGCGCGACGACGCGATGCAGGAGGTAGCGCCCGTCGATCTTGACCAGCACGATGTCGCCGACGGCCACGTCCGCCTTCCGGCGGAGTGTGACCCGGTCCACGCCGTCCCGGATGAAGGGAAGCATGCTGTTGCCCGTTGGGATGATGACGGCTTCGCGCCCGTCGCGCAGGACGGCCGCTACCTCGCCGAGGAGGAATTCGTTGGGCAGGGTACGTTTATCCATCGACCGTTTCGTTGCAGAGCCGGGCGGCGTCAGCGTCCGGCAGGCATTCCAGGTGATAACAGGGGACCAGCTGCACGACTTGCGTCAGTGTTTCATGCTGCGCGTCCGCGAGCGAGCGGATCGGGCGGAAGCCCGAACAGGAGGCCATTACCGAGGCATAGGACTGCACGGTGGACAGCCGCTCGATGCGGTTGTGCGGGGCCTGATTGAGGCGCACAATGGCCCCGACAGGCACGTCCTGTGCCTTGTAGCAGGGCGTCTTGCCGCTCCAGGGGGAGCCGTACACCCGGGCGACTCCGTCCACGACGCGCAGGACCGGGTTGTCGTCGTTGAGGAGTTCCGTCCCGGAAATGTGCTCCAGCCACAGGCGGCTGTGGGTGCTCTTGCCGGTGCCGCTCTTCCCGAGGAAGAGGAAGCCGCGGCCGCCGCGCGTCACCACGGAGGCATGCATCTCGAGTGCGTTGTAGGGCGCCGCTGCAAAAGCGAACAGCAGCATCAGGGCATTGTTCACGGCGAAAGCCTGGTCGGCCGGGCTGCCTTCTATATAAAGCTGTCCCTCGCGGAAATCGTCCCGCATTTCCAGTACGCCGCATATCGGTTTCGAGGGCGCCGGAGCGAACGCCGCCTGATATCCCCCGCCGCTGCGGAAGAAGCCCACCACGGGCTCCCCGGTCCGCTCGGCGCTGCGCATCAGCGGCTCTCCCGGCGCTCCCGGTTTCCGGTCAGTAACAGTTAGATTAAATATCGGAGCGGAGCCGGCAGCAGCCTCGCCAGACCGTAGCCACCCTCGGCTTCGTAAGAGGGAGGGGCCCGCTTCCGAAGGAAGTGGGAGGGGTCCTGCGGAGCAGGACGTCTGGAGAGGCTGGCTGCCGGTCCGCGACGCAAAGGGATCGTAGTTGTGCAGCAGGTCGGCTGCCGGAAAATCATCCGGCAGTTCCAGCGAGAACGTGAGTCCTGCGACTTGGAAGCAGCGGACCATGGGGACTAGGAATCCAGTTTGAGCACGGCCATGAAGGCACTCTGGGGGACCTGGACGGTGCCGATCTGGCGCATGCGCTTCTTGCCCTCCTTCTGCTTCTCCAGGAGCTTGCGCTTGCGCGTGACGTCGCCGCCGTAGCACTTCGCGGTCACGTCCTTGCGCACCTGCTTGACGGTCTCGCGCGCGATGATCTTCGCGCCGATGGCCGCCTGGATAGGGATATCGAACTGCTGACGCGGGATCAGGTCCTTGAGCTTCTCGCACATCTTGCGCCCGAACGTATAGGCGTTGTCCTCGTGGATCAGCGTAGAGAGCGCATCGGCGGGCTCTCCGTTCAGCAGGATGTCCAGACGGACCAGCCGGGCGGGCCGGAAGTCCATGACGTGATAGTCGAAAGAGGCATAGCCCTTCGAGATGGTCTTGAGCTTGTCGTAGAAGTCGAAGACGATCTCGGACAGGGGCATGTCGTAAGTCAGTTCCACGCGGTCGGCCGTGATGTAATGCTGGCCGATCAGCGTGCCGCGGCGGTCCAGACAGAGCTTCATGATAGCCCCGAAGAACTCGGACTTGGAGATGATCTGGGCGCGGATATAAGGCTCCTCGATGTGGTCGATGAGCGTCTGGGCGGGCAGGCCGGACGGGTTGTGCACGTCCATCACCTCGCCCTGCGTCGTATAGACTTTGTAAGAAACGTTCGGCACCGTGGTGATCACGTCCATGTCGAACTCGCGGAAGAGCCGCTCCTGCACGATCTCGAGGTGCAGCAGGCCCAGGAAGCCGCAGCGGAAGCCGCTTCCCAGCGCCAGCGAGCTCTCCGGCTCATAGACGAAGGAGGCGTCGTTGAGCTGGAACTTCTCGAGCACGGCGCGCAGCTCCTCGAACTTGTCGGCCTGCACGGGGTACATACCCGCGAAGACCATCGGCTTCACTTCCTCGAAGCCGGCGATGGCTTCCTCGCACGGCCGGGCCACGTGGGTGATGGTATCGCCCACCTTGACCTCGACGGCGCTCTTGATGCCGGTGATGACGTAGCCCACGTCCCCGCAGCCGATTTCGGCGGCGGGGATGAGCTTCATCTTCAGGATGCCCACTTCCTCGACCTCGTAGTCCA
>JAEFAI010000032.1 GCA_016291185.1 Bacteroidales bacterium
AGCAGCTTCTTGGCCTCCTTGTCGCCGCCGGTCGTGGCCTGCTTCTGGACCTTCGCGACGCGGGCGTTCACCGTCTCCAGGTCCTTGATCTGAAGTTCCAGGTCCACGACTTCCTTGTCCCGGACCGGATCCACGGAGCCGTCCACGTGGACGACGTTGCCGTCGTCGAAGCAGCGCAGCACGTGCAGGATGGCGTCGCACTCGCGGATGTTGGCGAGGAACTGGTTGCCCAGGCCCTCTCCGCGGCTCGCGCCGCGCACCAGGCCGGCGATGTCGACGATGTCGACCGTCGCGGGAATCGTGCGCTGCGGCTGGCAGATATCGGAAAGCACCTCCAGGCGCTTGTCGGGGACGTTGGTGGAGCCGAGGTTCGGCTCAATGGTGCAGAACGGGAAATTGGCGCTCTGGGCCTTCCCGGAGCTCACGCAATTGAAGAGGGTGGACTTGCCTACGTTCGGCAGGCCGACGATACCGCATTTCAGGGACATAGAATCTTTGCTTTTTTGCGCTGCAAAGGTAAGGAAATTTTACAATTTCCGGGCGCCGTCGGAGATGACTACGTCGTAGATCTTCGGGGCGTGGCCGAACTTGAGCGTGAATTCCGCCTTGGCGGCCGCCACGAAGGGCAGGTAGAGCTCGTCCTTAACGAGATTGATGGTGCAGCCGCCGAAGCCGCCGCCCATGACGCGGGAGCCCGTGACGCCGAGCCGGCGGGCCAGGCGGTTGAGGAAGTCGAGCTCCTCGCAGCTCACTTCGTAGAGCTTGCTCAGGCCGAAATGCGTCTGATACATCATCTCGCCCACGGTCTCGTAGTCGCCGCGCTCCAAGGCGTCGCAGACGTCCAGCACACGCTGCACCTCGCCGATGACATACTCTGCACGGAGGAAGTCCTCGCTGGAGATTTCGCCCCGCACCTCGTCCAGCCAGATGCGCTTGCAGTCGCTCAGGCAGTCGATTTCGGGATGGTTCTTCTTGATCGCGGCGGCGGCGCGCTCGCAGCTCTGGCGGCGGAAATTATAGGCCGACGAGGCCAGCTCATGCTTCACGCAGGAGTCCACGAGCACGAGCTTGTATCCCTTCGGGTCGAAGGGGAAGTATTTGTATTCCAGCGTCTTGCAATTCAGTCGAATGAGGCTGCCCGCCTTGCCGAAACAGGAGGCGAACTGATCCATGATGCCGCAGTTCACGCCGCAGTAGTTGTGCTCCGTGCTCTGGCCGATCTTCGCCAGCTCGAACTTGTCGATGCCGTTCTGGAAGAGGTCGTTGATGGCGAACGCGAAGCAGCTCTCCAGGGCTGCGGAGGAAGAGAGGCCGGCGCCGATGGGCACATCGCCCGCAAAGACGGCATCGAAGCCCTCCACGCGACCGCCGCGCTTGATCGTCTCCCGGCAGACACCGAAGACGTAGCACGCCCACTGCTCAGCGGGTTTATCTCCCTCTTCCAGGCCGAAGCCCGTCGCGGCGTTCCTGTCGACGGCGAAGAGGTTCACGGTCTTCGTGCCGTTGGGGCGGATTTCCGCCACGATGCACTTGTCGATGGCGCCGGGGAAGACGTAACCGCCGTTGTAGTCCGTGTGCTCGCCGATGAGGTTGACGCGGCCGGCCGCGGCATACAGGGTGCCGCCTTCGCCGTAGAAGGAGAGGAATTTCTCGTGAATGGTGCTGAGCATGTTGTCCATGGTATGTGGTTTTAAGATTTTGTCGCAACCACAAATTTATCAATAATAAACGATAAAGACAACAGGCAGGTGGTCGCTGACGCCGCCCGTGTAGCGCGGCCCGACAAAGGTCCGCCGGGGCTTCATGCCGCCGAAGGCCTTGTCCTCCTCCAGCAGCAGCGGGTCAGCGAAAACCTCCTCCCGCACGCGCGGGAAGCCTTCGGCGAAGCCGCCGTCGATCTTCTCCCAGCGCCCGTTGTACTTGATCGTCCCGGCGCCGCTCCCCCACAGATCCTCGTTGAAATCCCCCACCGCCAGCGTGCGCGGCTGCCCGGCGGCGTGCAGCGAGTCCGTCAGGGCGCGCAGCCGCGCCTGCGCCGCTTCCCGCCGCTCCGCCTTGCCGCCCAGCTGCGAGGGATGATGGTTCACCAGGATGGCCAGGCGGTCGAACTCCGCCAGGAGAATGTCGCGCGTGGCCATCACGCCGCCCGCGCTGTCCGGGAGGTGCTTCGGCGTGCTGACGCGCACGGGAAGCGTGGATTCGCGGCAGAGCAGCGCGCAGTCGATGCCGCGGTGGTCGGGGGAGTCGTAGTGGACGATGCGGTAGTCGAGCTTGCGCAGGGCCGTCTCGCGCGTCAGCCGGCGCAGCACGAAGGCGTTCTCGACCTCCGCGAAGCCGACCGCGTCCGGCAGCCGCCCGTAGCGGTCGGCGATGCGCAGCAGCGTCTTCGCGATGGCGTCGCATTTGGCCTGAAAACGGCCTTTCGTCCAGTATTGGGGCTTGCTCTCGGAATGGTAGCTGAAGAAGTTCTCTACGTTCCAGAAAACGACCAACAGCGAGTCCTGTTGGGAAAACGCGCGGGGACAGAAGCCCAGCAGCAGGGTCAGTATAATCATAGTCCGTTTCATGGTGCTAATATAACGAAAAATCCCGCAGTTTCCTGCGGGACTTTTCGGCTTCTGGCCGGAACGGCTAGAAGAAGCGCTCTCTGTTATCCTTGACGTTGTCGTACTCCTGCATGACCGGGAGGATCATCTGGGAGAGGTACTGGGCCTTCTGCGTGGCCAGGTTCTTGGCGTCAGCCTCGCTGTAGAAGCTGCCCTGCGCCTTGTTCGCCACACGCACGACATAGGTGCCCATCACACCGTTCACCGGGCCGTAAATCTCGCCTTCCTTCGCGGCGGCGATGGCGCCGATCAGCGCCGGCTCCACGCTGGAGGAACCCAGCGAGAGGGCGTCGCGGTGCTCGACGGTCACGCCGAGGCGCTCGGCAATCTCCTCAAGGGAGGAAGCACCGGCAATCTGCTCGGCCACCTTCTTCGAACTGGCCTCCTGCTGCTTCTGGGAGAGGAGCAGCTGGTAGATCTGGGAAGCCACCTTCTGCACGGAAGCGTAACCCTCCTTGTTCGCCTCCTTGACGGCGGCCACGAAGAAGTAGTTGTTGTCCACGGTGATGATGTTGGAGGACTTGCCGGGCTTGTTGTCGAAGTCCCAGCGGGTCACTTCCTTGGCGTTGTCGATGGCGCCGTAGGCGGCCGTCGCCTCGGTGATGGTGGCCTGGTGGGAGTAGACCTTCGTGGAATCCAGGGCCTTCTGGTAGCCTTCATAGGTGCCGCCGGCGAGGGTGGCGAAGGTGTTGGCCTGGGAATAGAAGTTATTGAAGGTCTCCTTGCTGGCCAGGGCGGTCTTCTCGAGGATCGCGACCTGCTTCTTGGCCACCGGCTTGGTCTTGTTGCTCACGAGCACGACATGGGTGCCGTACTGGGTCGTCAGCACGTACGGGGTGCCCACCTTGGCGTCGAAGACATCCTCGAAGCCCGGGATCATGTAGGTCTGGGTCATCCAGCCGATGCTGCCGAGTTCGCCGTCAGCGGCGGAACCCTGGTCGGCGGAATAGGCGGCGGCGAGGTTGGCGAAGTTGCCGCCCTTCTTGAGGACGTTCACCAGGCTGTCAGCCACGTGCGCGGCGTTGTCGCCCTGCAAGAGGATGTGCTTGACAAAAGCGGAGTCCGGCATCATCTTGCTGGCCATCTCGCGACCCGCGAAGAAGCTGGTGCCGTCGGTCACGATCTGGGTGAGCTTGTTGCCCCCGAAGATCTGGTCGTCGAGCTCGGCGTTGACCGTGGCGAGCTCACCGGCCTTGTACCAGTAGTTGTCCAGGCCGCGCTCGGAGTTCTTGAGCAGGAAGGCGCGCATGTTGTCGGTCGTGGCGAACTCGTCGAATGCCTCGCTCATCGCGGTGCTCGCGGCGGCGATGTCCTCGGAGGACGGAACCACCTCGAAGACGACATACTCAATCTCGCGGTTGGCCTTCTGCTTGAAGATTTCCTTATGGGCCTTGTAGTAGGCGCGCACCTCGTCGTCGGAGACGGTGACGGTGCTGTCAATATCGTTCATCGGGTAGAACACCATGCAGTAGTCCACGTCGGCGGTGGTGTTGCCTTCCTTGACGGCCTGGGCGAGCTGCAGCGCGTTGTCGTTGCCGCTGGCGGTGAACAGGGCGCCGTACTTGGCATAGTACTGCTGGTTGTGGACGTTGTTCTGGATGTAGTTCCAGTAGGTGCGGAGCTGGCCGCTGTCGTCAGCGTCCACGTTCTGGATGAAGGCCTTCAGGCGATCCGCGGAGAACACGCCGTTCTCATCCATGAAAACGGGGTTCTGCACCAGGACCGGGGAAGCGTACTCCCCGCCCATCAGGGCCAGCATCTCGTCTTCACCGACAGTGATGCCCGCCTCCTTGGCGTTCTTCACGAACAGGTATTTGTCGAGCAGCTCCTGCCAGGCAGCGTTGCGGATCTGCTTCTGGCTTTCCTCGTCGCGGGTGGCGCCGAGGAGCTCGTTGATCGTCGTATAACGGTCCACGTCCGCCTGGAAATCCGAGTAGGAAATACTCTTGCCGGCGATCTGACCGACGTCATACTTGGAGGACATCGAGTTCAGGGCCGACTCCAGGGTGCTGGGATCGATAATGAAAGACAGGAGGGCCAGCGCGATGATGATCGAGATCGCGAGGCCGAACTTTACGCGTATTTTTTCAAGTACCGCCATGGTTATATAATTTTATAATTTTCCGTTAAGGGGCTGCGAAGATAGTTATTTTTTTGGAAACGGCCCAATAAAATTCACAGAATCAATGATTACGGCCGTGCTGTCCTGCACCACCACACCGTAGCCGTCGAACGGACGGTACAGGATGGAGTTGCGCACGTGGTCGTCGGAACGCATTCCGAAGCCCTGCAGGAAGCCCTGACGGGAGTACAGCTTGACATAGCAGTCCGTGTAAATCTCCCGTTTGGCCTGGTCCCAGTAGACCGTGTCCGTCTCCATCGTCTCCTGTTCGAGGACGTTGTGCATGATGACGTTGCCGAAGGCCTCCCAGATCTCGTCCCGGCCGCTCCTTTTGGGCACGATGTGCCGGGCGTCGTCCGCCACGATGATCGACTCGAGCAGGCCGTCTTCCGTATAGCCATAGACCGAAATCCCCTGCGGGAACGCGTCGTACGAGACGGTGTCCGCGTCGTAGTGCTCCATCAGGGGCGTTTCCATCCGCATCGAAACCGCCCCGTTGCGCGTCTGCACGGCAAAGACGTCGTGCGAGCGCTGCGTGGGCGTTTTGCTCAGGTCCAGCTTCTCCGCTTCGCCGATGCCGCTCCGGCAGGAAACGACAATGCTGGCAACCACGAACGTGATTGCCAGCACTTGATGTCCGAAGTGTCGCCGGGCGCCCAATTTATCTGGTGCGCACCGTCGTCGTGGCGCGCATGCCGCCGCAGACGACCGTGTAGGACTGACCCTTGGTGATATCGTACATGAAGGCTTCCGCCGTCTCCGGGAAGTACACGCTGTACTGGCCGATGTAGCGGTTGGCCTCGTCCGTCAGGGACGGATCGGCGGCCTTGGCCTTGTTCATGTAGTCGCAGGCCACCCAGTACGGGGCGCGACGGGAAATCTCGTCGCCACCGCAGCGCGTGGAGCCCCAGATGTTGCCGATGAGGAAGTAGGCCTTACCGGCCAGGGCCTCGTTCTCGGCAGCCACCTTGCTGGCATACTCGAAAGCATGGGCGCTGTCTCCGTTCTTGAAGCAGAGCGTGGCGAGCTCGTAGGTCCAGTCGCCGGTCTTGGAGTCACCGGCCTCGAGACCGGCGATGGCGCTCTCCAGGTAAGAGATGGCCTCGGCATAGTTGCCGCGGGCGCCGTGCAGGCGGGACAGATAGTAGGAGCTGCTGGCGGAAGGATCCAGCTTGTTCATCGTGGTCACGGCCGCGAGGAAGAGGTCGTTGTTGTCGCAGTTCTCGGTCATGCTCATCGTCTTCACGATGGCCTGGGCGAGCTGCAGGTTGTCCGGATCGGCGGCGAGGCGCGGGGTGTAGAGCTCGATGAGGTTGTCGCAGCTGGCCACCTTGCTGCCGGCGAAGACGCTGCCCATGTCGTTCTTGACGCTGGCCACCTGCTCCTTCTCGGTGTCGTTGGCGGGAGCCATCTTCTCCAGGAGGTCGTTGTTACGCTGGTAGACGTTGATCACGCTCTCGGCATCCAGCTCACCGGCCTGAAAGAGGTCGATGGCGGCCTGCAGGTCATAGAGCAGGGTGGTCGGGCGAACCTTCTCCTGGACACGGCCGATGATGAACTCGAAGCCGTCATAGAGGCGACGGTTGTTGTCCTTGACGTAGTTGTGCAGGTCCTGACCCATGTTGTTGTAGGTGGTCAGGGCGTTGTTGGGATAGTTGTGGGCACGGGTCTCGTGCAGCGTCATCAGGGAGTCCACGAGCGCCTTGCGGTACGCGGCGTTGCGGGCGTTCTTCTGGATGAGGTGACGGAGCAGGGTCGTACCGTCGATGAGCATCGTCTGGTTGGCCGTCGGCGGGCAGAAGTGGTATGCCTGGCGCCAGCTGGGCAGGGCCTCATCGTAATTTTTCTGTTTGAAGTACTCCTTGTAGAAGGAAAGGTTGGTCACGCACTTGGCGCTGTCCGCACCATACTTACCCTGGGCGAAACCATTGGTTCCCAGGAACATGGCGGAAAGGGTCAGAATGACAAGAGTTAATTTTTTCATATCGCGATAGTTTTATTGTTATTCGTATTGAGGTTTACGGAACCAGATGTCAAAGAGGTTGAAGCCGATCGAAATGTTGACGTAGCGCTCGCGGATCATTTCCCCGCTCAGGGCTCCGCGCTGGCCCAGGTCGACGCCGATGGTGAAGCCGTTGTAGTTGTTCACGATCGGCAGGGTCACGCCCAGGGTGATGCCGGTGGAGGCTACTTCCTTACCGTTCAGCAAAAAGTATTCCTTTTTATGATATGCGCCCACGCGATAGGCCACGTGGTTGAAATAGTAACGGATGTCGTTTCGGTTCGGAACGATCTCGAAACCCGCGCGGAAGGTCTGCGCCACGGAGGAGGTGAAGAGGCTGCTCGCGGTGAAGCCGCGGGCGCCGTCCAGGCCGCTTGTGCGCCAGTCGGAGCGGGAATAGTCGAACGTGACCACCCAGCGGCCGCGCTCCTGGAAGGAGATGCCGACCGCGAGTTCGCTCGGGATCTCCACCTTGCTGTCCACGCCGAGATTGTCCATCTTGTAGTAGAGCGTGTCGGATACGGCGCTGCCGGCGGAGTAGCGGTAGGACTCCATCGTGCCTCTCAGCTTCACGGGCAGGGAATAGGTCGCGCCGACCGTGAGGGCGTGCTTGGTGCCGAGGGGCTGCTCATACTGGACGCCGAACTTGAAGCCGTTGCCCGTGATGATGCCCGTGGTGCCGTTCAGAACGCCGTTGTAGGAGGCGTCGTTGAACGTCGTCGAATACACCTTGTCGATCTTGCCGAAGTAGTAGTTCCACTGCACGCCGAGGGACAGGTGCTTGAAGAACGTCACGCCTGCGGCGGCGAACGCCTTGTAGATGCTGCCCGCGCCGGTGGCGGAGTAGGTGATGTTGCCGGTCTGGCCGATCAGTTGCGGGTCGGTGTAGTTGAAGCTGTAGCCGAAGCCCGTGTCGCTGTACGGCATGATGCCCACCATCATGGCGGACTTGCGCCAAATCGGGAAGGACATCGCCAGATCGTTGATATTGAAGGTGTTGCTGGCAGACTTGACGCCGGCCTGCTGGAACAGCTTGTTGTCGTTGTAGAGCGAGAAGTCGGCCATGAAGGCCAGGCTGTCGCGCGCCGTGACGGCGGCGGGGTTGATCAGGTTCAGGAAACGGTTGTTGCGCAGGGCCACGCCCGTGCCGCCCATCGTCTTGCTGTAGGCGGAGCCGGGCTGGGCCAGGTCGCCGACTCCGTAGATGGAGTACGGCGTGTAGGTACCCGTCGTCTGGCCGGACGCGGAGAATGCCGCGCCCGCCGCCAGCAGGACGGTCAGGATAGCGCTATGTAAGATTCTTCTTGACATAATCATCGGTTATCAAAGCCAGGCCCATCAAAACCAGATTGCAAACTGCAAATATCGAGTTTTTCATCTTCTTGGCAAAATAAATTGCATCCCCACCGGTGAAAATAATGATATTTTCCGGTCGGAGCCTGATGTAGCCTTCAATTTCAAACATTATGCCCGAAATGACGCCGGACTCGATCGAGCCCTGGAGCGACTTCCCTTCCGGGAGGATTTTTTCGGGCGTGTCCACCAGCGGGAGCGACTTGGAATAGCGTTCCAGCGCCTTGAAACGCGTCCGGCAGCCCGGCGACACGTTGCCGCCCAGGTAGCGGCCTTCGCGGCTGAGGAAATCCACCGTCAGCGTGGTGCCAAAGTCGAACACGGTCACGGGCTTGCCCCGGAACAGGAAGGCGGCGGCCACCAGCTCCGCGGCGCGGTCGTAGGACAGGTACTCCGGGAAATCCTGCCGGAGCAGCAGGTCCGTGTGCGAACGGTCCAGGATCAGCAAATGCCCGCAGCGCGGACGCAGAAGGGCTTCTTCTTCCGGCGTAACGCCCATCGCGGACGCCACCGTCAGCACCTCCGGGCGCTCCTTGTCCAGCAGCGAGAGCAGATAATCCATCATCTTCTCGCCCTGGTACCGGAAGGTCTTGCCGAGGGTGGTTCCCTCGGCCCAGGCCGCTTTTAGCGCCGTATTGCCTGCTTCTACCAGAAGATTTGCCATATCCGGGCAAATATAAGCATTTTATCGCAATTTACTTAAAAGGGTATGGGCGTCTTTGAGCGAAGGTACGCCCCGTACCACGATTTTGAGCTTGCTCTCCGCCTGCTTGAGCTCGTAGCGCGGCGATTCCGACGCCCGCTGCAGGATGGTCGCGAAGGTGTCCGACTTGTAGTACGGGGACATCTGGTTCGCGATGAAGAAGGCGATCAGCAGTCCGTTCTTGACGATGACTTTTTCGAAGCCCAGCCGCGCGCCGAGGTTGCGGATCTTGACCACCTCGAAGAGGTTACCGATTTCGGCGGGGAACTCGCCGAAGCGGTCGGCCAGCTGGGTGGCGAAACGGTCGATTTCCTTGTCCGAGGACATGGCGTCGATGGTCCGGTAGATGCGGATTTTCTCCGCCGTGACGTCGATGTAATCGTCGGGGATCATCGCCGGCTGGTCGGTCTCTACCGTGCAGTCCGTCACGAACTTACCGCGGTCGTTCTTCGGGATGATGCCCGCTTCGACGCCCAGTTCCTCCATCGCTTCCGCGAGGATTTTCTGGTAGGTCTCGAAGCCCATGTCCATGATGAAGCCGCTCTGCTCCGCGCCCAGCAGGTTGCCGGCGCCGCGGATGTCGAGGTCCTGCATCGCGATGTTGAAGCCGCTGCCCAGGTCGGAGAATTCCTCGATGGCCTTGAGGCGCCGCCGCGCGTCGTCGCTGATGCTGATCAGCGGCGGGACGATCAGGTAGCAGAAGGCCTTCTTGTTGGAACGTCCCACGCGGCCGCGCAATTGGTGCAGGTCGCTCAGGCCGAAGTTCTGCGCCTGGTTGATCAGGATGGTGTTGGCGTTCGGGATGTCCAGGCCGTTCTCGATCAGCGTGGTGCAGAGCATCATGTCGTAGTCCCCGCGGATGAAATCTAACATCTTGTTTTCCAACTCTTTGGATTCCATCTGCCCGTGCGCGACGCAAATTTTCATGTCCGGGATCAGGCGATGCAGGATGTCGTAGATGGCGGGGAGTTCCTCCACCTTGTTGTGCAGGAAGAAGACCTGGCCGCCCCGGTTGAGTTCGTAGTTGATGATGCTCCGGATTTCCTTCTCGTCGAAGAGGATGATCTCCGTCTGGACGGGAATGCGGTTGGGCGGCGGGGTGTTGATGATGCTTAGGTCGCGCGCGCCCAATAGAGAGAACTGCAGCGTGCGCGGAATCGGGGTCGCCGTGAGCGTGAGCGTGTCCACGGACGCCTTGAAGGAGCGGAGTTTCTCCTTCGCGGCCACGCCGAATTTCTGCTCTTCGTCGATGATCAGCAGGCCCAGGTCCTTGAACTGGAAATCCTGGCCGAGAATCTTGTGCGTGCCGATCAGGATGTCGATCTGGCCGGCGGCCAGGCGCTTTTTGATGTCGCTGATTTCTTTGGCCGTCCGCAGGCGGCTGACATAATCGATGTTGCAGGGCAGGTTCTGCAGGCGCTGCTTGAAAGTGTTGAAATGCTGCAGGGCCAGGATGGTCGTAGGCACGAGAACGGCCACCTGCTTGCTGTCACAAGCGGCCTTGAAGGCGGCCCGGACGGCGATTTCCGTCTTGCCGAAGCCGACGTCGCCGCAGATGAGGCGGTCCATCGGGCAGGTGTCTTCCATGTCCCGCTTCACGGCGGCGGTGGCCGTCTCCTGATCGGGCGTGTCTTCGTACATGAAAGAGGATTCCAACTCTTCCTGCAGGTAGGTGTCCGGCGAGAAGGCGAAGCCCTTGGACGCGCGCCGCTTGGCGTAGAGCTGAATGAGGTCCTTGGCGATATCCTTGACCTTGGATTTTGCGTTGTATTTCAGCGTGATCCAGGACTTGGAACCCAGCTTGTTGATGCGCGGCGCTTCGCCGTCCTTGGAGCGGAAACGGGAAATCTTGTGCAGTGCGTGCACCGACACGAACACCACGTCGCCGTCCTTGTAGGTAATTTTCACCACTTCGCGCATGCGCCCGAAGTCGTCGCGCAGTCGCACCAGGCCGCCGAACACGCCCACGCCGTGGTCGATGTGCACGACGTAGTCGCCGATATTGAAGGAATTCAGGTCGTTGACTGTCAGCTGCTCGCTCTTCTCGACCGTACGCCGCAGGTTCACGCGGTGGAATCGGTCGAAGATTTCGTGGTCGGAGTAGCAGCAGACCTTGTCCTGTGCGTCGATGAATCCGTTGTGGATGTTCTTGCCGCTCACAAACTTGGGCTGCAGACCGCCGTTCTGGACCAGGATGGAGCGGATGCGCTCCAGCTGCTGCTCTTTCTCGCCGTAGATATAGACCTGATAGTTGTTTTCCAGGTGGCTGCGAATATCCTCCGTAAGGAGCTCGAAGTTCTTGTTGAATGACGGTTGCGGAGAAATTTTGAACCACACGAAATCGTCTCCTTCGTAGGCCAGCGGCGGATCCAGGAATATGCGTTTAAACGGCTTCAGCGCCTGGAAAAAGGCTTGCTTGTGATACATATCCGAAGAGTCCAGCCAGATGAGGCTGTCCTTCGGGAAAATGTCCGTCAGCGGCTGCCCCTGCACTTCTCCGCCGCCCACGACGTCGGATACGATTTCCGCTTTTTCCACCTGCTCGCGGGACAGCTGCGTGTTGCAGTCGAAGGAATGAATCTGCTCGATTTCATCGCCCCAGAAGGAGATGCGGTAGGGGTAATTCTCTGAATAAGAGAAGATATCGACGATAGACCCGCGGATCGCGTACTGACCCGGCGCGGAAACGAAATCCACCTTTTCAAATCCTTTCCCGACCAAGGTTTTGATAATCTCGTCATGGGAGATTTCCTGCCCCTTTTCTATCTTGAAAACCGCCTCCTGGATGGCCTGGGTGGCCGGAATTTCTTCCGACAGCGCCTCCGGATACGTGACGATGACCAGCAAGTCAGCATCTCCGTAAGACAATATCTTCCCGATGGCGGAGGTGCGCTGGACGCCGAGCGAGGATTTATAGTTGCTCCGCTCCACGCTTTTTCCCGACTCGGGAAGGAAGAATACCCGGTCCCCTTCGATGAGATGATACAGGTCCGCCGCGCAGTATTCAGCCGCTTCCCGGTTCGGCAGGACGACGATCTGCATCCCCTTCTGAACTGTCTGGGAAAGGACAAACCAGCGGGCGGACAAAAACAGCCCGCGACAGAATACTTCCCGCGAGGTTTTTATTCTGTCACGAAGGAGTTCAGTGGATTTTGAACTTATCAACATGCTATGTAAAAAATCGGTTGAAAAGTATGTTGAAATCCTGTTTACCGCCGGATTTTTTCTGTGGATAAAATATACCGGACCGTTATCAACAACGGCGCACACATAAAATCAACAGACTTTTTAACGCTCCTCTCTTATTTTAAAAATTTGATAAATAATCACTTGATTGAGTTATCAACATTTCAACAACCCAAAAAGAAATAACAGATTTTCAAAATAAAAGAAGTATATTTGTATTCTAAAAGTCAAGCCCCTCGCATGCAGGAATTCGACCCTCATAACGCAAACGACTGCAAAGATAAGGAATTGGACGGAATTATCCGGCCCCAGGAGCTGGAAGATTTCACCGGACAGGGAGAAATCGTATCCCGTCTGCGCGTCTATATCCAGGCAGCCAAAATGCGCGGAGAGTCGTTGGACCACACTCTTTTCCACGGCCCTCCGGGCCTGGGAAAGACCACCCTGGCGCATATCATCGCCAATGAGATGGGAGTCAACATGAAAATTACTTCCGGTCCCGTCCTGGACCGTCCCGGTGACCTGGCCGGTCTGCTGACTTCCCTGGAGACGGGTGACGTCCTCTTTATCGATGAAATTCACCGCCTGGCCCCGGAGGTGGAGGAATACCTCTACTCGGCCATGGAGGATTTCGTGATCGATATCATGATCGACAAGGGTCCGGGAGCCCGTTCGGTACGGATTTCCCTCAATCCTTTCACGCTGGTGGGCGCCACGACGCGCGCCGGCCTGCTGACGGCGCCGCTCCGCGCCCGTTTCGGCATCACCGAAGGGCTGGAATACTACGATACCGAAGATCTGGTCAAGATCGTCAAGCGCAGCGCCGGGATCCTGAAAGTGGAAATAGAGCCGGAAGCGGCGCAGGAGATCGCCCTTCGCAGCCGTGGCACACCGCGTATCGCCAATTCCCTGCTCCGTCGCGTGCGCGACTTCGCGCAGGTGATGGGAGACGGCCACATCGACCTGAAGATTGCGCGTTATGCGCTCGACAAACTGAATATAGACAAGCGGGGACTCGATTCCATCGACAACAAGATCCTCCGCACGATCATCTCCACGTTCAAGGGAGGCCCGGTCGGTGCCAATACCCTCGCGACGGCCATCGGAGAGGATCAGGGTACTTACGAGGAAGTGTATGAGCCTTTCCTGATCAAGGAAGGATTCATCGTCCGGACGCAGCGCGGCCGCGTGGCGACGGAGCTTTCCTATAAACACATGGGGCTGGATCCCTATCAGAACAATGCCAATACGCTTTTTTGAGCAAAGAAACAATATATAAACACCTAACAATGTCTGACAAGTTAAATTCCAAAATTCCTGCAGGACCGCTTGAAAGCAAATGGACCCGGCGCAAGTCGGAAATCCGTCTGGTGAGTCCGAACAACAAGAGAAAACTTGAGATCATCGTGGTCGGTACCGGTCTGGGTGGCGCCTCCGCAGCCGCTTCCCTCGGCGAACTGGGCTACAATGTCAAGATTTTCTGCATCAGTGACACCCCGCGCCGTGCGCACTCCATCGCCGCGCAGGGTGGTATCAATGCTGCGAAGAACTATCAGAACGACAACGACTCCGTCTATCGTCTGTTCTACGACACGATCAAGGGTGGTGACTACCGCGCCCGCGAGGCCAACGTCTATCGTCTGGCCGAGGTGAGCGCCTCCATCATCGACCAGTGCGTGGCGCAGGGTATTCCTTTCGCCCGTGAATACGGCGGATACCTGGCCAACCGTTCCTTCGGTGGCGTGCAGGTAAGCCGTACTTTCTACGCCCGCGGTCAAACCGGCCAGCAGCTCCTGCTGGGTGCCTACGCTTCCCTGAACAAGGAGATTGCGAACGGCAGCGTGAAGGCATATCCCCGTCATGAGATGCTCGACCTTGTGGTAGTAAACGGCCAGGCCAAGGGTATCATCGCCCGCAATCTCGTGACCGGTCAGCTGGAGCGCTTTGGCGCCCACGCCGTCGTGATTGCGACGGGTGGCTATGGCAACACCTATTTCCTGTCCACGAATGCCATGAACAGCAACGGTTCCGCCGCCATGCAGTGCTACCGCAAGGGTGCTTTCTTTGGAAATCCCTGCTTCGCGCAGATCCACCCTACCTGTATCCCGGTCCACGGCGACCAGCAGTGCAAACTGACCCTGATGTCCGAGTCCCTGCGTAATGACGGCCGTATCTGGGTACCGAAGAAGAAAGAGGATGTTGAGAAGCTTCGCAAGCACGAAATAAAGGCCTCCCAGATCCCTGAGGCGGACCGCGATTATTACCTGGAGCGCCGTTACCCGGCCTTCGGTAACCTCGTGCCGCGCGACGTCGCTTCCCGCGCCGCCAAGGAGCGTTGCGACGCCGGTTTCGGCGTGAATGAGACGGGCAAGGCCGTGTTCCTCGATTTCGCGGACGCCATCCAGCGCCTGGGCCACAAGCGTGTGGCGGAGCGCTACGGCAACCTTTTCGACATGTATGAGAAGATCACTGCCAGTTCCCCTTGGGAGGAGCCGATGATGATCTATCCGGCCATCCACTACACCATGGGTGGTATCTGGGTCGACTACGACCTGCAGACCACGATTCCGGGCCTCTACGCCATCGGCGAGGCCAACTTCTCCGACCACGGCGGAAACCGCCTCGGCGCTTCCGCGCTGATGCAGGGCCTGGCGGACGGTTATTTCGTGCTGCCTGTCACGATCGGCGACTACCTCTCCTACAAGTTCGCCGAGCCCAAGACGGACGTCAATACGAAGGAATTCGACGAGGCTGAGAAGGCCGTCCAGGCCCGTATCGACCGCCTCTTCGCCATCAAGGGTAAGGAGACCGTGGATTCCATCCACAAGCGTCTCGGCAACATCATGTGGGACAACGTGGGTATGGCCCGCGATGAGGCCGGCCTGAAGAAGGCCATTGCCGAAATCAAGGCCCTCAAGAAGGAATTCTATGAGAATGTCAATGTGCCCGGATCGCAGTTTGAATTCAACCAGGAGCTCGAGAAAGCCCTTCGTCTGGAGGACTTCTTCGATATCGGCGAGCTGATGGCGCGCGACGCCCTGAACCGCACAGAGTCCTGCGGCGGCCACTTCCGTGTGGAGAGCCAGACCGAGGAGGGTGAGGCCAAGCGCGACGACGCCAACTTCATGTATGTCTCCGCCTGGGAGTACAAGGGTGAAGACAAGGAGCCCGAACTCCACAAGGAGCCGCTCAAGTATGAGTTTATCGAGGTGAAAACGAGAAATTACAAAGACTAAGCGAGATGGAATTCAATCTGAAAATATGGCGTCAGAAGAACGCCAAGACCCCGGGTCATTTCGAGACCTACCATATTGCCGGCATTGAGGAGGACGCCTCCTTCCTGGAGATGCTCGATATCCTCAATGAGCAGCTCATCCGCGAGGGTTGCGACCCTGTGGCGGTGGAGCGCGGCTGCCAGAGCAGCGGTCCCGTGTCGTTCGACCACGACTGCCGCGAGGGCATCTGTGGCGCCTGCGGCCTCTACATCGACGGCCGCGCCCACGGTCCGGACAACCATGTGACGACCTGCCAGCTGTTCATGCGCCACTTCAAGGACGGCGCCACCATCACGGTGGAGCCCTGGCGCAGCGCCGGTTTCCCGATCATCAAGGACCTGGTGGTCAACCGCTCCGCGTTCGACCAGATCCTCCAGGCCGGCGGCTTCATCTCCGTGCGCACCGGTGCGGCGCAGGATGCCAACAACATCCTGATCCCGCACGACCGTGCCGAGGAGAGCATGGACGCGGCCGCCTGCGTCGGTTGCGGCGCCTGCGTGGCCACGTGTAAGAACGGCTCCGCGATGCTGTTTGTCGCGGCCCGCGTGAGCTCCCTCGCCCTGCTGCCGCAGGGCCGTCCGGAAGCCCACCGCCGCGCCAAGGCGATGGTCGCCAAGATGGACGAACTCGGCTTCGGCAACTGCACCAACACGCGTGCCTGCGAGCTGGAGTGCCCGAAGGGCATCAATGTCTCGCACATCGCCCGCCTGAACCGCGAGTTCCTCAAGGCGAAGTTCTCCGACTAAGCATCCTTTCCGACGCGTTCGGAAATCATAAAAAGAGCAGCACCGTCAAGTGCTGCTCTTTTTGGTTGTTTAGAAGTCGATATTTACGCCGAAAACGATGCGCCGGGTAGATGGATAGGTACCCAGGTCATAGCCCGGATTTTCCCAGCTCAGATTGTATTCCGGATCGCTTCCCGGATACTTGGTGAACAGGAAGAAATTCTCCAGCGCGGCGGACAGGCGCACGTGCGCGTGCAGGCGGCGGACCGGCAGGCGGTACTGCAGGCGGATCTGGTCGATCCGGAAGAAGGAGGCGTCGTGCAGCGATGCGGAGGAATTATAGAAATCCAGCATCTCGGAGGGATAGAAGAACATGTTTCCATTCACCACAGGGAGAGGTTTTGGATATTGTCCTTTCCAGTTGTATTCAGACCAGCTTTCGGTCAAATAGTGGCGCGTGAGCAGGTCATGCCCTTCGTAAGGGACACCTTCCGGGCCGACGGCCCGCATGACGGACTGGCCGAAATTGCCGTGGGCAACGAGATTGAAGGCCCATCTGCGCCACTGCAGGTCCAGATGGAAGCCGAGCGTAGCGGTCGGGAAGGGTCCGTTGCCGAAAATTTCCTGGCTCTTGAAGACGGGGGAACCTTCGTTGTCGATGCCAGTGTAGGTATACAGCCGCTTCGCGTCGAGCGGGTATCCGGAGCAGATATACCGGTTCGGAAGAAAATAATAGACGTAGCCCGGATCGGATGAATTGCACTTGTTTTTATACAACGCCGCGTTCAGGCCGGCGGAATAGATAAAGTCTCCGCGACGTCCTGACCAGTCTGCAGAAAAGGTCCAGCCCTGATTGATTAGGTCGAACGGATAGGCGTAGCCGTAGTTGTCCCGTCCGGAGAACCAGGAAGCCGTGAATTTCAGGTTTTCGAATTGCAGATCCGTACCTATTTCCAGTCGGGAAGACGATACCATCACGTCGTTCATCATCGTATTGACGGGAGTGCTGATATAGACGGGAAGGCTGTGGCTGGAGTATTCGTTGGTGCTGGACCAGGCGACGTTCCAGGTCCATCCGTTCCACCAGCGCGGGCGGATTTCCCGCATGAAGGAGGTTTGTCCCAAGTTCCAGGTGGCCATTACGGAAGGCACGTGGTAGGTAAGACTCTGTCCGTTGTTGGCGGCATGGAGCAGGTAGTAATTGAGGTCGAGCGTCAGCAGGCGGGCGTAGTCGTAGGTGAGGTTGAGGTGACCGTCTCCCCACGTGACCGGCTTCTCCGGTTTGAAGATCCGAAACATGTAGTTATGAGGCGTCTGCTGATCGAACAGACTTATATAAGTATAATCTTCATTGCCGTAGCGGATTGGGTTTATCGAGGCGGAGGCGGTCATCACCGTTTCTTCCGGGACGACGGAATTGCCGCGCAGCAACAGGGCAGCCCCGAGCGTGTGGAAGCCAAAGCTGCGCTGGTACTGCGTCTCGAGATCATACTGGAAATACTTCCAGTCATTGATGGTCTGCGTGCCGTCGAGCGCCGAAACGTTGGTCATTTCGACGAATTCATCTTCGGAGCGCTGTGCGCTGTATCCGGCGTGGGCGCGCAGGAGCAGGCCGTGGCCCGGGCGCACTTCCACCAGGGCGTTACCCGTGAAATCCTTGAACGCGCGATTGCCTTCTCCGATATACGGGTCATATTCACTGTCGACCTTGACGGGATAATTCAGCAGGATGCGGTGCATGGCGTTCGTGCGGGAGATATCCGACTTGCCCATCGTGGCGGAGAGTTCCGCCCGGAGCCAGTACACGGGCTTGTATTCGACCCGCGCGGTGCCGCTGAATCGCTGCTGCGCATCGTAGCGGCCCTTGAAGGGGCCGTCGTTGTCCAGGAAATCGAACGTTGCGGCAGCGCTGAATTTGTCGTAGTTGCGATACTGCAGGTCCAGGTGGTGGGTCTGCACAAAGGACGTCTCGAGCTGGTCGACGTTGTTCTCGCTCTGCTTGTACTGGTCGCTGCCAAAGTGGGGATAGTAGCGGGCCCATTCCTGCCGCGAGATCTGCTTCGGCTCCCAGGCCAGCTGCTGCAAGGCGCCGGTGAAGCCGTAGGAGGCGTGGAATCCGTTTCTGCCGGCGGATTTCGTGTTGATGACGATCGCTCCGTTCGCGGCGGCAGGACCGAAGAGAGCCATGGCTCTCGCGCCCGTGAGGACCGTGAGGTTTTCGATGGAGTCAGGTGCAAGCGTGTCCAGGTGCAGGACGCGCATGCCGTCCACGATGTAGACCGGTTGCTGATTGCCGAGGTGGTAGCCCTGGATGAAGACGGACGGCGTCATGCCGGGCGCGCCCAGCGAGGACGTGACCACGACGCCGGGTATCTTCCCGGTCATGAGCGCACGGACATCCGTTACATACGGCTTGCCGGTCCATAATGTGTCCGCTTTGGTGTACGAGTGCGTCGATGCATTCGCCGTGACGGCTGCGGACAGCAGGAAGAAACTGAAGAGAAGTTTTCGCATAATAGATTGATTAGAAAGATAGTTTTTCTTTACCAGAGGAAGTTGTTGAAAGGGTACCGTCCGGCATGGATCTCCGCGACCATCTTATAGATGTCGTCCCGGAGCTTGTCGATGTTCTCCTTCTTGATGGCTGAAATGAAGATGCAGGGAATCTTGCGGCCGTTGATCCACTTGGCCTTGACTTCGTCGAGCGAGAAGTTTTTCTCGGTCTTGGGCTCGAGCGAGAATTCGTCGTAGGGCTCGTAGGTGTAGGCGTCCGTCTTGTTGAAGACCACGTAGACGGGCTTGTCGGCGGCCGAAATGTCTTTCAGGGTCTTGTCCACGACCTCCATCTGCTCTTCGTAGTCGGGGTGCGAGATGTCCACCACGTGCACGAGGATATCGGCTTCGCGGACCTCGTCGAGCGTGCTCTTGAAGGCCTCGATGAGCTGCGTGGGCAGCTTGCGGATGAATCCGACGGTGTCGCTGAGCAGGAAGGGGACGTTGCCGATGACGACCTTGCGGACGGTGGTGTCGAGGGTGGCGAACAGCTTGTTCTCGGCGAAGACGTCCGACTTGGAGAGGAGGTTCATCAGCGTGGATTTGCCGACGTTGGTGTAGCCGACGAGCGAAAGGCGCACCAGCTGCCCGCGGTTGCTGCGCTGGGTGGCCATCTGCTTGTCGACTTTCTTGAGCTGCTCCTTGAGCTTGGAGATGCGCTCGCGCACGATGCGGCGGTCCACTTCGATCTGGGTCTCGCCCATGCCGCCGCGCGTGCCCATGCCGCCGCGCTGGCGCTCCAGGTGGGTCCACATGCCCGCGAGGCGGGGGAGCATGTAGTTGTAGTGCGCCAGCTCGACCTGCGTCTTGGCGTAGGCCGTCTGGGCGCGCTGGGAGAAGATTTCGAGGATCAGGCTGGTCCGGTCGATGACGGAGGCGGTCGTGATGACCTTCTCGATGTTGCGCTGCTGCATGCCCGTCAGCTCGTCGTCGAAGATGACGTAGTCGATGTGGTTTTCTTCGACGTATTCCGCGATCTCCTTGAGCTTGCCGCTGCGGATGTAGGTGGCCTTGTCGGGACGGTCCACGTGCTGGACGAACTGTCTGTCGCCCTTCGCGCCGGCCGTCTCTGCCAGGAACTGCAGTTCGTCCAGGTATTCAAGGATCTTGCGTTCGTCGTCGTCCTGCTTGACGATGCCCACGAAGACCGCTTTTTCTTCTCTCGTATTCTCCATATTCTTTTAGCGAAAAAAGGCCATCCGCGTGCGGACGGCCTCTATATTCATCTTGCTGTGATTAGCGCAGCTGGAAGATCACAGGGAACAGGTACGTGACCTTGACGGCGCGGTCGCGCTGCTTGCCCGGAGTCCACTTCGGGGAGCTCTGGATCACGCGGATAGCTTCCTTGTCAAGGGACGGGTCGACGCCGCGGACGACCGTGACGTTGGACACGGTGCCGTTGGGGTTGACGGTGAACTGCACCATCACGCGGCCGGACACGCCGTTCTCCTTGGCGATCTCAGGATAATCGAGGTGCTTGGACACCCAGGCAGCGAAGGTGTTGGCGTCGCCGCCCTGGAACTTGGGCTTCTCCTCGACGAGGGCGAAAGGAATGGCTTCCTCCTCGACGACCTCCTCCTGCACTTCCTCGACGTAGTCCATGATCTCGACACCGAGGTTGGCGTCGTCTTCGAGGTTGAGGATGTTGTCGTCGACCTTGATGTTGTCGTCGACGATGTCGATCTGGTCAGAGAGGACAGGAATCTTCGGCGTCTCGGGGGGCGGCGGAGGGGTATCCTGGGTGATCGGAATGATCTCTTCCTCAATGAGTTCGGAAGTGTCTGCAGCGAGCACACTATCCTTCTTCTCCCGGGTCTGGTGCTCGAAAGCGCCAATGGTCACAAGGAGAGCGATGACCAAGCCAGCTTCAATGAACAGCATCTTGTAGTTGTTCATATCCACCTTCGGTGATTTTTTGACTTCCATATTTGTGGTTACATTAAAATTCTATTCGAGTTTCAAAGATATAAATATTTCTCGGCAAAAACAATTTTTTAATTTAATAGATGTAAATTTGCCGAAAAGAAACGCATTTATGGTACGCTATTTCCAGGAGGATATACGCTTCGACCTGAAGCAGAAGATGCAGAACAACCGGTGGCTGAAGATGGTCGCCGGCAGCGAGATGCGCCGCCTCGGCGCGGTCAACATCATCTTCTGTTCGGACAGATATATCCTGGACGTCAATATGAAATATCTGCAGCACGACTACTTCACGGACATCATCACCTTTGATTATTGCGAGAAGGACATCCTGTCGGGCGACCTGTTCATCAGCATCGACTCGGTGCGCGAGAACGCGCTCTTCTACGGGACGGAGTTCGAGAACGAACTCAACCGCGTGATGGTGCACGGCCTGCTCCACCTGATCGGCTATGACGACCACACGGAGGAGGACATCGCCGTGATGCGCCAGAAGGAGAACTACTATCTGGAGATGAAAGCTGCGCTGTGATGGAGAAGGTCTATGACATCATCGTCGTAGGGGGCGGGCATGCCGGCTGCGAGGCCGCGATGGCCGCCGCCACCCTCGGCTCGTCCGTCCTGCTCGTGACGATGGACATGCTCGGCTTCGCCAAGATGTCCTGCAATCCGGCGGTGGGCGGAATCGCCAAGGGACAGATCGTCCGGGAGATCGACGCCCTCGGCGGATGGACCGGCATCGTCACCGACCGCTCGACCCTCCAGTTCCGGATGCTGAACCGCTCGAAGGGGCCCGCGATGTGGAGTCCCCGTGCGCAGTGCGATAAAATCCAGTTTTCGCTGCACTGGCGCGAAATCCTCGAAAGTGCCTGTAAATTAGACATTTACGCGGATTCTGCGGTCTCTTTTCTCTTTGAGAATTCAAAAATCTGCGGGGTCCGCACAAATACCGGGGCGATTTTCAAGTCTCGCGCCGTTGTTTTGACCGCCGGGACCTTCCTGGCGGGCAAACTTTTCATCGGCCGCCACCAGATGGAAGGCGGCCGCATCGGAGAGCCGGCGTCATACGGACTGACCGAACAGCTCGTCGAGCGCGGACTCACGACCGACCGGATGAAGACGGGGACGCCTCCCCGGATCGACATCTCCTCGGTCGACCTCTCCAGGCTTCCGCTCCAGCTCGGCGACCCCGACCCCGCGCGCTTCTCTTTCCTGCCCGAGCCTTCGGCGGTCCAGGACGGCCGCACGCCGCAGATGCCTTGCTACATCCTTCACACCAACGAGCGGGTGCACGAGGCGTTGCGGAGCGGCTTCGGCGAGTCGCCGCTCTTTACCGGCCTGATCCACGGCAGGGGACCGCGCTACTGTCCGAGCATCGAGGACAAGCTGCGCGTCTTTCCGGACAACCCGGCCCACCAGCTCTTCCTCGAGCCGGAAGGCCGCCATACCCACGAATATTACCTCCAGGGTTTCTCCTCTTCGCTCCCGCTGCAGGTGCAGCTGGACGCGCTGCACGCCATCGAGGGCCTGGAGAACGTCCGCATTTTCCGGCCGGCGTATGCCGTCGAATACGACTTCTTCGACCCGACGCAGCTGCGCCCGTCGCTGGAGTCGCGCCTCGTCGAAAACCTCTTCCTGGCGGGCCAGGTGAATGGAACGACGGGCTACGAAGAGGCGGCCGCGCAGGGCATCATCGCGGGCATAAACGCCCACCGGAAGGTGCAGGAGCAGGATCCGTTCATCCTGCGGCGCGACCAGTCCTACATCGGCGTGCTGATCGACGACCTCGTGACGAAGGGCGTCGATGAACCGTACCGCATGTTCACGTCGCGCGCGGAGTATCGCATCCTGCTGCGGCAGGACAACGCCGACCAGCGCCTGACGCCGCTTGCGCACGAAATCGGCCTCGCCAGCGAGGAACGCTACGCCGCTACGATGCGCAAATACGAGCGCGTGGAGGAGCTGAAGCTCTATTGTGAAAACAAGAATCTGACGGCGAAGCAGGCGAATCCTTACCTCGAATCCGTGGGCTCCAGCCCGATCACGGAATCCAAGAAAATCGCCGATCTGGCCACGCGGCCGGAAGTTTCACTTGAGGAACTTCTGAGAATCGTTCCACGTGGAACTTATGAACAAGAGGTTGTGGAAAACGTCGAAATCTCTCTTCGGTACAAAGGATATATCGATCGCGAATTGCTGATGGCGGAGAAAATCCGCCGGCTCGAAGATCTCAAGATTCCGGAGAATTTTGACTTCGAACGCGTCGCCGGTCTGACGATCGAATGTCGGCAGAAGCTGAAAAAATATCGTCCGCTGACGATTGCCCAGGCTTCTCGCATCTCTGGGGTCTCGCCAGCGGACATCTCTGTGCTGCTCGTGTATTTCGGGCGCTAAATCCTGCTTTAGAGCCGCTGCAGAGCGGCTTTTATGATCTCTTCCACCGAGGCGGACGGGCTCTGTTTGAGGATCGCCTGGATGGCTTTGTTGATGTTCGGCTTGCTGAATCCGAGCATCTGCAGTGCCGTCGAAGCTTCTTCGGCCGCAGCGCTGCTGTCGGTCTTGAACAGCATTTCACTGCTGGCGCCGTCGCCCTTGACAATCTTGTCTTTCAGCTCGAGCACCATCCGCTGCGCCGTCTTGAGCCCGATGCCCTTGACGCCTTTGAGGCGGTTGACATCTTCGCTGAGAATGGCGTTGCGCAGCTCGTCCGGCGAAAGGGAGGAGAGCACCATGCGCGCGGAGGCAGCGCCCATGCCGGACACGCTCGTGATCTGGCGGAACAGCTCGCGCTCCGCCGTCGTGGCGAAACCGTAGTCGACGGTGATGCCGTCGCGCGGGTTGATCTGGCTCTGCATGTAGAGCGTGGCCTCTGACTTGCCGTTGAGTGCGTCATAGGTCTGCAGGGAGATTTCGGACGCATATCCGATGCCCTGATTGTCGATCACCGCCATCGTAGGGGTCAGTGTGACAAGCTTTCCTGAGATGTAATCTATCATATCACAAAAATAATGTTTATTTTTGCATTTCTTTATGATGGAACTCGAAAATATACGTCAGGAATTCCCCGCCCTCGCGGAGTCCGTCTATGGCAAACCGCTTGTCTATCTGGACAATGCGGCCACGTCCGAACGGCCCCGCAGCGTCATCCGCAAGTGGACGGAGATGACCGAGAAATACAACGCCAATCTCCACCGTGCGGTGCACCGGACGGCAGCTGTCGCGACCGAGGAATATGAGGCCGCGCGGGATGCCGTCCAGGCTTATCTGAACGCGGAATTCCGCTAGGAGATCATTGTCACGTCTGG
>JAEFAI010000053.1 GCA_016291185.1 Bacteroidales bacterium
TCGCGGGGATAGCGGTTCAGCGCCTCGGCCGTGGCCCGCTCGCTGTCGCCGCCCAGGTAGACCGGGGAGGTGTCGAAATAGTTGACGCCATGCTCGATGGCGAAGTCCACCAGGCGGTTGACTTCCTCCTGGTCGATATGGTCCTGACCATCCTCGCCCTTGACCATCGGCCAGCGCATGCAGCCGTAGCCGAGGGTGCCGATGCCCGCGTAGTTGTGGAGCATCTCTCCGTGGAGGTCTTTGTTGCCGGTGGCGGTCTGTTTGGCAGCACCGGGTGCGCAGGCGGCCACGCCGATCGCAGCGGCGCCCAGGCCTGCAGATTTCAGGAATTCTCTTCTGTCCATAGGGCTATGCGTTGGTGTGGTGAGTGGAATTGCCGCGCACGGTGATGGCGCTGATCGGGCGGGACGGGCACAGGAACTCGCAGGCGCCGCAGCCGATGCACTGGGTCTCGGACACGGTCGGCACCTTGAAGCGTGCGCCTTCCAGGGAGACCATCCGGATGGCGCCGGACGGGCAGTGGTGGGCGCAGTTGCCGCAGCTCGCCGTGCCGTTGGCGGCGAAGCAGAGCTCAAGGTTGACGTGTGCCAGACCGATGGCAATGGTCTGCTTCTGTCCCGGCTTCAAGGGGCGGATGGCACCCGCCGGACAGACATCGCTACAGGCATGGCACTCCGGGCGGCAGTAGCCGTTCTCATAGCCCATCTGCGGCTGCAGGAAATGCTCAAGATCCGTAGACGGCCGCAGCACCCCGTTGGGGCAGGCGCTCACACAGAGCTGGCAGGCCGTGCAGTGGTCGTAGAAAGACTTCACGCTCTGTGCACCGGGCGGGACGAGGCGCGTGCCGCGCTGGGGCGTCTGCTTGGGCGTCACATCTGCGAGCCCGCCCTGCGCGTGCTGCGCCTGGGCGGCCAGCGCCGTGCCCACGAGCGCGGTCGTGGCCAGGAAGGCCCGCCGGCCGGTGTCGGCTTTTTCTTCATTCGCCGGCAACTTATCGTCATTCGCCGGCTTGACCGGCGAACCTCCGAACCCCACGAAGCGATACTTCAGCGCCCCTTCGGTGCAGTTATCCAGGCAGTCGAAGCAGCCCACGCAGCGGGAGTAGTCGATCCGATGGTTCTTCGTGTCGATGCAGGAGGCCTTGCAGCCCTTGCCGCAGCGGCCGCAATTGATACACTTGGACAGATCGATGGTCGGACGGAAGAGCGCGAAGCGGCTCACCAGGCTCAACGTCGTGCCCACGGGGCAGATGGTATTGCAGTACTCGCGCCCCCAGAGCCAGGCGCAGCAGGCGATGACCGCGAGCGTCACCAGACCCGTGAGCAGCAGCGGCAGGGCGACGGAGCCGGAGGCCACGCCGACCAGGCTGCGCACCACGCGCCCATAGGCGCTGTACGGCGCCACCAGCGCGATCAGCATCTGGCCGCTGACGAAGATGGACACGATCGAGAGCACCAGCACGCAGTAGCGCACCCACTTGTGCTCCCGGACGTAAGAGAAGCGCTTGAGGTACTGCTTCACGGCCGGTTTGGCGGCCACGCCGCGCTCCTTCAGTTTCTTGAGTTTGCGGGTCTGCGCGTCCTGCAGGCATTTGCCCCCGACGCGGCGGATCCAGATGATGACATCCTGGAAGACGCCCATCGGGCAGATGGTGGAGCAATAGACGCGTCCGAAAAGGAAATTGGCCAGCAGGATGATACCGACCACGACCAGGTTCAGCGCCAGCGCCGAGGGCAGGAACTGGAGCTTGGCCATCCAGCCCCACCAGCCGTGGCCGATGCCCACGAACAGCAGCGTGATTCCGATGAAGAAGAACGCCGCAAGGGCAATGCGGATTTTACGTAACATAGAATGGATAAAAACGGTGTGTCTTGCAAAGTTAGCAGAATTCTGCAAATATACTACTCCTCCGCCGCGTGCAGCTTCTGCCGGCGGGTCTCGGCAGAGTCGTGGCCAAAGAGCAGGCGCGGGCCCTCGGCGGCGCGCCAGGCTTTGCTGTCGAACTGCTCCGGGTCGCTGGGGCTCACGTACGGCCCCTCATGGTCGATGACGAACGACAGGTACGTGATCGGGTAGCCCTGCTGCAGGAACAGCTGCTCGTAGAACGTCTGCACCTCCGTAACAACGGGCTGGATGCCGCAGCGGCAGTCGCCCTGGAAAACCGTAGCCACCCTCGGCTCCGTAAGAGGGAGGGGCCCGCTGACGAAGTCAGTGGGAGGGGTCCGGCGCAGCCGGACGTTTTCGGGGGCGAGCTGCCGTGCGGCATTACTGTAAAGGTCGGTGGTGCAGGCAAGGACCTGGAGGTTGTTGGCGGCGCAGACGGCGCGGGCGTATTCGTGCAGGAAGCGCGAGTCGGTCTTGAGGTGAACGATGCCGCCGGGTTTGAGGAAGGAGCGGTAGCGCTCCAGGAAAAGCGGCGAGCAGAGGCGAGAATTCTCGCTACGGTACTGCGGATCGGAGAAGGTCAGCCAGACCTCGGACACCTCGCCGGGCGCGAAGAAGGCGGTGATGAACTCGACGCGCGTCCGGAGGAACGCCACGTTCGGCAGCGCGTGCTCGGTGGCGTACTTCGCCCCCTTCCACAGCCGCGCGCCTTTGATATCCACGCCGATATAGTTCCGCTCCGGATCCCGCTCCGCCAGCGCAATCGTATATTCCCCCTTTCCACAACCCAATTCCAAAACGATCGGATTGGAATTGCCAAAGCGCTCGTTCCAGTGGCCTTTGACCGCGTGGTCGCGGAGATGGAAATAGCCGTCGGCGAGGAGCTCCTGCGCGGAAGGCTGCAGGAGGCAGGAGAAGGTCTCGTTCTCCGCGAATTTACGTAATTTATCGTGCCCCATCCTGTTTCTTGTAGATAATACCCAGCCCCAGGAGCTCCTCACCCGCGCCCACGGGCCGCACGCTCAGCTGCCAGTCCCCCGCCTGCGCGGGCACCACGCCGCTGCGATACAGCTCCTTCGACCCCTTGGGATCGATCCGTCGCATGTAAACCGTCTCCGAGAAGGCCTCGCCCGAAGGCGCGAGCCACTGCACGTTCATCTGAACGCTCTGCAGCGGGCGCTCGACGCTCCGGCTGTAAAACCAAAAGTCATACACCGCCGTGGTGTCCGCCAGCGGCAGGCTGTAAACATACACGCCCGCGCGGGCCTCATCCCGCCGGACGAATTCCTCCACGGCATCCGACTCCGCGCAGGAAGGCAGCGCCAGCGTGCAGACCAGCGCCGTCAGCAGCAAGCACCAGGCCCGCCGCATCATGCTTATTCAGAAGATTTCGGGCCCTTCTGGCCACCGTCCCGGCCTCCGCGGTTACGACCGCCCTTGCCGCCGCGATTCTTGCCGCCGCGGGAGCGCTTGCGCCTGGGCGCGTCGAAACGCGAAATGCTGTCGTCGCCGACCGCCGTCACAAACTCCGGCACATACGGCTCGGGCTCCGTGCGGAGCGACTCCGGCTTCTGCCCGTTGCGGTTCATCTCGATGATGTCCCACACCTCGGCCGCATCCAGAGGATAGAGGGCCGCGTCGGAAGACTTGTCGTAGGAGAAATACATCACCTCGCGCAGGATATCCGTTTTGCGCAGCCAGGCCAGACCGTCCTCGAACTCCAGCGGCCCGTTCACCTTCGGAATGCGGGACTGGGCGTCCAGGTAGGTCGCCACCTCGTAGTTGAGACAGCACTTGAGCTTGCCGCACTGGCCCGCCAGTTTCTGCGGGTTGAGCGACAGGTCCTGGCAGCGCGCCGCCGCCGTGGAAATGCTCTGGAACGAAGAAATATAATTCGCGCAGCACAGCTCGCGGCCGCAGATGCCCAGGCCTCCGATGAGGCCGGCCTCCTGCCGCGCACCGATCTGCTTCATCTCGATACGGATGCGGAATTCCTCCGCGAACACCTTGATCAGCTGGCGGAAGTCCACGCGCCCGTCAGCGATGTAGTAGAAGATGGCCTTGGAGCCGTCTCCCTGGAACTCCACGTCGCCGATTTTCATCTCCAGGCCCATCTCGGCGGCAATGCGCCGGGCCTTGATCATCGTGTCCTGCTCGCGGGCGATGGCCTCCTGCCACTTCTCGATGTCGCTCTGGCGCGCCTTGCGGTAGATGCGCTTGAACTGCGTCGTCTCCGGGTCGATCCCCCGGCTGCGCATCTGGCGGCCGACGATCGGGCCCTCCAGGGTCACGATGCCGAGATCCTGGCCGGTCGTGGCCTCCACGACCACCAGGTCGCCCAGGCGGACATTCTGTCCGGAGTCGTTGGTATAGAAAGCCTTGCGGGTGTTCTTGAAGCGCACTTCGAACAGGCCCCGGCAGGTGCCGTCGGAAGCCTCTTTCAGCCAGTTGTAGTCTCCGAGCTTGCAGCAGCCGGCCCGATAGGTACAACGGGTCTCGCCCGACTCCGCCTCGTGCGTCACCACGCAGCCGCGGAAACAATCGTATTGAATAGATTCGTTGGTCGTCATATTTGTATATATAAGCGATCGGCCATGTCGGCGAAGAGGATCTTCAGGTTGACATTCCGACCGATCAGGGTCTGTGTCCGGTTCATCACCTCCAGCGCCTGGCGCGGGAAGGTCTTGCGGCATTTGGCGGCCCA
>JAEFAI010000008.1 GCA_016291185.1 Bacteroidales bacterium
ACGGCTCGGTGTTCCTATATCCCCGGATCTGACGAAAAGGGATACCTGTACCTACTGAAAATAGACTATAATCCGGCCCTGGACGGCGGAAAAGCGCGGCTTTCCCTGCTCTGTACCCCGCAGCCGCTGCCCATCCGGTACACGGAAACCTGGACACGCCTGCTCCCTCTCGGGCGCATTGCCATGACGGGCGGTATTTTTCACAGCAATTTTGAGCCCACGGCGGCTGCCTGGATTCTGCATCCCGCCGGGACCCGGCCGGCCCCTGACACAGGGCATTTCCCCTGGTGGACGGTTGTTGTCATCGGCATATTGCTTGCGGCCCTCGTAGCTCTGCTGCTTACCAGGCGCGTCTCCCCCTCTCCCGCAGAAACGCCTTCTCCCGAACAGTTGGAAGAAAGCCGGATGGACCAGATTGTACACAAGCTGGAGCAGGAGAAGATGTATCTTCGCAAGGGGCTCACCATCACGGACTTTGCCGCCGAACTCCATACCAATAAAACTTATATCTCCTATCTTTTGAACCAACGGTGCGGCAAGTCTTTCTCGGATTTCCTGAACGGATACCGCGTGGAACATGCCAAGCGCCTGATGCGGGAGCAGCCGCAACTGAACCTGGCCGAGGTGGCCGATGCTTCCGGCTTTGCCGACGAGTCCTCCTTCTACCGAAACTTCAAGAAAGCCACCGGCCTCACTCCCGCCGCGTGGCGCAAAACAGAAAAAACCAATAAAATACCCATATGAAAAACACAAAATTCTTAGTACTTACTTTGCTGGCGGCATTTGCATGCGGCCCCCAGAACAAGCAGGAGCCCGAAAACCAGCAGCAGCCAGGTGGCGAAAGCGGTGAGAACCAGAACAAAGATGGCGATGTAACGGTGAGCTGGATGAGCGACGTTACCGCATTCGATATGCCTTGCGACAAAGATACCGTCCGGGTCCAGTTTACCCTTCATAAAGGGGATGATTACAACCAGGCGTGGACCGCCGAGTCATCGGCTTCCTGGTGCACGGTAAAACCGACCTCCGGGACCGGCGGCGACGTGCTTCAGATTATGGTGGCCGACAACGGGTCGGCCGATGTCCGTACCGCTACCATTTCCCTGAAATCCGGCTCCAGCGTCTCCACGCTTACAGTAAACCAAAGCCTGTTTGGCGGCGCCAAGGCGGCCGAACCCTGGTTCACCACCAATTACTGGGAACGCACCGACCGGGAAAAAGCCGGCCTCCGCGGTCCCGTGAAGTCCATCTATGAAGACCACTACACCACCTTCTATAAATACTATTATGATGAAGCCGGCCATTTGGTAAAAGAAGAGTATCATAATCTGACCGAAAACACGGTGGAGGAGCGCTGGCTGTACGAATATGACAATAAGGGACGCCTCGCGAAGAAGGTTTCCGGTGACGGCTGTTTCACGTTTACCTTCGAATATGGCAATACGGGTAAGCTCGTCCCTACCGACCCGTTCAACTGGGTTCCCATCTACGTAAGCGGCAAGGATTACCCGCTCACCATCTTCAAAGACTTGTCGGCCATCCATTATTTGGACAACTCACCCTATTATTATGAAAAGGCCGATTATACCTTCGAATTCGGTTCGGACGGCAACCTCACCGTCACCGAAACTTTCCAAAATGGCATGGAAGGGCAGCCTCAGGCTTATACCTACCACGTCCAATATGAGAATGGCTATCCTGTGAGCAACAGCGAATATGACATAGCGGCCACTTATGCGTCCAACGGGATGCCGCTCACCTTGTCCGAAGAAAACGGGAACGTCCGTTTCACTTTCCTCCCCAACGACAGGGAACTGGTGACCGAAACACGGGACGAGCCCGAAGCTTCAGGCATGCTGCCGGAACTGTGGTCCCGCTGGAAGTACAACGCCAACGCCGACGTCACCGAGCGTAAACACGCCTTTTATTCCACGGACCAGGTGTACTGGGACAGCTACGACAAGTACTTCTACGATGCCCGCGGTAACTGGATTCGCCGCACGGAAACCATCGAAGGGGCCTGGCAGAAAGGCCAGCGCATCCCTGCCCGCGTGGGACGTGTAATCGAATATTACAACCTGTAACGCGGAAAAGGCCGAAAAGGGCGGTGTATTTCGCCGCCCTCTACAGCACCAGCGCGCCGCCGCGGTAGAATTCCACCAGACGGGTCTGGTACAGGTATTCGTACGTGGCCTGGACGGAGTCGGATTCGGCTTTCACCAGGCGGTTGCGGCTTTCGTTGAATTCCGTGAGGGTGGCTTTCCCGTTCTCGTACTTGGCCTGCATCAGTTCAAAGGCGTCCCGGGCGGCGGCAGTGGCCGTGCGGGAGGCTTCCCACTTGGTACGGGCGGCCACGGCGCTGTTCCACGCCTGCTGGATTTCCTTGTACAGATTCTGCTGGACACGGCGCAGCTGTATCTCCTGGGAGCGCTGCTGCAGTTTGGCGCTGCGCACCTGGTTACGGGTGCTGAACTTATTGAAGATGGGGATGTTCAGGGACAGGCCCACGTACTGGCTGAAGTTGTTGCTAAGCTGGTCCCAGAAGCCCTGCGTGCCAAAGGAGGAATAGTAATTGGTGCCCATGCCGGCGCTTAGGGAGAGGGAAGGGTAGAAAGCGGCCCGGGCAATCTGCACCTGCTTGGCCGATCCGTCCAGCCGCAGCTGTTCGGCGCGGATTTCCGGACGCAGGCCCAGGGCATCGGCGTAGATGTCATCGGGATGGCCAATATAGTAATCCTCCATCTCCACCTTGGGCCGATAGATGCTGAAGTTTTCCCAATCGGGCAGCTCCAGCAACTGGGCCAGGGCCAGCAGGGAAGAGCGCACGTTGTTCTGTGCCTGCACCAGGGTGAGCTGGCTCTGGGCCAGGGACGACTTCTGCTGGGAGACCTCGGCGGAACTGGCCTTTCCAGTGGAGAAGAGGCCTTCCAGGCGCACCACCTGCAGGGAGTCGATGGACAGCTGCTGCCGGGCTACGTCGGCTATCTCGTAATTGTAGAGAATCTGGACATAAGCCTGCGCCACCTGCACACGGATGTCGTTACGGGCCTTTTCCAGGTCTTCGGTGGCGGCCTCCAGGTTCAGCTTGGCCAACTGCATGCGGCGGGGCGTGGCCAGGCCGTCGAAGAGCGTCATATTGGCACCCAGGTTGAAACTGGTGCTGGCCGAGTTACCTTTCTCGTAGGTATTGTTGCCGCCGATACCGCGGCCGAAACTCCAGTTTTCGCTGGCGGAACCGTTCACGGAAGGGAGCCAGTTCATGTCGGCTGAGTTCTTGTCTATCTTCTTGCCCTCTACGCTCACCTCCTGGGAGGCGATGGTGAGGTTGTGCTCCAATGCCCATTCCGTGCACTCCCGGAGGTTCCAGGGGTGGTTCATATCGGCAAGGGAATCGGTGGGAGCGGCCAGCGCAGCCACCAGGGCTATCACGAGTGCAGTCATGGCTTATTTCTTGGCTTTGATGATTTCCGTTCCGCGCACGGTCTCGCCTTCGGAAAGACCGCTCTTGATTTCGATGTTCACACCGTCGGAGAGACCGGTTTCCACCGGCCGTTTGTCCCAGCCTTCGGCCGCTTTCACATAGACGAAGGTGCTGTCGCCCTCCCACTGGATGGCGCTTTCGGCCAGGGTGAGCACGTCCCGGGCTTCCTCCAGGACGATTTCGGCATTGGCGCTGTAGCCGCTGCGGATGGTGACGTCGGACGGGACGGTCACGGACGCCTTGATCTCGAAGAGGTTGGTGCCGTTGGACTCGGTGGCCTTGGGGGAGATGTACTCCAGGGCGGCGTCGAAGTGCACGTCCTGCAGGGCGCCGATGCTGATGCGGACGGGCAGGCCCACATGCAGCCGGCCCACCTCCGTCTCGTCGATGTTGCCGTCGAAGATGAGGTCGTCCATGTTGGCCACGGTGGCGATGGTGGTGCCGTCGTTGAAGGTGTTGGACATGGTGACGGAGTTACCCACCTTCACCGGAACGTCCAGGATGAGCCCGGAAATGGTAGAACGGATAAGGGTGGTACTCCCGCTCTTGTTGGAGGAGGAAACGCCGTCCCGCACAATCTCCAGGGTCTCCTTGGCGATGGCGTGCTCTTCCTGGGCCTGCTTGAGGGCCTGGGCCACCTTCTCGAAGGATTCGGCGCTCACCAGCTGCTGGTCGTAGAGCTTCTTCTCGCGGTCGTAATTGATTTGGGCCTGCCTGAGGTTCACCTCGGAAAGGCGCACGCGGCTCTGGGCCGATGACAGCTGGTTCATATCCGGAATCACCTTGAGCTTGGCGATGATCTCATCTTTCTGGACCATCTGACCGGCCTCTTTGTACACTTCGGCCACGATGCCGTTGAGCTGCGGTTTTACGTTCACCTCGTCGCGGGGCTGGATCTTGCCCGTGACCACGGTGGTCTTGACCACATCCCCCCGGGTGGGAGTAAGTTCCTGGTACACGGTCTCCTTGGGCTGGGAGCGCTTGAACAGATAGGCAAAGGTGCCGATGAACACCAGCGCCACCAGCGCCACCAGCGCAATCATAAGAATTCTACCAAACTTTTTCATATCGTTGTTCTCTTTTTATTCTGAGTTTTTTGTCATTCTGCGTATTTTTATTCATCTCTCATGGCGTCCACAGGCTTGATCTGCATGGCCCGCAGGGCAGGCATCAGACCGGCCACCACACCCAGGACAGTGAGCAGCAACGCCGCCACCACCGCCACGCCAAAGGGCACCTGGAAGGTGGCTTTCAGGACGCCGTCGGTGGTCATCGCCAGCTCTACCACGTATAGGATGAGCACGCTGAAAACAATGCCGCCCATGCCGGCCACCAGCGTGAGCAAGGTGCTCTCGGAGATAATCTGCCCCAGGATTTGCCGCGGCGTGGCGCCGATGGCGCGGCGGATGCCAATCTCCGTGGTGCGTTCCTTCACGCTCACCATCATAATGTTGGATACACCTATCACGCCGGCAAGGAGCGTCCCCAGGCCGATGAGCCAGATGAGGAAACTCACGCCCTTGAGCAGGTTATCAATGATGCCAAAGATAAGCTGCGTATTCAGCAGTTCCATGGCTTGTTCGTCCTCCGGATGGATGTAATGCGCCCGGGACATGATTTCCCGCACGCGCGGAGTGATGTCGCTCATGACAACCCCTTCCTTGACGGTGAAGCAAATCAAGCGCACGGTATTGCCCAAGTTGTAGGCCTTCCGGGCCGTGCTGATGGGGATGGTCACCGCCTCCGACGCGGTGCCGTTGACATTAAGACCTTTGCCATCGAGACAGTCTACGCCCACCACGGTGTAATAGACCCCGTCCAACGTGATGTGCTGTCCGCAGGGGTCGCCGCCCTCCGGGAACAGTTCGTTGTACACTTTCTCGCCAATTACGCACACTTTGCGCTCCTGGGCAATGTCGGCTTCGTTCAGGTAGCGCCCGTACATAAGCTGCGGCTTCTCAATGCGGGCGTACTCCGCCCGCTGGCATTTCACGATGGACGATGACAATGCGGTTTCCCCGCGGGCGATGCTTATACGCCACAGGGACACGGACGGGACGACGGTCTCCAGCTCCGGCACTAGGTTCTTGAGACGGTCCACATCGGCATAGGTCATGTGCCAGCTGCGGCCTTTCTTGAAGCCTTTGTAGGGCTTGCTGGTTTCGTGGGGGAAGATAATACAGGCGTTATTCACAAAGCCGTCGAACTGGTTCTCGAGGAATTGCCTCAGGCCCTGCCCTCCGCCAATGAGCAGCATGAGCATGAAAATGCCCCAGAACACACCGAAACCGGTGAGCAGGCTCCTGCTGCGGTTGCGCCGGATGCTGTCCAGAATTTCCCGGAAGGTATCTGTATCAAACCATTTCATTCGGCACGCAGGGCTTCTATGGGTTTTACACGGGCCGCTCTCCAGGCGGGAATAATCCCGGCCAGGGTACCAGCCAAAACAAGCAGCAGGGTAGCTTCCAGCGCCACATCCAGGCCCACGGACGGATTTTCCAGCATTTTAATTTCTTCAATGCCGATATTCACGCTTTTCTGGCCCACCGTCTTGTCCAGAATCTCGCACACCACCATGCCCAGGAACATGCCCACGTAGCCAAACAGGGCGGTGATGCCCACGCTTTCCGCAATAATCAGCTTAAGGATTTCGCCGGGTTTGGCGCCGATGGCTTTGCGGATGCCGAACTCGTGCGTGCGCTCCTTCACGGTGATGAGCATGATGTTGGATACGCCCACTATACCGCTCACGAGGGTGAGCAGGCCCAGGATCCACATGGCAATCTGGAGGATGCGACGGGCGTTGGACATCTCCAGGTTTTCTGTATAGCCATTTCTCATCCAGATGCCCAGCTTGTCGTCCGGGGCAATGCTGTGGCGGCGTTTGATGGCACCGGCATATTCCTTCTGGAAGGCCTCGTGCTCCCTGAGGGTCTTCGGACCTTCTACGTTGAAGGTGATGGATTCCACTTTGTCGGTGGGGTCGTAGATGTGTTTGTAGGTACTGTAGGGGATGGGGCAGCTCCGGCGATAGTCTTGCTCGTCGGTGTGATAGATGCCCACAACGCGAAAGGCAATCTTCCCGGCGCTGACCCACTTTCCGATAATGGCTTCCGGGTCCCTGGGGCTCAGCTCCGTAGCCTGCGCCATGCTTAACACCATTACTTTGCGGAAGGCATCTATGTCTCCCTGGTTGATGTATCGGCCCGCTGCCATTTGCAGCTTTTCCTGCTCCACGTGCTGCGGCATTTTGCCTTCCATCCAGCCGTCCACGGTGCGACTGCCCAGGCTGAGGGTGACGGAAGTGCCGGCGGTGCCGCTGATGACGTTGTGGATGCGCCCCTCCCAGTCTTTGCCTTTGGTGTAGGCCAAGTCTTTGGTATCCAGCTGAATACGACGATTCTCCTTGTAGCCGGCATAGGGCTTGGAGGTGCGCCAACCCTCCACCGTAATGCTCTGATTCACGTACTGGTCCACGTTCCCGCCGAAGGAATTCATGAGGCCGTTTCCGGCGCCCAGCAGTGCAATCAAGAGGAAAATGCCCCAGCTCACCGCAAAGCCCGTGAGGGCCGTACGGAGCTTGTTCTGCCGCAGGGAACAGCCTATTTCGTGAAAAAGTTCTCGCATTATTTCATGGCAGACCCCTGCCAGGCCTCATGTTTGGTGTTTTCTTCAATCTTGCCAATAAGCCCGTCCTTGATATGGATAATCTTGTCGGTCTCGTTGGCCACGCCGCCTTCGTGCGTGACCACTATAATGGTAATGCCGTCCTCCTTGTTCAACTGCTTGAGCAGCTGCATCACTTCCACGCTGGTTTTGGAATCCAGAGCGCCGGTGGGTTCATCGGCCAAAATGATTTGCGGGCGGGTTATGAGGGCGCGGGCAATGGCCACACGCTGCCTCTGGCCACCCGACATCTCGTTGGGGAAGTGGCTGGCCCAGGGTGTGAGGCCCATCTTTTCCAGGTATTCCATGGCCAGTTCGTGGCGTTTTTTGCGGGGGACGCCCTGGTAGTAGAGTGGCAGCTCAACGTTCTCTGCGGCCGTTTTGAAGCCAATGAGGTTGAAGCTCTGGAAAATGAACCCAATCATGTGGTTGCGGTAGCTTGCCGCCTGTTTCTCGCTCAGGTCCTTGATGAGCTTGCCGTCCAGCATGTAAGTGCCCGTATCGTAATTGTCCAGGATGCCCAGGATGTTCAGGAGGGTACTCTTGCCGGAGCCGGAAGCGCCCATGATGGAAATGAATTCCCCCCGCTCGATTTGCAAGTTGATGCCCTTCAGGACATGCAGGGGCTGTCCGTTGTTGTAGGTTTTGTTGATATCGCTGAGTTCGATGAGCGCCATTTCTGCGGTATTAGTATGCTATTATATGTTGGTACGCCCTTAAATATAGATGCGTTTTTTGAAAATGCCAAATTTATAGCTAAAATTATGCTGAAAAACAAAAATACAGCAACCTTAAGGGCTGCTGTATTTTTGTTTTGGAGCAAGTTTGTTACCAATTATCTAACCTTCATCGAGGACTTCCAAAAGGTGCTGGACTTCATCGAATGGTATCGGCTTATCCGATAAAAACCGAGGGGATAGAGGGTGTCCGCCTAACTAACGCCCCATAATTACGGGAGAACAATGTTGGATAATTCCACCATCATCGTGGAGGCTACCACACCTCCTACCTCCCTGTCAATCTGCATTTTCCTTATTACGGTCTTCCCTCTTTTTGAGGGCCGGTCGCCAATCTTGCAGATGGCGGCCTGAGGTCACCCGCGTCATAGCCCAAGATTTATCGCACTTTACTGGGTCGTTTTTGTCGAGTTAGCGCAGTTTGATTGGCCAAAAACCGTCGGTTATTGCACTTTTATAAAAAAGACTGGCTCCTGTGTAACGATATCGACAATCCGGCTTAGTCTCGTCATAAGAACAAAGAAAACCCGTAGCAAAAACTACAGGCTTTCTTATAACTAATTGATGATTAATCAGTTAATATTCCTCCTCGTTAAAAAAAACGAATAGTGGATGAATTCTGTCTGTCCTTTGACTTCTTGCGGGCTCGGCAACTCACTATAAAACAGATTGTTATCGTCTCTTATGAGAGGCGCGAAGACCGAAGACAGAAAAGGGGCCTGAACGCCTTGCGGTAACTTTTGCGGTAACTTTTCGGCATCTTTTTGTGCGATAGAATGCGACAAAATACGATGAAATGCGAAGGGGGTTACCGACAGAAATACGGAGAGCCGTCGTCAGAGCCGAAAATCAAAGAACTACGCGCCTCTATTGAGGTTTCACAAAGATACTCCTTTTTTGAGAACAATCCTTCTTATTCATTCTTTGTGTAGGTTAACTCAAGTAGTTCTTGCGCGATGGAAGGGCTTGTAATCCGCATCAGATTATCATCCTCCTTGGCGTTGGACAGCAGATTCATGCTCCCGTACCAGACAATGGATTGGTCGATGATGGCAAATCGTTCGTAGCAACGAGGGGGAGTGAGAATCTGAATACTAGCACCTCGCAGAGATTGTAGCAATTCCAGATGATGTTCCCGTCCATCCTCCGGATAATGGTCCGGAGATAGAGAAATGACATAAATACGAACGCCTCGCGCTTGAAGGATTTCGCTCTGCCCGATTAACCAATTCGTTCTCCTCGACCCAAGAGACGGACTGGAGATGACGATACTCTTTACGGCAGACAGAATATCTTTTTCAAAGGACTCCTTGTAATTGTCGCTACCGAAAATTGAATTAGTGACAACCTGTTTATCAACCACTTCCGCGCATACATCAAAGCCAATCTTCTTATATGTCCGGAGGCGACGGTGATACATTCTTTCCAATGTGGGAATGTGCTGGTCAATATAATCGTAAATGATGACGTCCTTCTTGCCATCATAATCCCTGTTCAACCGCCCGGCATATTGCTCGACGTTCCCCTCAAATGAAATGGGCATCGCCAGTAGCATTGTATCCAGCCTTGGATAATTGAACCCTTCGCCTATATATTGTCCGGTGGCAACTACAAGCAGGCTGTCTCTGCCGGGAACGGCAGCCATCTTTTCCCTTAATTCTGCACGCGCCTTTTGGCTCTTGCCCCCCAACAGGAGGAAAACATGGTCGGCCGAATCTTTGAGTTGCGAATAGAGTGCTTCCGCGTGTATCCTTGATTTGGTCATCACCACGGGCGTTCGTCCCTTACGGATGCAGTCATTGACGTCGGCTATGATCTGGAGCGTCCGAATCTCACTCTGGATAATCAGCTGATTAAGTTCATGCATCTTTCTGTCCTCCGAAGTAGACAGGTCTACAAGACGTGTGAATCTGGGATAGACGAAATGGCCGATTCCTTGCTTCTGAGCTCTTTCTTTGGCGGTATAGCGATGACGTATCGGCCCCAGTTGCATAAGGAGCCGCCTTTCCTGCTTGTCACCCCGCTTGACCGTTGCGCTCATCCCGTAAACATACTTGGCGGCTGAAGCACGCAGTACGTTCTCAAAAGTAGCCGCTGCCGCGTGATGACATTCATCTACGATAACCATCCCGTAGTCACGGGCCATCGGGTTGATGTTGTCCTCTTTCCCCAGGGATCCAATCATCGCGATGTCAATGATCCCCGTGGCCGCCTTCTTCTGGGAAGAAAACGTGCCGATAACAGAATCCCGCCGCTTGATTCTTCCTTTCGGCGTGGTATAAGTGGGTAATTCTTCCTGAATGGTCAAGAAGCGATTCAAGTCCTGAACCCAATTGTTCATTATCTCGACGCTATCCACCAACACCAGCGTATTCACCTTGCGTTGGGCTATGAGATATGCACCAATGACAGTCTTGCCGAAGGCGGTAGCAGCAGCCAAAATGCCGATATCATGCGCCGATAACCGCTCTGCCGCAACCGATTGTTCTGGATACAACGCTCCATTGAAGGAGATATCGATAGCCCGACCTGACTGCCGTTTATCTGTTATTCTACAGGGAATCTCTGCTTCATATAGCTGGCCCTTCAAGTCATCAAAACACCCTCTTGGAATAACGATGTGGCTTCCTTCTTCGTAGCCGTCATAAACAATCCTGGGCGTATTGCTAGTGGAGAAGCCAAGAGCCAGATTTTGGTAAAACTGCGGATTGGAGTAGGCGGCCAGCCTCCTGACAGCATTCTGTAAACGGGGTTTCAGATTCCGCTTGTCTATATAGATACCATCGGCCAAAATGATTTGCACGGGGCCGGCCGCATCCGAGGACTTGAAATTGTAGGGCGATGGCTTGGGACTTTTGCCGAAAAGCAATAGACTCTCCTCTTCCGGTTCATCCACCTTGTCGCTCTGGAACATGCCCATTGTATCATTCTCCGGACACCAGGCTTTGATGAAATCGCCTATCTCTTTCCCTGAAAGCCTTTTTGTCCCTATCAGTTTCGTCCATTGGTCACTGTATGGAGCCCATCTTTCATCTACGAAAGCGCTGTTCCCTTTCCGCAAAGCCGTCCCCTGCAACGGGAGAGCAATCAAGTTCCCCAGTTTCCCTTCCGGCAGGAAATCCTGCATCGGCATCATCCTGTCGTAGTATTGGAAATTCTTTAAACTCACGGATTCAGCGCCCTTTGCGAGAAGCGCTTCGCCAAACTTCCTAGCTTTTATGGCCGGGATTGCTTCGCTGAAGAATATCCATACATGGGCGCCGTGACCGGAGCGGGAACGTTCCACAAGAGCATCGATTCCGACGGCAGAACAAATGTTTCGCAAGGCATCTACCTCTTGCTGCCAATCCTTAGATGGGGCGGCATCCTCGTCGTGATTGTCAAAATCGAAGACAAGAAACCAGCACGTCCCGTCCGGAAATAGCGGATAAAGGCCGATGACATCGGAGCAATCCGCTTTGTCGCCTTTTAGGTGTTCAAGGATAGCCTTGGTATTCAATACGAAGTAATCCTTTCCGGGACAGTCTTGACATTTTATCCTCTCCCCACTCTTCTTGGGGCAAATGCCTGTCTCCCAGAAGTTCTTGCATTGGGTGTAATAGCCCCCTTTGCGTCCACGCTTTACATACACATCCTTCCGGCCCCGGAAGCATGAATAAAACTGGATGGCGTGCTCAGGAGTTAGTTCCGGGAATTGTATCTCGCCAACAGGGTCTTGTGTCCTCTCAAGATATGCCTGATAATCATAAGGGATACCGTTTTCATCCAGCAACTGCTTTAAATAACGGATTTCGGATTCCAGTTTGGCAATCTGAGAGTCAATCATTGTCTTATAGTATGATATGCCTTGATGAATTGAACGCGTGATGTTCGCCGGAGAACACATAGCCAAGTTGATTGGAAACGCACTGCGTCCGGCCAATCACGCCGTCAATATTTCTGTGAGAGTGTCCATAAACCCAATAGTCTGCCCCGCAACTCTCCACGAAGTCGTACTCTTCGGCCGTAAAGGCCCCGTTGATCCGGCTACCCTTGAAGTCTGGAGATGAAAGGACAAACGACGGCACATGATGGGTCACAACCACCCTGTGAGGAGCCTTGGCCGAAGAACACGCCTCACGCAGGAAATCCATGCATCGCTTGTGCTCGTTATTGAATTGCTCGAAGGTGAGCGGCTCACCCTTGTACAGAATCCTGTGGAAGTCCGTCACACCGGACTCTGTGACAAAGGCATCCTGCAAAGGAATGTGCGCCCACATCGTGGAAAGAATCATGTCCACATCTTCCAGCGTCACAACAGCGTTGTAGTAAACCTTTACATTAGGCCTAATCTCCAACAGCTCTCCGTCCTGAAGCGTCGCAATGTCGTAGTACTTATAGAATTCATGGTTGCCGGGGACGACCAGTACCTGTTCATACTGCTCGGCAACATTATCCCAGAATGGGTGCTTGGAGTAATTCTCATCGCCAAGATAGCCGATGTCCCCGGCCAACACAAGCACATCACCCGCCTTCTCAAGCGGGTGCTGCTTAAGATAACGCCAGTTGTCGGCGAATTCCAGATGGAGGTCGGATGCAAACTGGATTCTCATAACACAAAACCTTCTCTCAAAACCCCAAGAACACCATCAAGCACAATGTCGTCAATGCCCAGAGAACCCTTGAGCGACTGCCTGACAGAAGCTTCTTCCACAGCAAGGAGGAACTCATCCAGCATCTCCCGGATACTTTCTCCCACCTTGTACTGCTCACCGGCGGGCAGATAAGCGGCTGCCATAATGACATCTCTACGGTGCTTCTTGATGTCATCAGCATTCACTCTCTTCCCGGACTTTTTGTCGGAAAGAAGATTCAGATATGCCAGCGCTTTCAGGCAGACCAGTGCATCGGCAGATGCATAACGGATTCCGTCAACCACCTCGAAGTGAGCCGTCAGATAATCATAGTAGTTCCTGTCCAGAATAATGGCCGACAAGTGTGAGTAATCTTCGCCGGTATCGATGTACTCGATATGGTGCTCCGCCGGTGTTCCGATGGTCTCATCGGGCTTGGAAAGAAGTTCAATCTGGTCCGGATATCCTTCCTTCCCTTCTACAAAACTGTAAAACACATAGCGTTTGTCACCGTCCTTGCTCTTTCTGGAGGCGAACTTGTAGCCGCCATCCTTGATAAATCTCCAGAATGTGCCGACAAAACCCGCAGACAATTCCTGCGGTACCAATACCATATCAATGTCTGTCGTCTTCCTAGGCCTGATGTCACCCTCGGGCATGACAGCCCTGCAAGCGCTGCCGCCAATTACGATGAAAGAATCGGCAAAGGGCGCAAATGCCTCCCTGAAAGCGTCAATTCCACTTACTATTTCTTCCATACGCTCTCAAATACAAATCCAAGTTCTTTTTCGACCCGGGGATCCGGGTCATTCTCCAAGCTCAAATATAGCGATAATTTGTCCACGCTCTTACTGCCGATGGCAGGATATCTCCAAATTTCCACGATGTACGGCCCCTCAAACGTGTTCAGGTTCTCAAACTGCTCTTTCTTCCACTCCTTTGCATAAGCGGCAATCGTCTGTTCCTGGTCCGGAGCCAGATGGGAATACATCGAAAGGGCCGATATTCCGGAGGCGGGAAAGCTTCCATCAGGCAGGCCGGTGCAGTAGAAGCGCTCTTTGACAGGGGACGCCATAAAGGGCTTTGCTTTTTCCCACAAGTCTTTTCCCGCCAACCCAAAGTCAATGGATTTGCTTCCGGCCGAATCCCGCTCGCATCGGCATAGCCCAAGTTCTTCCAGGTTCTGGACAGCCTTGGCAATGCTCACATAAGAGTAAGGAAGTGCTTCCGCCAATTCTTGAATGGGCCTATGTTCAAGAGGTTCGCCCTGGAGGTGGAACATGAGCAGATACTGAGCTGAGGCCGAAAGCTTGGCCGATGCTTTTTTCTTTTTCACCGGAGACGCCATCAGCATGGGGAGGAAAGCATCTCTTCCCCCTGAGATATAATAGACTCCGTGCTCCACCAAACGCTTCCGCTGGTAATATAAAAGATTTTCAAAGTAAAATACAACCGGGCGGCCGAACTGCTCTTCTATGCGAGTGGCCGTCTTTCTACAGGTGGTCGGGGTAGAATGCTCTTTGCCTGGCTCCAACAGAATCATCTGACTCCCTTTGAAAGTGAAGTCATAGAAGCGGTAGCTGTAGGAATAAATGACGGGAAGCCCTTTCTTTTCATTCCTTGACCATGCCCTCAATGGAATGGGAATGCCTGCGACTGTTACTTTCTCCATATATAAATTGCACTATTATACATACAACATATTACAGTGCAAAAATACAAATAATATTATGAAATTCAATAGTCTTTCATCTAGTCAACTCCCTCTTCGGTTTTTATCCAGTTTGCCAGCTCTTCCTTTGTTTCGAAGAAGCCAATAGTAGTTGAAGCTCCTGAGGTCACCCGCGTCATAGCCCAAGATTTATCGCACTTTACTGGGTCGTTTTTGTCGAGTTAGCGCAGTTTGATTGGCCAAAAACCGTCGGTTATTGCACTTTTATAAAAAAGACTGGCTCCTGTGTAACGATATCGACAATCCGGCTTAGTCTCGTCATAAGAACAAAGAAAACCCGTAGCAAAAACCACGGGCTTTCTTATAACTAATTGATAATTAATCAGTTAATATTCCTCCTCGTTGAAGAAGAAGTCTTCTTTGGTGGGGTAGTCGGGCCAGATGTCCTCGATGGTTTCGTAGATTTCGCCCTCTTCCTCGAGCTCCTCCAGGTTCTCAATCACCTCCTCCGGCGCACCGGAACGGTTGGCGTAATCGATCAATTCTTCTTTGGTTGCAGGCCACGGAGCATCGTCCAGAGCGCTGGCAAGTTCGAGTGTCCAATACATAGTCGTACTTTTTAAATTCGCGCAAAAATAGAAATTATTTCCATATCTGAATCGCTTTCCCGGAAAAAGTTATCAACATGTCATTTCATAAGGCGGGAAAGCGGTTGATAAGTGTGTGTTTTCGTCCCGAATTGACTTGGGATGAATCGCTCGAATTCGTAATTTCGTCCCTGAATCGTTTGTAATTCTCCGCCAAATGGGCTGTTCGTCACCTTTTGGGCTGTTTCGGTCAGAATGCTTTTGCGGACGCGCCGCGACCCCATAACTTTGCCGTCGAAAAACCAAACGAATTTGCCATGACACAGCAGAAACTCCTGAGGCTGGACAATGCCTCGTTTATATATCCCGCCAGTCTGTCGAAGAAATACGCTTCGCTCTACCGCATGTCCGTGACACTCGCCGAGTCCGTGGATGAGGAGATTCTCCAGCGAGCACTGGAGAATACCGTTTCCCGTATTCCGACTTTCGGGTACACCCTCACGGGCGGCACCCTGTGGTGGTACCTGCGCAAGCTGGACCGCCCCGTTCGCGTACTGCCTCTCCAGCATCTGCATCAGTTCAGCATTGCCGGCAACGACGGCTTCCTCTTTCGCGTGTCCGCGGACGGTTGCCGCATCGTCCAGGATATCTTCCACGTCCTGACGGACGGCAACGGGGGTATGACCTTCCTGCTCACGCTGACCGCGGAATACCTTCGCCTGCGTTACGGGATCACACCGGACTACGGCGGACGCATCCTGGATCCGTCGGACGTGCCCAGTGCTTCCGAGCTTGCGGATTCCTTCGATGATTTCAGCGGTAAGCGCGGTGCGCTGGAGAAGAATGATGCGGCCTACCACATTCACGGTCGCGTGCTCTCGCACAAGGTGCTGCGCGACGTGCGCATTAAGATGCCGATGGCGCAGGTGCATGCCGAGGCCAAGCGTCGCGACGCCACGGTGACGGAGCTGCTCACGGCTGCGATGGTGGCCGCCTTGCAGGATGTGCGCCGCAAAGATCCGTTTCGCCACCGCTCCGTTCTTAAGGTCAATGTGCCGGTGGACCTGCGCAAAATCTTCGGCGGACGGACGCTCCGCAACTTCTCTTCTTATGTGGTGCTGGGTGTGGACGTTCGCAACGGGGAATACGATTTTGGCCAGATCCTCGGGATCGTGCGTGCGCAGAAGCGCCTGTACTCAATGCAGAGCGAGTTGGAGCCCAAGATCGCGAAGAATGTGGAATTGGAGGATAGTTTTGCCATCAACTGCATCCCGCGCGTGCTCAAAAAGCCCATCATCGACATCATCTTCAAGCTGAAAGGGGACCGCTACTGCTCGCACACCCTGTCCAACCTGGGCCGGATCGAGCTGCCGGAGGCGATGCGTCCGTATGTGCGCGAGGTTGACTTCATTCTGGGCCGTCAGCGCGGCAACTCCGGTGCCTCCGCCTGCGTCGGCTACGGCGACAGCCTGATACTCAATATGTCCCGCCGGATTGCCGAGCGCGGATTCGAAGACGCCTTCATCCAGCAGCTCGGGCGTTTGGGGATCAATGCTGACGACGATCAGCAGAATATTTAAATATTTGCAGAAAAATTTTGCAGGTATCCGAAAAGTAACTATATTTGCAGTCCGAAAAGAAAGCAGCCTCTCTTCGAACGGTTTGATGACGCTGCCTCTTCCAATAGCATTGACATATTATGGATTTGATTAACTTAGTAGAGCAGTCGTTCTCCCAGAACAAAGCTGCCTCCTACCCGCAGTTCAAAGCCGGTGACACCATCACGGTGACGTACCGGATCAAGGAAGGCGACAAGGAGAGACTCCAGAGTTTCCGTGGCGTGGTGATCCAGATTTGTGGTTCCACTCCGTACACGAAGACCTTCACCATCCGCAAGGTTTCGAACGGTATCGGTGTCGAGAGAATCTTCCCTTACGAGTCTCCGGCCATTGACACGATTGAACTGAACAAAGTCGGTAAAGTCCGCCGTGCACGTATCTTCTACCTCCGCAACCTCTCTGGTAAGAAGGCTCGCATCAAGGAAGCGAAGCGTGTCGTCAAGGACGCCCCGGCAGAGTAAGATAAACCGGCCTAGCGCCGGTTGGTTATGGCGCCTTAGCTCAGCTGAATAGAGCATTTGACTACGGATCAAAAGGTCGCAGGTTTGAATCCTGCAGGCGTCACCAAAGCAATGGAAACATTGCAAAAGACGAAGGCCCCGCAACATCGTTGCGGGGCTTTTTTATTTAAACAAAAACCGTCGGCTTTGCTAACTCCTGCAGGCGTCTTACCGAGAGACGATCGCGGTCATGCCCGGCATCAGGTGGGGATGCGGCGTGAGGGTGGCCTCCAGATGGACCATGCCGTTCTTCTCCACCACGGGGCTGATGGCCGATACGGTGGCCTTGTGCACCTCGGACGGATAGGCGATCGAAATCACCTGGATGGGCGTGCCCGTCTGGAAGCGGGGAAGCTCGTTCTCCAGTACGTCGAAACAAACCTTCAGGTGCTCGGTGTCAACAATATAGAATAATGCTACGCCGGGCATCGCCGCGCTGTACAGCGTGGATTCGACCCGGCTCACGGCCCCCGTGATGGGAGCGGTGATGGTGCAGTAGCTGAGCTCGTGCTCCAGCTGCTGCAGAGCAGCCTGGGCGGTGTTGTAGCCGCTGTTCACGCGCGCCTGCCGCTTGATCTCCTCGGGAGCTTGGTCCAGCTCGTTGCGTTTGTAGCCCTGTCCCATCAAGATGGCCTGGTACTGGAACTCGGCGCGCTCCAACTCGGCGCGGCCGCGGGCGATCCGGTCGTTCAAGTCGTCCTGGCTGAGCCGGGCGACGACCTGCCCCTTGCGGATCCGCTGTCCCAGCTCGATGTCGAAACTCACAAGCTGCTCGTTGATCCGGCTATAGACCGGCACCTCGGTGATGGCCTCGATCGTTCCCTTGCTGGAGAATCCGTCTGCAGCGATGGTCTGCTGCAGATTCTGGCTGGGTGCTGCGGCTGCGGCCTCCTGCTCCGGTGCGGGAGCGGGCTCGAGGTCCGAAAGGGAGGCCCTCTGGCGGGACTGGCAGGCAGCCAGGGCCAGCAGCAGGGCGAGGAGAGCGATAGGTCTATTCATGCTGCGTCAGGGTTAGCAAATGATAATAAGTCGTCCAGTAGCCAGCCAACGCCGAGAGGTGTTGGTTGTAGGCCTCGTCGCGCCGGTTCTGCGCAAGCGAGTAGGTATTGATGTCGCAGAGGCCGTTGGCGTAGTTCTCGGCCGTGAGCGCGAAGACCTCGTCGGCCATGGCCACGGCCTCGGCGGTCTGGGAGAGCAACTGTCTGTGTGAGCGTAGGTTGTCGAGCGTGGTATGCACGTCTTCAGTGAGCGCGCGCTCCACCTCCTGCAGGGCCATTTCCTCATGGGAAGTCCAGGCGGCGGCCGCGGCATGGCCCTTCCGGGCGGCGCCGTGGTCCATCAGCGGCACGCTGAGCGTAACCGTTCCGACCATGTATAACTGGGGATGCTGGTAGGCGCCGACAAAGGTGCTGCCCAGTTGCTGCATGCCCAGATCGAGCCCGAAGCCCACTTTCGGCCCCTGTTCCTTACGGGCCTTCTCCTGCTGGTGGCGGGCCTCGGTGAGCGAAACCTGTTGCTGCTGCAGGGCCGCACTGTGGGCGCGGGCCATCTGCAGGGCCTCGTCGTCCGTGAGCAGGACCTGATTGGTGGCGGTCGGAACGTCGAGCCGGGTGCCGGCCGCGGGAACCGGAATGCGGAGGTAGGCCGCCAGGGACTCGCGCGCCAGCTGCTCCTCGTTGCGGGCGCTGAGCAGGGCGTTGGCGGCGTTCAGGCGTTGTAACTCCATCGAGCGGAGCTCGGCCAGTGTGACGATGGCAATGCTGGCTTTCTCCCGGGCGATGGCGTAGAGCGTATCGGCCGTCTGCTTGTTGCGCTCGCACATGTCCAGCATGCCCTGGGCGCAGGCCAGGCGGAAGAAACGCCGGGTGGCCTCTTCGGCGATCCGATGCAGCTCATAGCTGAGCTGTCTGCGTGCCGCCTCGAGCCGCTGGTCCTCGACGGCCTTCTCCCAGCGGTAGGGGTTGTAGCCCAGCAGCGACTGCTGGTAGCCCGCGATGAGGGGCGTCGCGATGAAGTCGCGTGCACGGGAGGTCTGGTCGCCGGTGAAATACTCGCTCCACAGGACCTGACTGCCCACGTAGGCCTCGCCGCCCAGGCCCAGCACTTTCTGCGTGAGCTTCAGCTGGGCAGCTGTGGAGAAGCGGTTATAGTTGCGCAAATAGACATAGTTGCGCGTGATGTCATTGATCATCCGCTGGTAGTTGGGCGCGACGCTCAGCTCCAGCTGCGGTTTGCGCAGCGCCTCGAACTGCGCGTTCTTCTGGATTTGGAATTTGTACGCGTATCGGCTCTGGAAGGCCGTCAGCGTGCTGTCCTGGGCGAGGCGGATGATCTCGTCCAGGCTCTGCGCCTGGCTCAGCAGCGGCAGGCCGCACAAAAGAAGAAGTCCGATCAGGTGTTTTCTCATACTGTCTGCCGTTTGATGATGTCCGTGAAAAGACCGCCCTTGGCCAGAAGCTCCTCGTAACTGCCGTCCTCGGCCACCTTGCCGTCGCCCAGGACGATGATGCGGTTGCATTCGCGGATGGTGCTCATGCGGTGCGCAATGGTGATGCGGGTGCAGCGCATCCGGGCCAGGTTTTCCGTGATGATGTGCTGGCTGATGTTGTCCAGGGCCGAGGTCGCTTCATCCAGGAAGAAAATCTTGGGCTTGCGGATGAGGGCGCGGGCGATGAGGATGCGCTGGCGCTGTCCGCCGGACACGCCCTGACCGTCGGCGGAGATGGGGGTGTCCAGCCCGCGCGGCATGGCCTCGATGTCCTTGTCCAGGGCAGCATTCTTCGCGGCCTCCCACACATCCTCGTCGGTGTAGCTGCCGTTTCCGAATAAGATATTGTCGCGAATGGTGCCTTCGACGAGTTGTCCGTCCTGCAGGCAGATGCTGATACAGTAGCGCCGCAGGCTGGGTTTGTTGATGTCGTCGAGGTTGTGCTCGTCGTAGAAAATGGAGCCGGTCTCCGCCTTCTCGAATCCCAACATCAGGCGCACCAGGGTGGATTTGCCGCAGCCCGAAGGGCCCACAAACGCCACATAGTCTCCGGCGTTGATGTGCAGATTCAAGTTGTTGAAGAGGTAGGGCATGTCCTCGTCGTAGCGGAACTTGAGGCCGCGGATGTCGATGTTGCCGCTCACGTCCTTGAGGAAGATGGAGCCTTCATCCGTTTCCGGCTGGGATTCCAGGATGGGTCGGCAGAGCTTGATCTCCGGCGCCAGCTGGGCCATGACCTTGGTAATCCGTTGGAAGTTCTGGATGGCCTCGGTAGCAATGGTGAGTACGCTGCAGTAGGCGATGTAATCCGACAGTCCCAGGCCGTAGTGCCAGGCGGCGAGCATGGTCACGATCAGGGGCACCATGCGGAAATTGTAACTGATGGAGTTGCTGTAGTTGAACAGCGCCGGATAGCGGCTGCCGTCGGGATCGGACGGCTCGTAGGCCTCGGCCCAATGCCGGAAAGCCCGGATCTCGGCGCCGTTGGTGCGGATCTTCTGTGCCCCGACTGCGAGATTATAGATGAGGCCCGTGAGCTTGGAAGCGCACACGTTGGCCTGGTCCTGCACCTTCTTGCGGCAGGAGTACTGGACATAGATGGTGAGCATGTACAGCGCCATCACCAGGATGCCCGTCCAGAGCAGCGGCCCGCCGTAAGTGAAGAACTGAAGGAACAGCATCACCGTGAAAAGCAGCGTCAGGATGGTGGAGAGCATGTCCTCGGTGAGCTGCGTGGAAAAGCGGACCACAGACAGAACGCGGTTGGACAGCTCGCCGGGGGAGTATTTCTTGAAAAAACCGACGGGCAGGGACAGCAGGCGCGTCATCAGCGAAGACTGCATGGCATACTCCATCTTGTCCTTCATGCGGACGACCAGGTAGTTGCGGGTCATCTGCACCATCACCAGTCCGGCTGCGGCGCTGAAGAGGAGTACGGCGATGGGCGTGAGCTGGGAGGCGTCGCCCGAAGGGATGACTTCGTCGAAGAGCAGTTTGCACGCATACGGCGTGAACATGGTGAGCAGGACCACACCCAGGCAGGCCAACAGGGCGCAGATGCCGTCGTACACGCTCAGCTGGCGCAGGGCGTGCCCGATCAGGGAGCGGATGGTGAGTTCGCCCTGGGGCAGGGGGTAGGAAAGGGAGAAGGCCTCCTTCTTGAGGCGGTCCATGTTCTTGCGGGCGTTGCAGCGACGCCCGGTCTTGGGATCGACAAAGGTGTAGTCGGCAAAACCGGGGGCGAGCAGGACCGGCGTGTCGTCGTCGGCCGAGAACGCCAGCAGCTTACCCGAGCTGCGCGTCCACCATTTGCCCTCCAGCTGGATCTGCCGGAAGAAGATCTGCTGTCGGTAGAAGGCCTCTTCGAGCTCGTCGAGATTCTCCGGGATTTCCCGCTTCAGGGTGAGCTTTTTCCACACCTTGCGGTCGATCATACCCCGGAAGAGATCGGCCGCCTGGTTCATCGCCTTGCGGTCGCCTTCAATACGCTGGACCAATTGTTCGAAGAATAAATTGTTCATAGGTCAGGCGTATTTCATTAATTCACGGTACAGGCCTTCCTGCTGCATGAGCGCTTCGTGGGTGCCCTGCTGGGATACTTTTCCCTGCTCCATCACGTAGATGCAGTCGCAGTCCCGGATGGTGCTCAGGCGGTGGGCGATGAGAACGAGGGTGATGCCCAGGTTGCCGATATGCTGCATCACCTTCTCTTCGGTCTTGGGATCCAGGGCTGAGGTGCCTTCATCCATGATGAGGATGGAGGGGTCTTTCGCGAGGGCGGTGGCAATCTCCATGCGCTGGCGCTGGCCGCCGCTGAAGTTCTTGCCATTCTCGCTCAGCCGGGACTGGTAGGCCCCGGGGCGCTCGGCGATCTCCTCGTGGATCTGGGCGTCGTGGGCGGCCATCACCATGGAGAAGTCCTCGATGGACTCGTCCCACATTTTCAGGTTTTCCTCGATGGTGCCTTCAAAGAGCGTAATATCCTGGTTGACAACCGACAGGGAATTGATCCTGACGGCGCGATTGACCTGTTGCACGGGTACGCCGTCGAGGAGCACTTCTCCTTCCCACGGCTCATAGAGCCCCGAAATGAGCTTGGCGATGGTGCTCTTGCCGCAGCCCGAGAAGCCCACGAAGGCGATTCGCTGTCCCGCCGGGATCTTCAGGGAAAAGTCCTTGAGGACCGGGGGAAGGTTGCGGTCGTAGCCAAAGGTGACGTGTCTCAGCTCCACATCTCCCCGCAGCTTGGGCTGCTCCGGAAGCGCTTCCGGGCTGGACAGCTCCAGGGTGCGCCCCTCGCAGGCCTCTTCCACCTCTTCCAGGCGCTCCATGGCGGCCTGGCTCCGATAGACGCTCTGGGTGGCCTTGACCGCCGAGTTGATCGGGTAGATGATGCTGGCGGCCAGTGCCTGGGATGCCAGCAGCATACCCGGCGTCAGCTCTCCCCGCAGGATGTACCAGGCGCCCAGGACCAGGATGAGGGCGTTGCTCAGGTGCAGGACCAGCAGCGGCAGGGAGCCGGTGCCCATGTTGCTCATGGTGGATTGGACCCGTACGTTGAGGGCCTGGACGAAGGACCTGTCCCACTGGCTGTAGAAAGTGCGCTCTCCGCCCATGGACTTGATGGTCTCCATGTTCTTGATGCCCGTCATCGTGACGCCTTGCAACTGGGCGTCGGTCACTTCCGTCCCCTTGGCCTTCTTTTTCATGCTGTCGGCCGTCACTTGCATCACGAGCACGAGCAGGGACATAGATACGATCACGACCAGGCCCAGCTTCCAGCTGTACATCATCAGCATCGCGGCGCTGATGATGGATTGCACGATGAAAATGAGGCCGATGGAGAACTGGTCCATCGTGCGCGTGATGCTGGGGATGCTGGAGTAGCGGGCCACCAGCTCGCCGGACGAGAAGCGGTCCAGCACCAGCATGGGCAGCTTCAGGATGCTCAGGATAAAACGGGAGGAGCTGACGAGCCCCATCTTGGTGAAATGCCTTCGGCGAAGGAGGTTCATGGACATCCACACCCCCAGTTCGAGCACGAACAGCAGGATGTAGAAAAACATCAGGGGCCCGAACCACTCGGGGTTCTTGCGGGTGATGATGTTATCTGTATAAACTTGCTGGAAGAAAGGTGCCAGCAGGTAGGCGACAATATCCACGAAGTACAGCAGGAACGTGACCCAGTAGAAGGCCATGCATCCCCGCATGAAATGAAGGATGAGCGCTGCCGTGGACTTGTTCTTACTCATTCTACGCGGAGTTTAGCGCCCCGGAAGCGCGTTCTGACCGACTCAAACAGGTAGCGGAACATGCTGCGGCGCCGGGTTTCGCTCATCACGGAGCAGTAGGTTCCCACATTCAGGTTGACATCCTCCGGCTCGCCGAAGGACCAATCGTACTGGGAAGGATCTTCCGGGGAGGGCAGCAGGTCGATCTGTACCTGATACATCATTTCTCCGGAGGAGAGCAGGCGGCTGGCCATTTCCTCGTTCTTGAGGGTCTGGCGGACTTCGTTTTCCGACACGGGATAGCGGTCGATGCGCATCACCCGGCCTTTCACGTAGCCGATCTCGTCCCGCTTCTCGTCTTCCGGCCAGACCTGGGCCATCATTCCTTCGCGCAGGTCGCGCTGGCCGGCGTTGTCGATGTAGGCGATGAGCATGGCGCGCTGCGTTTCGGCTGCGTTGCCGCTCACCACGCTGATGATGGGCTCGAAGGCCTCGAAGGCCTCATTGTCCACCTTGGAGCTGATGACGGTGCCTTCGACGGTGCTGGTCAGGATGCTGTAGCTGTCGTTGACGGAGACGAGGGCCACGGATTGTCCCGGGATCACGTGGTCGCCGCTGTGCAGGAACATGGTCCGGACCATGCCCCGGTTGGGCAGCGAGACATCCGCCGTGCCTTCCTGCGGGAAGACGACGCCGCTGTAATACACCTTGTCCGAGACACTCCCCAGGAAACCCCAGACGAAGAAAGCGCCCATCAGCAGGAGCGCCGTGACGGCCAGGATGTATGTGGGCAACGCCGTCACTTTGAGGGTGCTGCCGATCTGTTCGGGCGACTGGAGCTTCTGCTCCCGACTGTCTTCGGAAAGGGGGTTGCGATTCATAATCACAAATATAATATTTTTTTGCACGTGACATTCTGTCATTGGCAGAGCTTTTGCTTTAGCAAAGGGCAAACAAGTTCGAATTATGGCAGAAAACAAAGATAAACAGGCCCCGCAGGCAGCGGAGCCCAAGAAGAAACAGAAAAAAGAAGAGCGCAAGGGCGACGATCTGAAGAAGCAGGTCGCCGAGCTGACTGACAAATTGGCGGCCGAAAAGGACAGCTATATTCGCCTGATGGCGGAATTCGAGACCTTCCGGCGCCGCAGCTCGGAGGACCGGCTGAACTTGATCGCTTCCGCGTCGGCCAAGACCATCGAGGGCCTGCTCCCGGTGCTGGACGACTGCGAGCGCGCCATGGAGATGCTCTCCAAGTCGTCCGACGAGGCGGCGAAGGAAGGCACTGCGCTTATATACAATAAGTTGATGGATTACCTGAAGACCCAGGGCCTGGCCCGGATCGAGGCCAAGGGCGAAGTCTTCAATACGGACTTCCATGAGGCCGTGACCCAGTTCCCGGCACCGAGCGAGGAGCTGAAGGGCAAGGTGATCGATGTGATTCAGACGGGCTACACGCTGGGCGGCAAGGTCCTGCGCTATGCCAAGGTCGTTGTGGGAGCGTAAGCGTATGGCAGAGAAAAGAGATTACTACGAGGTCCTGGGGCTCCAGAAAGGAGCCTCGGCCGACGATATCAAGGGCGCGTACCGCAAGGCCGCGCTCAAATGGCATCCGGACCGCTGGGTCAGCGGTACCGACGCCGAGAAGAAGACTGCAGAGGAGAAGTTCAAGGAGGCCTCCGAGGCCTATTCCGTACTGAGCGACCCCAACAAGAAGGCGAAGTACGACCAGTTCGGCTTTGCCGGTGTGGACGGCGCGGGCGCTCAGGACTGGAGCCAGGGCTTCGGCAACCTGAACGACATCCTGAACAACCTTTTCGGAGGTGCGTTCGGCGGTTTCAGTGGCTTTGGCGGATTCGGTGATTTCGGCTTCGGCGGTGGCCAGCAGGGTCCCCGTCAGCAGCGCGGCCGCGACATTCGCACCCGCGTCAAAGTGACGCTGGAGGAAATTGCGAACGGTTGCGAGAAGGAAGTCACGATCGAGCGCAACCGGCCTTGCCCGGACTGCGGCGGCCGTGGCGCCAAGAACGCGTCCGACGTCAAGACCTGCCCGACCTGCAAGGGCTCCGGCACCATCCAGACCGTGACGAATACCCTCTTCGGCCGCGCCATCAATACCTCCGTCTGTCCGCACTGCAACGGCACCGGCAAGGTGGTCACGAACCCCTGCGGCCGCTGCAAGGGCACCGGCCTCGTCCGGGTCAAGGAGACCGTTAAGGTCCGCATCCCGGCGGGCGTGGAGGACGGTATGCAGTTGTCCCTGCGCGGAGAAGGCCATGCCGCGCCGCAGGGCGGCGTGAACGGCGACCTGCTCGTGATCGTGGAGGAGCAGCCGCACGCCCAGCTGAAGCGCGACGGCGCGAACCTCTTCTATACGCGCGTGATCAGCGTCGCTGACGCGATGCTGGGCTGCGAGATCCAGGTCCCGGGTATCGACGGCCCGTTGACGCTCAAACTCGACGCCGGCACGCAGTCCGGCACGGTCCAGCGCCTGCGCGGCAAGGGCCTGCCGTCCGTGAACAGCTATGGCTTGAGCAGCCGCGGCGACCTGTACGTGAAGATTCTGGTATGGATTCCGCGCAAGCTGGGACGCAGCGAGCGCGAGGCTATCGAGAGGATGCGCGATGCCGTCCGTCCGGATCCGAACCGCGACGACCGCGCCCTCTTCGAGAAGGAGAGTCAGTACTTCTAGTTATTTAAAGAATTTGTCGATGTCCTGGATGGTCTCCGGCAGCGCGAAGATCGCCACACGATCATAGGGCTGGATGACCGTATCACCCACGGCAATAAAGGCTTCACTCCCGCGGATTACGCCACCGATGATGGCGTTCCGCGGGAAATCCATTTCCTTGAGCGGCGCGGTGGTGATGGCGGAACCCGGCGCCACCGTGTATTCGATGACTTCGGCCTTGGTGCCGGTCATGTAGCGCACTGAGCGTGCTTTTCCAGACAGGGTGAACTTGAAGATGCGCCCGGCGGTGATGAGCTTCTTGTTGATGACATTGTCCACGCCCATCTCCTCCGCGATGTGGATGTACTCGATGTTCTCCACCTCGGCAATGGTGCGCGGCACGCCGAACTTCTTGGCGACCACGCAGGAGAGGACGTTGCTCTCGTCGTTGCCCGTCAGGGCGATGAAGGAATCGTATTCCTGGATCCCTTCCTCGTAGAGGAAATCTGAATTGCGGCCGTCGCCGTGGACGATGCGTACGGTCTCCGGCAGCTTCTCCGACAGCTCGATGCAGCGGTCCTTGTCGCCTTCTACCAGCTTGACCTTAAGGCCGATACGGGTCAGCGACCGAGCGAGCATCTCGCCGATGGGGCCGCCGCCGAGGATGAAGGCGCTGTTGATGGAGAGGTTGGTCTTGCCGAAGTGGCGGTAGAGCGCTTCCACGCCTTCGCGTGTGGTGATCGTGAAGACGAGATCGCCGAACAGGAATTTCGTGTCCAGCTTCGGAATAATGGTTTTCTCGTCGCGCGAGATGGCGATGACGCGGAATTGCTGCAGCTCTTCGGTGGTGGTATCCTTGATGAACTCAAGCAGCTTGAGGTCCAGGATGGGGGAGTCTTCGGTGAGCTTGAAAACGGCAATCTGGAGGCGTCCGCGGGCGAAGTCCATCGTCTCGGCGGTGGAGTTGTGCTTGAGGAAAGCCACGATTTCGTCGGCGGCGCTCTTCTCGGGGTAGAACATGAGCTCGATGCCCAATTCCTTGAATATGAGTTTGTTCTCTGCGTTCAGATAGTCCTCGTCGTTGACGCGGGCGATCACCTTGGCGGCGCCGAGCTGCTTGGCGAGCAGGGCGCCCACGATGTTGATCTCCTGGGCAGACAGCGGATAGACGGCGATGAACAGGTCTGCTTTCTCTACGTTCGCGGTGCGCAGGATTTCGATCGAAGAGGGGTTGCCCTGGACGGTCTCTACATCGGCATAAGACGTCAGGGCGGCAATGCGCTCGGCGTTGTCGTCGATCACCGTGACTTCGTTCGCCTCGGCGCGAAGCATTTTCGCGAGATGGGAACCAACCTCACCGGCTCCCTCAATAACCACTTTCATAGCGACTCACATAATTAAATACCTTCTTCCCCCGCAGCGCGGCCTGGACCAGGATGCACATATTCAGCAGTCCGACCGGTCTGACGTCCTCGGGCATACCAGGAGTGTATTTTGTGTCTGGTGTGCGGAGCTGCCGGTATTCGCGGTGCGCGTCCCGGACGGCCCGGGCGTATGCCACTTTCCCGGACAACAAATATACGATAGCTGCGCAACAATCCAAAATCTTGCGTATGCGGATGCGCCAGCGCGCCTGCCGCGACCCGATGGTCTCGGGCAGGTTGTTCTCCAACATGAGCAGTCCGTTGCGGAAGTTGAGTTTCAGTTTGAGGGGGGAAGCGGGCGCGAGGGTCCCGCCGCCGAGGTGGTACACGCAGCTCTGCGGCACTACACCTACGCTCCATCCGGCAATCCAGGCTCGCCAGCACCAGTCGATCTCCTCCATGTGCGCGAAGAAGCGCTCGTCCAGCCCTCCCAACTCACGCCAGGCGCTGGCGCGGACCAGCATGCAGGCGCCGGATACCCAGAGGACGCTTTTCGGCAGGTAGTATTGTCCTTCGTCGAGAGCCGTTCGCCTCAGCACACGGCCGCGGCAGAAGGGGAAACCGTAGCGGTCGAGCAGACCGCCGGCGGCGCCGGCATAATCGAAGCGCTCCGTGCGGCGGAAGCCGTCGCCATCGGGCTCCAGCGCATGGAGCTTGGGGCCACAGGCGGCGAAGTACGAGTACCTGTCCATCCAGGCAACGAGCGGCTCCAACCACCCCTTCGGCACCTCAATGTCGGAATTCATCAGGACCAAATATTCCGGCTTGCCTTCTCCGTTTTCGTCATTCGCCGGCTTGACCGGCGAATCCAGAATTTCGGCAAAAGCACGGTTGTAGCCGCCGGTGAAACCGTAGTTCTTGTCGAGCAGGATGGTCTGCACCTGCGGGAAACGCTCGGCGAGCAGCTCTCGCGAGCCGTCCGTGCTGGCATTGTCAGCGACGATGACGCCGGCATCCAGCCCTTGCAGGCTGTCCAGCAGGGTAGGCAGGAAACGCTCCAGGTAGTCCCGGGTGTTCCAGTTGAGGATAACGACGGCTGTGCGCATCTTCCTGGTTTATTTGCAGTCGCAGCCTTCTTTGCCGCAGCCGCAGTTGCCTTCGCCCTTGCCGTCTTTGTGGCAGTGGCCTTCGCCCTTGCCTTTGCCGCAGCATTCGCCGTCTTCCTTGTGGCAACCGCCGCCGCAGCCGCCGCAGCCTTCCTCCTGCGGGAGGTATTCGCCATGCAGACCCTCGGTCAGCTCCTTGTCCGTAGCGCTGCGCACGCTCTCTACCTTACCGGTGAAGTGCAGGGTCTTGCCGGCCATCGGATGGTTGAAGTCCATGGTCACGGTGGTGTCGGTCACCTTGTTGACGGTGCCCTGGACTACCTGACCGGCCTGGTTCAGCATCGGGATGGTGCGGCCGACGACCAGCAGGTCATCACGCACCTGTCCGTCAATGGCGAAGGCCGTCTTGGGGAGGTCAATGAGGTATTTCGGGTCATAGATGCCGTAGCCGTCTTCGGGGCTCAGGACGAAGTCGAAGCCATCGCCGGGCTCTTTGCCCTCCAGGGCCCCTTCAAACTTGGGAAGGAGCATGCCGGTGCCGTGGATGTACTCCAGGGGGTTGCCGGGGGCGGACTGATCCGCGATTTTACCTTCTACTTCGAGTGCGTAGCTCACGGCCACGACTTTGTTGTTCTCTACTTTCATCTCTTTTCTCTATTGTTGTTTGTTGTTTATCCACTGAAATCGACTTCCGCGAAGGCGAGGGTCGGGACGAGCTTGCTCTGGCAGGGGCGCGCGTCGTCGCCGGCGGCGAGCAGGCGTGACCACAGCGTGAGGAAGTTGCCGGTCATCAGCATGCCGCTTACGGGGCGCACCATCTTGCCGTCCTCGAAGAGGTAGCCTTCGATGCCGTAGGAAAAGTCGCCGGTCACGGGGTTGCTGTTGCCGCCGTTGAAGTCGGTGACCAGGATGCCGCGGCCGCAGCGGCGAAGGATCTCGTCGCGGTCCAGACCGGGGCAGGGCCAGGGCAGAACCTTGGGGCGCGTGGCGTCTTCGACGGTCGGGGCCATCTGGAGCTTCCCGGCCATATAGGTATTGATGAAGTATTGCTTCACGACGCCGCCCTCGACAATGGGGGCTTCGACGGTTGCAACACCTTCTGAGTCAAAATATTTCGAGCAGGTCTGCCCGGGGATGCGGGGGACGTCCAGGATGTTGACCCCTTCGGGAAATACCTTCCGCCCGAGGCTGTCCATCAAGAAGGAGTTGTTCTGCTGGATGGCGTAGCCGCTCAGGGCGCGGAGAATCGGGGAGACGACCTTGGAGGCCATCTCCGCGTCGATGACGGCGGTGTAGCGGCCGCTGGGGGCGGGCTCGGAGCCGATCTGGCCGACGGCGCGTTCGAGCGCCCGGCGGCCGCAGGCGGGGGCGTCCAGCTCCGCGAGGCGCGAGGAGGCGTCCCACCAGTAGCCGCTGTACTTCTCTCCCTCGCACTCGATCGTAATTTCCACCCCATAGTCGAACGACGTTTCGCTGTGCCGGCAGCACACCCCGTTCGTGTCCATCAAGACCGTCTCGTAGATGCTGTCGGAATACTCTCCTTCCTCGGAAATAATCTGATACTCAGCTTTATGCGGAGCGTCGGGGGAAGTCACACCAGCAAAACCGTGGCCGCCCGTGGCCTCGTGAACGGGGGGGACCCGCTGCTCTGCAGTGGGGGGGATGAGCGAAGCGAAGTTTTGTCGGGGCGAGCTTCCCCCGCGCGATGCCCACCAAACAGAGGCGGATAAGGCAATGTTCTGCCGGTCGGAGGGTGAAACCTTTTCGCGGGCAGGATCGACGAGACCGAGCTCGTTGCCGGTGAGGGCGTCGTGGCTGCAGCGGGCGGGATCGGGCAGGACGCGAAGCGGATCCGGCGCGACCATCCGGGTGGCGGCCACGGCCCGGGCGATGAAGCCCTCGAGCGAGGCCGCGTCGAGTTTGTTGGTCGAATAACTGCCGTAGCGCCCGTCCACGAAGAGGCCCAGCGACAGCGAACGGTCGGCGCAGTGCGTGACGCGGTCCACCTCGCCGTCGAGCGTCGCCACGAGGTCCTCCTCGCTGAGCGACAGCGTCGCCCGGGCGTGCTGAGCGCCGGCGCGCGTGGCCAAGTCAAGTGCCTTTCGGACGAAGTCCAACTCCTTGTCTGTAATCATCTTACTCTCCTCCGACCGTTAAATTTCCAATCAATACGGAAGGAATGCCGCAGGACACGGCTACGCTTTGCTCCTTCCCGCAGGTCCAGGCGCCCTCGTCGATCCGCAGATCGCCCGCGACCGCCTGGATGTCGGCGAGGGCCTGCGGCCCGTTGCCGATGATGTTGATGTCCTTGACGGGCATCGTCAGATGGCCGCCCTCGATGAGGAAGCCGCTCTTGACGAAGAAGGTGAAATCCCCCTCGCCGATCTTGACCTGTCCGTTCGCGAACTGGTCCACGTAGATGCCGCGTTTCACGGACGTGATCAGGTCCTCCCGGGTCCCGTCGGGACCGCTCTCCATGTAGGTTGCGCGCATACGCGGAATCGGGTTGTAGCGGAAGGACTCCCGCCGGCCGTTGCCCGTCGGGGCCACGCCGTAGAAGCCTGCGCTGATGCGGTCGTGGAGGTAGGAGGTCAGGACGCCGTCCGTGACCATATAGGTCTTCTGGCCGGGCACGCCCTCGTCGTCGTAGTTGCAGGCGCCGCGGCTGGCGGGCACCGTGGCGTCGTCCAGGATGTTGATGCCCGGACGGCAGATGCGCTCTCCCATGCGGTCGCTGAAGATGGACTGCCCCTTGCGGTTGAAGTCGGCCTCGAAAGCATGGCCCATTGCTTCGTGGAGCAGGATGCCGGAGGCGCCGGCGCCCATCACGACGCTCATCTGGCCGCCCTTGGGCCGGCGCGCCTCGAAGCGGGCGTCCATGCCCTCGACGGCGCGGCTGACCAGATCCTCAAGCACGGCGTCATTGATGAATTCTGCGCCCATGCGGAGGCTCCGCGAAACGGTGTTGTTCTCCGTGCGCTTGCCTTGCTGGAAGATGACTTGGACGGAGATGCTGCCCAGCGGGCGGTGGTCCGTGGTCAACTCGCCGAGCGAATTGTACATCAGAATGTCGCTGACGGAGTACGACAGGTTGGCGACGACTTTCAGCACGCGGCTGTCCCGCGCCCGGATCCCCGCCTCAATGCGTTGCAGGAACGGCACAAATCCCGCCACCTCCGCGCTCTCCCACGGCTGCAGTTCTTCGTAATAACTTGCTTCCGGGAAACCTGTACCCCAGGCCTGCAAACCTTCGCTTCGCTCATCCCTCCCACTGCTTCGCAGCGGGCCCCTCCCGTTCACGAGACCACGGGCGGCCACGGGTTTGCCGACCTGGGTACAGGCTTCTCCGTTCGCAACTGGTGGAGCGGAAGCAGCAGCTGCTCCCGGAAACCGTGCCACCCTCGGCTTCGTAAGAGGGGGGACCGCAAGCGGAGCGCAGCGGTGGGGTCCGAAGGACGTTTCCGGGGGCAGGCTGCTGTGCAGCGACACAGAAGTTGCTGCAATGGAACCTGCTGCGATGGCTGCATTTCGAAGGGATGGAAAGTCGGTGGATTCCGCGTAAGCGTAGCCGGTCTTCTCGCCCTTCAGGACACGGATGCCGCAGCCGTAATCGACATGGTAGCCGCCAGAGCCGACGACCCCGTCGCGAAGGAGCAGGTCGTGGTAGGACGTGTCCTCGAAATACAAGTCACACCAGTCGCCGCCCGCCCGCAGCCCCTCGGCCACAAGCGTGCGCAGTTGCTCTTCGGTCACGCCAAAACGATCACACGGATTCATCGGGATGCGCAATACGTCTGATTAGTTGATATTTCTCGTTGTCCTTGATGTAGATCACATCCTTCGAGCCCTCGGCCACGACCGAGAAAGGCGGCTTGGAATTGTCCGCCAGGATCCAGCGGTCGATGACCGGGATATAGACGTCGAAGAGATACTGCAGGCCCATCACATAACGGCGCCGGACCACGGCGTCGGGGATGTTGTGACCACCGGAAACCACCCGGTCCCGCACCCGCTCGATGGCGAGTTCCGGCGAATTCAGCCAGAAATACAGGACCGTGCTCTCGTAGCCCAGCCGCTGCGCCTGCCGCACGATTTGCAGCAGCGAGCGGGTCGCGAGCGTCGTCTCGACGGCAAAGTCCGCCTTCCGGTCCAGCAGGTAGTTGATTTTCATCAACATATACCGGCTGGCCGTCACCGACGCCGCCCCCGGGTCGAAGGGCGAGAAACTCTTCGCGAACTCGTCCGAGTTCACGAACTCCCGACAATTCAACAGATCCGGCAAGAGCGTGTATGACGCCGTTGTCTTGCCGGATCCGTTGCAGCCTGATATGATATACAGCTTGGGCAAATCCTATTTCTGAGGAATATTTTCCAGGACAGCCTTCAGCAGGTCCCAGCTCCGCTGGACGGAGGCGATGTTGACGCGCTCGTCCGGGGAGTGCGGATAGAGGACGGTGGGGCCGATGGAGACCATCTCCCAGTTGGGATATTTGGCACCGAGCAGCGCGCACTCCAGGCCGCCGTGGGTCGCGAGGACGTTCATCGGCTTGCCGTAGAGCTTGACGTGCGTGTCGTTGATCAGCTTGTTGATCGGCGTGTCCGGCTTGGGCGTCCAACCCGGGTAGCCGCCGAAGAACTTGACCTTGGCGCCGGCAAACTCGAAGATATACTTCACGCGCAGCGCGAGGTCTTCCTTGGAGTCGTTCATCGCACTCCGCAGGAGCGAGTTCACCGTCAGGTGGCCGCGCTTGCAGCGCACGACGGCCAGGTTGATGGAAGTCTCGGTCAGACCCGGCATCGACTGGCTCATTCGGATCACGTTGGACGGGCAGGCGGCGATGGCCTTGCAGGCGTTCAGGATGACGGCATCCTCGATGCAGCGGGCAGGCTTGCTGACCTTGGAGACGGTCCACTGGAAGCCCGGGTCGCTTTCCTGATATTTCGCCTTGAGGCTCTTGGAAATCTTGTTCACAAGGCGCAGGGCCGCCGTCGCTTTCTCGGCGGGGATGGCCACGACGGCATCGGCCTCAAACGGGATGGCGTTGCGCAGGCTGCCGCCGGTGAAGTCGGCAACCTTGGCGCCATAGCGCTCGATGAGCGGAATGAGGGCGCGGACCATCAGCTTGTTGGCATTGGCGCGATACAGGGAGATGTCCATGCCGGAGTGGCCGCCGGACAGACCCTTGATATCGATTTTGTAGCCCACGTAGCCCGCAGGGACGGGCAGGCTCTTGTACTTGAAGTCCGCCTCGGCGTCCAGGCCGCCGGCGCAGCCGATGCAGAGCTCGTTCTCGTCCTCGGAGTCGAGATTGAGAAGGATGTCACCCTTCAGGAGGCCCGGCTTCAGGGCTTCGGCGCCGCTCATGCCGGTCTCCTCATCGTAGGTCACGAGGACCTCGATGGGGCCGTGCTTGACGCTCTTGTCCTCGGCGACGGACATCGCCATGGCGACGCCCATACCGTTGTCGGCACCGAGCGTGGTGCCCTGGGCCGTGACCCATTCGCCGTCGATGACGGTCTGAATCGGGTCCTTGAGGAAGTCGTGGACGGTGTCCGCAGTCTTCTGCGGCACCATGTCCATGTGGCCCTGGAGCACGACGCCCTTGCGGTTCTCGTAACCGGGGGTGGCGGGGATGCGCATAATCACGTTGCCGGTCTCGTCGGCGAACGCCTCGACCTTGTGCTCCTTGGCCCAGTCGAGCAGGTGCTGGCGCACGATCTCCTCATGCTTGGAGGGACGCGGACAGCGGGTAAGTCCATAGAAATTGTTCCAGACAACTGCTGGTTGCAGATCTTTGATGGTCATAGCTTGTTATGTGTATAAATAATCAAATTCTGATGAAACGTTTATGCGTCCAGAGGTTGAGCTCCGGTTGCTGCCGGATGTCGGCTTCCAGAACGCGGTAGTACTGCTGCATGATCTCCTCCGCGCTCATCGTGGAGGCATCGGTGCAGACGGGGGTGTAGTGCAGGATGTAGTGCCCGCGGCGGTCGGAGCGCATCGACTGGACGGCTACCGCCATGCCGAACTTGCGCGCCAGCGCGGCGGCGCCCGTCATGGAGTCAACCTTCTGCCCGAGGAACTCGACCTCGATGTTGGCCGGGGACGGGGTGTAGGGCCGCTGGTCGCTGCGGACATCGTAAACCTTCTTCCGGTCGCGGTTGCGGAAGGCATAGCGGACAAAGTTCAGCATCTCGAGGTATCCTTCGAAGTGCTCCTTGTCAAGGACCGGTGCCAGGCGGTTCCAGCCCAGGACTTCGTTCCAGACCTTGCTGGACTGTTCGCGATACACCACGCAGTAGTTTTGCTCGGTGAAGCCCGTCGGGGTGTCGGTGTAGTTGTAGTTCCCGATGCCGCCGAAGAGCTCCCAGTTGCCGCAGTGCGAGCTCAGGATGACCAGGCTCGGGGCGGTGCGGAGCAGCTCAGCCACCGTGCCGGGGTTTTCGATCTCGACCAGGCGCTGCCGGCGCAGGCGCTCGGGATTTCGGCAGCCGCCGAACCAGACGGTCTCGGCGACCAGATCGCCAAAATGGCGGTAGAAACCCTTGCGGATGGCTTTCCGTTCGGCGTCGGACTTCTCAGGAAAGCAGCGGGCCAGGTTGCCGTCCACCACTGCGCGGCGATAGCGGACCACATCGCCCGCCAGCCAGGCCACGAAGCGTCCCAGTGCGTAGTGGACGCGCAGCGGCAGCCAGCTCAGCAGGCGGAGCAGCCCCTTCAGCAACCAGACCCGGATCCTGAACATCGTTTATTCGGCCGTGGCGGCCTCCAGGCGTTTGAGGAAGGAGAACATCACGACGCCCGAGATGACGCAGAGCGCCATGAGCACCGTCCAGTTGACCCACAGGGGGACATTGTCCCACAGCATGGAGGGGATGGAGCTGAGGTAGTTGCCGATGGCCGTGGCGGCGAACCAGCAACCCATCATCAAGCCTTTGTACTTCGGCGGAGCGACCTTGGAAACGAAGGAGATACCCATCGGGCTGAGGAGCAGCTCGGCGAAGGTGAGGATGAGGTAGGTGCCGATGAGGTAGGTCGGGACCACCGGGTCGGGGGAGACACCGCCGACAGCCTTCAGCTCGGAAGGAGCGGGCTGGCCGTTGGAGGCGGCGAGCATGACGAGGTAGCCGACGGCGGCCACGAACATGCCGAGGCCGATCTTCTTCGGCGCGGACGGTTCTTTATCCTTCTTGGCCAATGCGCCGAAGAGGGCCATGGAAACCGGGGTCAGGGCGACGACGAAGAACGGGTTGAACTGCTGGAACTGCTGCGGCAGGATGTGCAGGACCTCGTCCATGCCGGAATAGAGCGCGTATGCGCCGCCCCAGAGGAGGAGCGTCACGACGCAGCAGATGCACTTGGCGCGGGTTGTTTCGGACTGGAAGGTCGCGAAGAGGGTATAGACCGAAATGGCGATCAGGAAGAGCGGCCAGATGTTGAATCCGATGCGGAGCGGACCGCTCACGGTATCCTGGGTGTAGTCGCGGGCGAAGTAGGTCAGCGAAGAACCGTTCTGGTGGAAAGCCATCCAGAAGAAGATCACCACGGCGAACACGAAGCAGAGGGCTACGATACGGTCCTTGGTCTGCTTGGGCGTGAGCTCGACGGCCTTGTCGCTGGCGGCAGCCTGCTTGGCGTTGACGTCCGTGTGCTTGAACCAGGAGCGGAAGCCGAAGTAGATGGCCATGGAGAAAATCAGGGACACGCAAGCCACGGCGAAGCCGAGGTTGTAGGCGGTCGAGAGCTGGTTGATGTAGTACTGGCTGAAATCGCTCAGGGACATGGCGGCCACGTCGGAGCCCGGCATCATGGCCTGGAGGCTCTCCAGACCTGCAGGATCCTGCAGCGTGCCGTTCAGGCACTGGTGCGCGAGGGCGGGGATGTCGGCCTTGTAGATGAGGCCGGCACCGGAGAGATGCTTGTTGGTGAGGGCGGTGGCGGCGGTGGGAGCGAACATGGCGCCCACGTTGATGGCCATATAGAAGAGGCTGAATCCGGAGTCGCGCTTGGCGCTGTAGGCGGGATCGTCATAGAGGTTGCCCGTCATCACCTGCAGGTTGCCCTTGAAGAGGCCCGTGCCCACGGCGATGAGCAGCAGAGCGCCGATCATCATGGCGAGGGCGAGGCCGCGGCTCTCAAAAGCGTTGGTCGGGATGGCGAGCAGGAGGTAGCCCGCGAACATCACCGACACGCCGGTGACCACGCACTTGCCGAAACCGATTTTATCGGCGAGCCATCCGCCGAGGACCGGCATGAAATAGACGGCTGCCAGGAAAATGGCGTAGAACTGGCCCGCCGCGGCTGCAGTAAAACCGAACTTCGCCTGCAGGAACAGGAGGAAGATGGCGAGCATGGTGTAGTAGCCGAAGCGTTCGCCGGTGTTGGCGAGGGCCAGGGCATAAAGACCTTTGGGTTGTCCTTTGAACATATCTTAGCGTATAAAGTTTTAGTCGTAAAAGACAAATATAGCAAAAAAAGGCCGTCCCGCAAAGGGACAGCCTTTCTTTTGCCCGGAATGACATAACCATAGTCATTCCGGCCGGAGAGCCGGAATCTATCTCCTCCGGAACAGGCAGGACTTCCGTTCCCGGGCCGCGCGGCGCTCCAGCCGCTGGCCGTTGATCATCTCGTAGATGTCAGGCCAGTCGGGGAGCCCGCCCAGGTTCTTGTCGTCGATGTAAACATCGGCGATCACCTTGGAGGTCTGGCGGGGGAACAGCGCGTCGGCGGGCTGGTTGCTGTTCACGGCGAAGAAATCCAGCCCCCGCTCGTGGCAGAAGGCGACCGCGTCGTCGAGCAGCTCGCCCTCCCGGGAGGTAAAGAGAATGATTCTGTTGCCCTCGCGCTGCAAGGTGCGCAGGGTCTGAATGGCGAAGGGCTTCTCTTTGCCGATCTCAGGATATTTGTGCTCGACGATGGTGCCGTCGAAATCTACTGCAATGGTCATTAGCTGAATAGTTTACGGAATCCTTTCTTCTTCTTTTTCTCGTCTTCGCCATAGTAGCCGTAGCCGGCGCCATAACCATAACCGTAGCCATAGCCGTAAGAGCCGAAGCCGTAGCCGTGGCGGCGTTTGACCTGCGGACCGTTGAAGACGATGGCCATGTTGTGCAGGTGGCGCTTCTCGTTGAGCTCGTCGAGCTGCGGGAGGATACGTCGGTCAAGCTGGCCGCTGCGCAGGATGAAGAGGTTGGTGTCCACGACGCGGTTCATCACGAGCGGATCCGCCAGCATCTGGATCGGCACGCCGTCGAGCAGGATGTAGTCGTACTGCTTGCGGAGCTGGCCGATCAGCTCTTCCAGACGCGGCCGGGCCAGCAGCTCGGTCGGGTTGGGCGGCGTCGGGCCGGACGGGATGAAGTCGATGCCCGGGCGGGCGTCCTTGTAGAGGATGTCCTCCAGCTTGACGTCCAGGTCATAGAGATAATTGGACAGACCCAGGGTCTTGTGCTTGAGCTCGAAGGCGCTGGACATGGAGCGCTTGCGCATGTCCGTGTCGATCAGCACCACGCGCTTCTGCGCGTCCGCGAGGCAGGCCGCCATGTTGGCTGTGACGAAGGTCTTGCCCGAGGAGGAAGAGTAGGACGTCGTGGCGATCACCATCGGCAGCGTGCTGTCCGGATCCAGGAACGTGAGGTTCGTGCACATCATACGCATGGCCTCGGTGAAGATGCTGTGCGAGTTGGGATCGTACACGAAAGGCGACGGTTTGTTCGCGCCGTGCTTGTTTTTGCCGGTCTTGAAAATGATGTGCTTGTACTCTTTGTTGAGCGGAATCTCCGCCAGGAAGGGCACGTCGATATTCTCCTCGATCTCCTTGCGGGTGCGGATCTTGGTGTCCAGGAAGAGGCGGGCGATCAGGATGACGGCCGGGATCAGGATACCGATCAGCAGGGCGAGCAGGGCCATTTGCATGCGTTGCGGGTAAGATGGCGTATAGTTGGCCCAGGCCGGGTCGATGACACGCAGGTTGTCGTCTGCCATCGCCTGCGAAAGGGCGTTCTCCTCGCGCTTGTTCAGCAGGTACAGGTAGAGTTCCTGCTTGATGGATTGCTGGCGCTCGAATTCCAGCATCTGGCGCTCCTTGGTGGGCATGGTGGAGAACTTCTGGACGGCCGCTTTCTCCCGTTCTGCCAGATCGCGCTTCTGGATCTCCAGGCTGGTCTGCAGATTCTGGATCAGGCCCAGGATGTTGCCGCGCAGGGTGTTGAGCGACGCGTCTGCCTGTCGGACGGCCGGGCTCTCCTTGCTGCTGGCCGCAAGCAATTGCTCCCGGCGCAAGACCAAATCGTTATACTGACCGATGACCAGGTCCACATTGGGATCCTCGATGCCCATGTTGGCGGGAATCATCTGGAAGCTGTCGGCCGATTTGACGATGTAATCCTTCAGGTAGTTGGACAGGGACAGACGGGTTTCCAGCTCAACGAGATCCGCCGCATATCCGCGGCTGTCTCCCAGATAGCGGGAAGCGGCCTCGTCAACGCTCATCAACTGGTTCGCGCTCTTGAAATTGGCCAAACCGCCTTCTACTGTGCCCAGTTCCTGCTCGATGATGGCCAAACGCTCATTGATGAAATGTTCCGTATTGACGGCCACGCGGTTTTTCTCGCGGATGGCTGACTCGTTGTACTTGACAACCAGCATGTTGACTACGTCTGCCGCACGCTGGGCATTGTAATCATCCACGACGAGTTTGAGAATCTGCTTGTTGTGAGAAATGTGCAGATGGCTGATCAAAGTACCTGCCGCCCAGGTGATCGGAATCTTTTCTACGCGGATCTGCTGTCCGTAACAGTCCGGGCCATAACGGCCGGTGGGCTGGAAAACGACACGGCCCGTTCCCAGCGAGATGGTATCTCCCAGGGCGACCGTGTGCGAGCCGGAATCCGTGTGAATTCGGACGTTATGGGCATCCAGCGGCATCACCGTGAGGGAGAATGTGCCCGGATCCGACTTCTCCCGGTCAAATGCTACCCGGACCGGAGATAGGGAGGTGTACAGCTCAACATCACGGAATTTGATGCGGTCGGAGTAATGGACATCCGCATCCAGGGCCTTGACCACTTCCGTCATGATGGTGATGGACCGGAGTTGCAACTCTTCGTTGGTAACGGATACCGTGTTGACCATCTTGTCGTAGGTGTCCAGGCGGGCGGTCCGGATATCATCTCCTGCATTCTTGATAATGGCCGTGACGCCGCTGCTGTACATGTAGGGCGTCCTCGCATAACGGAGATAGGCGACGACCAGGGAGGCTATGATGCAGAGGACAAACCAATACCAGTTGCCGACCAGGTAGTAGATGATGTCGATCAGGTTGACCTGCTCGTTCCGTGTGACTTTTCTGACGTGTGTTTTCATAGGCTAACGGTTTATGAGGGCAATGATATACAGAACGGAGGACATGGCGGATATGGCGGGCGTGAAGAATTTCAGGAACACGTCTCCTCCGTTGGAAAGCTTGACGCCACGGGGCTTGATATAGACCACGTCGTTTTGCTGAAGGTAATAGACAGGGGAATTAAAGAGCTCCTTGGACTGGAGATCGACCTGATAGGCTTGCCGCATCCCGTTTTCCGTCCGGATAACCATCACGTCCGGAATCTTGGCGGACTCCAGGTCGTTGTTCAGAATGGCCAGAACCTGAATCAGGTTGATGCTGCTTCCTTCGACGGGGACAATCTGTTGGCCGAGCTGGCCGATGACCGTGATGGTAAAGTTCTCCAGCTCGGCCTTGACGACCGGGTTCTTGATATACCCCCGGCCGGAGATTTCCGCGGAAATCTCCTTTTGCAGCTCGTCCAGGGTCTTTCCCTCCACGTGGATCTCGCCCAGAATGGGGAAGTCAATATTGCCCCGAATGTCCACGCCGTAGGTCGAGGACAGCATGGATCCCCCTTCTCCCTCAATGTGGACTCCGGCGGAGTTGAAGGGCGCGGCGAGCTCCATTTGCTCGCTGAAGACCTGGATACTGATCCGGTCGTCCACCTTGAGCCGCAGTTCCGGTACCGGCCGGGCCACTTCAGGTACGTTGTACTCCAGATCCCGCAGGTAGCTGATTTTTGCAGGGGTGGAGCAGGCCGCCAGCAGTACTCCGACAGCTGGCAGCAGCATCAGTTTAAGCAGTTTGTTCATATACATTGATGATTTTGTCTATCATTTGCCGGGACGTGAAGAGCTCTTCGTAGCGCTTCATCGCTCCCGCGGAGAATTTCTTGTAGTTCTGTTCGTTGTCGCAGATACGTTTGATGGCGAAGGCGAGGTTCTTGGGGTCGTCCGGCGGGACGTTGAGGCCGGACTCGCCGTCTTTGTTGACCCACGACACGCCCGAGTGGGGGATACGCGTGGACACGATGGGTTTGCCGCAGGACATCGCCTCGATCTGCACGATGCCGAAGGCTTCGGTCTTCTGGTTGGAACTCATTACGTACACGTCGCAGGCGCCGAACATGGCCGGCAGCTCGTCCACGGAGAGGTAGCCGAGCAGCTTGACGCGGTCCTGTACGCCCAGCTCGGCAATCTGCTGCTCCAGCGCGCCCTGCAGCGGGCCCTTGCCGCCGATCAGCACGAGGTACTCCGGCCCGAGGCGCTTGGCGGCTTCGATCAGGACGTTGAATCCCTTGTACGGAACGAGGCGGCCCAGGGCGAAGACAATCTTCCGGCCGGGGTAGCGGGCCCGGACTTCCTCCGCTTCCCAGGGGGCGTAGAGGACGGGCTGGATACCGATCGGCACATAGGTGACTTTCTCCTGGACTTTCTGCAGGTACGGGGACTCGCGGATATACACCGGCGTGGTGCCGATGATGCGCTCGGCGCGGTTGATCAGCCAGGTCTGCAGCGGCACGTAGAAGGCCAGCAGCAGTTTCTGCCGCAGGATGTCGCTGTGCCAGTGCAGGATGACGCGCCCCTTGTAGCGGCTGTGCCACAGGGCCAGGGCGGCCATGGGGTCGGGGTGGTGGATGTGGATGATGTCGTACTCCCGGGCATGCTGGATCATCCAGCGGATCATGGAGAACGAAATCATCGTTCCGGCCTTCTTGGTGAAGGCGCGGACCCCGATGACACGGCCGTAGGGACCGAGGCTGAGCTCCAGGGTTTCCTTCGTTTCGGTGATGAAGGCCTGGTGCTCTTCATCTACTTTTTCTCCCGGCAATACGGCGCAGAGCATATCGCACTGGATACCGCGTTCGGCCAGGCCGAAGGTGATATCCCACATGACCTTCTCCACGCCACCCCGGATGGGGTAGAATTTACCGAGTTGTAAGACTTTCATAAAGACGGATATAGTCTTGGTAACGCTCCTGTTTACTGAAATGTTGCAAAGCATGTGCCCGGCAGCGCTCGGCGACGGCCTGCCGGTCCTCGGCGGCGAGTTCGCGCACCCGGTCGAGCAGCCCCTGGACGTCGCCCTGCTCCACCACGAAGCCTGTCCCTTCCGCGACCGCTTCGACGCTGCCGCCGGTGCGGTAGGTCACCACCGGCGTGCCGCAGGCGATGGCCTCGAGGTTGACGGTCGGGTAATTGTCCTGCCAGGTCGGGTTGACGAAGGCCGTCGCCCGGGCATACAGCGCGGCGAGTCTGGCCGCGTTCTCCGTGCGCTCGATGAACTCGACGCCGGCGGGGAAGGCTGCGCGCTGCTCCTCGCTCATGTGGCCCACGAGCAAAAGGCGCTCGCCTTCGTGCAGACGGCCGGCCAGGTCGATGAAATCCCGGACACCCTTCTGCTCGTGCCACAGGGTGGCGACGCCGAGGATGACGGTGCCATCGGGACGTTCCGCCTCCGTCGTGTCCGGGTGGAAGACATCCAGATCGATGCCGTTGTGGATGACCTGGAAGGGCTTGTCCGAGAGGAAGGAACGGGACATCTCCTGCCGGATCCAGTCGGACACGGGGACGATGGTCAGCCGTTCCAGCGAGCCCAGCGCGCGCTGCTTGTCGCGCCAGTTGCGCGCCGATCGGTCGAAGACCCAGCTGGCCGGGAAGGCCCGCTTCTGCGGACAATGGCCACAGCCCGTCTGCCATTTGTTGCAGCGGACGGCAGAATAGTAGTAGCAGTGGCCGGTGTAGAGCCAGCAGTCGTGGACGGTCCAGATCACGGGCTTGCCGCTTTCGCGCAGGTATTGGCACAGCAGGGGATAGTTGAGCCAGTAGCCGTGGACATTGTGGATATGGATGACGTCCGGGTCGATCTCCTGGATGCGCCGGATGAGTTGCTTCGTGGCGCGGCGCGAGACCAGGCCGTGGGCGTCGAACAGGCGCGTGGCCACGGCGTGGACCGCGAGGTCCAGCTTGTTCCCGACCGGAATCAGATGCGAACTGTGCTGCGGCACGCCGTCCCGGGCGCTGCTGTAGGCGATATAGCTCTCCCAACCGGCCGCCTGGGCGATCTCGCCGATCTCCTTCATGATGCGTCCGGTTGAGGTGTTGAGCCGGACCACAGGGTTGATTTGAAGAAGTTTATGCGTCATAATTTGCCGCCGACCAGTACGTCGGTCACGCTTGGAAGAATCTCTTTCAAAACCATAAAGAATCCAGTCATCATGGCGAGCACCAGCAGGGCCGTACCCACATAAGTTCCCGACAGGGAGAGGAAGGAATAGGGTTCGATGATGTAAACCAGCAACTTCTTGAGCGAGATGACGGGGATATAGTGATACAGGTAAACGAAGAAGCACCAGGCGGAGGCATAAATCGGCGCCCGGCAGTGAATCTTCCGGAGCAGTTTATCTGCGTTCTCTCCCTGGCAGACGGCCACCCACGCGCCGATGGTGAACCAGATGTTGTACCAAGGCGATCCGCCCACCCAGATCCACACGGCGGCGAGCGCCAGCACACCCCAGATGCGGGTGTAGCGCACCAGCATCCAAATCAGCGGGGCCACAAGGCAGACGATAATGAGGTCACGGATAAACCAGAGCGACATATTGACGGGTCCGGTCCAGAAGATGAATAGCGGCTTGTTCCAGTTGTCCCCGAAGTAGCCGGAGATCATATCGGGCGCATAGCGGTGAGCGAGCCAGTAGCAGCCGAAGGCGATGGCATTGGCAATCAGGTAGGGAATCAGCAGCGAGAAGAAGCGGGTGCGGGTTTTCTTCCAGAAGAAGTCCACGCCCGGATTCTTGGGGACGTTGCGGAAATACAGGAAGCCGGAGATGACGAAGAACAGCGGAACGCAGGCCCCCGTGATCAGCATCATGGTGCGGGTCAGGAAGTCAAAGACTTCCGACCGGCCTTCCATCCCCACCAGCTCGGCATGCCGGAAGACGATGCCGATGGTCAGGATGACTTTCAGCAGATCCAGGAAGGGGTAGCGTTGCGTTGTCTTCGTCTCGCTCATCGTTTGCGAAGCTGGTCATTCATGAAGAGGTCCCAGCGTCTCATAATGACTTCTTGGGAGAACTCCTCGGAGATTCTTTTGGCTTGATCGGACATGCGGGCGAGTTGTTCGGGATGCTCCATCAACTGCTGCATGGCCGTGGAGAGCGCCTGCAGGTTGCCTTCCGGCACGATGATGCCGTTGATGCCGTTCGCGATAATGTCGCGCGGGCCGCAGAGGAAGTCGAAGCAGACCGTCGGCACGCCGCAGGCCATCGCCTCGATCATGACCATGGGGAAACCTTCGTAGTGCGAGGTCATCACCAGGAAATCGCTGGCGGCATATTCGTCGAAGATCCTGTCGGTCGGTTGATTGACGGCGGCGGATTCGCCGATGCCGAGCGTCATAATCTGCTGCTTCAGTTTTTCTTCCCACTCGCCCTGGCCGAAGATGTCCAGACGCCAGAATTTGCGCAACTCGGAGGGAATCAGGGCCCAGGCGTCCAGCAGGCGGTCGAAGCCCTTCTGGTAGTCCAGCCGGCCGACGGCGATCACCCGGTGGTTGTCGCTCTTGTGCTCGATGTGTGGTGCGGTGACGACGGCGTTGGGCATCACCGACAGGTTGGGCAGGTCGCCCCACATTTCGGCGTCCTGCCGCGTCAGGACGATGAAGTTGTCGAATTTGCGGACCAGCCGCTCGTCTTGTTTGGTGCGGATGCGGTCCGCCAGGCCCAGCAGGCCCTTGCGGTTGTATTGCAGGCGGAATTGCTTGTTGAAATGCAGCTCCAGCATTTTCAGGCTACCATCCTGGATGTCCGGGATGAAGGAGGACTCCGACGGGAAGAGGGAGACCACGATGTCGGGCCGCTCGCGCATTAGCAGCTCGGTCAGGGCCTGGCGATGCTTTCTGCGCTTGCGCAGGTAGCCGAGCGTCTTGGCGATGGGGTTCTTGTCGTTGTCGTCCTTGTAGTTGATTCCGAGGTCCACCATCCGGACTTCCGGGGGGAACTCATAGAACGGCGGACGTCCGTGCTGGTCGGTTGTCACGACCATCGTTTCGTAGCCGCGTTCCACCCACCCTCGGAGTTTGTTGAGGAGCACGCGCTCCATCCCTCCGGGGTTGTAAACATCAGCGTGACAGTAAATAAGCTTCATGGGGGTATTAGTTAGTGTGTCGTTAGCATTATCTGAGCCCAATGTCATCGGGCAGCACATTGGCTGCATCCGAATCTTCCTGCTCGTCTTCATAATCGCCGACGATGCAGAATAACAGCGCGTCGATGAAGAAAATGTCCGTTGTGACCTTCATCCAGACGATGAACGTGATGGCGACCAACAGCAGAGACGGGATTCCGAAATTCTTGAACTTGCGGTTCTGAACGATGTGGCAATACAGGAAGAAGAAAGAGAAAATGGCCATGCCGATCAGGCCGCAGTACAGTGTGAAATTACAATATCCGATGTCGCTGTTGTTTTCATAAACGCCGAATGTTCCGCGACCAATCAGCCAGGTTTGCGTGTCGTCAGGCCACACCCACATGGTTTCCAGAATCTCCGTGGAATTGGTGCTGAATTCTCCGGTCTCAACCCAATTGAAGAAGGCCTCGAAACCAAATCGCATGTAACCTTGGAAGGTATCGCTGTGCTGGTAAAAGTAGATGGCTGCGCCGATGATTCCCGCCATGACGATGAAGAACCAGAAAAAGGCACGGACCATCCGGGTGGTGACGAAGCCGCCCTTCCGCATCCGGAACAGGGCGATGACGATATACAGCATGCCCATGCCGGCGCCCAGGACGGTGGTCCTGGAAATGACGGCGCCGATAATCGTGATAATGGCAAATGCAACCAAGTCCGTTGCCTGATACAGGCTGTTGTTACGGACTTTTGGATCCGTGCTGAACTGGTGCGCGATCATGACCAGGATGACGGAAAAACGGACGCCGGCTGGGTCGAGGGCTGCGCCAAGTCCGTACATTCGGTCGTGAACCTTGTAGAAGTCATTATCCTGATACATGATTTTGTCAACCAGAGATTCTACTGCTCCATAATTGTCAATCAAAACCGCCGTAATACACTGGAAGACACCCGCCAGGGCAAGATAGCGCGTCAGCAGCGAAATGTTGACGGGTTCATTTTGCGCGCGAAGCATGGCATATACGCCATAGGCTCCCGCCATCCAGGTGCCATAGGAAACCAGATAATGGGTATATTCGGTGTTTAGCGTATTTGCTAACGTAATGCTGAACAGACACCATACGGAAAAAACGGCGGCAATGAGCGCGGAGAACAACACAGGTTCGGAGAAAAGAACGCCCCGGTATCGCACGCTGTCATACAGATACGCTAAAACGCCAAAGGCGGCCATCAGAACCTTCGTATTGATGGCGACGGGTAAAAACGGGAAGGAGAACGGGAAGAAGTAAAAACTTACCGCCAGCATCAAGATTATTCCTTTCAATACTTTTCCCATAATCCTTAACGATACAGGATGCCGTACACGAATTTGTGTATCAGTACGTAATATAGTTTAACGCCCAGCCAGCAGCGCCTCGCTGCCATGCTCTGCAGCAAATAGGTGTGGGCGGGCAGGGCCGCCCGTTCGCGGGCGCGTCCGTTGGCTTCCGGGAACCAGGCATACCAGGTTTCGTAATCTTTCCGGTCCGCGCTGATCAGCAGCGGCCGCTTCAGGAAGAGCTTCAGGTCTGCTAAAGCATCTGGATAGTCCCGGCAGAAATCCGAACCGGCGAAGCAGCGCTCCACCTCGCGGAAATTGGTCTCGACCTGCGCGCGCTTCTCCGGGCTGAACTGCTTGCTGATGGACGCGCTGTTGACCGCGTTGTAGCGATAGAGGGACTCGTGGAGTTGCACGACGTGACGGGCGTTCAGGAAAGCCCGCAGCATGAACTGCATATCCTCGCCGATATCTGCCCCCGGAATGAAGCGGATGCCGTTCTGCTCGATCAGCTCGCGCCGCACCAGGAACATCCAGAGGTTCCAGCGCATGGTTCCGCCCGTGAGGTTGCGAAGCGCCTCGATCGGTGCCGTATAATCTGCCTGCCGCATATAGCGCCCATCCTGATTGAGCCCCAGGGTCCAGTCCCAGCCGACGATATCGACTGTCTGCTCTGTGGTTTCAACGGTTTCGGCTGCCTTCTCCAGCATGCCGGGATCCAGTAGGTCGTCCGCATCTGCGAAGGCCAGATACTCGCCTTCGGCCATCTCCAGTGCTCGGTTGCGGGCGGCTGCAGCGCCGCTGTTCTTCTCGGCGCGCAGCAATTTGCACGGCAGTCCGCTCTCCAGGCAGAAGGCCTCCAGCAAGAATGCGGAACCGTCCGTGCCCGCGTCTTCGGCGAAGATGACCTCGAAGTCGCGGAAGCGCTGTGCCCGGATGCTCTCGAGCGTAGCCGGGAGCGTCTTTTCGGCGTTATAGACGGGTATGATCAGGCTGATCTTCATTTTGTCAAAGCGACAATCTGCTGAATGAACGTCAAATCCGTGCTGTTGAACTTCCGGGCGAACAGGGCCGGGGATGCGGCCAGCGTCTCGTAATCGGTTGCGCACCAATCGTAGAGTTCATTGTTCTTCCACCCGATGTGGCGCAGGCAACCTTCGCTGTCCGAGGCGGTGCTGTATAATTTCTCCCGGAACGGGGAATTCCAGCAGAGTGTCTGCATCACGCTTTCGTCGGGAACAAAGGTATGTGTGAAGGTCTTCTGCGCCCAAGCTTCCTGGCTCAGGAAATACTGTGCCAGTTGTTCGGTGATGCTGACCCATTGGGAACCTTTGGTAAAAACGGTCTGACGGTTGCGCATGATGCCCAGCAGCTCCTGGCAGCGGAGGCAGAGGCTCCGGAAGGCGCTGTAAACATTCCGCTTTCGGCTGAAGTGCCTGGGGAACAGGTGCCAGCGCTGCATCCTGCGGGAGATCTCGGGTGTCATCTCCGTCAGGGTGTAGCCGATGAATTCCTTGCCCTGATTTTCTTCGAAGAAATGGTGAATATAATCCTGGCTCTTGAGTGGCAGATCGACACCGGAGAGCAGGTGGTAGTAGGCGTACGGCCCTTTCTTCTGTGCTGCTTTGAACAAAGCGTATTCCGCTTCGACCATGGAGTAATCCGCCCAGCGAATGTCCACACGCTGATTCAGAATCGTAAGGTTCGCCCTCTCCGTGTGCAACTCCGGCAGGATCTTTACTTTCTTGTCGATGTGAACGTATATGTCGTTCCTCACATCGTCCAGACAGTCAATCAGTGTCTGGAGCAGCCCGAATTCGTGGTGTGCCAGGATGAGGTAGGCGTGTTTCACGCTAGTCTTGATTTAGACAACTATTGATGAACTCTCTTGGAGACAAGATGGGCAAATCCGTATATTGTTTAATCTCGGAGTCATTGGAAACAATGACATCACACCAATTATCCAAGGCGCAGGAAATCTGAGCGGCATCCTCATAATCATTCAGATTGCTTTCATTGACACGATCAATATCATCTGAAGAAATAGATATTGTGTTGACGATGCTGCAAATGATCTTCATGGCTGCTTTGAAGTCTTGTACAGGCACTTTTTGCCGTTGTGACTGAATATAGGCGGCGTCAATGATCGACTGCGTTGTAAGGACACCGGTAATCTTTTTTCTTCTGATCAGTTGTAGAAGCTGAAGAGCCGTGTCATGGCCTTCTCTGGATGAGGAGAGAATATCCAGGAGGATGTTGGTGTCCAATAAGGCTGTCATTTCGAAAGGATGTATGCCAGCTTGGGATCACTCTCAATGAACTCCTTAGAGAGGTTCCCGAAGGTCTCCCCCAGGTGAAGCAAATCTTGATCAACAATCAAATCCTCTTTCTCAATATGTGGAAAGATGGGGGCGGTAGCTTCTTCAAGAAGTGCTACAACATAGTTGTTCAGAGAGCGCTTCTGCTTCTTGGCGTTCCTTTTAAGCCGCTCATATAGCGACGAATCCATTCTGATTCCTGCTTGTATTGTGGCCATATTCCAAATATCAATTATTGCAATAATAAGGAAAAGTGTTAACAAAACAATGGGAATGTTAACATATTGTGGCCTGCTTAATCATTCTGGCGGCATCCAAAACTCGTCCGAGCGGAGTGCGGTAGAAGCGCCAGAAGCGCCGCATCTTGCCGGGCTCCCATTCCGCCTTGATATTGCAGGGCAGGCTGTCGTACACCCGCCACCAGGCGCCGAATTTGACGGTGAAGATGTCCCAAGGCTTGCCGCCGGTGTAGTGGATATTGCCTTTGCGCTGGACGCGGTGCCAGAGCTTTTCGTCGTACTGGCGGACAAAGTCCGGTTTGTACTTGGGGATGAAGAAAGTGCGGATGCTGTTGTAGAGCGGGCTGAGCGGCAGCACGCGATCCTGGCAGACCTGGTTGAGGGCATCCTGATCCGGGAATTCCAGATACGGAACCCGACAGGCCTCCAGCAGCTTCTCCGAAACTTTTTCTTTTCGCATCTGCTCCAGGTTCATCAGCAGGAATCCGGAGTTGAAATAGCGGTCAGGGTCGCAACCCAGTGCCCGGAAGCGCTCGGCCTGCCCTTCGATCGCGGCTTCATAGACGGCGGCGAGGTAGTTGTCTCCCAGATCCGTTTCCTCCCAAAGCTTGGCGAGGTCCTGCCGGACGATGATGTCGCAGTCCAGGTAGAGGATGCGGTCCATCTCCGGCAGCAGTTCCGGCAGCAACAGGCGCAGCGACGCGGCTTCGGTGTAGCGCGGATCGGTATAGATGCCCTCCAGACGCCCTTTCAGTGGGATGAATTCCAGCGACAGCCGCTTCTCGTCCAGCCAGGCCAGTTTGTCCTTCATCCGGTCCGGAATCTCCTCCGAGAGCAGACACACGACGTGAAACCGTCCTCTCGGGCTGGCAATCAGCACCGAGCGGAGCAGGGTGGCCGCCTGGACGAAGTAGTTGGGCGTAAAGGCGATAGCGAGGTGAATCATTTGTGGTCAGTCCGCCATCCGCAGGCAATCGCCAGCGTCTTGGGCATGATTCGTTTGAGCAGGTAGAACAGGGCAAGACAGATCGCACCGGCAACGACCGGAACAAACAGATAGGAAATCCATCTGGCTGTTAAAGTCTGTCCGAAAACGCGCAGGAACAATCCCTTGGTCCAGCCAAGAATATAGATTTCATGCGCGGCATAGATAAAGAAAACGGTTTCTGTTAGTTTCGACATCAAATCCCGGTAACATTTGTGCTCGTATAAGCGATCGCAAATATTCAGGAATGTAATCATGCCGGAAGGAATGAAGAGCAGCCGGAAGAATTTATCATAGTCGTACTCGCCGCCATGGAAGGATGTGGCCAGCGGCAACAGGAAGAATGCGATCGCCGCTGCCGGATACTTCAGTGCGCGGCAGAAGACGACGATGTTGTCCTTGCGTATGCTCATCCAGGCGCCCATTCCGAACAGGGAGAGGCTCAGGAACAGGAAGAAATCGACCTTGAAAGAACTGAGGTACAGCAGCAGGATGACCGCCAGCGAGACCCAGGGCCATTTCTTGATGGGATAGTAGAATGCCGGTGCCAGCAGGGACAGGACGATCAGATCCCGTAGGTACCAAAGCGGGAAATCAATCGGACCGGTGATGAACCAGAAGAGCGGGCCCTGACGGACGGGGCCCATCTGATCGCTGGTGATGGGGATGCCCACCCGGTTGAATAGCCAGGTGACCAACAGGATCATCAGGACACAGAGCAGATTCCAGAACAGGTGCGGGATGAGGATGGAGTGGACGCGCCGGTTCCATTTCCCGACGATCCATTGCTTCCCGAACTGTCCTTCTTCCAGGTTGTAGAAGAACAGGTATCCCGAGAAGAAGAAAAACCAGGCCACGGCGATGGCGCAGAAGAAGTGCGAGAACATCTCCGTGAGGAAGTGGAAAATGTTGGCGCTGTCCATCGACAGCATCATCGGAGCGTTATTGGTTCGGACGGAGTGCTCGTAGAGTACAAGGACGATTAACGGGAAACGCATCGTCTTGATGAGTTGGGACTGCCGGTGGTCATCCCAGTCCCGGATTTTTTTGAACCACTCTATCATTGCGCGCGGAATAATCTGTGTTTGAACCAGCGGAGTACCATCATGGCTTTGTCTTTAGCGGAGGCAAGCCTGCAGTAGGGCAGGTATTCCGGGAGCTTCTTGAGCGGAAGATATTGGAGTACAAGATGGAAATACTCGAATACGACCTTACGGTGAAGGTATTCCGGTGTTACAATCGCGAAGAATTCCTGATCCTTGGGGTTGTCCGGGCGTTCGTAGTCAAGCGCCTGGAGCCATTCGGACAACTGGGACAGGGCTTCCAGCTTCTCCTTGAAGCGGGATGAATCGGCCGAAAGATGCGTGGTTGACTGGCGAAAACAGAACAGCATTTCGGACGTATTGGCAACACCGTTTCGGGATAATGCAATGGGGGTGGCTATGTCAGAGCCGAAAGCACAGGGAAAGTCAATGAATCCGCCCATTTCCAGCAAGGCCGTCCGTTTGAAGGCGAAATTTCCGATGCAAGTGAAGGACCGTCCTGTGACCCACCAGTTTAGGTATTCGTATTTGTTGGTAAACTCCGGGAGGATGCTATCATCCCAAAGGTGTTTCCCCTCCTCGTCAATCTGTTCTACTGATGAGTGAATCAAATCTACTTCGGGATATTTGTTCGCTAAGCGGATACACTCTACACAGAAAGTGGGTTTGTATACATCGTCATCGGCCGCCAGAACGATATAGTCCCCTGTGGCAAAGGTGATGCAGTGGTTCCATTGTTTGACCAGATTCTTCCTGCCCAGATTTTTCTCGTTGCGGACATATCTGATACGAGAGTCGCCGAAACTCTCAACAATCTCCCGAAGCGGTTCTGGGGAACAGTCATCTATAACGACCAACTCCCAATCCGAAGCCGTTTGGGCGACGATGCTCCCGATGGCTTGATGGAGATATTGCCCTTTCCAAGCTGGAAGGATAAATGAAAGTTTTGTGCTGTTATTCACGGCGAGTGACTCAGTTGTGTTTCAGCCTATTAATGGGGATGGAAACCCCATGAAGTTTGAGCATTACCAATGCTTTGACATGCAGGGGAAACCCTTTTGCTGCCTGGATATTCTTCTTAAAAGGACTGAAATCTATTTTGAAATCAGGGCTTAGGTCGGGGCGTTTCAAGTAGTCGTAGGCAATATGCAGGACGGCATTATCAAAGGCTGCTTGGGCGGGCGAAACGTCGTACTCTTTCTGAAACAAGACGAGTGGAAGCAGACGCTGTTTAGCCGTGATTCCGGTGTTGGTAATTGATCCGGTATTCTGCGTCAAGTCATATTGATAAAACGCTTCTCCAACATAGGCGGCTTTAATCTTGGGATTACATGCCAAGACCTTCAATATGAACAAATGATCCTCTCCGGCATTGATCCCTTCGATAAAACGGATACCCGGTTCCTTGAAACAAGATGTGCGAATTAGCTTGTTCCATAGAGGACAAAGATAAAACATGGCGCCTAACAGTTTTTCCCACTTTAAAGATGCAGGCTGTTGCTTCCAGTACTCGACCTTAGAGCCTCGAATCAAGTTGAAGTCGCAAATGACCAGATCGGCTTTTTCTTGTATGGCGGATTGATGCATTCGTTGTAGCATGTCGGGTAGAATGTAGTCATCTGCGTCCACAAAGAGCGTGTATTCACCACGTACCTGTTCGATGCCGTCTTGACGAGCTGCCGCTACGCCACCATTTTTCTTGTGCAAAACTGTAAACCTGCTATCTTGGGTAGCATAGCCGTCTGCAATTTGACCCGTGGCGTCCTTGCTGCCGTCATTAATAATTAAGACCTCGAAATCCTGAAAACTCTGAGCAACAATACTGTTCAAGCATCGTTGAAGGGTTTTTTCGGCGTTGTAAGCCGGGATGATGATAGAAATGGCAGGTTTCATACCTCTTTTTTGCCAATTTCTCGAGCGGGGACACCAACCACTGTGACGCCGGGCGTCAAAACATCTTTGACAACCACAGCGCCGGCGCCGATTCGCACATTGTCAGCGATCCGGATGCCGCCGATAATCTGAGCGTTCTGCCCAATATCCACGTTGTCTCCGATGACGGGGGAGTCGTCGGGGTAGCCGCCGTCGCTGCCGATGCAGCAGTTGCCGTGGATGATACAGCCCTTGCCGATGCGGGCTTTCGGATTCACGATCACAGAACCGAAATGCTCTAGGTGCAGGTCCTCGGCGAAGCATCCCGCACTGATGATGAAGCCCAGCCGGGAGCCGAGGCGGTTCTTGCGCCTACGATACCAGAAGCAGAGCAGTTTGTTCGGCGTGGTAAAGGTGTATTTCTCCTCTTGACGAAGAAAACGTAGGTACCGCTTGATGTAGTACATCTCGGGGCGGATCCACCATTCGAGGAATCGTTCTTTCAGGGTCATGGGCTTATGAATATGATGGCTTTATTATTCGGTTGCCGGTCAGCAGGGCCGTGGTGCGGGGGATCAGCCGTTCCATCAGGAAGAGCAGTCCCAGACAGATTCCGACAGCTAGCGCCGGCGTCAGGAAAAACTCCACGCAGGGCCAGAAAGCTCCGCTGTTAGGCAGGAGAGTATAGGCCAGCGGTCGGGCGAAGTTGTGCAGAATTAGGATTTCGTGGGCAGCGAAAATAAAGAAACTGCTCCGGGCCAGGAAGGGATGGACACGTATCCGATCTTGCTGCAGTAGATGTGCGGTCGCACAAAAAGCGGCCGCAATACCGCAGAACAAGAACAAATTCTTGGCCAGACGCCGCCAGTATTCATTGTCAAACAAGGTGCACAGTGCAATCAGGAAAACCACTGAGAATAAGTAAAAAACGACTCTTCTGGGCCAAAGCGTTTCAACGACATTCTTGCGCTGCAGCTGGAACGCGCAGCCCGTGAGGTAGAAAACGAACCCTTCCGGAATAATGCCCGGCACAAACAGGAAGAAAACGGCAATCGCCAGAGCACCGAATCCCCGGGTCCAACGTAAAAACAGATGAATCAAGGGGGTGAGCAGGGTGAACAACATCAGATCCCGGATGAACCAGAGCGGCGGGTCGCAAGGTGCGGAGCGCACGCCCAGCGGAATATCTCCGTTCGTGCCCCAGAACAAGCGGAGTCCGCCATTGTTGAGGAAATGCTCTTGCAGGCTGATCCCGTCTCCCTGGAGTCTTGCAAATCCCCAGTAAGCAAAGAATGCAATCAGGTTCCATAAGAGATAGGGGACCAGTAATGTCCTGCCCCGGCTCTTGATCTTGCGCGTCCATTCTCCCCAGGACCAATCCTGCAACTTGTTGAAGAACAGGTATCCGGAGATAAAGAAGAAGCAGGGGACTGCCAGGCGGCAAAGGCCCTCCTGGAAGACAATCAGGCACGTTCGAAGCGGTCCGGTGGCGTCATCCATCAGCGTCAGGCCGTGGTGCAGCATCACGACGGCAACCGCCATCGGGAAACGCAGGGCGTCAATGGCCTTTGATTGTAGGATTGTCCAGTCCTTCTGCATGATCTACACGTGAGCGCGGAGTTTGTCAAACATGATCGTGGGAATTGCAATCCATTTGAAGGCAGTTGCAAAGTGAATCCCTCTACGAAGAGCCATTAACACTAAGGTTTTTCGGTACCCGTTTGTAGAATACAGCTTTATCCCATTCTGAAATGACATAAACAGACGATGGAATTCATGGTGGCTCAGTTTGTCCTCCTTTGCTTTCCAGAAAGCGTCAAACGCCAGCTCTAATACAAAATTGTAAAAGGATGGACCGTAAATATCCATGTTTGGCTCCAGCTCGTTAATCAAAACCTGATAAGAATCAGCCGTTCGTTTGAAAATGGTCTTTCTATCGAGGATTTTGGAAAGGGAAACGGGATTGACAGCATCGTCATAGTGTATTAACACCTTATCTAAGTGGCTGATTATTAGGTTGTCATTATGCCTAATGCTGCGATTTAATAAACATGTTAAAAAGAAACGGTCTTCCGCCAGTTGTAAATACTGCGGGAACCGCAAATCATAGCGTTTGATCAGTTCTGTTCGGATGAGCCGATTCCATAGAGCTGATGTTTCCCATGAAAACATCCTTTTGATCAAAGCCTCCGCAGACAGGTCTTCTGCGAAATAGTCCATCTTGTGTGCCCCAGAAAGCGTAATCCTTTCGGCATCGCAAATGACGATATCTGCACAATCTGCTATCGCGGTATTATATAATAATTCATACGCCCGCGGTTCTGCATAATCATCAGCGTCAAGATGAATGAAGAAATCTCCGTGAATGTGCTCGTGCCCGAACTGGCGTGTCGCCGAGACGCCCTCATTTGTCTTGTGAAACACCAGATAACGGCTGTCCCGCATTGCGTATTCGTCCAAAATGGATGCGCTTTGGTCCGTGCTACCATCGTCAATACATAAAAACTCGATGTCTGACAGTGTTTGGGTAGCCAAGCTATCCAAACAACGGCGAAGAGTTTTCTCCGCATTATATACTGCCACGATGACCGAGACCTTAGGGTGTGCCATTATATCGAACGTAAAAAACGAATTCCTTTTTGGCGCATTTGATCAAGTGCCGTTGAAACGATATCCCACGGAATATCAGGTCTTTCGATGGGGCTTGCGCCCAATTGCGTTTTGTCGAGCAGACGATCTTCAAGATGAACTGTTTTCATGAGGGACTCGAAACGGGAGGCACCTCGCTCGCGATTGATAATGGAAAGAAACTCTTTCCTAAATAACAATGAAAAAACGGTCCCGTGGAAAGAGTTGGTGACAACGAATCTTGCCCGAGAGATTCCCAAAATCCAGCTCTCTATGGAATCCACGCTGGTCACCCAATCGAAATTACCAATGTAACGGATAGGTAACTTAAGCTGTTTGGAAAGATGATCAACGAAGGATCGCTCCGATTCATCTTGATCAAGAAAGAATGCTGCGATGTAGTCTTCACACTCATTCTGGGGCGCCGTGCATAACGCAAGGTAGTCATCCGCCGATAATAATAGCGTCGGGTCGGGCATGAGATCTGCCTGGACTCCAAGATGCTCTCGGCAGAGTGCTATTCCGGACTCCTCTCGGACGGAAATGGCGTCAAATTTATGAGCAAGCACCTGAAGACGCGTCGTAGTTGATTCATCCGCTTCCCAAGTGTCAACCCCAAAAGAGGCTGCATAAGCAATCCGTTTAACGGAGGATTCAGAAAGAAAGTCCAGATAGAAATTGGGCAGACAAGGCGAATAAACAGGCCGCCAGACCTGATCGCTTCCGACGACAAAGGCATCGAACTCCGGCAGTTCGTCTTGCGTGAGCGGGGGCTTTACGTTCAGGTGTTTGATGTTCTCGTTGATGAAACGATTGAGCTCCCGAAAAGCATAGCGTGTTTGTGCCTCCGGGTCGCAATACACTATCCTTTTGTTGCCTTTTAAATATTTTGACAGGAAACGGCGAAGGGTTAAAACGATTTTCTTGGCCCCAGATGGCACCCACCAAGACGCTTGCGGAGAAAAACGCAGCGTGGTGACGTCGTGCCCCATGTCCTTCAAGACTCGCTGAAGAGCATATGCTTGAAGAATCCCTCCGTAGTTTGCCCCTAAGGGCTGTGTGAGAATACAAATCCTCATTCTATTCGTAGTTTGCGCAGGAGTCTTGCCCAAAGCCGCCTGACTCGGGTTTTCTTATTCTCGGTAGTATAATTCTGCAGGACTTTTGCCCCGTGTCTGCGGAATGCTCTCCAGAACAAGGCCCGCTCAACGGGCTTATATGCCGGATAGATGATGGAAGGATTGCCTTTGATGGCGTCCTCGTAGCGGCTTTCTTTTAACTTGAGGTCAAGACCGGAAAGCAGTTGCTGGCCTTTGGCGGTGTACACAAGAATGAGCGATGTCCCTTTATCGTCAGACATATCCGGATGGATATTTTCGATACCCCAATAATCTCCCAGTGTCAAGTCGCTTCCGTGGTTGCCGCGGAATTGGCAAGAATAACACGACGGGCGGAGGATAAGATCGTTCAGATAGGCTTTCATGAAAGGGGTGTCTGTTGCTATAGTGTCCAAAAAGGATTCATCGTCTCGTCTGATAATCATTCTGTATTTGCTCCACCCTTCGCTTTTGTCTCGCATTGAAACCGTTGTTGGTTGTGCGCCGTTGGTGACGTCCTTCAGATATTCTTTCCAAACTTGAGGGCTAGGTGCCCCATGGCACACGACTGATACCAAAAATAGATTGTCGTCGTCTTTATGCTGGATATAACCCCGCAACCCGGCAATTTGACAAGGGGTGCCGGTAAACAGGACTGGCCGATTTTCCCTCAGAAAACCATTCACTTGAGAATAAGCATCCCGCAAATCACTTTGTGAATATTTGCTACCCCGAAAAGGAGTGATTCCTTCTTCTGTCTCGGAGTAGGAATGATAAACGGAAAAACTGTCGTCAAATCGGGCTCCAAAGACCACTCCACCTTTATTTAGGATGGTCTTGGCAAGTTGAGAGAAGACGCCGCCGGATGAACTCTGAAACCGGGTCTCTTCGTCATTGGAAATAGCGGCAAAACAGGCAATGGGCTCATCAGAGGGGTGGGCTATAAGGTTTAATTGAGGACAGGCTTTTTCGCAAAGATGACAGTTTACACAAGCGGACCGATTTACATTCGGATACAGAAAACCTTCCTCGTCCGCTACCATCGATATGCATTTCCCCGGACAGACCTCATAGCAGGCCTGGCATCCGCAACATGCTTTCTTGTCTTTGATCTCTAACATGCCGAAGGTGTGGCTTCCTTCCCGAGGAACCGTTTTACATAGCCTTGTACAAGGCCACGTTCTTCCTTATTAAGGCCGATAGTGTATGCCGCCGCGCAAACGGAAAGAGTGCTCAAAACCAAGACCTCTATCAATCGCCAGATAGATGCCGGTTGAAGCCAAATCAGAACAAATGGAAGAACTGCAGCTACAAGAGAAACGACGAATACACGCAGATAGACGTCGGTGAGGAACTTCTTCCACGGCAGGTCAATGAGGTCTTTTACCAGATATATCCGCACGAATAGGACGATAAAATATACCAGGTTGAAAATGTGGTAGGACCATTCGACCGGAAGTCCCAACTTGAAGGCAATCCAGGTAAGTGGAAAAACGCCGATGGTACAAGCGCTGATGATAATCTGGTATTTCTTCAGGTTCCCGGTCGCCAACTGCGCCTTGACAAGGGGAGTGCCGAGAACGATAATCAATGCGGAAATGACGGAAAGGCGTGCAAACATGACGGCATGATCGGGAACGGTCTTAAGCCAGAGACGAAGGATAATGGGGGTCTCAGCCAGAACGGGGATAGCCATCAGTAACATTAGGTAATATGAAAGTTTCGTCCCTCGAAAGATCAGCGAATGCATAGACTTTAAATCCCCTTCTGCATAGGTCTTTGTAATCTGCGGGGAGAGTGCGGTCATGAAATTGAGCGAGAATTTGTTGACCAGCCCGAATACCCGGGTGGCCAGGCCCCGAGCCGTGTTCATGGCTACTCCGAAGAAGAAATTAACTAGCAGGGTAACACCTTGGCTGTTGACAATCCATGCGCTCTCTCCTAATAAGTGCCAGCCGGTGAATGCGCCCAATTCCTTAAGTAAGTGCTTGTCTAGTTTGCGTGTAAAATGGCACTCTTGATAATGTCGCTTGCAGTAAAACACATACATAGCGCGCATCAACAGGCTCGCTAGTAGATTGAATGAAGCATATAGGATGAGTTTGTCTGCCGGAAGGATGCGGATAAGCAAGACAATCAACAAAGCAATCACGGCATCGAAAATGGAGAAATACGCAAACACCTTCATGTCCTCGTGCGCCACGATTTCTGCTTCGAAAGGCACGTTGAACAATCCTAGCCCAAAAGTCGCGATGGAACACTGCAAAACCCAGAACGCTGCATCCATTCTTCCTTCCGGGAGGTTCATCTTGTTGTACAAGTACCAGACGCCGATAATCTCAATTAATATGGCGATGATGATGGCTAGAAGGATCTGAATAATGACGGCAGTGGAATACACCCTCCTGGATTCTTCATGATCCTTCTTCCCTAGAGAGAAAGTGACGAAACGGCTGATAGCCGTGGACAGCGAAGAGGATAGAATCGAGAACATGGCTACGACGCCACCCACCACCTCGTACACGCCGAAGTCCTCGACGCCCAGTGTGTTGAGCACGACGCGGCTTGTGTATAAACTGATCAGCAGGATGAGAATCATCCGGCCGTAGAGGATCAGCGTGTTCTTGGCGACGCGCTTGGAGCTGTAGTTCGTCGATTCCGTAGTCAATTACTTTCGAATCAGCGGGAGGTGGTAGATGACACCAAAGGACAACTTGAAGGCAAAATCAACCGGGGATCCCGCTACCTGGCCGTCGTATCGGTCCAGAAAGGCCTCGGCGCCGAGGTCCAGGAACCAGCCGAAACCGCTCTTATAGTCGATCTCGATGATGCCGCCCAGGCGGACGCCGGGGACGATATTGTACGCCTGGAGTTCCTGGAAGGGGTGTTCCACTTCGGTGAACCGATGGGTGAAGGCGCCGCCGAGACCGGCGTAGGTCTTGAGGTTGAACGGAATGTTGTATTCGGCCAAAGCGTTGTAGTTCAATGCTATGTCTGCAAACAGCTGGGCGGCGAAGTAATAGTACGGATAGAAGCCGCCGTAGGGGAGCATGGCGCCGGCGTTGTTGGCGTAGCTGCCGGAAATGCGCAGGTCCCAGGCGTCCGAGAAGTTGTAGCCGAAGGACGCGGCTGCGTGCCAGCAAAGCATATCCATGGCTTTGCCGTACTGACCGAAGGTTTGGATGTTGTCCGTGAGGAGGATGGCCGGGCCACCCTGGAGCGAGAAATACCAGCGATAGCCGTGCTGGTACGGGGAATAACGGTCGGGGTACGGACGGGCCGACAAGGCCGTCACGCTCAGGGTCAAGGCTGCGAGTAGCAGCGCGATCTTGCGCATCATAATATGGAAGTCTCTGGTTTCTAGAATTTTACGGCTTCGCCGTCGGGCCTGCAGGTGCAGATCCGGGATGGAGATATGAAATGGAGGACCATTTCTAAAAACAAATATATTTGTTTTCTGCTGAAAAAACAAACCAAAAATCCCTATCTTTACTACGGCTATTCTTCGCTGCTATGTCCGTTGATTATTGGGAAACATTTATGTCGCTGCTTCGTGCGGGCCTGTGGGAGCAGGACCTGGAGCTGCCGTGCACGCCGGACGTGGACGCGTGGGAACTGGTGCTCTCGCTGGGCCGCGTACAGGCAGTAATGGGTTTGGTCGTGCGCGGAATTGCGCATTTGCCGGAGGAGCAACGCGACCTGGAGGAGCTTGAGCCGGTTCTGCAGGCCATCAAGGAGGCTTTGTCGCGTGCGAATCATACCTATGCGCGCGTGCAGGTGACGCTGTTCCAGATCCTGGCGGAGTCCCGGCTGCACCCGATCATTCAGAAGGGGAGCGAGGCGGCGAAGTATTACGCGGACCCGTCCGTCCGCCAGGTCGGCGACATCGACCTGTATCTTCCGCCAGAGGAATTCAAACGTGCGCGGACGATCTTCCCGAAAGCAAGAAGGGCCTCGGACGGGGCCCTGGTGCTGGCTCGCGACCTGGTTGTGGTGGAAGTGCACCCGCGCTATTACGACATTCATCGCCCGGCCAAGAAGCTGCCGGAGCCGGGCTCTCCCTGTGGGGAAATCCTCTTGCTGTCGGCCCATATTTTCAAGCACGTCATCGGACACGGAGTGGGCTGCAAACAGCTCTGCGACCTGGCCATTGCGATAACCAGGCTGGACGGGAAATACGATAAAAACGAACTGCGCGCGGCCCTGAAATATGCCGGCCTGCTGCGTTGGCATAACCTGGTCTGCTCGCTGTTGGTGTACGATTTTGGGCTCGATCTGATCTACTGCTTGCCGGACTTCGAGCCCGTGCGGACGACATCGCTGCGCCGCATCGTCCAGCGCTCCGGCCGTTTCGGGAATCATCCCAAAACGAAAGCAGCCACCGCAAAGGCTTTCCTGCGGCGGCTGCCATTCTCGCTTTCTTATTGTCCCCGGGAGACGTTCGCTACCATCTGGGAGCTTATCGTCGGGAACTTGAGGAAATAATGCTACGGGTTCGTGAACTGGTAGGTGCCGATTGTCCCCCAGTTATTTACCGTATAGCTGCTTAAGTTAGGGCAGTTCCGCTTGGTGGCCACGATGGTCGTCGTGGGCGGATTGACCCAGACATTGGCGGCACTATTGCCATACAGCGTGACGGATCGCAGCGCGGAACAAGAGTCAAAGTTCATCTGCGCTATGCTTTGTGCGGAATCGATGGAGATACTCGTGAACCCGCTGCAGTTGGTCAGGCTCAGGTTGCGCAAAGCGCGGCTTCCGTTTTGGCTGAAGGCGGGGACAATGGTCTGGAAGGAACTGATCGCGCTGGGCAGATTCGACAAGGTCAGATTGGCCAGAGACTGATTGTTCGTCATCTCGATCGTGCTCAGGGACGGGGTGTCGAGCGACATCGTCACCAGGTTCTGAGACCCGTTGTTGCCGATGAACTTAAGGGTATGCAGGGTCGTGGAATTCGTGGTGAAACGAAGCAGATTCTGCGGGTTGACGAGGATGAGGCTCTCGAGCGAAGTACAGGGATCGATGTCTAACAACGGGAGGGTCTGGGCATCGTTGATGTAGATGCTCTTTAACGAAGAGCATCCTGTAAGGTCCACATCCTTAAGCTTATAAGCCAGATCGATGGTGAGGTCGGTCAGTTTGGAACAGCCGCTCAGATCCAACTCCTCGAGCGCGCCGATTTCTCCGAAATGTGCGGTCTCGAGGTCGTAGCAGTTGGTCAGCGTGAAGGTCTTCAGGTTGCTGTTAGCGCCACCTTCATCCACGGTCAGGGTCTTCAGTTTGGTCAGGTTGTTGAGTGTGATGGTGTTCAGGGACCGGGTATTGATGTTGACAGTTTCCGTCCAGGGACAGTCGGAGACGGTTACATCCTGGATCGCGTCGGCATAGATGATGTTCAGCTCCTTGAAGTGCGGAAGGCCCTCCACCGTGACGGAATTGATGGAGTTGGCGCCGTCGATGGTCAGCGTCTCCAGGTTCGTGAAGGCGAACATACCGTTGATGTAGTTGACGGTGTCGATGCCGTGGTCGTCGGTAATCGTGACGTCGTGGACAGCCAGAATGGCCTGCTGAAGTTCTTCGAGGTCCACTTTCTCGCCCGTGTGCTTGTCCACGACTTCTCCGTCTTTGTACTCGTAATCGTCACCGAAGGCGCTGGATACGACAAGCGCGATGACTGGCGTTATTTCGACATCTACGGTGCCGCCCTTGAAGCGGAGGTTGATGCGGTGCTGCTTGCAGGCATCGAACGAGATAGCGGAGCCGCTTCGGTTCAGGGCCAGGGTCTTGGTCTGCGTGCCGTTCTCGTCGGTAAAGTTGCAGGCGAGGGTGAGGTCAGTCAGGTCGGTCGGCAGGCAGAAGATGCTGAAGGTCACGCTTTCGCCGCTCTGCAGGGGCTGGTTCAGCCCGGCACTGACCGTCTGTCCGGTGGAGGAAGTGGAGATGCGCGAAGTGACGGGGCTCGCCTGAGCGAGGTCCTCGATGGGGGCGGTAAACGTGCCGCACAGGTCGTTCGTGGAGGAGGTCAGCGAGCAGTAATTCAGCGTCATCGTAACTTCGGAGTCGTTGAGCAGCGTGATCTGGAAAGAGGTGAATGCCGGGTAGTAGTTGAGTTTGACCAGGTTGGTGTTGGCGCTCACGCCGGAGGTGCAGGCGACCATCGGATAGGAACCGTTCACGGGGTCCAGGATCTTGACGACGTTGCCGCTGGGCTGCTTGACAGCCGTCTGCAGGGACGTCGAACTCGGAATCGTGAACGTGATGTTCTGGAGCTCGTTGTCGCTCATGGCCGAAGCCGGATAGACCGACCAGAAGCTGGCGCTGCCGGAGGCGTTGTCGATCCAGCGCAGGCCGCTGTCCTCGGTGTTCCCGATGACGGTGGCTTTGCGGCTGATTTTGCCGTGGGTGGCGTCGCTCTCGCCGCTCTGCGGGGTGACGGTATAGTCGCTGAAGCGGCGTCCCAGCATGGTCACGGCGTAGTCGCTGGAGATTCGGACGTCGTCTGTCCCCTGCCACAGAATCTGCTGAGTGCCATTGACGTCAACGCCGTAAACGGCCTTGGTGCCGACGGAATAGGCGGCCGAAAACTTCAGGTCGTTGGATTCGGATATAATATCTTTCCAGCATCCCGTCAAGGCCAGGGCGGCGCCGATGACACAAAGGACGGACAGTGCCGGGATTCGCTTGGTTGCTATCATAGCAAAAAGGGGTATAGGGGGGTTATTCCCAGGTCTGATTGAAACTGGAGTCGGTGAAGTCGTGGGTCTCAATCTCCTGACCTTTGGTCTCGACATCAGTCTCCTCGGTGACCACGGAGGCACCGAGAATCTCAGCTTCGAGTTCCAGCACGAGGTCGTTGATGACGGCCGGGGCGGTGTAGTTCAGTTTCTTGTTTCTCATATAGTTATATACGTTTCCTAATATTAAAAAGTTTCACTTTTTCGAGATTCCGGATCAAGTCCGGAATGACGTTAGTTGTACGAGATTCCGGATCAAGTCCGGAATGACGGAAGTAGTACGAGATTCCGGGTCAAGCCCGGAATGTCGAGGATGGGTCTATATCAATTCCAGCCAGGCGCGGGGGACGTCGGCGCGGGCGAACCAGCTGCCCAGCAGCTCGACGACCACGTAGGTGCGTCCGTGGAACTCCAGCACGCGTCCTTCGACGCCGTTCAGTACGCCCTTGATCACGCGGACCCGGTCGCCTAGGGCGAGGGGGCGGTCCAGCAGACCGCCTTCCTCGGTGGAGAGGTTCAGCACCCGCTGGAAGTCTTCCATCTGCTTGTCGGGTACGACCAGCAGGGTTTTCGTAGCGGGGTCAATCAGGTAGCGCACCGGCAATCCCTGCTCGTTGGCGAGGGCGCAGGCCTGCCGCTTGGTAGTCCGGACAAAAATCAGGCCCGGAATGAGCGGCTTTTCATATTTCGTGCGCCCGCGCGTACGCGAACGCAGTTCGGTCGGCAGAAAGTGCTCCGTCCCCAGGCGCCCGAGGCGTTCGCGCACGCCCAGCTCCGCCCCGCAGCGTGTATGCGCTGCGAACCAGCAGGTCTGATCAGTATGAGAGGCCATTGTGTGTCGGGGGTTAGAATTTCTTGCCGCTGACGATACTCAGGAAGGTCAATCCTAATACCCGGAAGTCAAACCACACGCTGTGGTTACGCAGGTAGTAGAGGTCGAGGTCGAGGCGTGTCAGCATCTTCTCCAGGGTGTCGGTATATCCGTTGTAGAGGGTCGCATAACTCGTGACCCCGGGACGGATCTGATAGAGGTACCGATATCGTGGGTTCTTCTCCATGATACGGTCGATGTAGAATTGCCGCTCCGGGCGGTACCCGATGAAGGACATGTCCCCCCGGAAGACGTTCCAAAGCTGCGGGAGCTCGTCGAGGTGGTGCTGGCGCAGGAATTTTCCCACGTGGGTCAGGCGCGGATCGTCGTCGCCGGCATAAAGTTGCGGAATGCCCATTGCCTCGGCGTCCCGCCGCATGGAGCGGAACTTGAGGATGTGGAACGGATGTCCGCCCAGGCCAATTCGCTCCTGGGAATAAACAACAGGACTGCCGTCCTCAAGGAAGACGGCCAGCGCACAGATCAGGATTAAGGGCGAGAAAACAATCAGCAGGACTCCGGACAAAAAAATGTCGAAAGCTCGTTTGCTGAAGCGCTCGAACGCACTGATTCTACTCTTCGCCGGAATGTTGTCGGGCGTGCTGCTGCTCCCATCGGGGTCGTCGGGACCGCCTTTCGGAAACAGGATGCAGTCGATGCCGCCCAGGCGCCACTGCAGGGCTTCCAAGGCTGCGTCGTTGGCAATGTAGTAAACAAAGAATCCGTGCACGATTTTCTTGTCCATTTCCGGTCGGCGGGACAGCAGTCCCAGGATGTTGTAACGGCCGGTCCGCTTGGCGCTCTCCGCAAAGAGGGCGGCGTTGTCATCGTCCCCGAACACGAGGGTATTGGGCCGGAAGGACAATTCTTTCATCTCCATAGCATCTTCCCGCATGCGGATGAGCGTGGTGCGGATGATGAAGATCAGCATGGCGGAGAAGAGCGTGTCGGAGATAATGACCAGCATGATGTGGGCGGGCTGCGTGAATCCGCCCAGTCGGGTGAGCATCAAAACGATGAGGCTGATTCCTTTGACCAGGAGGGTCAGGAAGAGCCGGTCGGTCGAGAAGCTGTAGGTGCCCAGTCGTGCCCGGCGGAAGGTGCCTGAGATCAGCAGGCCCAACAAGGTGAAAACAAGAGCGTCACCTATATAAATAATAAGGTGTAGGGAGAATGCGTAAATCGGTTCCGACACCCAGCGAACCAGCAAGAATGCGAAGAAAGACCCGAGGCACGAAAGCAACGTGTCCTGGAAGATGGGAGCCATTCTTGACCGCAAGGTCCTGTTTTGCATGTTTTGCATGCTGTGCATTCTTAATGTGGTCCTGCAAATATAGCGAATATTTCGTCAGAATAGCGTAATTTTTCAGCATAAACGAAGAAAACAGGCCGTAATGACCTGTTCTCTTCAGTATTTGAATCCAAATTGGGATTACTCAGCAGCGGCTTCGGCCTCGACGAGGACCTTGATTTTGGCGAAGACGCCCTTGTAGCACTTCACCTTGCCTTCGAATTCGCCGACTTCCTTGATCTCGGGAACGGTGACATTCTTCTTGTCAACCTCGACACCGGCGGCAGCGAGGGCCTCGGCCACCTGGGCGGCGGTCACGGCGCCATAGAGCTTGCCGCTCTCGCCGACCTTGGCGGTCAGTTTCACTTCCACGGCCTCGATCTTGGCGGCGACGGCCTGGGCGTCAGCGACCAGCTTGGCTTCCTTGTGGGCGCGCTGGCGAAGGGTCTCGGCGTGCTGCTTGAGCGCGGACGGGGTGCCGACGGAGGCGTAGCCCTGCGGGACGAGATAATTGAGCGCGTAACCGGTCTTGACTTCTACCACATCTCCGGCCTCGCCGAGATTGGCAACTTCTTTCTTGAGAATGATCTTCATAACGCTTCAATTATTTGAGGAGGTCGGTGACATACGGGAGAAGAGCGAGGGAGCGGGCGCGCTTGACGGCCTGCGCAACCTTGCGCTGGAACTTGAGGGAAGTACCCGTGATGCGGCGGGGAAGGATCTTGCCCTGCTCGTTGAGGAACTTCTTGAGGAACTCGGCGTCCTTGTAATCGACATACTTGATGCCCGCCTTCTTGAAGCGGCAGTATTTCTTCTTGCGAACCTCTACGGTAGGAGGGTTCAGATAACGGATTTCGTTGTTGTTTGCCATAATGATTCCTCCTGATTATTCTTCGGTTTCAATCTCTTCGGCCTCGGCCTTGGGGGCCTCTTCCTGCTGAGGAGCAGCGGCGGCGGCAGCGGCCTTGGCGGCGCGCGTCTGGCGACGGTGCTCGGCGTAAGCGACAGCGTGCTGGTCCAGGGCTACGGTGAGGTAGCGGAGGATGCGCTCGTCACGGTGATACTGGGTCTCGAGGGTGGCCACGAACTGCGGGTCAGCCTTGAACTCAATCAGGTAATAGAATCCTGACGTCTTGTGCTGGATGGGGTAAGCGAGCTGCTTGAGACCCCAGTCCTCTTCGTACACGATCTCGCCGCCGTTGTCACGGATCAGCTGGGTGTACTTGGCAACCGCTTCCTTCATCTGGGTGTCAGACAAAACGGGAGTTGCAATGAAAACGGTTTCGTACTGTTTGATCATTTTGTTAATAATTAAATAAATACACAGTCCCTCTTAAAAAGGGGCTGCAAAGATAGGAATAATTTTCGGATTATCAAAGAGATTCCGAATCGTGTCGGGGCGTGACGCCCGTGACCTTCTTGTAGACCCGGTTGAAGAAGGATACGCTCGAGAAGCCGCAGGCCGCGGCGACCTCCTGCTGGCGGGCGCCGGGGTGCTCCGCGCGGTAATCTTTGGCGTAGCGGATCCGCAGCGAGTTGACCAGGTCCGGGAACGGCATGCCGTACGACTCGTTGACCAACTTGGAGATGTAGGTCTTGTTGGTCTGCAGCCGACGCGCCACCTCCGTCACCGTGAGGTGCGGCTCCAGGAAGGCGCGGCGCTCGATTAAGAGTCGCCGGAATTCAGCGTTCAGTTGGCGTGGCATGGCATTTCTACTCGCTGAACAAAGGTAGGAATAATCTTCAACAATTCGTTCTAAATGTTTTGGAATCAGGCGGAAAAAAGGAGCGAAGATTTTGAATGTTATAGTTTTTTTCTATATTTGAGGAGATGAAACGTTGGATCCTCGTTTGTTTTTGTCTGCTGGCGGCCCTCTGGACGTCGGCCGGGCAGAATAACCCGTACGAGATCGACGACGCCTGCTACGCCATCCTGCAACAGGCGGAGGCGGTGGTGGACGAACCGTCGGCGACGGAATTCGACGAAATCAACGCCCGGCTGCTGGAGATGGCGATCGAGCGGGGCGACACGAAGGCGCAGACGCTTCACTATGTCTTTGCGCTTCGCCGCATCTGCCGGGTGGGCGTGAACGTCCCCCTGGAGCAGCGCCTCCAGATGAACCGGCAGGTGGACGAGGCGTTCGACAAGCTGCGGGAAGTGGCCCGCGAGAAGGGCTACACCCAGTATTACTACTACTCTTACGACCTGGCGCAGAACTACTATTTCGATTCCCGCCAGATCACGGCGGCGTTCGACCTGCTGGACAAGATGCTGAAGGAGTCCGAGCAGGAGAACGACGACTTCGGCGAATGGCAGGCCCTCCGTTTCCTGGCCCAGGTCTACATGCAGCAGGGGGATATCGTGAATACCCGTCTGTACCTCGTACAGGCGCTGGAGTTATATGAGGAGTCCAAGGACCCGGACGTCCGGAATCAGCCCGTCACGCGCACGTACTGTGACCTGGCCGACACGTACGACTTCGCCGAGGATTCGAGCCGCCTGTTCTACAACAAGGCGATGGCGGCCGCCCAGGCGCACCTGGACACGCTCCGATGCGCGTACTATCAGGCCCAGATCGCCGCGTTTGACAAGGATTTGGACGAGTACGAGCGCAAGCGCGATTACTGCCTGAACGATACGGCCTTCCCCTCCTTCTTCCGCACGGGAGAAGAGCTCTTCGCCTGCGTGGACGCGCTGGTGCACAACTCACGCCCGTCGCAGGCGCTGATGGACACGCTGGCGCTGCCCCGACAGCAGCTGTTCCTTGGCCGTCTGGCGGCGCAGTGGGGGCAGTATGACATCTCCCTCCAGATGATGCGCAAGCGCTTCCAGGCGCTGCAGGAGATGTTGTCCAAGGTCAACAACATGCGGCTCGAAGAGGCTGCCGGGCGTTTCCAGAATTACTCCTTGAACCGGCAGCTGACTGAGATGAACCAGGAGGTGGTGATGGCCACGCGCCTGGTGGAGTTCCTGGTCATGGTGATCCTGCTTGTCTCGTCCGGCTTCTTCTGGGTGCACAACCGCAACCTGCGCAAGGCGCGGGAGGCGGACGAAGAACGAATCCGGGAGTTGAAAGAAGCGAACGAACAGGTGCAGCTCGCGAATGCGGCCAAGACCCGTTTCGTGCAGAATATGAGCCATGAAGTGCGGACTCCGCTGAATGCCATCGTGGGCTTCTCGCAGTTGCTCGCGCTCCCCGACGGGTCGTTCCCGGAGGAAGAAAAAGCTGAGTTCTCAGACCATATCATCAACAATACCAAGATGTTGACGATGTTGCTGGACGACATCCTCAACGCTTCCGCCATGGACGCCGGCAAGTATCGGATCAGCTATGAGGACGGCGAGATGAATTTCATCGCGCAGGCTGCAATCCGCAGCGCGGAGCACCGCCTGCAGCCGGGCGTGAAGATGTACTACGCGCCCGAGTCGGCGGAGCCGTTCAACTTCCAGACGGACCCGCGTCGCGTGCAGCAGATCCTCATCAACCTGCTGACCAACTCCTGCAAGCACACGAAGGAAGGCGAGATCCGCCTGTCCAGCTCGCTCACGAGCCGTCCCGGCTACGTGTCCTATTCCGTGACGGACACGGGCCCCGGCATCCCCGCCGACCAGGCCGAACGCATCTTCGACCGCTTCACGAAACTGAACGATTTCGTCCAGGGGACGGGCCTGGGCCTGAGCATCTGCCGAGACATCGCCGGGCGCATGGGCGCCTCGGTCTACCTGGATACCACCTACACGGCCGGTGGCGCACGCTTCATCTTCGAAGTTCCTGTGGTCCCGCCGCCCCAAGAAGATATAACACAACCAAACAATAACCCCACTCAAGTTGATCATGCTTAATTTTGATCCTAACCGCGATTACTCCAACTACAACATCCTGGCAGTGGATGACATTCCGCTGAACCTGTTGTTGGTACAGAAGATGCTGTCCCGTTTCAAGTTCGAAATCCGTACGGCTGCCAACGGCCAGCAGGCGTTGGACGCCGTGTCCCAACGTAAACCGGACCTGATCCTCCTGGATCTGATGATGCCGGGCATAGACGGTTTCGAAGTCATCAAGCGCCTGCGGGAGGACCCCGCCACGTCGGATATCCGCATCGTCATCCTGTCCGCGCTCAATTCGAACGAGGATGTCGTGAAGGGTTTTGACCTGGGTGCGAACGACTTCATCATGAAGCCGATCATCATGGAGAAACTGCTCAACAGCGTGATGACGCAGTTGCAGTTTGTCGAAGCCAAAGGCTAGATATTGACGTCTTCCAGTTCCTCTTCGGAGCGGAGGTTCGCGCGGATAAAGTTCTGGCGGTCGAGGGTGTTGTCACCCATGTAGAACGCCATGATGTTCGCGATGGACTCCTCCTCGGCGATCTTCACGAGGTCGAGGCGCATCTCCGGCCCGATGAAGTGGACGAACTCTTCGGAAGATATTTCTCCCAAACCTTTGAACCGGGTGATCTCGACGCCGGTCTTGAGTGACTTAATCGCCTTGTCCTTCTCTTCCTGGTTGTAGCAGTAGTGGCTCTCCTTCTTGTTGCGCACGCGGAAAAGCGGCGTCTGGAGGATGTACACGTGCCCGCGCCGGATCAGGTCGGGGTAGTATTTCATGAAGAAGGTCAGCATCAGCAGGCGGATGTGCATGCCGTCGTCATCGGCATCGGTCGCCACGATGATGTTGTTGTAGCGGAGGCCTTCGAGGTCGTCCTCGATGCCGAGGGCGGAAATGAGCAGGTTCAGCTCTTCGTTCTCCGCGAACTTCTTGCGTTTTTCCTTGTAACAGTTGAGCGGCTTGCCGCGCAGGGAAAAGACCGCCTGGTAGTTGGCGTTGCGCGCCTTGGTGATCGTTCCGCTTGCGGAGTCGCCCTCCGTGATGAAGATGGAGGAGGCTTCGATGTTCTCCTGCGTTTTCTCGGTGACTTTGTCGTTGTAGTGGTAGCGGCAGTCGCGCAGCTTGGGGTTGTAGACGTTGGTGCGCTTGTTGCGCTCGCGCGTCTTCTTCTGGATGCCGCTGATCTCCTCGCGCTCCTTCTGGGAGGATTTGATCTTCTCCTCGATCACGGGGACAATCTCCTTGTGGATGCGCAGGTAGTCGTCCAGGTTCTTGGCCACGAAGTCGTTCACGTAGGAGCGGATGGTCGGACCGATGTCGGTCTTGAGCGCGCCGCTCTCGTCGTGGAACTGCTTCTCCCACATATAGTTGGATCCGAGTTTGGTCTTGGTCTGGCCTTCGAAGTTCGGCTCCTGGATCTGGATGCTGATGGCGCCCACGACGCCCTGGCGGCAGTCGGTGGGGTCGTAGTTTTTCTTGAAGAATTCCTTCAGGGTCTTGGCGATGGCTTCGCGGTAGGCGGCGAGGTGCGTGCCGCCGTCGCGGGTGTTCTGGCCGTTGACGAAGGAGGAGATGTTCTCGCCGTAGGCGTTGCTGTGGCTGAGGACGATTTCGATGTCCTCGCCCTCCAGGTGGATGGGCGGGTAGAGCGGCTCGTCGCTGAGCAGGTTCTCGTTCACGAGGTCCAGCAGGCCGTTCTCGGACTTGTAGGGCGTGCCGTTGAGGAGGAGGGTCAGACCTTTCTTGAGGTAGGAGTAGTTCTTGACCATCGTCTCCACGAAGTCCATGTTGAAGGCGTATTCGCCGAACATCATCTTGTCCGGCGTGAAGGTGACGAGCGTGCCGTTCTTCTCCGTGGTCTTGCCCTTGCCGCTGTCCTTCAGCTCGCCGCGCTCGAAGCGCGCCCAGGAGCTTTCGCCGTCGCGGTGGGAGCAGACGTAGAAGCTCTCGGAGAGAGCGTTGACGGCCTTGGTGCCGACGCCGTTGAGGCCGACGGACTTCTTGAAGACCTTGTCGTCGAACTTGCCTCCGGTGTTGAGGATGCTCACGGCCTTGATCACGGAATCCAGGGGAATGCCGCGGCCGAAGTCGCGCACGGTGACTTCGTTTTCTTTGATGTCGATGCGGATCTCCTTGCCGAATCCCATCGCGAATTCGTCGATGGAATTGTCCACGATTTCTTTCAGGAGGACGTAGATGCCGTCGCCCGGGTTGTTACCGTTGCCGAGTCGGCCGATGTACATACCCGGACGAAGGCGTACGTGCTGTACGCCTTCGAGGGTGCGTATGTTGTCGTCTGTGTAGTTGCTATTATTTGGCATTCTTGACGGAACCTTTGAGGTGCAGGATCACGGGCTTCTTCTGCGCGGAGGTGTAGACGGTCAGCGTCTTGTCGAAGGTACCCGTGCCTTCGTCGTTGGAGTAAGTGGCTTTGATTTCGCCCTTGGCGCCCGGAGCGATGGCTTCGCGCGTCCACACGACGTCGGTGCATCCGCAGGAAGGAACAACGGCCAGGATCGAGAGATCTTCGTCTGCGTCGTTGATCACGGTAAAGGTGCAGGTCTGCTTGCCGGCTTTGGCACTGATCTCGCCAAAGTCGTGTACAGTTTTGTCAAACTGGATGGGTGCTGCAAGCGCGGCAGCAAGCAAGATTGTCAAAAGCGTTTTCATAACTGCAAATTTACGAAAAAAATGATTACTTTTGTCCCGGTTTTTGCAAATACTGGACCGAACACACACTAAATTTTACTGATAATGGCTTACAAGATCAATCCCGACACCTGCGTGGCATGTGGTACTTGCCAGGGTGAATGCCCTTCCGGCGCTATCCAGGAGGGTGATGTCTACACCATCGACCCGAACGTCTGCATCGATTGCGGTACCTGCGCCGATGCTTGCCCGATGGGCGCTATCGCTCCGGCCGAGTAGTCACGCACGAAGTGTCTTACACTAAGGGAGTCCCAGTGGGGCTCCCTTTTTTATTTTAAAATGCGACCAGCGCAGAAGCGGTAACGGATGACAGAGGTGTCGGCGGAATAGACCCAGTTGGAGATGAGGTTGTGGCAGGGCTGCATGGCGGGGGCGCCGAGATCGACGAGGATGGCGTCCGCCTGCTTGCCCTTGGCGATCTCGCCGGCGTCGATGCCGAAGAACTCGGCGCCGTTGCGCGTGGCCCAGCGGAAGATCTCGTCGGCGGGGAGCAGGGTCGTGTCGCCGTTGAGCTTGGCCAGCAGGGCCGCGAATTTCATCTCCTCGCGCATGTCGAGGTTGTTGTTGGACGACACACCGTCCGTGCCCAGGGTGATGCGGCAGCCCGATTCGATCGCCAGCTCATAGGGGAAGCGGCCGCTGCCCAGCTTCATGTTGGAGCAGGGGCAGTGCGCGATGGTGACGCCATTCTTGGCGAGTATCTTCCACTCCTCGGCGTCCACGTGCACGCAGTGGGCGGCGATGACGTCCGGGCCCAGGACGCCCAGCTTGTCGAGGTAGCGCACCGGCGTGGTGCCGTGCGCCTTGATGCAGTCCTCGACCTCGCGGCGCGTCTCGCTGACGTGGATATGGATCAGCATGTCGTGGTGGCGGGCGAAGTCGACACAGCGCTTGAGCCGTTCACCGTTCACGGTATAGACGGAATGCGGGCACATCACCAGCTGGATGCGGCCGCCGGTCGGGTCCTGCCAGTTCTTGATGTAGTTCTTGAGGGCTTCCGCCTGCGATTTGGGATGATTGTCCAGGATGGTGATGCCGATGGCGGCGCGGATCCCGGCGGCCTCGACCGGGGCCATGGCCTCCTCGGGGTCGAAGTACATGTCCGAGAAGAAGGTGGAGCCGGAAGCGACCATCTCCCTGACAGCCAACTCGTTGCCGTGCCGGATGTCGTCCGGGGTCAGGTTGGCCTCGAAGGGCCAGACGTGCTCCTGCAGCCACTCCTCCAGCGGCAGGTCGTCCGCCATGCCGCGCATGAGCGTCATGGCCGCGTGGTTGTGCGTGTTGAAGAAGGAGGGCAGGATGGCCAGGCCGTCCGCCTCGATGACGCGGTCGGCCGGGGTATCCTCCGGAGCGTCCAGGTCCGCGAATCGGTCCTGCTGGATGAGGATATTCGTCTTGCGCCCGTCCAGCAGCACGCGGTGCAGGAGGATGCTCTCCGGCACGCGGAACTCGCTGTCCATCGCCTTATAACCCGCCAGGATGGTGCGGGTGTGCTCCAGGAAGAGGCGGCCGCGTCCGGTCGGCTCCACGCGCCCGCGGCCGCGCTCGAACAGCGCCCCGCCGACGGCCTTCTCCAATTCCGAAATATGCTGGCTGACGGCCGGCTGGGAAATGCCCAGGGCCTTGGCGGCCGCCGTGAAGCTCCCCAGCTCCGCGACGCGCTCGAATACACGTAGTCTGAAATCCTCGAACATATAAGTCTGTCTTATCGCAAAGATAGTAAAATAAAACAAAAATCCGCCGATCTGAATCGACGGATTTCGGACGCTTGCCGTGCGTAGGCGTTGCGGAGGGCGGAGCGGAAATTGGTTTTTCGAGCTACTGCACGAAAATTATTTTTCGTCCGCCCGCGTGGGAAGGCAAGCGTCTACTTATACATAAACCGTTTAATACTGCCTTTTGGCGTCTTGGCAAAGGGAGTGAACTGCACCTCGTAGCCACGGACGCTGGAGTAGGCCGGGATCTTCTGGTTGAGGGTGGCCAGGTTGGCGTCCATGATGCTCTTGAGCGTGTCGGCGTCGATGTTCTGGTCCTCCAGCATCGCCTGGTTGGGAACGATCAGCGCGGTCAACTGGCCGTTGCGGCCCACCACGATGGACTCCTGGACGTAGGGGAGCTGGTTGAGGACCACCTCGATCTCCTCCGGGAAGATGTTCTGGCCGTTGGCGCCGAGGATCATGCTCTTGCTGCGGCCCACGAGGAAGGTGCGGCCCTGGTCGTCGATGGTGCCGAGGTCGCCGGTGCGGAACCAGCCGTCCTCCGTGAAGACGGCGCGGGTGGCCTCGGGATTCTTATAGTAGCCCGAGAAGACCACATGGCCGCGGACGAGGACCTCGCCGGCCACATGGTGCGGATCCGGAGAGTCGATCTTCAGCTCGATGCCTTCGGGAACGGGCTCGCCGCACTCCTTCATCACATAGGTCTCCTTGTGGCCCAGGGTGATGGTGGGCGTGCACTCGGTCATGCCGTAGCCCGTCACGAACGGAACCTTGAGCTGCTCCAGAAAGAGGCGCTCCAGCTGCTCCGGCATGGCCGCGCCGCCCGTGATCATCAGGCCGAGGTTGCCGCCGAAGGCGTTCATGAAGATGGTGCGCAGGGCTTCGCAGAAGTCCGGGTTGTTCTTATAGTCCGCGAGCTTGGCGGCGCCGCTCTTGCTGCGGATGAATTCGCCGATGGTGTCGTCGATCATCTTGTTGATGATGAGCGGAACCGCGAAGAACACGTAAGGTTTGTAGTCGCGCAGGGCGGGCTTGAGGTAAGCCGGCACGGGCGGGACATAGAGGATGCAGAGGGTCATGCCGTAGCAGAGCGGGGCCATCAGGTCGTACACCAGGCCGAAGATGTGGGCGTAGGGGAGCACGCTGACGTAGTTGTCCTCCCGCTTGTACGGGAAATGATGGGGAATGAGCTGGATGTTGGAGCTGAAGTTGCGGATGGAGATCATCACGCCCTTCGGGTTGCCGGTGGAACCGGAGGTGTACATCAGGGCGCAGAGCTCGTCCAGCGGACGGTCCTGGAAGTGCACGTCTTCAGCGCGGAGCCCGTTGGGGTGGGCGGTGGCGAAGAGGGCGTCACGCTGCGCGTAGACGGCGGCGAAGTCGCCGCGGGCGGCCAGCAGCTCGCCGCTCTTGGTGTCGAGCACGCCCATCACCTGCGGCATGGCCGCGAAGTCCATCTTCTCGAAGATCGCCTTCTCCGTATAGAGAATGCGGCTGTCGGAATGGGCCACCAGGTGCATCGTGTCTTCGGGGGTGAAGCCGTTGAAGAGCTGCACGGCCACGAACCCGCCCGTCTGGGCGGCGAAGAAGGTCTTGGCCCAGCCTGCGCTGGAACGCGCGTTGATGGCGATCTTGTCGCCCGGCTGCAGGCCGGCGGCCCGCCACCAGAGGACGGTCTTTTCGAGTTCGGCGGCCAACTCCCCGTAGGTGATGCCGGCCTGATTGTATTCGACGAGAGCGGTCTTGTCCCAGCAGGCTTTGACGGATTGTTCAAAGCGGCGCAGGAAACTGTCTTCAAGGGTCAGATTGTACATGGTTCTTTGCGTTTTGTTTGATGATCCGGAACGCAAAGGTAGGACCTCGCGAGGGCCCGGGCAAAGAGTTGGGAACGGCGGGCGAAAAAAGTGACGAAACGCCGATTTGGCGGACAAATCGGCGTTTCTGTGGGATAAAAATCCCTTAGAGCTATGTTTCGTCCCTGATTATTCGGGGCGCATGACGATCTCGATCATGTTGCCGTGGAGGAGCTCCTGGGCGGCTGCCTGGACATCGGCGGGCGTCAGGGCGTTCACGGCAGCCTCGTACTCCTTGTCATAGTCGAAGCCGTAGCGGGCGTTGCGCATGATCACCGAAGCCCAGTAGTTGTTCTTCTGGCGGTTCTCAGGAGTCGTCTTCTGGAGGTTCTTCACGGCCTTGTCGAACTGGTCGGCGGTCGGGCCGTTCTCGGCGATGCCCTGGAAGCCGGACTTGGCCAGCTCGCGGAGCTTGTCGGCGGACTCGACGTTGGTCTGGAAGACCACCTGCATCATATGACGCTCATCCGGCTTGGTGCTGACGTTGTCGGAGCTGCTGGCGCCGTAGGTGCCGCCTTCGTCCTCGCGCAGGGTCTCGGTATAGAGCATGTCGAGGATGTAGGAGAGCGCGTCATTGGCGACTTCGTCGGCGATGGAGTAGGGCTTGAGGGCGTTGTAGACCTGCAGGACCGTGACCATCGGGGTGGCCATCTGGGCGTTGAAGTCGTACAGACGGTCGGCGGTGCTGATGCCGTCGCCGCGGTACTCGGCCTTGGCGGCCTTCTTCCCGGCCGGGATGGAACCGGCGTACTTGCAGATGAGCGGCATGATCTCGTCCACGTTGAAGTCGCCCACGACCACCAGACGGGCACCGGCCGCGTCGGCGTAGAGGCGTTTGTAGGCGCTCTCGAGGGTGCTCAGGCTAGCCTTGGCGAGGACGTCGTCGCTGATCATGAAGCGGCGCGGGCTGTCATAGACATAGTCGTAGAGGGCCTTGTTGAGCTTGTAGTTGGACTGGGTCATGAGGTTCGGCAGGACGGCCTCGATCTGGCTGCGGCCCTGGTTGTACTCGTTCTCATCAAAGCGCGGGGCCGTGATGTAGAGGTAGAAGAGCTGCAGGGCGGTCTCAAGATCCTTGACGGTCGTGGTGCCGCTGACGCCGTGCGTGTACTCATTAATATAAGGAGAACCGCTGACCTGCTTGCCGGCGAGCATCTTGCGCACCGTCGTGGCGGGGAAGTCGGCGATACCGCTGTTCTGCAGGTAGAGGCTCCAGATGTTGGAGTCGAAGGAGAAGGTCTCCTCGTCGGAGAGCAGGCTGCGGCCGCCGTCCTTGCTGTAGTTCATGATGATGCGGTCCTTCTCGTGGTCCGTCGGGAAGAGCCAGACGGTCACGCCGTTCTTCAGGGTGAAGGTCTTGGAACCGTAGTAGCTGTCCTTGACCTTGCCGGCCTTGCTGCCCTTGAGGGCGGCCGGGTTCAGGAAGGCTTCCGGAAGTTCCTCGGCGGCGGCCTGCTCGATCTGGGCGTTCTCGACGGCGTCGATCACGGCCTGGACCTGCTCCACGGTCGGGTGGGCGAGGCCTTCCTTCTCAGGAGCCGTGTAGATGACCACCATGTTCTCGCGGGTGATGAGCTGCTGGGCGGCCTGGTTGATGGTGTCGGCGGTCAGCATCGGCATGAGCTGCTGGACGAGTTCGTACTCGGTCTGCGGGTCCATGAAGCGCTCGTTGTCGAAGAAGTTGTAGATGCAAGGCATCACGAACTCGGAGTTGTTGCGGGTGTCGGCCTTGTTGGCCTTGGTCTCAAAGCGGGAGAGGACCTCGTTCTTGGCGCGCTCCACCTCGGCGTCGGTCAGACCGAAGCGGCGGAGCTTCTCGGCCTCGAGCAGGGCGGCGGCCAGGGCGTTGAGCGCCTCGCCGTCCTTGCTGGCGGCCTCGACGTAGGTGACGTCGGCGGGCTCACAGAGGTTGCCGATGCCGAATCCGCCGGCCAGGAACGGAGCGTCAGCCTGGGCGGCGATCTCCTCGAAGCGCTCGTTCATCGCGATGGACACGATGTCCTCGAGCAGGTCGGTGATCAGGCCCACCGGGGTGCTGTTGAGCTCCTCCGGGGTCGCCTGACTGCGCCAGTAGATCTCGACGGTGGTGTTGCGGTTCTCGGGATCGGTGAGGATGCCGATGGCCGGCTTCTCGTTGTCCGGGATGGCGATGACGTCCTTCTGCTTGGGATTCTCGGCGGCCGGGATGTCGGCGAAGGTGCGCTTGATGCAGGCCTCCACGTAGTCGACGTCGATGTCTCCCACGACGATCAGCGCCTGCATGTCCGGACGGTACCAGGTGTGGTAGAAGTTCGTCAGGCTCTCGGGCTTGAAGGTCTTGAGGTTCTCCTCGGTGCCGATGATGGTCGTGGTGGCGTACTTGGTGTCACCGTAGAGGTACGGACCGGCGGCCTCGCGCATGCGCCACTGGGCGGTGTTGCGGGAACGCTTCTCCTCGAGGATGACGCCGCGCTCCTTGTCGATTTCCTCCGGATCGCAGGTCACGAAGTGGGAGTAGTCGTGCATGATGAGGATGCAGGTGTCGACGACGGTCGGGCGCACCAGGGGAATGTTGTTGAGCAGGTAGATGGTCTGCTCCACACCCGTGGAAGCGTTCACGTTGCCGCCGAAGGAAGCGCCAATGCTCTCCAGCCAGTTGAGGATCCCCTTGCCGGGGAAGTTCTTGGTGCCGTTGAAGCACATGTGCTCCAGGAAGTGAGCGAGGCCGTCCTGGTCGGGCAGCTCCTGCAGGGCGCCGACGTTGGTGGCCAGGTAGAACTCGGCCCGCTGGGCGGGCTTCTCGTTGTGACGGATGTAATAGGTTAATCCGTTGTCAAGCTTACCGACGCGGGTGGCCGGATCGTTGGGAAGTTGCTGCATCTGCTGAGCATTTCCCAAAGCAGCAGCGCTGATGAGCGCTGCTGCAAGGATGAGAATTTTTTTCATCATTTTCATTTGATTGCGCTTTCTGATTGCAAAGCTAATCAAAAAATATTGAAAAACAATAAAAATTTATTAAATATTCAGAATTATTTATTCTTTGCCCGCTAACCTCTTATAAGTATTGAGGCGCACCTTGGCAAACTCCTCGGTCTTGGCGAGCAGCTCGGCAGCGCTGTCCGGGAAGAGTTTGTACAGGGAAGCGAAGCGGACCTCGCCCTTGAGGAAGTCCTGGAACTTCGTCCAGTCAGGCTCCTTGGAGT
>JAEFAI010000033.1 GCA_016291185.1 Bacteroidales bacterium
TTCGCGGACGGCTTCCGCGGTCGCAGCGTCGGGGCAGACCAGCATCACCTGGCTGTCCACGCCGGGCTCGGCCTGCGAGAGCAGGTCCGCGGCGGCGAAGGAGGCCGGCGTGCTGCCGTCTGTGACGACCACGACCTCGGACGGCCCGGCGGGCATGTCGATGGCCACGGTGCCGGCCGACAGGAGCTGCTTGGCCGTGGTGACGTACTGGTTGCCGGGGCCGAAGATCTTATCGACCTTCGGGACGGTCTGCGTGCCGTAGGCCATGGCGGCCACGGCCTGGGCGCCGCCCAGCTTGAAGATACGTTTCACGCCGCAGTAGGCGGCCGTGTAGAGAACTTCCGCGTTGACCTTGCCGTCCTTGCCGGACGGGGTGCAGAGCACCACCTCGGGGCACTGGGCGATATTCGCCGGCACGGCGAGCATCAACACGGTGGAGAAGAGGGGAGCGGTGCCGCCCGGGATGTAGAGACCCACGCGCTCGATGGGCACGGGGCGCTGGATGCATTTTACGCCGTGCGCCGTTTCCACGCTGACTTCGCGCGGGCGCTGCGCTTCGTGGAAGGCGCGGATGTTCGCTTCCGCCTGCGCCACGGCGCGCTTGACGCTGCCGCTCACGCGTACCTCCGCCTCGAGGATTTCCTCGGGGCTCACTTCGATCGCGCCCAGCGGGCGGCCGTCGATCTCTTCCGACAGGGCCCGGAGCGCATCGTCACCCTGCTCGCGCACGCGCTGCAGGATGGCTTCCACCCGGGCACGGACCGTCGGATTGGCGGCCGAAGGACGGGCGCAGAGCGCCTCCCACTGATCCCGGGACGGGTTGATAAAGGTCTCCAGCATGGTTTACGGAATAAGCTTGTCGATATTCAGAACCAGAATGCCTTCGGCGCCGATGGCCTTGAGCTGCCGGATCTTGTCCCAGAGCTCGTCTTCGTCCACCACGGAGTGCATGGAGCACCAGCCCTCGGCGGCGAGCGGCATCACGGTCGGGCTGCGCATAGCGGGCAGAATCCGCGTCGCTTCCTCGACGGAGGCTTGCGGGAGGTTCATTAGAATGTATTTCTTGCGGCGGCTGACCATGGCGGAGTCGATGCGGAAGAGCATCTCGTCCAGGATCTGCTGCTGGTCAGGCGTCAGGTCTCCGCTGGAGATGAGCACCGCTTCGGACCAGAAGACCTTTTCGACTTCCACCAGACCGTTGGATACGAGCGTGCTGCCGGAGGAGACGATGTCAAAGATGGCGTCGGCGATGTCGGCGGCGGGGGCGATCTCCACGGAGCCCGTGATCACTTCGATCCGGGCTTCGATGCCCTGCTCGTCCAGCCATTTCTTCAGAATGCGGGGGTAGGAGGTCGCGATGCGCTTGCCCGCGAACCACTTCGGGCCGGTATAATCGACGGTCTTGGGCACGGCCAGCGAGATGCGGCAGGCGCCGAAGCCGAGTTTCTTGACAATCTGTACGGGCAGGCCGTGCTCTTCGACCTCGTTGAGGCCGACGATGCCGAGCGCGGCGGTGCCGCTGGAGACGACACCGGGGATGTCATCATCGCGCATATAAAGGAGTTCCAGGGGGAAATTCGGGGCCTGGGACAGGAATTTCCGGCGAGAGTCGTCAATGTCGATCCCGATCTCGCGCAGCAGGGCGGTACTGTCTTCGTTCAACCGGCCCTTGGATTGGATGGCTAATCTTATCATTTTAATCTACTAACTTTTCTTTGTCGTCATTCCCGACCTGATCGGGAATCTCATGAAAAAAGGCTTACCGATATTCCGGCAAGCCTCTCTCAACGCAACACGCACGCACACGATGACCTACCGGATCCTCAGATTCGGTGGTGGTGATGATATGCGCGCAGTTGTGTCATACGTTCTGCAAATATAGGGTTTATTTCCGGAAAAGCAAATCTTTTGGCCTCAACATTCGTCATTCGCCGGTCTTCCCTCGCGGGCAGCCGGAAATTATTTTTCGTGCAGTTGCTCGAAAAACCAATTTCCGCTCCGCCCTCCACAACGCCATCCCGCAGCACCCGCCCGCCTTCTGCAACGCCCCTGCACGGCAAGCCCCGACAGCACAGGCAAACGGGCGCGGGCCCCCGCACATCCTCCCCACCGGCTGCCGCACACCATCATCCGACAGGTGTCCACAAAAACGGCCACTGGTGCAATAAAAGTGGATACCTGTCGGCCAAAACAGCGGAAAACGATAAAAACCAGGAGGAGGTGTACGGAAATTTTGCGTAGAATGGCGATTTTCTGTACACCTGTCTCCTATACCTCCCGCCCGGCGATCAGTGCACGGGCCGCTCGACGCGGGGTTTGCGGCCGGAGAAGATGCGCTGCGGAAGTTCCATCGCGACGATGATGCCGAGCACGATGGCCACGGCCGCCTTGGCGGCGCCGAAGCCGCTGGTGAGTGCCGGGGCGAGCTGGCCGGATACCAGATAATAGGTGAACCAGAAGATCCCGGCCCCCGGTACCAGCGGGAAGATGCCGCAGAGCAGGAACACCTGCGCGGGACATTTGTGTTTGATGGCGGAGAAACGCGCCAGGACACAGATAAAGATCGAGGAAAGGATCACGGCAATGACCGGAGACACGGCTGCGAAGCGCACGAGCACCAGATAAAGACACCAGCCCAGGGCACCGGTGATGCCGGCGGCGACGTACTGCGCCCGCGGCACGCCAAACAGAGCGGCGAATGCGAACGTGCCGACAAAGGCGGACAGCGTCTGGGTGATCAGCCCGGCCGTCTCCGGATTGACGCTCATCCCCGCCAGAACAATCATGCCGCCGAAGAACCAGCCGTCCAGTAGGAAGCTGAAGGCTACGCCCAGGGCGATACAGAAGAATCCGAGCATGGCGTCCGTCAGGCGTGTCAAGCCTGCGATGTAGTCGGAGTTGGCCAGGTCCCGCACGCCGTTCACGAAGGGAACACCGGGCACTAGGGGCATGACGGCACCGATAATCATATTGCTGAGGCTCTCGCCGAAACCGATGCGGTAGAACAGCAGGCAGAGAAAAGTCGCCAGCAGGGCGTTGCTCACGCCACCCACAATCTTGGACAGGAAGCGACCGCTGAAGAAGAGGATATAAGCATACAGCAGCGCGCCTACGGCGAATGCGGCAGCGCAGTCCAGCCAGCCGCCGCCGAATATGGCACAGAAGCCGGCGGCGCCCAGGGCGGAGCCCAGGATGAGCTCCCAGTTCGGCTTGGGGGCCGACTCACGGATGAGCTTGAGCCGCTCGCGCGCCTGCTCGAGTGTGCAGATTCCGTAGGAGATATCGTAGCTCAGACGATTGACGGCCACGACCTTGGACAGCTGAATACCCCGGATGGGGATAAACTCCACATTGGCGTAAGTCTGCGACTGTCCGCCAGGGTGGCGGACCTTGTCCACCGAGCCCGTAGTAAAAATGCCATTGCTGAGCACGAAGAAACTGCCCGAATCCACGCCGTAATGCGACGCGATGCGGGACATAATGTCTTCGACCCGCGAGATTTCCGCTCCGTTCTCCAGCAGGATGTGTCCTGCTTCCGCCGCCACTTCCAGCACCTCAGAGAGGTCGGCGCTCTGTCGTGTTGTCTCTGTCATAATTGCAAAGATACGATATTTCCATTACTTTTGCAGACCATGATCCGCAATATCTTTTTTGACTTCGACGGCACGCTGGCCGACACCACCGAGGGCATCGTACAATGCACCCTGGTCACCCTGAAGAAGTTAGGTTTGCCCGCATCCACCCCGGAACGGATCCGCTCCGTCATCGGGCTCCCGCTCACCGGTTGCTTCGCCCGCGGCACCGACACCCCGCCGGAGCGCATCGAAGAAGCCTGCGCGACCTACCGGGCCCTGTTTAACGAAATCGCCATCCCGTGCACGACGCTCTTCCCCGGCACGAAGGAAGCGCTTGCCGAATTGCAGGCACGCGGCCTTACGCTGGCCCTCTGCACTTCGCGCAGCAACAACTCGCTGAACGCCCTGCTGCAGGTGCTCGGCATCCGGGCGCACTTCTCGGCCATCGTTACCAACCAGGACGTCACGCATCCCAAACCAGCCCCGGACATCGCCCTGCTGGCCCTGGAGCGCCTCGGCGTCCGGGCGGACGAAACGCTGGTCGTCGGCGACACCGTCTTCGACTTGCAGATGGGTCGCGCTGCCCTCTGCCACACTTGCGGCGTGACCTGGGGCAACCAGGACCGCGCGCAACTGGAGGCGGAGCACCCCGACCTCGTCATTGACGATTACGCGGAACTGCTGGCATATTGTAAAGAGTAGTCTCTATGGAGGAACGACTGAAACGGCAGCTGGATTTCATCCTGGAAATCGACAAGGAGAAAAGCATCTTCCGGCAGACGCACCTGTCCGGCCACGGCCGGGCCGAGAACGACGCCGAGCACGCCTGGCACATGGCCGTCATGGCCTGGCTGCTGCGGGAGTATGCCAACGAAGAGGTGGATGTGGCGAAGGTCATGATGATGTGCCTGATCCACGACATCGTGGAAATCGACGCCGGCGACACGTACGCCTACGACCCGGAGGGCCTGCAGACGCAGCAGGCGCGCGAAGATGCCGCCAAGGAGCGCATCTACTCCCTGCTGCCCGACGACCAGAAGGCGGAACTCGTCGCTCTCTTCGATGAATTCGAAAACTGGAGCAGCCCGGAAGCCCGTTTCGCGCACGCGCTGGACAACCTCCAGCCGCTGATGCTCAACGGAAGCAACGACGGCGCCGACTGGAAGGCGCACGGCGTCACGGCCTGCCAGGTCTACGGCCGCCAGAACAAGACGCGCCTCGGCTCCGAGCGCCTCTTCGAGGTCGTCGACGACATCATCCGCGAGCAGATCGGCAAAGGCAACCTCCCGGAAGGAGAATAGACAAGATGTCGGGCCGGTGGAAGTTGCCGGGCGGGAGGTGTAATCGCTGGGCGGGAGGTATAGGAGACAGGTGTACAGAAAATCGCCATTCTACGCAAAATTTCTGTACACCTCCCCATGGTTTTTATCGTTTTCCGCTGTTTTGGCCGACAGGTATCCACTTTTATTGCACCAGTGGCCGTTTTTGTGGACACCTGTCAGATGATGGCTTGCGAGACGGGCATGACGCCGATTTCCGGGAAGTTTTCGTATCTTTGCGGGTGTTATGAAAATCGGATTAATCGTAGCGATGAGCAAGGAGCTCGCGGCGCTGAAAAGGGCCGGAATGACGGACGCTGTACAGTCCGGGATCGGAAAGGCGGGCGCGGCTCGCACGGCCACGGAACTGATCCTGCGCGAGCGGCCCGACTGCATTATCAATTCCGGCTGTGCCGGCGGCCTGGCGCCGTCGGTGGCGGTGGGGGATACGGTGCTGGGTGCCCAGACGGCCTACCACGACGTGTGGTGCGGGGAGGGGAATCTCCCCGGCCAGGTCCAGGGCCTGCCGCAGCGCTTCGACGCCGATCCGGCGCTCCTGCAGAAGGCGCTGTCCTTAAAGACATCGCAGCGGGTGCACAGCGGCCTGGTCTGCACCGGCGACTGGTTCGTGACAACGGCGCAGGAGGATGAAAAGATTCTCAAGACCTATCCTGAAGCGCTGGCATGCGACATGGAGTCGGCTGCCATTGCGCAGGTGTGCCACCACTATGGCGTGCCTTTCCTGAGCTTCCGCATCATCAGCGACACGCGCGTCGGCGGCCACGACATGCTGGCCTACGCGGACTTCTGGGACCGCATCTCCGACAGCTCCTTCCACTTCCTAAAACAGTTGATCGATACCTTATAAAAGAACAACGGCCCGCTTCCGGTAAAGGAGCGGGCCGCTGCGTTTATAAGTGTGTGTTGTGATGATTAGGCAATCGCGATTTGGCGCGAAGCCGGGATCTGCTTGTCCGGGGTCTTCTTCGGCAGTTCGATGCCGAGAATGCCGTTGTTCATCGTGGCCTTGATCTGTTCGACGGCGATGTTGTCGGGCAGGGTGAAGGCCTGGTGGTAGGAAGTGTAAGAGAACTCGCGGCGGAGGTAATTCTCATTCTTCTTCTCCTCTTTGTTCTCGTGCTTCTTCTCGAGGGCGATCACCAGCTCCTCGTCGTTGTCCACGCGGATCGTGAAGTCGTCCTTGGTCATGCCAGGAGCCGCAATCTCAATCTCGAAGGCCTTGTCGGTCTCCTTGATGTTGACGGCCGGGGAAGCGAACTGCTTCGCAGGCATTACGTTGAAATCGTCGAACAGGTCACCGAAAATGCTCGGAATCCAAGCTTGGTTTCTTCTTGCGGGATACATAATCAAATCTCCTATCATTTTAAATGTCGTTTAACTTTTTATCATCGTCCCGACCGGGGGACGCCTTACATACTTACAATTCGTAAACCACTTGCTATTTTGAGACATTTTGGCGCAAAAACATACTTAACACACTGGTAATCAAGACATTTTGTCAAAAATGCTGACATTTTTTCAGCGAAGCATTCGGAATTATTAAAATTTTTTCTTACATTTGAATCCGGTTAGTTAAACTCCCATAATAAATGGACAAATTCACACAGAACTACGTCGACCGGTTCATGGATGAACTGATCGCACGCAACCCTGGCGAAAAAGAATTTCACCAGGCTGTCCGTGAGGTGGTGGAAAGTGTTGCACCTTATGTCACCTCTTATCCTCATCTGATGGATCTCAAGATCCTCGAGCGTATGGTCGAACCGGAGCGCGTCATCATGTTCCGCGTCCCCTGGACCGACGACAAGGGCGAGATCCATATCAATCGTGGCTACCGCGTCCAGATGAACAGCGCGATCGGCCCCTACAAGGGCGGTATCCGCTTCCACGCCAGCGTGAACCTCAGCATCCTGAAGTTCCTCGCTTTCGAGCAGACCTTCAAGAACTCCCTCACCACGCTCCCGATGGGTGGCGGCAAGGGTGGTTCCGACTTCAGCCCGCGTGGCAAGTCTGACGCCGAGGTGATGCGTTTCTGCCAGAGTTTCATGACCGAGCTTTCCCGCCACATCGGCCCCGACACGGACGTGCCGGCCGGTGACATCGGTGTGGGTGGCCGCGAGGTCGGCTTCCTCTTCGGCCAGTACAAGCGTCTCCGCGACGAGTTCACGGGCACGCTGACCGGCAAGGGTCTGCCCTTCGGCGGCAGCCTCCTCCGCACGGAAGCGACGGGTTATGGCGTTTGCTATTTCGCCCAGGAGATGCTCGCCACGCGTGGCGAGAGCTTCGAGGGCAAGACCGTGGTCGTGTCCGGCTCCGGCAACGTGGCCCAGTACGCCGCCCAGAAGGCCATGCGCCTGGGCGCCAAGGTGGTCACGCTCTCCGATTCCGACGGCTTTATCTACGATCCTGACGGATTCGACGAGGAGAAGCACCAGTTCGTGCTCGAACTCAAGAATATCCGCCGCGGTCGTATCAAAGAATATGTCACCAAGTATCCGAAGGCCCAGTACTTCCCGGGCGAGCGCCCCTGGCGCATCCCCTGCGACATCGCGCTCCCTTGCGCCACGCAGAACGAGATCGAGAAGGCCGACGCGGAGAACCTGGTGAAAGGCGGCTGCTGGTGCGTTGTCGAGGGTGCGAACATGCCCTCTACGCCTGAGGCCATCGCCATCTTCCAGGAGAAGAAGATGCTCTACTCGCCGGGCAAGGCGTCCAACGCCGGCGGCGTGGCGACATCCGGCCTGGAGATGACCCAGAACTCGATCCGCCAGAAGTGGACTTCCGAGGAAGTCGACGAGCACCTGCACCGTATTATGTCCGACATCCACGCTGCCTGCATCAAGTACGGCACCGAGGAGGACGGCTACATCAACTACGTCAAGGGTGCCAACCTCGCCGGCTTCATCAAGGTAGCCAACGCGATGGTGGCCCAGGGTCTGGTCTAAATCGTCTCTATGAGCAATAACACGGACTACACACAATTAATGGCCAGGAGGATTCGCCGAATCCTCCTGGTTTGTAACAATTATGACAGTTTCTCCCTGGAGGAGGACGGACACATCGAAGCCCTGATCACAAAGGAGTACTCGGATCTGAACTTGAGCAATCCGCCCGCCATCGTGCGGGCCGAATCTACGCTCGAGGCGCTCGAGATCCTGAAGGGCGGGGAGGGGTTTGACCTTATCATCACGATGTACAACGTCGGCAAGCTCGACGTTTTCTCCTTCTCGGTGGAAGCGAAGCAGCTCGCGCCGGACACCCCGATCGTCCTGCTGTCTTCGTTCTCCCGGGAGATCTATCGCAAGATCGCGGAATGCGACCACGCCGGCATCGACTATGTGTTCTGCTGGAACAACAGCACCGACGTGCTCATCGCCATCATCAAGCTCCTGGAGGACAAGCTCAATGCCGAGCATGACTGCCTGGAGATGGGCGCCCGCGTGATCCTGCTGGTGGAAGACTCCGTCCGTTATTACTCGACCTATCTGCCGTTGCTGTACCGCCTCGTGCTGCAGCAGAACAGCGAGGCGGTGCGCGACGCGCTCAACGAGGAGCAGCAGTTCCTGCGCAAGCGCGCGCGGCCGAAGATTCTCATGGCCACGTGTTACGACGAGGCCTACGATTATTATCAGAAGTATAAATCCAACGTCATCGGCATCATTTCCGACATCGGCTTCGTCCTGCACAAGGGCGACAAACCGGAACAGGAGAAGATCGATGCAGGTATTGATCTCTGCCGCATGGTGCGGCAGGAGGATCCGATGCTTCCGTTCCTGATGCAGTCCTCGCAGGAGAGCATGCGCGCCGTGGCCGAACAGCTCGGCGTAGGCTTCGTGCACAAGCGCTCCAAGACCCTCACGCAGGAGGTGTCGGACTACATCGGCCGCGAATTCGGCTTCGGCGACTTCGTGGTCACGGATCCCGACACCGGCCGTGTCACGGCGCGCGCCCGCAATCTCTACGAGTTCGAGCAGGTCGTGGCGGGCATGTCCGACCGGGCGCTGCGCTTCCTCGCGGACAAGAATTACATCTCCCGCTGGCTCTACGGCCGCGGTATTTTCCAGATCGGCGACCTGTTCCGTCCGATCCGTATCCATTCCGACGAAGACGTCGCCCACGTGCGTGAAATGAATCTCCGCATGATCCGCGACTACCGCATCAGCCAGGGCCTCGGTGTCGTGGCGCTCTTCGAGCCGGACACCTACAACGACGCCATCTGGTTCGCCCGCATCGGCTCAGGCTCCCTGGGCGGCAAGGCGCGCGGCCTGGCGTTCCTGAACCACATTCTCCAGAAATACGACCTCTACGACAAGTGGGAAGACGTGCGCGTGCTCGTGCCGCGTACGCTTGTGATCACCACCGAATACTTCGACCGTTTCATCCGTGAGAACGGCCTGAAATACGTCATCAATTCCGACCTGTCGGACGCCGAGATCCTCTCGGAATTCGTGGCTTCGACCCTGCCGCAAGAGCTGACGGATGCGCTGCGCGTGTTCATCAGAAACGTGCGCAAGCCGCTGGCCGTCCGCTCGTCGTCGAAGCTGGAAGATTCTTACTATCAGCCGTTTGCTGGGGTCTATTCGACCTATATGATCCCGCACACGGAGAACGAGGACCAGCAGCTCCGCCTGCTCTCCAAGGCCATCAAGAGCGTCTATGCGTCCGTGTATTTCGCCTCGTCGAGAGGCTACATCACGGCCACGGCCAACGTGCTCTCCGAGGAGAAGATGGCCATTGTGCTGCAGGAGATCTGCGGCAGTGAGGACCGGGGCTATTACTTCCCGACCTTCTCGGGCGTGGCCCGCTCGGTCAATTTCTACCCGATCGGCTACGAGGCGCCGGAGGACGGTGTCGCCAAAGTCGCCCTCGGCCTGGGCAAGGCCGTCGTGGATGGCGACCAGGTGCTCCGCTTCTCGCCGAAATACCCGCGCAACGTCCTGCAGACCTCTACGCCCGAGTTGGTGATGACGGAGACGCAGCAGGCGATGTATGCGCTTGACCTGCAGCCGGATAAGTTCAAGACCAGCGTCGATGATGCGGTCAACCTGGACCGCATTCCCGTCACGGACTGCGATGCGTTCCGCAACTTCTCCCGCGTGGTCTCCACCTATGACTACGAGAATCAGCGCATGGTGGATTCGCCGGCTCCCGCCGGCCCGAAATTCGTCACCTTCGCGCACATCCTCAAATACAACACCTTCCCGCTCGCGGACATCCTGAACGAGCTGCTGGACATCACGCAGAAGGAGGTGAAGTGTGGCGTCGAGATCGAATTCGCCGCCAACCTGGACGTGGGCCCCGACAGCCCTGCCATCTTCAATGTGCTGCAGGTGCGGCCCATTTCCGCCGACGGCCTGGACGCCGAGGTGGACTGGAACGACATCGACACGGACGGCGCGCTGGTCAGCTCCGGCAGCGCCATCGGCCCGGGCTGGATCCAGGGCGTACACGACATCGTGTACCTCAAGGAGGCGGCCTTCGACGTGCTGAAGACGCGTGAGATGGCCACCGAGCTGAAGACGCTCAACGCGCAGATGCGCCAGGAAGGACGCAACTACGTCCTGGTCGGCTACGGCCGCTGGGGCTCCAGTATCCCGTCGCTGGGCGTGCCGGTGCAGTGGAGCGACATCTCCGAGGCGCGCGCCATCGTGGAATGCTGCCTGGAGAATTTCCGCGTGGATCCCAGCCAGGGCACGCATTTCTTCCAGAACATGACCTCGTTCAATGCGGGCTATGTCAATGTGAATCCATACGCCCGCGAGGGCGAATGCTTCGACGCGGCGCGTCTGGATGCCATGCCGGCTGCCTTCGAGACGGAGTACCTGCGCCAGGTCCATTTCGAGGAAGAGTTGAAGATCTGCATCGACGGCCGCAGCGGCAAAGCCCTGATAAAATGAGAAAACTTGTCATCGTCGTATGCCTGTTCCTAACGTCCCTTTTCGCAGGGGCGCAGGACTACGCGTCCACGGCCGACGACATCGCGCTCGGCAAAGTGGTGCTGGAGCGCCTCGCCGCCGCCCCGCGGCAGGACCCCGGCGCACAGATGATCCTCGCGGCGAAAGCCCTGCTGGGCCAGCCCTACGAGGCTGCCACGCAGGAGGGCAGGGAAGAGCGCCTGCGCATCTACCTGACCCGCACGGACTGCATCCTCTTTGCCGAGACCTGCCTGGGCCTTGTGCGGGCGGTAGAGCGCTGCGGCGCGCAGGCAAGCTTCGAGGACCTGGCCGCCAGCCTGCTGCAGTCCCGCTACCGGGACGGTGTCGTGGATGGCTACTCTTCACGCCTGCACTACACGACGGAGTGGATCCGCCAGGGTGAGGCGAACGGGTTGTTCGACGACCTCTCCGACGATCTGGGCGGCGTGCAGGATGCACGCCCGATCCGCTTCATGACGCAGCACCCCGACAGCTATGCGCCCCTGACCGGGGAATCGCAGTACGCCAAGGACAACCGTCGCGCGATTCGTGCCGTCGAAGAGCGCCTGGACGGTATGACTCGCTACTATATTCCACGGGACAAACTGGCCGCCGTAGAAGGCAAGATCCAGAACGGCGACATCCTCTGCTTCGCCACCTCCATCGAAGGGCTGGACTATTCGCACGTAGTGATCGCGTACCGGGAGCATCCCGGCGACGCGCTGGGCTTCATCCATGCCTCCACGGCGGCGAAAAAGGTCGTCATCGAGCCGCGAACGCTCGCTGCCTACCTGAAGGCGAATCCCAAAATCCTGGGCGTCAGCGTGCTGCGCGTCCGCTGATTTTTCGGCACGCGCGTGCCGTTTTTTTTCGTATATTTGTGCTCGCTATGGCAGCAGAAAACGAACTTCTCCAGTATGATCTCGGTCCGGGTGTGGAAGCTTTTTCCACCCGTCGCTCTTGCGAGCTCCCGTATCCGGTGGTGCAAAGCCATCAGGTTCATGGCGTTCGCGTGGCCGTCGTGGACCGGCCGGACCTGACGCGGGAGGATCTGGAAGGCGTCGATGCCTTGGTGACGGCCCTGCCGGGCTGCGCCATTGGCGTGCGGACGGCGGACTGCGTGCCCATTCTGCTGTACGATCCGCAGCGCCGGGTCGTCGCGGCCATCCATTCCGGCTGGAAGGGAACGGTGCAGCGCATTTCCCAGAAGACGCTGTTCCTGATGAAGCAGGAGTTCGGCTGCCGCCCGGAGGATATCCGGGCCGCTCTCGGTCCTGCCATCGGTCCGGCGAGTTTCCAGGTAGGCGAGGAGGTTGTGCAGTTCTTCAAGGAGCAGAATTTCCCGCTGGACGACATCTGGACCTTCCGTCCCGGCCATAGCGACGTTCCCATGGCGGACGGACACCACATCGACCTCTTCAAAGCCAATCGCTGGCTGCTGGAAGAAACAGGCGTCCCCGCCGCCTGTATCCAGGTTGCGGGGATCGATACCTATACGGATCCTACCTTCTTCTCCGCCCGTAACGAGGGCTTGGATTGCGGCCGCACCATCTCTTTTATCAAGCTGGTCTAAACGGCCGCGCTTCCTTTAACCGAAGACGATCGTCCTGTTTTTGTAGGTCAGGATCTTGCGTTCAATGTGTTTGGTGACGGCCCGGCTGAGCACGATCTTCTCCAGGTCGCGCCCCTTCAGCACCAGGCTGTCGGGGGTGTCCTTGTGCGTGATGCGCACGACGTCCTGCTCGATGATCGGGCCGGCGTCCAGCTCGCGCGTGACGTAGTGGCTCGTGGCGCCGATGATCTTGACGCCGCGCTCATAGGCCTGGTGGTAGGGCTTTGCCCCCACGAAGGCCGGCAGGAAGGAGTGGTGGATGTTGATGATGTGGTGCGGGTACTCCGCGATCATCTCGTCGCTGATCACCTGCATGTAGCGGGCGAGCACGATGAAATTGATCTTCTCCTTGTGCAGGAGCTCCATTTCCGCCTGCTCCACCTCGGCGCGGTTGGACTTGTCCGGGGCGATGCTCCACACGTAGAAGGGGATCCCGAACTGGTTGGCCACGAAGCGCAGGTCCTCGTGGTTGCTGACGATGCAGGGGATGTCCACGTCCCACTCGCCCGCACGGTAGCGGGCGAGCAGATCGTAGAGACAGTGGCTCATCTTGCTCACGAAAATGGCCATGCGCGGCCGTTCGTCGCTGAAGAAGATGCTGGACACCATGCCGTAGCGCTCGGCAAACAGCTCGTCGATGACTTCCTTGATGTGTTCGCGCGGGATGAAGAATCCCTTGAGTTCCCACTCGATACGCATGAAGAGGTGCCCTTCGATGGTATCCACATACTGGTCGATATAGACGATGTTGCCGTGGTTGCGGGTGATGAAGCCCGTCACGTCCGTAATGATGCCCTGCTTATCCGGACAATGCAGCAGGATAATTGCTTTTCCGTCCGTCATTATTTCTTGGAAATCAGATACTCTGCAATCTGGACCGCGTTAAGCGCTGCGCCCTTCTTGATCTGGTCGCCGGAGAGCCAGAGGGTGATGCCGTTGTCGTTGGCGAGGTCCTTGCGGACACGGCCCACATAGACGTCGTCCTTGCCGCCGGTGAACAGCGGCATCGGGTAGGTCTGCGTGGACGGATCGTCCTGCAGGGTGACGCCCGGCGCGGCGGCGATGGCGGCCTGCACCTGCTCGACGCTCAGCGGCTTCTCGGTCTCGATCCACACGGCCTCGGAGTGGGAGCGCAGCGAGGAGATGCGCACGCACATCGCGCTGCAGCGCACGTCGGAGTGGAGGATCTTGCGCGTCTCGTTGAACATCTTCATTTCCTCCTTGGTGTAGCCGTTGTCCTGGAAGACGTCGATCTGCGGGATGACGTTATAGGCGAGCTGATAAGCGAACTTCTTGACCGTCACGGGCTTGCCCTCGACAATCTCCTTGTACTGCTGCTGCAGCTCGGCCATGGCCTGGGCGCCGGCGCCGGAGGCGGACTGGTAGCTGGCCACGTGGATGCGGGTGATGTGGGAGAGCGCCTCGATCGGCTTGAGCACCACGACCATCATGATGGTGGTACAGTTCGGGTTGGCAATGATGCCGCGCGGGCGCACGAGGGCGTCTTCGGCGTTGCACTCAGGCACCACGAGAGGCACGTCAGCGTCCATACGGAAGGCGCTGGAGTTGTCGATCATCACGGCGCCGTGCTTGGTGATAGTCTCGGCGAATTCCTTGGAAGTGGAGGCGCCGGCCGACACGAAGGCGTAGTCCACGCCCTTGAAGTCGTCGTTGTGCTGGAGAAGCTTCACTTCATATTCCTTCCCGCGGAAGGTGTACTTGCTGCCGGCGCTCCGGGGAGAGCCGAAGAGCACGAGTTCGTCAATGGGGAAATTGCGTTCGTCGAGGACCCGCAGGAACTCCTGTCCCACGGCTCCGCTTGCACCTACGATAGCTACTTTCATAACTTATTGAATTTTTGATAAATAATCTTTGAATGAGGCATAGTCCCGACCCATCGGGACGGATTGTTTCGTGCCCTGCATGAAGGCGGCGAGGCGGGCGGGAATCTCGATTTCCGCACCGGTGGCTGCCTCGACGGTGTCCTTGAACTTGGCCGGATGCGCGGTCTCGCAGAGCAGGGCGGCCTCGCCCGGGCCCAGCTTGTGGTACACTGCGACAAAGCCGCAGGCGCCGTGCGGATCGAGCTGGTAGCCGTATTTCTCCCGGCAGTACTTCAGTGCCTGGCGGATGCACTCGTCGCTGCATACGTGGCCGGAGATGTCGTCCGTAATGGCTTTCCAGTCGTGGCCGTAGAGTTCGAAAATGCGGGCGGCGTTGCTCGGGTCGCCGACGTCCATCGCGTTCGCGAGGGTCGGGATGCTCGGACGCGGGTCGTACTGCCCGGTCTGCAGGTAGTCGAAGAAGACCTGGTTGGCGTTGTTCGCCGCAACGAAACGCTTGATGGGCAGTCCCATACGCTTCGCGAAAAGGGCGGCGCAGATGTTGCCGAAATTGCCGCTCGGCACGCACACGACCAGCTGGTTCGCGAGGCCGAGGCGCTTCATCTGGGCGTAGCCGTGGAAATAGTAGAACGACTGCGGCAGGAGCCGCGCGACGTTGATGCTGTTGGCGGAAGTCAGGCGCAGGCGCTCGGTAAGTTCTGCGTCCATGAAGGCGCTCTTGACGAGGGCCTGGCAGTCGTCGAAGTTGCCGTCCACCTCGAGGGCGGTGATGTTCTGCCCGAGGGTGGTGAACTGGCACTCCTGGATGGGGCTGACCTTGCCCTTCGGATAGAGCACGTGCACGCGCACGCCCTCGACACCGAGGAAGCCGTTGGCCACGGCGCTGCCCGTGTCGCCCGACGTGGCCACGAGCACATGGATGGTGCGCGGGTCGTCGGAGTGCTGCGTGAAATGGCGCAGCAGGCGCGCCATGAAGCGGGCGCCAACGTCCTTGAACGCGAGGGTGGGGCCGTGGAAGAGCTCCAGGGCACCGATGCTCCGCGTCACGGGGACCACCGGGCAGTCGAAGGAGAGCGTCTCCTCCACGATGCGGTGCAGTTCCGCGGCGGGGATGTCCTCGCCGAACAGCGCGTCCGCGACGGTGCAGGCGATCTCCTGGAAGGTCATCGTCTGGATGTTCTCATAGAACTCGGCGGGCAGGATGGGAATGCGTTCGGGCATATAAAGTCCCCGGTCCTCGGCAAGGCCGCGGATGACGGCCTTCTCCAGGCTCGCACGGGGGGCTTTTCCGTTGGTGCTGTAGTACTGCATAAGCGTCAGGCTATCAGGCGGGCGCCCTTGTTGGACACCTTGACCACGTAAGTTTCAGAAAGGATGCCCTGCTGGGCGAAGTGGCGCTCCATGATGGAGCCCACGCGCTGGGCGATGTCGCTGCGGTTCGCCAGGGCGAACACGGACGGGCCCGAGCCGCTGATGTTCATCGCGAGGGCGCCGGCGCCGAGCAGCTTGGTGCGGAGCTCGTCGAAGCCCGGGATGAAGCCCTTGCGGTAGGGCTCCGCGACGGCGTCGCGCATGGCGCGGCCCACCAGCTCGATGTTGCCGGTGCACAGGCCGGCCACGAGGCCGCCGACGTTGCCCCACTGGGTGATGGCGGTGTGCATCGGAATCTCCTTGGGGAGGATGCTGCGCGCTTCCTTGGTGGAGACCATCAGGTGGGGATGGATGACGGGGCAGTAGAGGTTGCCCGGGACGGGCAGCTTGATGATGTCCAGCGGCTCGTAGCCGCGGATCAGGGTGATGCCGCCCATGACGGCCGGCGCGGCGTTGTCGGCGTGGTAGCCGCCGCTGGCGAGGTTCTCGCCCTCCATGGCGCAGATGACCACATCCTCCTCGGACAGCGGGGCGCCAAAGAGCTCGTTGATGCCGAAGGCGGCCGCGGCGCTCGAGGCGGCGCTGGAGCCGATGCCGGAGCCGGGGTAAATCTTCTTGATGATGCGTACGTCCACGTGGCCGCTCCGGCCGGTCATCGCGAAGAATTTCCGGATGACGGGCGTGACGACATTGTCTTCGACGTTCTCGGGCAGGGGAACGTCGGTATCGTTGGCGATGGAGATGCCGGAGCCCTCCTCATCGAGCGTCATTTCCAGCACGTCCCCGACTTCGTCGAGGGCCATGCCCATTACGTCGAAACCACAGCCGAGGTTGGCGATGGAAGCGGGAGCGAATACTTTGATCCTTTTCATAACCTGCTGCCCGTTAAATGTTTGCAATGCTCATGATGTCGGCGAATACGCCTGCGGCCGTCACGTCCGCGCCCGCGCCGTAGCCCTGGATGAGCATCGGGTGGCGGTTGTAGCGCTCGGTGGTCAGCAGGACGATGTTGTTGGAGCCGTCCAGCACGTAGAAGGAGTGCTGGTTCTCCACGGCCTGCAGGGAGACGGAGTACTTGCCGTTCTCCATCTTGGCGACGAAACGCCAGCGCTTGCCTTCGGCTTCCAGCTTGCGGCGGCGCTCCTCAAACCCTGCGTCGAGGGAGGGGAGCTTGGCCCAGAATTCCTCCTCGCTGCAGTCGAAGAAGTCCTTCGGAATGAAGAGATAGGCCTCCACGTCCTCCTGGTTGACTTCATAGCCCGCTTCGCGGGAGAGGATGACCAGTTTGCGGATGACATCCTTGCCGGAGAGGTCGATGCGCGGGTCGGGCTCGGAGAAGCCCTGCTCCTTGGCCATGCGGACGGTCTCGCTGAAGGGGATGTCGGCAGAAAGCGTATTGAAAATGAAGTTGAGCGTGCCGCTCAGCACGGCCTCCAGCTTGAGGATGGTGTCGCCGGAGTTGCACAGGTCGTTGATCGTGCCGATGATGGGCAGGCCGGCGCCGACATTGGTCTCGAAGAGCCACTTGACGTTGCGCTTGCGCGCCAGGTCCTTGAGCTGGCGGTAGTTCTCGTAGTCGGAGGAAGCGGCGATCTTGTTGGCCGCGACCACCGAGATGCCGTGGTCGAAGAAGTCGCCGTAGAGCGCCGCGATGGACGGGCTGGCCGTGCAGTCCACGAACACGGAGTTGAAGATGTTCATGCCGATGATCTCTTCCTTGAGGCGCAGCGGATCGGTGTCGATGCCGTCCTGCTGCAGGCGCTCCTGCCAGTGGGCCAGGTCGATGCCGGCGCGGTCGAAGACGGCGCGCGTGCTGCGGGCGATGCCCACGATATTGATTTTGAGCCCGCGCGTGCGCATAAGCGTCTCGCGCTGCTGGGCGATCTGGGCGATCAGGCGGCCGCCGACGGTGCCGATGCCGCAGAGGAAGAGGTTGAGCTCTTTATATTCGGACAGGAAGAAGCTGTCATGGATGACGTTCAGGGATTTGCGCAACTGACGACGCTCAATGATGAAGGAGATGTTGGACTCCGCGGCGCCCTGGGCGAGGGCGATGACGCTGATGCCGTTGCGTCCCAGCGTGGTGAAGAGCTTGCCGGCGATGCCCGCGTGCTGCTTCATGTTCTCGCCGATCACGGCCACGGCCGCCAACTCTTCGCGGATTTCCACCGGATTGATGGCGCCGCTCTCGATTTCGCGGGCGAAAGCCTCGTTGAGAACTTCCCGGGCGCGGGCGGCGTCGGCGCGGCTGACGCCGATGGAAATGCCTGTCTCGGAAGCCGACTGGCTGACGAGGAAGGCGCTGATCTGCTCCTGGGTGAGGGCAGCGAAGATGCGGCTGTCCACACCCACGATACCGACCATGGAAGTACCGGACAGGGTGATCAGGGCGATGTCGTCAATGGAGGAGATTCCCTTGATGGAAGTGGATCCCGGGGTAACGTTTTTCTTGATGATCGTACCCTTCGCTTTCAAATTGAAAGTATTTTTGATGAGAATGGGGATCCCTTTCGCGCAAACTGGGTATAAGGTAGGAGGATAGACCACTTTCGCTCCGAAATTACAGAGCTCCATCGCCTCCTCGTAGCTCATCTCGTCGATGACGTAGGAAGTCTTGATGATACGCGGGTCGGCCGTCATGAATCCGTCCACGTCGGTCCAGATCTCCAGGAGTTCCGCGTCAAGCGCTGCGGCGATCAGGCTGGCGGTGTAGTCGGAGCCGCCGCGCCCCAGCGTGGTGATCTCCCCGCTGACGGCGTCTGAGGCGATGAAGCCCGGCACGACGGCCGTGGCGCCCGCCTGGCTCCAGCCCTGGAAAGTCTTCTGAATCAGGTCGTAAGTCAGTCCCTGATCGACCTCGTCGCGGTGTCCGTGACGGCGGGTCTTGATGAAATCGACGGCGTCGTAACGCATGGCGCAGGGGAGGCAAGCGGTGACAATGCGCGAGGAGAGCCGCTCGCCAAAGCTCATCACTTCGTGCGAGATCTTCGTGGGGATGACCTGCAGCAGGTAAATGCCTTCGCAGATGCGCTCCAGCTGGTCCAGCAGGGTGTCCATCTCAGTCTCGACGGTCTTGACGCCGGCAGCGGGGACAACAGCCTCGCACACAGCGCGATGGCGTGCGCGTAATTGCGCGACTTCGTCGCGGAAGGCCACATCGCCCTCAGCCGCCAGTTTGGAGGCACGGATCAGCTGGTCCGTGACGCCGCCCAGGGCGGAGACAACTACAATGGAGGGTTCCTGGCGGGAACTTACAATCTCTTTGACTCTAAGGATGCTCTCCGGTGTGCCCACCGAAGAACCGCCGAATTTCAGGATTTTCATGACTAACTAACGCGTTTGTTCATCCCAAAGTAAAGCATTTTTTGGCAATTTTTCAAAATTTTAATAAATATTTTGCACTTTCCTTGCTTTTTCCGCAAAAAATCCCGAGATTCGTCACCGGTATGGGGGTATTATACCCCGCAGTTAGTTATGAAATATCGTAGTAGTGTAACCTTCGAAGGCCGCAGGATGGCCGGGGCCCGTGCGCTCTGGATGGCGGACGGGATGAAACGGAGCCAGTTCGGCAAGCCGGTCATCGCCATTGCCAATTCCTTTACGCAGTTTGTTCCCGGACATACCCATCTTCACGACGCCGGCCAGATTGTCAAGGCCGAGATCGAGAAGCTGGGTTGCTTCGCGGCTGAATTCGACACGATCGCCGTGGACGATGGCATTGCCATGGGCCACGACGGCATGTTGTATTCCCTGCCTTCCCGCGACATCATCGCGGACAGCGTGGAATATATGGTCAACGCGCACAAGGCGGACGCGCTCGTGTGTATCAGCAACTGTGACAAGATTACCCCGGGCATGATGCTGGCTGCGATGCGGCTCAACATCCCGACCATCTTCGTGTCGGGCGGTCCGATGGAGGCCGGTGTGCTGGGCGACGCGAAGCTCGACCTGATCGACGCGATGGTCAAGTCCGCGGATCCTTCCGTGACCGACGACCAGGTGGCCGAGATCGAAGCGCACGCCTGCCCGACCTGCGGCAGCTGCTCCGGCATGTTCACGGCCAACTCGATGAACTGCCTCTCCGAGGCCATCGGCCTGGCCCTGCCCGGCAACGGCACCATCCTCGCCACGCACGCGATGCGCGCGGAACTCTTCCGCAAAGCGGCGCGCCAGATTGTGGAGAACACCTACAAGTATTATAATGACGGCGATGAGTCCGTCCTGCCCCGCAGCATCGCTTCGCGCGCCGCGTTCCTCAACGCGATGACGCTCGACATCGCGATGGGCGGCTCGACGAACACCGTCCTGCACCTGCTGGCCGTGGCGGCCGAGGCGGGCGCTGACTTCAAGATGGCCGACATTGACGCCCTGTCCCGCAAGGTCCCCTGCATCTGCAAGGTGGCCCCGAACACGGCGAAGTATCATATCCAGGACGTGGGCCGCGCCGGCGGCATCGTCTCCATCATGGCTGAACTGGCCAAGGCCGGCCTGGTCGATACCACGCTCAAGCGCGTGGACGGCCTGACCCTCGCCGAAGAGATTGACCAGTGGTGCATCCTCTCCCCGAATTGCACGGAGGAGGCGAAGAACATCTATCGCGTTGCTCCCTGCGGCCGCTTCAACATCGAGCTCGGCTCGCAGAAGATGTACTACGACAGCTTCGATACCGACCGCGCCGAAGGCTGCATCCGCGACATTGAGCACGCTTACACCCGCGACGGCGGCCTGGCCGTGCTCTTCGGCAACATTGCCCAGGACGGCTGCATCGTCAAGACGGCCGGCGTGGACGAAAGCATTTTCCATTTCGAGGGCCCGGCCCGCGTGTTCGACTCCCAGGAGGCGGCCTGCGAGGGCATCCTCGGCGGCAAGGTGGGCAGCGGCGACGTGGTCGTGATCACCTACGAGGGGCCGAAGGGCGGCCCCGGCATGCAGGAAATGCTGTATCCTACTTCGTATATCAAATCGATGCACCTGGGTAAGGAGTGCGCCTTGCTGACGGACGGCCGTTTCAGCGGCGGCACCTCCGGCCTGAGCATCGGACATATTTCCCCCGAAGCGGCTTCCGGCGGCAACATCGCCCTGGTCCGCGACGGAGATATCATTGTGATTGACATCCCTTCCCGCCGCATCGAGGTGCGCCTGGGCGACGAGCAGCTCGCCGAGCGCCGCCGCGCGGAGGAGGCCCGGGGCCGCAAGGCCTTCACGCCGCCTTTCCGTCAGCGCGAGGTGTCCAAGAGCCTGAAGGCGTACGCCGCCATGGTGAGCAGTGCGGACAAGGGAGCCATCCGGATCATTGAAGACTAAAGCTTATGGGGCAGCGTTTGACAGGAGCCGAGATTCTGCTGGAGTCTCTCATCGCCGAAGGAGTGGATACCGTCTTCGGCTATCCGGGCGGTTCTATCATCACCGTCTATGACAAGTTGTATGGCTACCAGGATCGCCTGAAGCACATCCTGGTGCGCCACGAGCAGGGTGCGATCCACGCCGCGCAGGGCTATGCCCGCGCTACGGGCCGCCCCGGCGTCGTGATTGTGACCTCGGGTCCTGGCGCCACCAACGTGATCACCGGCGTGGCCGATGCGATGGTGGATTCCACCCCGGTCATCGTGATTGCCGGCCAGGTGGGCAACGCCTCGCTGGGCACCGACGCCTTCCAGGAGACGGACGTGGTCGGTATGACCGGTCCGATCGACAAATGGACCTACCAGATCCGCCGGCCCGAAGACGTGGCCCCGGCGGTCGCCAAAGCCTTCCATATCGCTTCCACGGGCCGTCCTGGCCCCGTAGTGCTGGACTTTACCAAAGACGCCCAGGTGGGCGTGGGCTGGTTTGAATATGAGAAATGCGATCACATCCGCAGCTACGCCCTTCCTGCCCCCGCCGACGAGGCGGCCCTGGATGCGGCGGCGGAACTGATCGACAACGCCGAGCGCCCCTTCGTGGTGTTCGGCCAGGGCGTGGTGATTTCCCACGCGGAGGAGCAGCTGAAGGCCTTCCTGAAGAAGGGCGGCATCCCGGCGGCCTCCACGATGCTGGGCCTGAGCGCCCTGCCGTCCGACTTCCCGTACTACGTCGGCATGGCCGGCATGCACGGTAACGTGGCCTCCAATATGATGACGCAGAAGTGCGACGTGCTCATCGCCGTCGGTATGCGTTTCAGCGACCGTGTCACGGGCACGCCGTCCCATTACGCGCCGAAAGCAAAGGTGATCCACATCGACGTGGACCGCACCGAGATCGGCAAGATCATCCCGGTCGAGGTGGGGATCCTGGGCGACGCCGCCGAAGTGCTGGAGCGCCTGACCGAACGCATCCGTTTCTCCTTCCACGACGAGTGGGCCGTGTCCGCGCGCCACTACGACCGCGTGGAGAAGGAGAAGGTGGCCGCGCTCGAGACCAAGCCGGGGGAGGGCCCGCTCAACATGGGCGAGGTCGTGTCCCGGGTGGCGGAACTCTCCGGCCGCGACGCCGTCATCGTCACCGACGTGGGGCAGAACCAGCTGATGGGCGCGCGCTACTCCCGCTTCGTGCGGACGCGCAGTTTCATCACGTCCGGCGGCCTGGGCACGATGGGATTCGGCCTGCCCGCCGCGATGGGCGCCAAGTTGGGCGTGCCGGACCGTCAGGTCGTCCTGTTCGTGGGCGACGGCGGCATCCAGATGACGCTCCAGGAACTCGGCACGATCATGCAGGAGCGCACGGCGGTCAAGATTGTCCTGCTGAACAACAACTGGCTGGGCAACGTCCGGCAGTGGCAGGAACTCTTCTACGGCGAGCGCTACTCGCAGACGCGCCTGCTCAACCCCGACTATTCCCTGATCGCGCAGGCGTACGGCATCCGCTACCGCATGGTGGACGACCGCGCGAAACTGGACGGGGCGGTGAAGGAGATGCTGGATTCCCCCGAGGCCTACATCCTGGACGCGCACGTCTGCGAGATGGGGATGGTCTATCCGATGGTCCCCGGCGGACGCCGGCTGGACGAGATCCTGTTGAACAAAGACGAATGGTACCGCGATGGAGAATAGCAGCATGTATATCATCTCGGTGTACTCCGAGAACCAGGTGGGTCTGTTGAGTTCGATCTCCAACATCTTCACCCGCCGCGGCATCAATATCGAAAGCCTGACGGT
>JAEFAI010000034.1 GCA_016291185.1 Bacteroidales bacterium
GCAAGGGCACGATCAAGGAAGGCCAGCACTACTACGACATCGACGCGCTGATGCCCGTGCAGAAGCAGTGGATGGAAAAGGGTCTGTGGAACGGTACGGACTGGTTCAACTCCTCCGTCAACAAGAACGCGCCCACCAACAACATGGTGGTCGGCATCACCGGCGGCAGCGACTCCGTCCGCTACTCCTTCAGCTTCTCCAAATCCTACCAGGAAGGTACGCTCGGTATGCCGAAGCCTACCTATTATGACAGAACCACCCTGCGCGCCAACACGGATTTCACCATTCTCCGCAAGGACAACCGCGACATCATCAAGCTGGGTGAGAATGTGACCGTTTCCATCACGGACTCCCGCGGCATGACCACCACCGGCCGTACCAGCGACATTCACAACATGCTGATCAAGACCCCGCTCCTGCCGGCTTACGACCTGGACGGCTCGATCTATACCTATGATAAGCAGCTGCGCGACAACTGGTTCGTCAAGGATGACGAAGTCAACCTGTTGCAGCAGGCTGATCTGGAAGAGCGCGAGGGCAAGGGCGTCCGCGTCCAGGGCAATGTTTACCTGGAGGTCAACCCGATCCGCGAACTCAAGCTCCGCACCGCCTTCGGCGTGCGCGCCAACACCAACTACTCCCGTTCCTACACGCCGGCCTATCAGATCACGGCCACGAACGCCAAGGATTACGACAGCGTGAGCCAGAGCGCCAGCGTCTCCACCAACTGGACCTGGGAACTCACCGCCAACTACAAGAAGACCTTCGCCAGCGACCACACCGTCGAGGCCCTCCTCGGTACTTCCATCGAGGCTACCGGTTGGGGCATGAGCCTCAACGGCACCCGTTCTTCCACCAAGTTCGGAACCTGGGAGTCCGCCAACCTCAGCTCCGTTGACGGTGCGCTCACCAGCGACGAGCACGCCAGCATGGGTGGCGGCAACACCGTCGCCTACAACGACCTGCTCTCCTTCTTCGGCCGTGTCAACTACAGCTACAAGGACAAGTACATGTTCACCGCCATCGTCCGTACGGACGGTTCCTGCAACTTCGCCAAGGGCAACAGATGGGGCGTGTTCCCGTCCGTGTCCGCCGGTTGGGTGATCTCCTCCGAGCCCTGGATGCAGTCCACCAAGAGCTGGCTCAGCTTCCTCAAACTCCGCGGCAGCTGGGGCCAGAACGGTAACTGCCGTATCAGCAACTTCCAGTACAACGGTACGATTTCGCTGGGCGGCTTCTACAACTTCTCCTACGACCAGCTGACCCCGACGATCGCGGCCTACCCGGACAACATCGCCAACTCCAAGCTCTCCTGGGAGACCTCCGAGCAGCTGGCCATCGGCTTTGACTCCCGCTTCTTCCGCAGCCGCCTGGGCGTCATCTTCGACTGGTACCGCAAGGACACCAAGGACTGGCTGGTCACCCCGCCGGTCATGGGTATCGCCGGTGCGAACGCTTCCTCCATCAACGGCGGTGCCGTGCGCAACAGCGGTGTTGAGCTGAGCTTCACCTGGAACGACAGCATCGGCGACCTCCGCTACAGCGTCGGTCTGAACGGCTCCTACAACAAGAACACCGTCCTCTACATCAACAACAGCGACGGTATCATCCACGGTGACGCCAAGATCCTCACGGAGAATGTGCGCAACGGAGACGGTTTCCGCGCCGAGCCGGGCAAGCCGATCGGTTATTTCGTGGGTATCAAGAGCGCCGGTATCTTCCAGAACCAGGCCCAGATCGACGAGTACAAGGCCAATGGCTACGCTTTCATGAACGGTTATGAGCAGGCCAAGCCGGGCGACGTGATCTGGGTGGACCAGAACGGCGACGGCAAATACGACGAGCTCGACACCGTCGAAATCGGCAACCCGCACCCAGACTTCACCATGGGCTTCAGCATCAGCCTGCAGTGGAAGGGCATTGACTTCAGCGTCAATGGTTCCGGCGCCTTCGGCCATCAGATCATGCAGAGCTACCGCCAGTTCGCCCTCCAGGATCTCGAAGGTTTCACCAACAACTTCATCAACCGCCTGTGGACCGGCGAGGGTTCCACCAACAAGTTCCCCCGCTTCTCCGACGGTTCCCACAACAACTTCAAGTGTAACGGCTACAACAGCGACATCTGGGCGCAGAACGCCGATTACCTCAAGATCCGTAACATCACCCTCGGATTTGACTTCAAGAAGGTGTTCAAGAAGATCCCGTTCCAACAGCTCCGCGTCTTCGTGACGGGCCAGAACCTCTTTACGATCACCGGATACGACGGCATGGATCCGGAAGTCGGTACCGGCGCCGCCGGCTACAGCTGGTCTTCCGGTATCGACACCGGTTACTATCCTTCCCCGAAGGTTTACATGGCTGGCGTCAGCATCAAATTCTAAACCCGAAAGAAAATGAAAAAGATATTACTTACTTTTCTCGCATGCCTCATGGTAGTTGTCAGCTGCGACAAGATCGACAGCCTGCTTAACACGACGAACTACCAGAAAGCGGACACCTCCTCCTTCCCCAAGTCCGAGAAGGATGCAGAGCAGTTGGTCAACTCGGCCTATTACTCGATGTTCACCTTCTACACCGGAAGTATCTTCCGCATCAGCCTGTTCAGGAACATGATTGCCAGCGACGACCTGTACGGCCACGGTTCCGAGTCCTCCACGGAGACCTCCGCCGCCGACCGTCTGCTTGAGATCTCGGGAGACGAGAACAACTCCACCTGGGGCAGCTACTTCAAGGCCATCCACCGTTGCAACTATGCCCTGGAGTCCATCTCCGCCATGGATGATGCGCTCTTCACGGGTGACAACAAGAACTGGTACCTCGGACAGTCCTACTTCATGCGTGGTTTCTTCCTCTGGGTGCTTGCCCAGCGGCATGAGACTTTCCCGCTGACGCTCACCTTCGACGTGGAGAATACGCCGAATGCGACCGTGGACGAGATCTACGCTGCCATCGCCTCGGATCTCACCAACGCGATCCAGCTCATCCCGGCCAAGTACGGCTACTCCCGCGAGGACAACCAGGCCGGCCGCGCCACGAAGTACGCCGCCGAGGCGCTTCTGGGCCGCGTGTGGCTGTTCTACACGGGCTTTTACAAGAAGGCCGACATGGCCGGCATCACCAAGGCCCAGGTGATCAGCTACCTGGAGGACTGCGTCAACAACTCCAAGTTCGACCTGGAGAAGGACCCGCGCGAGATCTGGAGCTACACCAACGAGTATTCCAGCGGTTTTGCGTTCGGCGCCGACTTCGGCACCTACGCCAGCAAGGAGAACCTCCACTGGGTGGGCAACCACAGCAAAGAGACCATCTGGGGCGTCCACTTCCCGTTCAACACCCCTTCCAACAGCATGGCGTACAACCGTCTCGGCGAATGGCTCGGCATGCGTAATGCCGCCAAGGCGACCAACAAGGACATCTATCCTTATTCCGCCGAATCCAACGGCAACGCATCCGTCAACCCGATCATGGTCAAGGAGTGGTACGAGGATCCGGATTACGGCCCGAAGGACAAGCGCTTCTACGGTTCCTTCCTCGCAGCCAACGCGTCTTCTCTCAAGAAGGCCTATCCCTGGCTGAAGGAAGACTTCTATATCGAGCTCCCGAACTTCAAGGGCGACAACAACAAGGAAGTGGAGAGAACGCTCTTCTATCCCAAGAAGTACGTGATGACGGTCAGCTACAAGGATGGCTCCAAGACGAGCATGAACAAGAACTTCTTCAACGCCCTCAACAGCGCCATCAGCAACAGCAAGAGCGGCAACAAAAACGACGCCATCTACATCCGCTTCGCCGACGTGCTCCTCATGCTCGATGAGCTGAAGGAGACCACCACCGGCATGAACCGCCTCCGCGCCCGCGCGGGTCTGGAGCCGTACACCTCCTACTCTTTCGAGAAACTCCAGAAGGAGCGTCGTTACGAGTTCGCCTTCGAAGGCATCCGTTTCAACGACCTGCGCCGCTGGTATCCCGAGACGGCCGGTGAAATCATCCAGAAGAACCAGGACGGCGGCTACGTGGAGTTCAAGGGGAACATCGTCCCTGACGGATACCGCGAGATGCCGGGCAGAAGCTTCGCCCAGCGTTATGCCCAGACGCACGGTTTCTGGATGATCCCGATGAGCCAGATCACGCTTCAGGAAGGCCAGCTCAAGCAGCACGACGGATTTAAGGATGGCGACAACTGGATCTTCACCAACGGTGACCTTCCGTACTACGATGTCGTGAAGAAATAGACCTTCTCCCTTTTTGGAAAAGCCGCTCCCGCCCGGGGCGGCTTTTTCTTTCCCGGAAAGATCGTATCTTTGCACCATGATGGATCTCGACGAAAAATATATGCGCGAAGCCCTGCGCGAGGCGCAGGCGGCCGGAGCGGAGGACGAGGTGCCCATCGGCGCCGTCGTCGTGTGCCGTGGCCGCATCATCGCGCGCGGGCACAACATGACCGAGCGCCTGCACGATCCTACGGCCCATGCCGAGATGATCGCGCTCACCGCCGCCACGGAAGCCCTGGCGGGTAAATACCTCGACGAGTGCACGCTGTACGTCACCGTGGAGCCCTGCCCCATGTGCGCCGCGGCGCTCTGCTGGGCGCAGCTCGGGCGGCTGGTTTACGCCGCGCCGGATCCACGTCGCGGCTACTCCCGCTTCTCCCCGTCCCTACTCCATCCCCGCACCGAAGTCGCCTCCGGCCTGCTCGCGGAAGAATGCGGGACGCTGGTCTCCGATTATTTTAAAGGCAAAAGGTGAAGCCACCCGGCTCGCGCCGCCGCCACCAGCAGCACAATCGCCACCAGCAGGATATCGCCAAAGATGACGGTCCCGCGAACATAGGGCATCCACTTGTCAGAGCGCAAGCGGTCTTCTTCCCGGGCGGAAAGCGACCAATGGTAGGCAAGCATCGAGAACACCAGCGGGAGAATCCCAGCGATGCTGTTTAGGGCAAACAGGACCAGAGAATGGGTCAGCGCCCGGGTTACATTGCGTTCAGCCATAGCGTAAAATAATGGTATGCAACAATCTTGGATCCGATGATGTAAAGGATCCAAACCCAGGGAAGGAACCGGCGGTTCCGCTTCACCAGACGCCTGGCAAAGGGAGCGGAGACCACGACAAACAGGCCCCAGACTATCAACAGCGTAAACATGGATAATTCTGATTACACCACTAATATAGTGTAATTTCCAAGAATTATCAGCAGTTGTTTTCCCAACCGGGATAAATTGCTATCTTTGCACCCGGAATTGAGGTATGGTGTAATGGTAGCACTGCAGGTTTTGGTCCTGCCTGTTCTGGTTCGAATCCGGATACCTCAACGAAAAATAGCTGGCACAAGGCCAGCTATTTTTGTTGAGGTACGTCCACTTCATATCGGCTTGCCCTTCCCACGCGGCGTCGGCAGCTCATAGCGAAATCGGGCTAGAAGACCAGCAGGAAGAGTGCGGCGGCGAGGGCAGCGCCGGCGATCGGGCCGGCAACCGGGATCCAGCTGTAGCTCCAGCCGCTGTCGCGTTTGCCCGCGATAGGCAACACGGCGTGGGCGCAACGCGGGGCGAGGTCGCGCGCCGGGTTGATGGCGTAGCCCGTGGCGCCGCCCAGCGACATGCCGATCGACATGATGAGGCAGGTCACCGGGAGAGAGCCGATCGAGCCGGTGGAAGCGTTCACCCCTGCGACGGAAAAGGCGTTGCCGTTCGTGCCGAGCGCCAGGATGACGAACACCAGCAGACAGGTGGCGATGGCCTCGCAGAGGAAGTTGCGCCAGGGATTCGCGATGGCCGGCATCGTGCAGAAGGTGCCGAGGATGGTGTCCGGCTGGTCGGCCGTGGCCTTGTAATGATCTTTGTAGAAGACCCATACGAGCACGGCGCCCGCGAAGCCGCCCAGCATCTGCGCGATGACGTAGCCGGGAACGGAGGCCCAGGGGAAGGTGCCCGCAAGGGCCAGGCCCAGGGAGACGACGGGATTGAGGTGCGCGCCGGACACCGGCCCGGCAATCAGCACACCCACCATCACGGCGAAGCCCCAACCGAGGGCAATGACCACCCAGCCGGCGCCTTTGGCCTTGGAATGGTTAAGGGAGGTGGCGGCGCAGACGCCGTCGCCGAGCAGCACGAGCACGAGCGTGCCGATAAATTCGAAGATAAATTGTTGCATCGTCTGAAGGATTAGCGGGTTAACGTGCGGCTGATGGCATCCTTCCAGCCCTGCTTGAGCGGATCCATATTGGCGCCGGACGGAACGAAAGTGCGCTCGGTCTGCCACTGGGCGCGGATTTCGCCGAGCGAGCCCCAGTAGCCGACGGCCAGGCCGGCCAGATAGCAGGCGCCCATGGCGGTGGTCTCCGTGATCTGCGGGCGGATGACGGCGGTGCCCAGAATGTCGGCCTGGAACTGCATCATCAGGTTGTTGCGGCTGGCGCCGCCGTCCACCTTGAGTTCGGACAGCACGATGCCGGCATCTCTCTCCATCGCACCCACGATGTCCATCGTCTGGAAGGCGATGCCCTCCAGCGTGGCGCGAGCGATATGGGCGGCGGTGGTGCCGCGGGTGATCCCGCAGATGACGCCGTGCGCATACTGGTCCCAGTACGGGGCACCCAGGCCCGTCATGGCCGGCACGAAATAGACGCCGCCGTTGTCCGGCACGGAGGCGGCGAGCGCCTCGATTTCCGCCGAAGAGCGGATGATGCCGAGCCCGTCGCGGAGCCACTGCACGGCGCTGCCGCCCACGAAAATGGAGCCTTCGAGCGCGTAGTTGACCGTGTCGCCGATCTTCCAGGCAACGGTGGTCAGCAGGTTGTTTTTAGACAGAATGGGCTTCTCGCCCGTATTCATCAGCAGGAAGCAGCCGGTGCCGTAGGTATTCTTCACGGAGCCGGGCGTGGTACACATTTGCCCGAACAGGGCGGCCTGCTGGTCGCCGGCGATGCCGGCAATGGGAACTGCATGCGCGAAGATCGTGGTCTTCGTCTTGCCGTAAATCTCGGAAGAGGAGCAGACGCGCGGCATCATCGAACGTGGCACGCCAAGCAGGTCCAGCAACTCCTGGTCCCATTCCAGCGTATTGATGTTGAAGAGCATCGTTCGGGAGGCGTTGGACACGTCCGTGACATGCACCTCGCCCTTGGTCAGCTGCCAGACGAGCCAGCTGTCCACCGTTCCGAAACGCAGCCGGCCGGCTGCCGCCTTCTGCCGGGCACCGGGAACATTGTCCAGAATCCATTTGATCTTGGTGCCGGAGAAGTAGGCGTCGATGATCAGGCCTGTCTTCTCTCGGATCTTGTCCACGAGTCCCTGCGCCTTCAACACGTCACAGAACTCGGACGTACGGCGGTCCTGCCAGACGATGGCGTTGTAAACCGGCGCACCCGTCTCGGCGTCCCAGACGATGGTCGTCTCCCGCTGGTTGGTAATGCCGATCGCGGCGAGGTTCTTGCCGTTGATGCCGATCCTGGTGATGGCTTCGGCAATTACGGCCGCCTCGGACGACCAGATCTCCATCGGGTCGTGCTCCACCCAGCCGGGCTTGGGGAAGTACTGCGTAAACTCCTGTTGGGCCGTGGAGCAGATGTTGCCGCGGTGGTCGAAAACGATGGCGCGGGAGGAACTCGTCCCCTGGTCGAGCGCCAGGATGTATTGGTTCATAATGCTGTAGGTAAAGGTTATCAGTCAGACAAAGATAACAACAAAAACGGAGGAAAAGGAAATAATTGCTATCTTTGTCAAACATCAACCACGATTATTTGCAATGAAAAGACTGATCATGCTCGCGCTGCTCCTCGCAGCGGTTTGCACCGCTTCCGCCCAGGAAGAAATCAAGAAAACCGGTCTCAACTTCGGCCCGCTGCCCGCTGTCAGCTTTTCCTCTGACCTCGGATTCCAGTACGGCGCGCTGCTGGACATCTATCAATACGGGGACGGCACCTACTATCCCGACTATAAGTGGAAGATCAATGTGGAGACCTCCTGGTACACTAAAGGCAACTCCGTTTACCACGTCTTCTTTGACAGCAAGCACCTGATCCCGGGTCTTCGCGTGTCCGCCGACCTGAGCTATCTTGGCAACAAGACCACTAACTTCTACGGTTACAATGGCGCAGCGTCCCTGTTTATCCCCGAGCTGAATAAGATTGTGGACGGTCAGGGGCTTTACATGATGCGCCGTGACGACTTCCGCTTCGAGTTTACGACGCAGGGCCAGTTCGGCGACAGCCACTGGGGCTGGGTCGCCGGTCTCGCCTTCAATAGCTATAAGACCGGACACGCCGTCAACAAGAGTCTGGATTCGGCTGTCGATCTATCATTGTATGACATCTACCTCGCCCATGATATCATTCCGGCTGCCGAAAAGAATGGCGGCAACCACCTCGACATCAAGCTCGGTGTTGTCTATGACACGCGCGACCATGAGAACAATCCGACGCGCGGTACCAACCTCGAGGCCTTCTTCTTCGGCTCGCCGGATTTCCTGAATGGTAAGCGGGACTATCGCAACGACTATCTCAAACTGGCCGTCCATTTCCGGCAGTTCCTGCCGCTGACCGATCGGCTCGTGTTCGCTGGCCACCTGGCTTTCCAGGGCCTGATTGCCGGCAACGCACCGTTCTACTCCCTCCAGACCATCCAGCCGATCAATCGCAAGAACATTATCACCGACGGCTTGGGCTCCATCAGTTCCGTCCGTGGTACCGTGGTGAACCGCCTGCAGGGCAACAGTTATGCCTGGGCTAACTTCGAACTTCGCTGGTCCTTTGCCAAATTCCGCTGGATCAACCAGAACTGGGCCATCGCCGTGAACCCGTTCTTCGATATGGGTATGATCGTGGCGCCGTACCGGATGGAGCAGATGAAGACCCTGCTGCAGGATGATACCCGTGTGGCGACCGTCGGAAACAAGGTATACACCGTCGCTGACCTCTACACCCAGCAGGCAGAAAAGCTCCACATGAGCGCCGGTGCCGGCTTGCACGTCATCATGAACCAGAACTTCAATGTCGCCTTTGAGTTCGGCAAGTGCTTCAGCCAGAGCGATGGCAAGGGCCTCGGCATGAGGATCGGCCTGAACTACATCTTCTAGCCTACTGCCGACGCCGCGTGGGAAGGGCAAGCCCGGAATGACGGAACGGCTTGCCGTGCGCGGGCGTTGTACCTACCGCCGCTCTTGCTTGAGCGTCAGGCCCATGAAGACGATCGCGAGGATGCAGGCGACGATGAGCAGGACGAAGGTCGTGCTCCAGCCTGCGGTCTGCGCCACCCAGCCGATGACGGTATTGGCGAGGATGAAGGTACCCAGGAAATAGCCGAAGAATCCGGTCAGGCCTGCGGCCGTGCCGGCGGCATTCTTCGGCGCCAGGTCGAGCGCCTGCACACCGATCAGCATCACCGGCCCGTAGATAAAGAATCCGATGCCGATCAGGCTGATAATCACGACGGTAAGATTGTCCAGATTAAGCCAGTACAGAACGATAAACACCAGCACCAGCGCCATGAAGATCATGGTGGGCAGAGCCCGGCGGCCATGGAAGAGCTTGTCGGACAGCCAGCCACAGAGGAGCGTGCCCGGGATGGCCGCGAACTCATAGGCGAAGTAGGCCCAGCCGGCACTCTTGAGGTCAATCCCCTTCTCCGTCAGGATAGTCGGCGCCCAGTCCAGGCAGCCGTAGCGCACCATATAGACGAAGGCGTTCGACAGGGCGATGAACCACAGGAAGCGGTTGTTGAGCACGTGCTGGAAGAGGATCTCCTTCGTGGAGAGCGTCTGCTCGTGCTTCTCGGAATAATTCTTCGGATAATCATTACGCCAGGCCTCCACAGACGGCAGGCCGCAGGACTGCGGCGTGTCGCGCAAGAGCACGTAGGCGAGCAACGCAATGAAGAGCGCCACCGCCGCCGGAAAGGCAAAGGTACCGATCAGGAAATACAGCTCCTCGTGCGAGCCGTAGAACCAGCTGCCGAACCAGGCAGCACCGTACGTGGCCATCGGCCCCACCAGGGCGCCGCCCACGTTGTGCGCGCAGTTCCAGATGCTCATCATCGTGCCGCGTTCGCCCGGTGAAAACCAGTGCGTCATCACGCGGCCGCAGGGCGGCCATCCCATGCCGTTGAACCAGCCGACGAGGCAGTTCAACACGCCCATCACCACGATGGCGAGGGCCTTATGTTCCGCACCGATCCACTGGATCGGAACGATCATGAAGCACATCGAGATGGCCGTCAGGATGAGCCCCAGGGGCAGAAACACCCGGGCATTGGAGCGGTCGGACACGCTGCCCATCAGGAACTTGGACAGGGCGTAGGCCGCAGCGTTCAGACCCAGCACGAAACCCAGCTCCGTCTTCTCGAAGCCGAGCGGCGCCATGGCCGGGATGGCCATCGAGAGGTTCTTACGGACCAGGTAGAATCCGGCGTAACCGATGAAGGCGCCCAGAAAAACCTGCAGGCGCAGCCGCTTGTACTTGGCGTCGGCCTCAGGGCCGGTCTCGGCCGGTTTGTAGGCCGGCTGCTTGAGGATCGGGAGCATGCTATCTTACGGTTTCAATCAGGATGTCAGGATAATTGGAGATAATGGCCTCCACACCGCAGTCCACCAGGCGCCGCATCTCGGCCGGGTCGTCCACCGTCCAGGGAACGACGCCGATGCCGTGCGCGTGGCACCAGGCCACGTTCTCCGGCGTCACGACGCTGGACTCCGGGCTCCACCACTGCGGGACGAAGTCCAGGTTCTGCAGCAGCGTCTCAATGTCGCCGCCGTCGTAGTCCTCCGTCAGATAGGAGAGCGTGAGCTCCGGCCACTTCGCATGCATATAGTTCAGCGCACGGGTATCGAAGCACTGGACGATCAGGCGTTCTCCGAGATTCTTCGAAAGCAGCAGCGGCACGCAGGTGTCGCAAAAGACGTGGTACTCGGGCCAGAGCGTCCCCTCCCCTTCGCCGGGCCAGGACTTGATCTCGATGTTGTAGTTCACCGGCTTCTTGGCGTAGCCTTCGGCGAAATCAATCAGATCGGACGCCAGCGGCTTGCCCACGGCCATCTTCTCCTGGCCGGGCCAGCGCTCCACGAAACGCTGCCCCACGTCGTAGCGCGCGATGCTGTCGTAGGGCATCGTGTAGAGGTATTCTTTCGGATCTTCCTCCTGAACCAGCGTGCCGTCAGGTCGAGTCGAGTAGCGCGGGTGGAAGTAGCTGTCGTGCGAGACAACCACCTGCCCGTCCTGCGAGAGATGCAGGTCGAATTCGAGGGTATTCACGCCCAGGTCGAGGGCGTGCTGCATCGCGGGAATGGTATTCTCGGGCATCAAGCCTGCGCCGCCGCGGTGCGCCTGCACGTCAATAGCGGGTTTGCCCTGGCAGGCAGCCAGGAGGATCAGGGGAAGAAGGAACAGGCGTTTCATAAGATGGCGTCAGCTAAAATGGATATCGGATTCTGCACAGAATAGCCCGTGGACATCTCGATCTGCCACTTGCAGGTCTCGCAGTCACAGGCAACGACCTCGGGATCCACGGCGCGGATTTGCTCGAAAAGCGGCGCGCCGATGGCCTGCGAGGCCTCGTAATTCTCTTTCTTGAAACCATAGGTACCGGCGATGCCGCAACAGGCGGAGTCCAGCAGGGTGAACTCCACGCCCGGAATCATTCGGAGCAGCCGCTCGGAGAAGACGCCCCAGCCCAGGCGCTCCATGTGGCAGGGAACGTGGTAGGCCACCTTCTTGTGGTAGTCGGGCTTGAAGCGCAGCGTGGCGCCGGCTTCCAGCCGCTCGAAGACGAAGCGCGTGGCCATCTGGATGGCATCCCGGACGTCGGCATTGTCCACGCCCAGCAGGTTGGGATACTCGTCGCGAAGGGTCATGGTGCAGCTCGAAGATGTGGTCAGCACCTTCACGCCCTTGTCAGCCTCCGCCTTGCGCAGGGCGGCGATGTTGTGCTCCGCGTTGCGGCGCGCCTGGGCGGACATGCCGTTCGTGATCATCGCGATGCCGCAGCACTTCTCCCCGTCCAGCAAGCGGACACCCACCCCCAGCGCGTTCAACACCTTGACCAGGTCCTTGCCAAGCTGGGGGTAATTGTAATTGACATAGCAGCCGTGGAAGTAGGCCACCTGCTCTTGGTACAGAGCCTGCTCCTTGGCGCGGCGCTTCAGATAGGACTCGAAGCTCCGGCCGCTGTATTTCGGGAACACGCGCCGGTGGTCCACTTGCAAGGTGGCATCCAGCACGCTGCGCGTCAGTCCCAGGCTGGTCACGCCGTTGACCACCGGCGCGAGCGGACGCGCCACCGTGCCCATCAGGTCGGTGGACGCGAGGATGCGGTCGCGCAGCTTCGGCGCGGAATGGTCGTATTTGATGCGCGCCGCCTGGATCAGCTCGGCCACGCCCACGCCGGACGGGCACGCCACCTCGCAGCGCTTGCAGTTCATGCAGTATTTGAGCGCGTAATGGAAGAAGTACGGATCCTTGAGGCGGAGCCTCTCTCCGTCCGGGCCGGCCTGCTTGGGGCCGGGATAGCGGGGATTCACCTGCAGCACGGGACAATAGACCGTGCACACGGTGCACTTCATGCACTCCTCGAAGTTGTGCTTGCTGCTGGTCTTCTCCTGGTGCTTCATGGCTATACAGTTTTTAGGATTTCATCAACGGCGAGGAAGGCGCTGCGGATGGCGAGTCCGGCACCGGAGCCGAGCTCGGGGCGCGTGGCGCCCAGCACGGAGCCGATGGCGTAGAGATTCTCCCGCGGCTGCCCGCCCACGAGCGGATGCAGCGCCGCGTCGGTCTTGACGCCATACTTCATGTACGGCTGATCGCCGGCAAACTCCTCGTTATACCAGGCGTTGCGATCCTCGTCGAAGTCCACGTCCACGCCGAAGACCGGCTCCCAGACGCGGAACGGATTGGACCGCAGGCCCTTGGAGAAGAAGCCGCCGGAGGCGAGGATGAAATGCGACGCCTCCAAGGCGTGCGCATCCAGGTTGTGCGTCCGCACGCTCAGGATCTTGTTTCCTTCCACCTGAGCATCCAGCGCTTCGTCGCCGGTCAGGTAGGTGCCGCCGAGCACCTCGTAGCGGCGTTTGAGGAGCCGCTGCGTGCGGATGCCCGGGATCGAAGGGGGCATCGTGCCGGCGAAGACGACGCGCGCGGGAATCTCCTGGCGCAGGCGCTCCGGCACGGACGTGTCCTCCAGGCCGCAGAGCTGCGGCAGGACCACGGCGTCCTCGTCCTTGATCAGCAGGCGGATCTGCTGGACGATCTTCTTCCAGTCGCGGTCCACCAGGCGTGCGAGCTGGACCGAACGCAGCTCCACGGAGCCTTCCTGCAGCTCTTCCGGCAGGTCCAGTGAGCACAGGCGGCACTGGATGCCCTGCTTCTCAAGGCCTTCCGCGAGGAAGGCGGAGAAGAAGTCCAGGTAGCCCGGCACGCAGGCGATCAGCGCCTTGTCGGCAAATTTCGCCTCGGGGAAGAGGCTGATATCCTCCAGGGAGAGCTCCGCTTCGCGGAACGTGCCCAGCGGCGTCAGGCGTACGCCGGGATTGTAATGAACCCGGATACCTGCGCCCGCAAAGAGCGCAGTCAGCCGCTCCGGGGCCTCCTTCATGGACTCAAAGCTGCCGGAGAAGAAATGCAGAGCGTTCTGCCCGGTGCTGACGATGGCGGAGCTGCGGCCTGCCTGCTGCAGGCTGATGCCGGCTACCAGGCCGGCCAGGCCGCCGCCGATGATGACAGTATCGAATCTCATAGGCCCAGAACGTGTTTATAGACCCACTGCGTGTATTCTGCTTCGCGGAGCGATTCGCCCCAGCCGATCGGATAATTGCCCTTCCAGCGCTCACCCATGAACTTGAGCAGGTCGGCGCGCTCGCGCTCGGCGCAGTCCTGCGCCTTCGCCAGCAGACCGGCCGCCCGGCAGGCGCAGAATTCGCCCTGGCAGGTGCCCATGCCGACGCGGGTGCGGCGGCGCAGGTCCGTCAGCGACGACACACCCATGCGCTCGAAAGCATTGTTGACTTCCCACACCGGCACTTCTTCGCACTCGCACACGAGTTCCTCGTCCTGCCGGCTGCGTTTCGGCATCTCGGACACGACGGAGCCCAGGCGGGCCGTCGCGGCCTTCTGTGCCGTCGAAGGCGCTTCCCAGATCTCGCGGGCCACCTCTTCGTAGCTGCGTCCGGCGGACCCGATCAGCGGCGTGGTCGCCGTCTCGCAGGCCTTGTCCACGCCCAGCTTGCGGCAGACCACGTCCGTGGCCTGCTCCGCCATCTGGCGATAGGTCGTCAGTTTGCCGCCCGTGATGGTCACGAAGCCCTTCAGGCCGTCGCGCGTTTCGTGGTCCAGGCAGACGATGCCGCGGGAGATGTTGCGCCCCGTCGGGTCATTGTCGTCGCTCACCAGCGGGCGCACGCCCGCGAATGCCCGCAGGATGCGGGTCTCGGACAGGGCCGGCGACAGCTTGGCGCCTTCGGTGACCAGGAGCGTCACCTCGTCCGGCGTCACGGACACCTTGTGGCAGTTCTCCAGCGGGATGCGCGTGGAGGTCGTTCCGATGATGCATACCGTATCGCCCGGCACGAGGATGTCGGCGTTGGAGGGTTTGCGACAGCGGTTGATGACCATGTTGTTCACGCGATGCGCGAAAATCAGCAGGGCACCCTTGGACGGGTACATCCCGACCTGCACCCCGGCCATCTGGGCGATTTCCTGTCCCCAGACGCCGCAGGCGTTCACCACGACCGGCGCATAATAATCTACCTCGCGGCCCGTCTGGACGTTACGCGTATGCACGCCGCGAATGGTGTCGCCTTCCCGGATAAAGCCGGTCACCGCCGTACGCAGGCGCACCTGGGCGCCGCGCAGTTTCGCGTCCAGCATATTGGAGGCGCACAGGCGGAACGGGTCCACGCTGGCGTCCGGCACGCGAACGGCGCCGATCAGGTCCGGATTGACGGACGGCTCCAGCTGGCGGGCCAGCTGCGGGTCGATGATCTCCGCACCGATGCCCGCCTTGCGGCAGGCTTCCACGAAAGTATTCTGATAGGAAAGGTCATCCTCCGGGAGGGAGATGAACAGGCCGTCGGTCGGCTCGATGCAGTGCGCCGCGATGCGCCGCAGGATCTGATTCTCCACAATGCACTCGGCCGCCGACTCCGGGTCGTTCACGGCATAGCGGGCACCGGAGTGCAGCAAGCCGTGGTTACGGCCGCTGGCCCCCGTCGCGATATCGGCGCGCTCGATCAGCAGCGCGCGCAGGCCGCGCATGGCGCAGTCACGCATAGTTCCCGCCCCCACGACGCCGCCGCCCAGGATGATGACGTCAAATTCTCTTGGATCCATTTAAAAGCTTCTTATCCTGCAAATTTACGAAATCTTCGTTATCTTTGCAGACACCACAAGCACATATTGCAGCATTATCACCCTTTTCCGAATGATGAAGAAAAATTTCACCCGGCTTTTCGCCGTCATCCTGTCTGTCCTGGCCCTCATCAGTTGTGCCGCAGGCAGGTACCTGTCCCGCTACGCCCTCACCCCCACCCCGCACGGCATCGAAGATATCGAGCGCACCCGTCACAAGGCGGACTCGCTCCTGCCCGGCAGCACGGCCTGGTACGACTCCCTCAAGGTGGCCGGCATCCTCAAAGACACCACCATCGTGGGCTACCGCGACTTCAAGGTGCACGCCTGCTACGTCCCCGCCAAGAATCCCGCCGACGCGCAGGGGACGGCCATCGTCGTGCACGGCTACGGCGACAACCACCTCGTTTTCCTGTACCTGGTGCGCATGTACCGGGACGAGTTCAACTACAACGTCCTCTTCCCGGACCTGCAGTACCACGGCTACTCCGAGGGCGACCACATCCAGATGGGCTGGAACGACCGCCTCGACATCGAGAAATGGATCCCCGTCGCGCACGACATCTTCCAGGATGATTTCATGGTGCTCCACGGCGTGTCCATGGGCGCAGCCACGGTCATGATGACCAGCGGCGATCCCCTCCCCGACTACGTCCGCTGCTTCGTGGAGGACTGCGGCTACGCCTCCGTCATCAAGCAGTTCAACAACAACCGCCGGCAGAGTTTCTGGTTCCTCCCGCCCGATGTGCTCCAGAGCGCCAGTCTGGTGACCAAGAAAAAATACGGCTGGGGCTTCTGGGAGGCATCTTCCGTCAAGCAGCTCGCCAAGTGCGACCGTCCGATGCTCTTCATCCACGGCGACGCAGACGACTTCGTCCCCTTCAAACACCTGCAGATTAACTACGACGCCAAGGTCAACGGCTACAAAGAAATGTGGGTTGCCCCCGGCGCCGTCCACGCAAACTCCTACGCCAAGTACCCGAAAGAGTACACCCAGCACGTCCGCGACTTCCTCGCGAAAGTCAAGCAGATGAACTAATGACCGCAGTCTATACCATCACCTCGGGCCTGCACGATGAAGCATCGGTGGCCCGGCTCAGCGACGCCTTTCTCGGGAGCATCTTCCCGGAGGGCGGCTATGAGCTGCGCGGAGCGGACTATTCCGATTTCGGCACGCACGCCCTCGACCTGATCTATGTGCGCACCGGCGGCGCGGAGGGCATCTTCAAGCAGCTGCTCCCGGGTCTGCTGGAGCGCGGCGCGAAGCGTTTTCTGCTGCTGACCTCCGGCCAGAGCAATTCGCTCGCAGCTTCGCTGGAAATCCTGTCCTACCTGCAGCAGCAAGGCCTGCAGGGGGAAGTCCTGCACGGAAGTGCCGACTATCTGCATCGCCGTATCCAGGCCCTCGAGGCGGTCGCGGTGGCCCGTGAGAAGCTGCGCGGCACGCGCCTCGGCGTGGTCGGCGCCCCGTCGGACTGGCTCATCGCCAGTCAGGCGGACGCGGGCGCGCTGTCGGAAAAGCTCGGCCTGGTGCGGTTGGATATCCCGATGGAGGAACTGCTGGCGGAAATCGAAAAGGCGCCCGCCGATCCGCTGCCGGAGCCGGTCTCGATGGCGCGCGATGTTCGCAGCGCCTGGGCAGGAGCGAGCCGCATCAGCCACGCCCTTCGGGTGCTGGTGCAGCGTCACGGACTGGGGGCCTTCACCCTGCGCTGCTTCGATCTGCTGACGGCTGTCGGCAACACCGGCTGCCTGGCCCTGGCGCACTGCAATGCCGAAGGCATCCCCGCCGCCTGCGAGGGCGACGTCCCGGCGCTGCTGTCCATGATGATCGCTCAGGCCCTCACCGGCCGGACAGGCTTCCAGGCCAACCCGGCACGCATCGACCCCGAGAGCGGGGAAATGTTGTTTGCCCATTGCACCGTGCCGTTCAATATGGTAAAGGGCTGGACCCTCGACACCCATTTCGAATCGGGAATCGGCGTGGGTATCCACGGCGAGCTGCCGGAGGGGCCCGTGACCGTTTTCAAGGTCTCCGGTGACCTCGGGCGCCAATTCGTGGCGGAAGGAACGCTGGTGCGCAACCAGTATGAGCAGCACCTATGCCGTACGCAGGTGGTCCTGCAGTTGCAACCCGCCGACGCGCGCTACTTCCTGACGCAGCCCATCGGCAACCACCACATCATCCTCCCCGGGCACCACGGCGCCCTGCTGGAGGAGTTCCTGAAGTAGTCCTGTCCTGTTCCGATCGGCATAGGTGTCCAGATAATCGGCCACTGGTGCAATAAAAGTGGACACCTCCCTCGCAAAACAGGCGAAATCAGCCCAAAATGCCGACAGGTATCCAGAATAAACGCGTAGAATGGCGGTTTTCTGGACACCTGTCTGATGAATGGTTTGCGGCAGCCTGTGCGTGGGCCGTGCGGGAGCCCGTGGCCGTTTGCCTGCGCCGTCGGGGGCCGTGGGGCGAATGCGTGGGATCGGCTGCCGCGGGTGCTGGAGGCAAAAAAGACTGTGGGGTGCAGGCAGGCAAGCATTTTTTGCTTGGATGACTGCAGCCCCACAGGCTCTGCCGGAAGCACCGGTCTTTACAGCGTACGCTTGATCTCGATGATCTGGAAGCCTTCGATCATATCGCCTTCCTTGATGTCGTTGTAGCCCGCGATGGACATACCGCACTCCTTGCCGGAGACGACTTCCTTGACGGCGTCTTTGCCGACCTGCAGGGAGCCGAGCTCGCCGGTGTAGATGACGATACCGTCGCGGATGAGGCGGACCTTGGCCTTCTGGACCATCTTGCCGTCGCGCATGATACAGCCGGCGATGGTGCCGACCTTGCTGATGCGGAAGATCTGCTTGACCTCGGCGGTGGCGATGACCTCCTCCTTCTTCTCCGGCTCGAGCATACCCTCGATACCGTCCTTGACTTCGTTGATACAGTCGTAAATCACGGAGTAGAGACGGATCTCGATGCCCTCGCGGTCGGCAGCCTTGCGGGCCTCCGGCGTGGGACGGACCTGGAAGCCGACGATCACGGCGTCGGAAGCCTCCGCGAGCAGGACGTCGGACTCGGAAATGCCGCCCACAGCCTTGTGGATGACGTTGACCTTGACCTCCTCCGTGGAGAGCTTGATGAGGGAATCGGACAGAGCCTCCACGGAGCCATCCACGTCGCCCTTGACGATGATGTTGAGCTCCTTGAAGTTGCCGATGGCGATGCGCCGGCCGATCTCCTCGAGGGTCATATGCTTCTGGGTCTTGATGCCCTGGATGCGGAGCAGCTGCTCACGCTTCGCGGCGATGCTCTTGGCCTCGCGCTCGTCGGCCATCACGTTGAACTTCTCGCCCGCGGCGGGCGCACCGTTCAGGCCGAGCACGGACACCGGCGTGGAAGGGCCGGCCTCGGTGACCTTCTGGCCACGCTCGTTGAACATCGACTTCACGCGGCCGTAGAAGCTGCCGCACAGCATCACGTCGCCCGGGCGGAGGGTCCCCTCCTGCACAAGCACGGTGGCAAGGTAGCCACGGCCCTTGTCGAGCGAAGACTCGATCACGGCGCCCACGGCCTTCTTATCCGGGTTGGCCTTGAGTTCGAGCAGGTCGGTCTCGAGGAGGACCTTCTCCAGCAGCTTGTCCACGTTGATGCCCTGCTTGGCGGAAATCTCCTGGCACTGGTACTTGCCGCCCCAGTCCTCCACGAGAATGTTCATCTCGGAGAGCTGACGGCGAATCGTGTCAGGGTTGGCGCCGGGCTTATCGATCTTGTTGATGGCGAACACCATCGGGACGTTCGCCGCCTGGGCGTGATTGATAGCCTCGATGGTCTGCGGCATCACGGCGTCGTCGGCCGCCACGATGATGATGGCAAGGTCGGTGAGCTGAGCACCGCGGGCACGCATGGCCGTAAAGGCCTCGTGGCCCGGGGTATCGAGGAAGGTGATGCGACGACCGTCGGGCAGCTTGACGTTGTAGGCGCCGATATGCTGCGTGATGCCGCCGGCCTCACCGGCAATAACGTTCGATTTACGGATGTAGTCGAGCAGGGAGGTCTTACCATGATCGACGTGACCCATCACGGTGATGATCGGCGGACGCGGCTGCAGGTCCTCGGGACGATCGACTTCCTCGGCCTGGCTGATCTCCTCGGAGATCTCGGCCGTGACGAATTCGACCTGATAACCGAACTCTTCGGCCACGAGCACGAGGGTCTCAGCGTCGAGACGCTGGTTGATGGACACCATCAGGCCCAGGCTCATGCAGGCGCCGATGACCTTGACCACCGGGGTGTTGTTCATGAGGGTAGCGAGGTCATTGACGGTCACGAACTCGGTGACTTTCAGCACCTTGTTCTCTGCCATTGCCTGCTCCATCTCCTCCTGCGTACGCTGGGCGGCAGCTTCGCGCTTCTCCTTGCGGTACTTGGCGCCGAAGTTGTTCTTCTTGCCCTCGTTCATCTTGGCATAGGTCTCCTTGACCTGCTTCTGGATCTCCTTCTGGAGCTCCTCCTGCTGGGCCTCGGTGAGCGCCGGCTTAAAGCGGTCACGATCCCGCTTGCGGCCCTTGCCGGAAGCGGCCTGCTGCTGCGGCTGGCGGTTCTCCTTCTTGGGGTTCTTCTCAATGTTGGCGCCGGCTTTGGCCACATCGACCTTCTGCGTGCCCTTATTGATGCGCTCGCGCTTCTTGGGCTTGCGGTCGAACTGGCTGAGGTCGATCTTGCCGACCACCTTCAGCTCGGGACCGGCAGCAGCTGCGGGAGCCGCCTTCGGCGCCTCCACGACCGGCTCCGGCTCTTCCTCCGGCTCCGGTTCAGGCTCCGCGACGGGTTCGGGCTCTGCCATAGGCTCCGGCTCCGGTTCGGGCTCCGGCTCCGGCTCTGCCACAGGCTCCGGCTCCACGACGGGCTCCGGTTCGGGCTCCGCAACGGGTTCCGGCTCGGGAGCAACGACGGGCTCCGGTTCCGGTTTGCTCTCGGAGCGCAGCGACACAGGGGGTTCGGGGGGAACGCCCCCCGATGATTCAGAAGACGTGAGAGGCTGCGGAGCGGCCTCTTTTTTCACGTTGATAAACGTGTTGCTCTTGATGATGGTCTCCTGCTCGGGCTCCTCTTCCTCCTCGGCCTGCTCGCCGGAAGCGTGGCGGCCGCTCTTCTCCAGGATCTCGGTGATCTTCACCTCGACCTTGTCCGCGGCCTGCTTCAGCTCCAGATCCTTGCCGAACTGCTTGGTCAGCAGCGGCATATACTCTTCGGAGACCTTGGCGTTGGGGTTGGCGTCGACCTCGACGCCCTGGTTCTGGAGGAAGTCCACCAGGTCGTCGAGACCGATGTTGAATTGTCGGAGTAATTTACTGATTCTGATTTCTGCCATTCTGTCTAGTCTTCGAATTCTGCTTTCAGGATATTACGGACTTCCTCGACGGTCTCGTCCTCGAGGTCGGCGCGCTTGGCGATGTCCTCGGGAGCGAGCGCCAGGACGCTCTTGGCGGTGTCGCATCCGATCGCCTCGAGGCGGTCGATGATCCACTGGTCGATGACGTCGGAGAACTCGCTCAGGAGCACGTCCTCCTCGTCGCTGCTCTCGCCCTTCGGAAGCTCGCGGTAGACCTCGATCTCCCGGTCGACGAGCATGCCGGCCAGCTGGATGTTGACACCGTGGCGGCCGATACCCTTGCTGACCTGGTCCGGCTGCATGAACACTTTCACCTTGTCCTCCGGGCCCTCGCCCATCTCGATGTAGGAGACGACGGCGGGGTTGAGGGCGCGCTGGATCATCAGCTTCGGGTTCTGGGACCACTGGATCACATCGATGTTCTCGTTGCGCAGCTCACGGACGATGCCCATGATGCGGCCGCCCTTGACGCCGATACAGGCGCCGATCGGGTCGATGCGGTCATCGTAGGACTCCACGGCCACCTTGGCGCGCTCGCCCGGCACGCGGACCACCTTCTTGACGGTGATCAGGCCGTCGGCGATCTCCGGCACCTCCTGCTCGAAGAGGCGCTCCAGGAAGTCGTTGGACACGCGGCTGAGGGTGATGTACGGAGTCGTATTGTTCTTCATCTCGACGCTCTTGATGACGGCGCGGACGGAGTCGCTCTTCTTGAAACGCTCGCCGGGGATCTGCTCGCTCTTCGGGATGTGCAGCTCGTTGCCGTCCTCGTCGAGGATGAGCACCTCCTTGGACCAGGTCTGATAGACCTCGCCATAGAAAAGCTCGCCCACCTTCTCGGAGTACTTCTTGAAGACGTTCGCCTTCTCGATGTCCATGATGCGGCCCTGGAGGTTCTGGCGGATATTGAGGATACCGCGGCGGCCGAAGGCGGCCAGCGGCAGCTTCTTGGCGTACTGGTCGCCGATCTCGTAGTCGTCGGCGTCGCCACCATCCTCCCGGATGCCCTCGATGGTGATCTCGGCGTTCGGGTTCTCGACCTCCTCCACCACATCGAAGTTCTGATAGATCTCGCAAGTACCCTTGTCCACGTTGACGATCACGTCGAAGTTGTCCGAAGAGCCGTAGGTCTTGGCGATCTGGGTCAGAAAGACGTCTTTGAGGACCTGCATCATCACAGGGCGGTCAATGTTCTTCTCCTCTTTGAAGTCCTTGAAGGCGTCAATGAGCGTAAT
>JAEFAI010000035.1 GCA_016291185.1 Bacteroidales bacterium
TATATAAGCGATCGGCCATGTCGGCGAAGAGGATCTTCAGGTTGACATTCCGACCGATCAGGGTCTGTGTCCGGTTCATCACCTCCAGCGCCTGGCGCGGGAAGGTCTTGCGGCATTTGGCGGCCCACTGCCGGGCCTGCGGGGAAATCTCCCCGGCCCCCTCAATGCCCTGCTGTGCCAGGAACACCTGGCGGAAGCGATCGGAGGCAAAGGTACAAAAAGATTTCGCGACTTCGCGCGAAGGCAGCGCAGCAAGTTTCTCCGACACCTCGAGGGCGTCGAGCAGATTGCGGCCCAGCAGCGCGGCCATCAACTCGTCCAGCAGCTGAGCATCGGCAAAATCCGGCCCGGCGGAAGCCCCGGCGGGACGAATGCGGATGCGTTGACAACGGGACGAAATCGTTGTCAGGACGCGCTCCATCTGGTGCGCAATGAGCAGGAACTGCGTCTGTGCGGGCGGTTCCTCAATCATCTTCAGCAGGCGGTTCGCCGCCTCGGCGTTCAGGCGCTCCGGCAGGTAGATCACCACAGCGCGCCAGCCCCCTTCAAGGGCGCTCAGCGAGAGCTTTTCCAACAGACGGCGCGACTCGGCGACGGCAATCACCGCGTTCTTGCCCTCGATGCCCAGCGCCTCGGCGAGCTCCATCTCGCGGAAAGCAGGATGCTCGGCGACGAGCTTTCGGAAGGGTTCCATATACTGCTCGGAGAGCACGCCGGCTGCCGTCGGAAAGACGAAATGCACGTCCGGATGGATCAGTTTCGCGATTTTTCCGCAGGACGGGCAGGCATCGCAGGAATCCCCGGGGCGGGGGTCCTGGCAGAACAGGTATTGCAGGAAGGAGAGCGCAATCGGGAAGGCCCCGCCGCCGTCGTCCTCATGAAAGAGGATGGCGTGCGGGATGCGGCCGGAGTCAACCATACCGGTCAACGCCTGCTTCACATCTTCATTTCCCTGCAACTGCGCGAATGTCATACCTGCCTCCACTGGTTGTAGCGGGCGATTTCGATCAGGGCTTCCTTGGCCGTGCCGTCGGAGAACGTGTCCAGCGCCCGCTCGGCACGTTCCACCCATTCTGAGAGTTTGCGGGCGGCCAGCTCGATGCCGTCCCGCTCCCGAACGAAGGCGCTGACGGTCGCGCAATTCTCCGGATGCTCCGGGATCTCGCGTACCAGCTGTCGGATCCGCGCCTCGTCCGGCGAGCCGCTCAGGGCGGCCAGCAGCGGGAGCGTGATCTTCTGCTCCTTCAGGTCCACGCCGACAGGTTTGCCCAGGGCGTCCGTGCCGACGTAATCAAGGATGTCGTCCTTGATCTGGAAAGCGATGCCCAGGGCCGTGCCATAGGCCTTGGCCGCCTCCATCTGCTCGGGCGAAGCGTCGACGGAAAATGCCGCCGTCTCGGTCGAGGCACGGAAGAGCGAAGCCGTCTTGCAGAAGATGATGCGGAGATAATCCTCCTCCGTCGTGTCGCAGGAAGACGCCTTCTCCAGCTGGAGCATTTCGCCTTCCGCCAGGTCGGTCAACGTCTTGGCGAAAGAGGAGATGGCCACATCCCGGTGCGCCGTGCGGACCACCAGGTCCACCGCACGGGCCAGCCAGTAATCCCCCACCAGCACGGCGGGGCCGGGGCCGAGCAGGGCGCTCAGCGTCGGGATCCCGCGCCGCTCGGAACTCTCGTCCGCCACGTCATCGTGGATGAGCGTGGCGTTGTGCAGCAGTTCCGCGGCCGCCGCATAGCAGATACTGTCCTCGGTCGGGCGCGAAATCGCATGCGCGATCAGCAGCCCCACCAACGGACGCAACATCTTGCCGGCATGCGAAAGGATGCGCTCGTTGGTCTGCTCAAGCAGCGGGACGTCCGTGTGCAGGTGGCTCCGGATCAGGATCTTCACGCGATCCCAATCGGCGCCCAGATATGCGAGGATCTCTTCTCTACTCATAACAAAACCTCGAATTCGGCGACCGTCTCCGGGAAGTGGGCCAGGGCGCGGGAATCCGCGTCCATCATGCCCCGCTCCACGTAGAGGTCGAGCTGCTGTTTGAACGGTTCATAGAATCCGTTCATATTGAAAAATACCACCTTGCCGGGATAGCGGCCCAGCTTCGCCAGGCAATAGGTCTCGGCAGCCTCGTCCAAGGTCCCGATTCCGCCCGGCAGGGCGATGGCGAGGGAGGTTCCTTCCCGCATCACATCCTTGCGCTCGGACATACGGTCCGTCCAGATGCACTCCGTCAGACGGGGATGCTCGAAGCCTTTCATGAAGCGGGGCAGCACGCCAATCACGCGTACGCCGTGCTCCAGAGCCTCGTCACAAACATGCCCCATCGTGCCGCGCCAGGATCCTCCCGAAACGATATCATATCCTGCCAAACAAGCTGCGCGGACAATTTGCCGCGCAGCTTGATTATAGGCCGGATCGATGTCGGAACTGGAAGAGCAATAGATAACTGCCCGTTTGTCCGACATAACTGACTAGAAGAGAAGAGCGACGGAAGCGACGATGCCGTTGGCCGCCTTGTTGGAGACAGCATCAACCATGGGGTTCAAACCAGCCTCGTTCACATTACCCAGGTTCCAGAAGTAACGGGCGGACACCTGGACGTGCTTGATCAGCTCGATACCGGCACCGACACCGACACCGTACTCCAGCTTGTTCTTTACCGCGCCCCAGTCGACGTCAATCTTGTTGCCGTTGGTGCTGGTAGTGGAGTTGGTGATCGCATAGCCGATGAACGGCTCGGCGATCGCGTAGATACGGGCCACACCGAGGTTCAGGCCAGCCTGAATCTGAACAGGAAGCTCGAGGTAACCGTTCTTGTAGTCAAAAGAGCTGATGTCACCGACAGCCTTGAACTCGCCAATTTTGGCGCCCTTCACGTTGTAGATGAGGGACGGCTGGATGGCGATGATCCCGAGATCAAGCTTGTAGGTCAGACCGACATGATACTGGGTAATGTTCTGCACATCGGAGATGGCATCGTCGATAGTAGCCTTGGAGGAAGTGATGCCCGCCACGACACCGAGCTGGGCATGCGCGCTTACTGCGACGAGCAGGGAAGCGACGATTACAATAAGTTTTTTCATTTTAGTAAAAATGATGGTTGAATGGTTATTACATCAGTTTCTGCAGGCGGTCGATGATCTCCTGCTTGGGGACGACGCCCACGGTGCGGTCCGCCAGCTGCCCGTCCTTGAAGTAGAGCAGGGTCGGGATGTTGCGGATGCCGTACTGCATGGCGATGTCCTCGCAGTCGTCCACGTTGCACTTGGCCACGACGGCCTTGTCGCCGAGCTCGGCGGCCACTTCGTCAACGGTCGGGGAAAGGATGCGGCAGGGGCCGCACCAAGTAGCCCAGAAGTCAATCAGGACTGGCTGCTTGGAAGCGAGTATCTCGCTGATATTGTTCGGATTGATAACAGTTTCCATATGAGTTAGAAAATCAGTTTTAGCTTGCGGATAATAGTATCCACAAGTGCAAAGATAATAAATTAATAGAAAGTTTCAATATTCCACACGAAGGCCCGGAGCCCCAGATCCGGGGCTTCCTTGTCCTTGGCCCCCAGCGCTTCGAGCAGCGGCGCGACCTTCTCGTCCGCCATCATCACGAGCAGCGCGTGGTTCAGTTCCGGCCACGCATGGCTGCCGAAACGGGGGAAGCCGTTGAAGTCTCCTTTGCCTTCCACGCCCTCCCAGCGGGTGAATCCCCGCTGGCCGTGGGCGGCAAGAATCTCTACGATTTCTTCGTTATATGCCTGATTGTAGGCGATGAACATAGCTTTCATTGACGATTCCTCCTTCTTTCAAGTCTTCTTTCCATGCGATTGGTAAACGAGCAGTACACCGTCGGGATGAGCACGAGGGTGATGAGCGTAGAGACGGTCAGACCCCAGCACACCGTAACGCCCAGGCCTTGCCACATCTCGGAACCCTCGCCCGTGCCGATGGCCATCGGGAGCATACCGAGCACGGTGGTCAGGGTGGTCATGAGGATCGGGCGCAGACGGCTCTTGGCCGCCGTCGTGGACGCGTCGCGAATATTCATGCCGCGCTCGCGGCAGAGGATCGTGTAGTCAATTAGCACGATACCATTCTTCACCACGATGCCGATCAGGATGATGACGCCGATGATGGACATCATACCCAGGGCCATGCCCGTGATGCGCAGGCCGAGCAGCACGCCCACCAGGGCGAACGGCACGCTGAACATGATGACGAACGGGCCCATCAGGTTCTCGAACTGCGAAGCCATCACCATATAGACGAGCAGGATCATCAGGAGAATCAGCACAGCCATCTGGCCGAACATTTCCTGCTGGTCCTCGTAGTCGCCCGCGATGACCGTCGAGACCTCGGACGGGATCACCATGCCGTCAAGGACCTTCTCACAGCTCTCCACGGCATCGCTCAGGGCGGCGCCCTTCGCGACGATACCGCGGACGGTAATCATACGCGAACGGTCCTTGCGCTCGATGGTCGGCGGCACGAGGCCTTCGACCACGGTGCCGAGCTCCTTCATCCGGACGGTGGCGCCCGTCGGGGTCGAGACCACGACGTTCTCCATGTCCTCGACGCTGGAGCGGAATTCCGGCGCATAACGCACGCGGATGTTGTATTCCTCACCGTCCTCGCGGTACAGCGAAGCCACCGTGCCACTCATCGCCGCGCTGAACGCGGAGGCCGCGGTGGTGGAATTCAGCCCGTGCAGGGCCAGTTTGGTGCGGTCGAAGTCCATCCGGAGCTCCGGGGTATATTCATCGCGGCTGAGGGTCACCTGCGTGAAGGAACTCTCCTGCATCAAGCGGGCCTGCAGTTCCTGCGCGACGCGGTCGGTCTCGGTGAAGTCGAAGCCGTAAACCTCCACCTCAACGGAAGAGGCGCCCATACCCATACCCATGCCTTCGGTAACCATCGCACGACGGATTTCCGGATACTTCGCGCAGATGCCGCGCAGCACGTCGGAGATCTCGGCCGAGGAGCGCTTGCGCGTACTCGAGGTGCCGATATTGAGGTTCAGCGAGATGATGTGCGTACCGTTGCTCTGCATGCTCGCGAAGGTGTTGTCGGTGTCGGCCTGGCCGAAGGTGGCGTTGAACACCTCGATCTCCGGCACGGCAGCCGTGATGTCGGCGTAGAGGCGCTCATAGACGCCGCGCGTGACATCCTGCGCCGTACCCATCGGCAGGTTGATCGTGACGGTGAGGCGCTCGGAGTCGCCCCGCGGGAAGTACTCGGTCTTGAGGCCCGGAAGCAGCAGGACGAGGGAGGCGACGAACACGGCGGCGAAGCTCAGGATCACCACCTTGCGGCGCTTGGTCGCCCAATGGATGACGTGCGCGTAGCCACGGGAGATCTTGTCGATCGCCTTGTTGATCGGCACGAAAATAGCGTTGTAGGCCTTTCCGTGGCTGACCTCCTTCTTGAGCCAGCGGGAGCACAGCATCGGCACGAAGGTCAGGGCGGCGGTCGTGGAAACGATCATGATGATCGACACGATCCAGCCCAGCTGACGGAACATGATGCCGGCCATGCCGTTGATCATCGTCAGCGGCAGGAACACGCAGAGCATGGTCAGCGTGGAAGCGATAACGGAGATACCCACCTCGCCCGTGCCGTGCACGGCCGCCTCTTTCGGCTTCTCGCCGCGGGCGATGTGCGAAGATACGTTCTCCAACACCACGATGGCATCATCCACAACCATACCGATGGCAATGGTGAGAGCGGACATCGAGATGATGTTGAGCGTATTGCCGGAGGCAAACAGGTACATCAGGGATGCCAGCAGGGCCAGCGGGATGGACAGCACGATGATGAAGGTGGACTTCCAGTTGCCCAGGAACACGAAGACCACGAGCATCACCACCAGGAAGGTGATGAGGATGGTCTCGATGAGGGTGCGGATGGTATTGATGATTTCGCGGGAGCCGTCCACGATGGTCGTAATCTTGATGTCGGCGGGCAGCGTTTTCTGGATTTCAGCCAGTTGCTTCTTGACACCCTTGATGACGTTCACCGTGTTGGCGTCGCTCTGCTTCTGGATGATGATACGGGCGGAGCGCTCACCGTTGGTGTAGGACTCCTGCTCGCGCTCCTGCTCTCCGTCGAGCACCTTCGCCACGTCGCGCAGGTACACGACCCGGCCGTTCGACGCGCCGACCACGATGTCCAGCAGTTCGGACGGGTCGGTGAACTCCTTCTGCACGCGCAGGGTGTAGGTCTCGGAGCCGATGTCGATATTTCCCGAAGGGAGGTTGCGGTTCTCGGCCGAAATCACGCTCGCGATGCCGCTGAGGCTGAGGCCGTAGGCCTGCAGCTTGCTGGGGTCGCAATAGACCTGGATCTCACGACCGGGCGCGCCGCTCACGGACACCGTACCCACGCCGGAGACACGCGCCAGCGGGGTGGCCACCTTGTCGTCCAGAATCTTGTCCAGGCCGGAAAGGCTCTCGCTCGCCGTGGCGGAGAGCAGCATGATCGGCATATCGGAGGCGTTGAACTTGAAGATGACGGGGTTCGACACCCCGTCCGGGAGCATGGAATTGACCATGTCCAACTTGTCTCGGACGCTGTTGGTCGCCGCCTCGATATCGACGCCGTAGTTAAAGGTCAGGGTCAGCAGGGAGATGTTCTCCTTGGATTGGGAAGTCATCTCCTTCAGGTCCTCGACGCCGTTCAGGGCGTTCTCCAGGACCTTGGTCAGGTTGGTCTCGATTTCCTGCGCATTGGCGCCTTGGTACGAAGCCATCACCATGATCGTATTGGAGTCAAACTCCGGGAGCAGGGCGATGGACGTCCGGCTCAGGGAGAAGACACCGAGGATCGCGAGGGCGATGAAAACCAGGGCCGTCGTGACAGGATGTTCGACCGCGGATCGGTAGATACTCATCGCTGGACCTCCACTTTATCGCCGGACTTGAGGTTGGAGTGACCGCCGGTCAGCACCAGCTCGCCCTCCTGCAGGCCGGAAAGAATCTCATAGCGGGTCCCGAAATGGCGGCCGACCTCCACCGTCTTCACGGAAACGGTGTTGTCGTTATTCAGCACGAAGACGGTCCGCTGGCCGGAGCCCTGAAGCTTCATCACGGCCACATCCGGCACGACGATGCTCTCGACGGCACCGAAGTCCACGGACACGCGGGCGTACATGCCCGGGCGGAGTTCGCGTTTCTCGTTGGCCACGCGCACTTCCGCGCTGAACGTATGGGAAGCGGGATCGATGGTCGGATAGAGGCGCACAATGGTGCCCGTGTAGGTCCGGCCCGGCAGGGCATCGGCCGTCAGGGTCACCTTGTCGCCGCGCTTCACGCGGGTGTAGTCGGCTTCGGAGATGGGAACCAGGAGCTTCACCGGCGTAATCTGCTGCACGGTGTAGATGGGCTGGCTCATGGAATAGAGGTCGCCGCGGTCGTAGTTGCGGGCGGACACCACGCCGCTCACGGGAGCGCGCAGGATGGTGTTCTCCAGCAGGTTCTCGTAGCTGCTCTTGGACACTTTGAAGGCGAGTTCGAGCGACTCATAGTCGGACTGGGACACGCCGCCCTCCGCGAGAAGTTGCTTCACGCGGGCGAGCTCAGTCTCGTCGTTCTTGAGCCGCAGGGCAGCCTGGTCGAGCTGCACGCGGTCCATCTCGGCGAGGATCTGGCCGGCGGACACGAAGTCGCCGACCTCGACATTCAGTTTCTGGATGCGTCCGCTGCTCAGCGGAGCAATGTTGTTGATGACATTGGCCTGGACGGTCGCGGAATACACCGCGTCGCGGGCCACCTGCTCCCGGACGGCACCCGTCACGGAAACGACCGGCGTAGCGTTCATGGCGGCCATCGGGTCCATGGCCGGCGCACCGGACTGCTGCTGGCCGCAAGCGGCGCTCACAAGCGCGCACAGGGCCATACCTATCTTGGATACTTTATTCATTGACGTAAGTTTTATTCAATTGGACATTGCCGTCGGCATCGATGAAATCAGCGCCGAGCGTGCTCTCGAGACCAGCTTTCGCCACGACGAAGCTGTAGATGGCCTGGCAGACGCCGAGCTGGGACTGCGTCAGCGCGTACTGCGCGTCGTTGAGGTCCGTGAGCGTGCTGCGGCCCACGTCGTAGGACTTGGCCGCGATGTCATAGGCCTTCTGGGCCGTCTCGGCGGCGCTGCGGGCGGAGCTGAGGCTCTTCATCGCCGTCTCCATCTGATTGAGGTACTGACGGATGGCGATCTTGAGCTGGCGCTCGGTGTTGGTCCGCTGGACATCCAGCTCGCGGGCCTGCACCTTGGCCTGGCGGACGGCGTTGAGACGCTGGCCACCGGAGAAGATGGGCACCGACAGGCTCAATCCGACGAAGGAATACGGGGACCACTTGTACTCGCTGAACTTGAAGTCGTTGGTCATCGCGTTGAGGCTGTAGTTGAACGACAGCGATAGCGTGGGCAGATAGGCGTACTGCTGAACCTTGACGGCATCGGCGAGCTGCTCGGCCTGGATGGCCAGCTGGCGCATCGTGGAGTTGTTCTCCAGCGAGAGCGCCTCGCTTTCATTCAGGTCATAGAGCATGTGCTCCGCGAAGTCGTCCAGGTCGCCGGCCACGTCGATGTTCGTGTCCAGGTCAACGCCCATCACGGCCTTGAGCTGCCACAGGGACAGCAGCACGGAGCTCTCCGCGTCATAGACATTCGGGATGGCGTTCGCCAGCGTGGTCTTGGCGCGGGTGAGGTCCAACTCAGAAGCCTTCTGGGCATTGTAGCGGCGCTGGATCTGCTCACAGTTCGCGAGAGCGTTCTGGTAAGCGGACTTGTACACGTCGAAGGCCTTCTTGGACAGCAGGCAGGTAAAGAACGCCTGCTTGACCTGATTCACCGTCTCAAGGCGGGAGCTGCGCGCCTGCTCGACGGCCAGCTCGACATTCTCCTTGGAGATCTTCAGGTTCTTCCAGAGCTGGGCGTTGACCAGCGGCATGCTGGCGCTAAGACCAATCGACCAGGTGTTCCAACGACCGACTTCGAATCCGTCGGAGGAGCTTTTACTGCCACTGGCATCGCCGGCGTCCGAGCTACCGCTGCTACCGGCAGATCCGCCAGCCATACTGCCCATGCCTCCGATGTCGAAGTCCATGTACATGACTTGTTTCTTGATGGTACGCTGATAAGACCCGGATCCACTGACCTGCGGGAAAAGGGAAGCGTACGTTCCCTTACGGGCGTAACCCGTCCGTTCGATCTCCATGTCTGCCACTTTGACAGACGCATTCTCACTGAGTGCGATCCGCAGCGCATCTTCCAGGGTCAGGAAGGCGGGGGTGGCGGTCGTATCGACGGCCTGCGCAGCGGCGATCAGCGGGAGAAGGAACGTGAATACTAACGTAATTGTTCTCTTCATAATATATAATCGCGGGCAAAGTTATGCAAATTTTGTGCTATATTTGTGCGAAACGCAAAACTTTATGACAGAATCTTTACTTTACGTGCACTGGCACATTGACCCCATACTCTTCCACATCGGGTCCTTCGAGATCCGCTGGTATGGCCTGCTCTTCATGTCGGGTTTCGTGATCGGCTGGTACCTTTTCAAGTGGTTTTTCACCCGCGAGAAGGTGAGCACCGCGCTGATGGATCCGCTGCTGTACACCCTGCTGATCGCTACGGTCGTCGGCGCCCGCCTCGGGCACTGCATCTTCTACCAGCCGGATTACTACTTCGGCTCCTGGGCCGGTTTCCTGGAAATTTTCATGCCCTGGAAGGGCGGCCTCGCAAGCCACGGCGGCGCCATTGCCCTGCTGCTGGCGATGTGGTGGTTCACCAGCCACTATGGCAAGAAGCATGACTTCGACTTCCTCTGGCTCATGGACCGCCTGTGCATCGCCGTCGCCTTCGCCGCCTGCATGATCCGCCTGGGCAACCTCTTCAATTCCGAGATCTACGGCGATGTCACCACCCTGCCCTGGGGCTTCATCTTCGACCTGCGGGGCGAGACCGAGCCCAAGCACCCGACACAGCTCTACGAGGCCTTCACCTACCTGCTGCTCGGCCTGGTCATGGTCTGGGTCTATAAGAACAAGCTGGACAAAGTGCACCGCGGATTCTTCTTCGGCTTCTTCCTGCTGGGCTGCTTCGGCGGCCGCTTCCTGATTGAATTCATCAAGGAACCGCAGGTCGAATTCGAGCAGACGATGGCCCTGGACATGGGTCAGCTCCTCTCCATTCCCTTCATCCTCGCAGGCATCGGCCTGCTCATCTACTCCGCCAAGGCAAAAAAACCGGCCGCGGTGGTTCATCCGCAGCCGGTTAAGAAATCAGAGACGCACTACGCGCGTCCGCTCAAAGGCTAGCTCTCCTGCGCGGCAGGGGCCGCTTCGGGAGCCTTCTTGCTCTTGGAAACCAAGAAGTAAACCAGCGCAGCGATGACGAGCGCCAGCGCGACCGCCAGGAGCGGCCGGTAGGCCACCCAGGCAATCATGATCACGAGCAGCGACCAGATGAAACCGACCACGCCCGTCACCAGGTTGAGGCCCAGTTCGCCGACCTTGGCCAGGAACGGGAGCACCTTGAGGATGGTCACGAGGATGCTGAACGTCATGCGCAGGGCCGCGATCACGAGGATGATACCCAGGATACGGACGATCCAGAGAATCGCCTTATTGGCGGCTTTCTCGGACTCAAACATCTCCTCCTGAGAGTGCTCGCCCATCTTCAGGACCATCAGGCTCTTGCCGTTCTTGTGCTTATAGGACTCGAAGCTATTTCCCTTGACCTGAGCCAGGATGGAGGCGACACCGCCATCCGCCTCAGTGAAGGTCACGCGGACATCACCGACTGCGGGGGTCTGGGGATTCTCGCCATAATAGACGACATTGCCCGAAACGAAGGTGTCTATGCCGTTGCCCAGGGATGCCGGGACGTTCACGGACGTGCTGGCGGGAATGGCACCGACCAGTGCGGGAGGGAGCACATAAGCGCCGAAGTCCACCTTCTCGGCCGTCACCGTGTTGTCGGGAACGGTCGTGCGGACAAAGTTGCTGCTCTGATAATCAGGGTCTTTGAAACTGCCGGAATCAATCGGACCGCTCACCCACTCTTTGGAGTAGGTGTAGGTCGTGGTAGTCTCCTGACCACCGCCGATCTTGTCCTTGGTCTCGGAGGAGGAGTGCTCCACCACCTGATAATACTCGACGTCACGCACCAGACGGACCGCGTTCACGGTCACGCCGTAATCGGGATCGGTCAGAAGCTCGTCCGTCTTTGCCACGGCGGTAGCGTGGATCAGTTTCCCTTCCAGGGAGGGATCCACAGAATCGACGCTGGCGACATCGACACACTCGGTCTCGGCCGCCTTAAGCATCTTCGCGGTTTTGACAGCACGACCTTCGTTCCACCACAGGAGGACGGTCGCGGCGACAAACAGCACCAGGCCGGTGAGAATTCCCTTTAGGGAATTGCCCAGCCGGGTGCCGTAGCTAGTCTTAGTAACTTCTTGATAGGCCATACACGAAATGGGATTTAGGGTTGTAGAATTGCTTTTTCCAAAGGTTTAGCCGCGAATGGCCGCGATACCCGGAAGCTCCTTGCCTTCGAGGGCCTCGAGCATGGCGCCGCCGCCCGTGGAGACATAGCTCACCTTATCTGCATAGCCCATCTGGGTCACGGCAGCGACGGAGTCGCCGCCACCCACGAGGGTGTAAGCGCCCTTGGCCGTGGCCGCGGCGAGATCTTCAGCGATCTGGAGCGTACCCTTGGCGAAGGTAGCCATCTCGAACACGCCGACAGGGCCGTTCCAGAGGATGGTCTTGGAGCCGAGGATGACCTCTTTCCACTCCTTCAGGGAAGCGGGGCCGGCATCCATACCCTCCCAACCGTCGGGAATCGCGGTGGACGGCACCACCTTGGTGTTGGCCTCGTTGCTGAATTCGTCAGCGATGACGGTCTCGGTGGAGAGGTAAATCTTCACACCCTTCTCCTTGGCCTTGGCGAGGATCTCAAGCGCCTGCGGGATGAGCTCATCCTCGTGCAGGGAGTTACCGATCTTGCCGCCCTGGGCCTTGATGAAGGTATAACCCATACCGCCGCCGATGATCAGGTTGTCCACCTTCTCGAGCATGTTCTCGAGCACGGCGAGCTTGGAAGAGACCTTGGAACCGCCGATGATGGCAGTGAAGGGGTGCTTGGCGTTCTTGAGCACGTTGTCGATGGCCTTGATCTCACCTTCCATCAGGTAGCCGAACATCTTGTCGTTGGGGAAGTACTCGGCGATGAGGGCGGTGGAACCGTGGGCACGGTGGGCCGTACCGAAAGCGTCGTTGATGTAGCAGTCAGCGTAGGAAGCGAGGGTCTTGACGAAGTCCTTCTGGCTGGCCTTGACGGCAGCCTTGGCGGCCTTTTTCTCCTCGTCGGAGGCATCCTCGGCGAGTCCGCGGGGCTTGCCTTCCTCCTCGGCGTAGAAGCGGAGGTTCTCGAGCAGGAGGGCCTCACCCGGCTTGAGGGCGGCCACTTCAGCCTGGGCCTTCTGGCAGTCGGCGGCGAACTTCACCGGCGCGCCGAGGCACTCGGCCACATGATTCACGATGTGCTTGAGAGAGAACTTGTCGGTCACACCCTTCGGACGGCCGAGGTGGGACATGATGATGAGGGAACCGCCACCGGCGAGAACCTTCTTGAGGGTCGGCATCGCCCGGCGGATGCGGGTATCGTCCGTAATTTCAAACTGCTCGTTGAGGGGAACGTTGAAGTCCACGCGCACGATCGCCTTCTTGCCGGCGAAATCGTAGGAATCGATGTTTTGCTGCATAGCTATAAATGATATTTAGAATATTCCGAATCGCAAAGATAACAATTATTTCCGTAAGTACTACCGCGCCATTCGCACCACGATGGAGAGCGGAAGGGCCTTGCCGAACTTGTCGTTCAGGGCCAGTTCGCCGCTTTCCATCTCCCCCACGCGCATGGCCTGGCGAAGCACCGTCTCGCCCAGCAGGGCGGAATAGCCGTTGCTGTAGAGGTTAAGCACCAGGAAAGCGTCCTGCGGCGCGAGGATCTCCCCGACGCTGCGCAGCATCCCGAACAGGCATTCGTCCAGCTTCCACTTTTCGCCGTCCGGACCGTGCCCGTAGGCGGGCGGATCGAGGATGATGCCGTCGTAGCGGTTGCCGCGCCGCGCTTCGCGCTGGGCGAATTTCATCGCATCCTCCACCACCCAGCGGATGCCGTCCAGGCCGCTGTTCTCCATGTTGCCACGGGCCCAGGTGACCACCTGCCGGACAGAGTCCAGGTGCGTCACGTCGGCCCCCGCGGCCTTGGCGGCGAGCGAAGCACCGCCCGTGTAGGCAAAGAGGTTCAGCACGCGGGGCGTGCGGCCCAGCTTCTGCGCGAGCGAGCGGGTCTGGCGGTAGATATAATCCCAGTTGGGGGCCTGCTCCGGGAACACGCCGACGTGCTTGAACGAGGTCAGGCCGAGACGCAGATCCATCTTCAGACCGTCTGCGTTGGCATATTTGATGTGCCACTGGTCGTCCATCTTCTTGAGACGGTTCCAGGTGCCGCTATCTTCCTTGCCGGCCTTGCCGAAACCGGCGCCGGGGGTGAAAGTCGTGTGGGCGAGCCGGCGCCACTGGGCATCCGGCAAAGATTTATCCCAGAGCGCTTTGGGCTCCGGACGCGCGAGCACGTAGGCGCCGAAGCGCTCCAGTTTTTCGCCCGCGCCGCTGTCCAGCAGTTCGTAGTCAGTCCAGGAAGAAGAAGGATATTCTGCCATAACGTCCGGTTTAGGATTCATCTCCGAGCGCTGCCGAGGCCTGGTCCACCAGGGCCACGAGCCCGTCGGTGAGCTGTTTGGCCAGGTCGGCGTCGCCGGCCTCTTTCATGATGTCAGACAGGAAGTAGAGACACTGCCCCGCGATCTCGAACTCGTCGCGGGCCCAGTCGTAGAACTCGATGAAGAACTTGGCGCTCTGCAGCAGGCCGGAGCCCAGCTGAACCGCCAGGGCGCGGGCCTTCTCCGCCTGGCCAAGCTTGTAGTAGTTTTCGATCATCAGGATGACCATGTAGTCGTTGCCCGAGAAGCCCAGGGAGACGGTCTCCAGCGGGTAATGCTGCATCACCTCTGCCGCCTTGTCGATCATCTCCAGGGCGCGGTCGTCCTCGCCTGCCTTCATGAAGGCTTCGGCGCAAGTCACGAACAGGCCGCGAACGGACATCACGCCCAGGTGCGTGTACATATTCTGATAATCCCGGAAATAGTCGTCGCGCGCGACCGCATCCCAGCTGTAAACCTGCGTCATCAGGCGGTACAGCTCGTCCGTGTCCACGAAGCCCGCCTCGGAACCCGTCGTCTTGTTCTTGATGGGCACGAACTTATAGGAATAGCCGCTGTACTCGAGGTAGTCCTTGATGCCGATGTTCAGGTCGCCGCCCATGTTCAGGAGATGGAGCGGACGGTCCCACTGGTAGCCCGAAAGCAGGTCCAGCATAAAGAGCTCCGGCTTGGTCAGGTAGTCCTTGTCCTTCGAGATCGTGAACACGATCGAGTCGGGAATCTGCGCCGCATATTTCTCGTCCAGGATGCCGTACTTGATGACATTCTCCTTGTTGACCGGGATGACGATCTTGCGCGAGGGGATGTAGTCCACCTTGCGGCCGCTCGTCATCGGGGCCTTGATCTGGGGGTGCTTGAAGACGGCCATCACGTCCGCGATGCTCATCTCGATCTCCTGCGTGTCGTAGATCGGGACATACTCGTTGGTGCCGTAGAGATACTGGTCCGGACCCACCGTCAGGGGCAGCGGGGCGGACTTGTTGCACGCCCACTTCATCTGGTCGATGTGCCAGTCGGTACCCAGGAGCGAGGTGTTGCAGATGCGCACGTCCGTGCGGACATCCTCCACCTCCTGGGCGTACCAGAGCGGGAAAGTATCGTTGTCCCCGTGGGTCACGAGGATACCGTTCTCGCCCACGGAGTTGAGGTAGTTGCGGGCCATTTCCACCGCCGTGCGGCGGTTGGAGCGGTCGTGGTCGTCCCAGTTCTGGGCGGCCATCTGCACAGGCACCAGCAGGCAGAAGCCCGTCAGCACGCTGGCCGTAGCCAGGCTGCCGCGACCCTTGCGGGCGCCGTCGATCCAGCTGAACAGCGCCGCCACGGCGAGTCCCGCCCAGGCGCTGAAGAAATAGAAGGATCCCGCGTACGCATAGTCGCGCTCGCGCACCTGATACGGCGGCTGGTTGAGGTAGAGCACGATGGCGATACCCGTCATGAAGAACATCAGGAAGGTCAGCCAGCAGCCGCGCTTGTCGCGGTCGAACTGGAAGAAGAGGCCCAGCAGGCCGAGCAGCAGGGGCAGGAAATAATAATGGTTCTTGCCTTTGTCGTTTGCGAGCGTGTCCGGCGCATCGATCTGGTCGCCCAGGCGGATGTCGTCGATGAACTTCACGCCGCTCTCCCAGTTGCCGTGGAAGATATCGCCCGGATTGGGGGCGTGGATCTGATTCTGGCGACCGACGAAGTTCCACATGAAGTAGCGCCAGTACATCCAGTTCAGCTGATAGTCGAAGAAATAATAAAGGTTGGTTCCGAAGCTCGGCTTGCGGGCCGTCGCCCCGGCTACACGTTGGCCCTTGCCATTGGTGTAGGTCTCGTAGAAAGCCTCGTAGCTGCCGTCCGGGCTGGTGCTCCACATACGCGGGAAGAGCATCTTGCCGGAAGCCTTGTACTTGGCGTCGATCGGGCCCTCGACCTTCTTATACTTGCCGTCCAGCGGCGCCCAGTAGGTCGTGGTCTTGAGATCGTAGGGAGCGCCGTAGTACTGACCGTAGAGCAGCGGCGTGGAGCCATACTGCTCGCGGGAGAGGTAACGCACCAGGGTGAAGGCGTTGTCGGGCTGGTATTCGTTGGTCGGCGTCTTGGCGCACGAGCGAATGATGTCGATGGTAAAGACCGAGAAGCCGATCGTGATGACGGTCACGCACAGCAGCGCGGTGTTGAGGAAGACCTTCTCCTGCTTCATCGTGCGGAAGATGCCCCAGAACAGCAGGGCGAGCAGCGCGACGACGAAGAAGGCAGCGCCGGTGTTGTACGGCAGGCCCAGGGTATTGACAAAGAAGAGGTCGAAGTACGCCGCCACCTTCGGCAGGTACGGGACCACTAGGAAAACGATCAGGCCCAGGATGACCACACCGACGGCAAAAATCTTAACCAACTCCCAGAAGGTGAAAGGTTTGTCCTCGCGCTGGCGGTAGTAGTACATGAACACGATGGCCGGGATGGCCAGCAGGTTGAGCAGGTGCACGCCGATGCTCAGGCCCATCAGGAAGGCGATGAGCACGATCCAGCGCAGGGAGTGCGGCTCGTCGGCGCGGTCGTACCACAGCGTCATCAGCCAGAACACCACGGCGGTGAACAGCGAGGACATCGCATAGACTTCACCCTCGACGGCCGAGAACCAGAACGTATCCGAGAAGGTATACACCAGGGCTCCCACGAGGCCGGAACCGAAAATCGCCACGGCCTGAGCCGTGCTGTAGCCGTCGGAGGAAGGACGCACCAGGCGCTTGGCGAGCCAGACGACGGTCAGGTACAGGAAGAGAATCGTCGCCGCCGAGCACAGCGCGCTCATCGCATTGACGAGAATCGCGGCGTGCATATTGTCCCCGAACAGCGTGAAGATGCGGGCGAAAAGCTGGAACACCGGGTTTCCCGGCGGGTGACCCACTTCGAGTTTATACGATGAAGCGATGAACTCGCCGCAGTCCCAATAGGAAGCGGAGGGCTCTATGGTCAGCAGATACGTGACGGCGGAAACCACGAAAGCGAGCGCCGCGCAGATCCGGTTCCACAAGGTGAATTTCTTCTCTGTCATAACTTGCAAATGTACAACTAAAAATCTGTATCTTTGCAAAAATTATCCCACCATGGCTCAACAAGACTGGAAAGATCGCCTGGGGGTGGTCTATTCCACCAACCCCGACTTTCAATACCAGACGGCACAGGATGCGCCGGAGGCGGACACGCTCCCTCCGGAAAAACAGCGCCTGGTCGTCCGCATCGACCGGCGCCGGCGCGCCGGCAAGCAGGTCACGCTCGTGGACGGATTCGTCGGCCGCTCGGCCGACCTCTCGGCCCTCGCCAAGACGCTCAAGACCAAGTGCGGCGTGGGCGGCACGGTGGAAGAGGGCCAGATCCTGATCCAGGGCGACCTGCGCGACAAGCTTGTCTCCCTGCTCTCCGGGATGGGATATCAAGTCAAACGCGGCAATTAGCAGACCATGGACGAGATCTTCCGGAGCGGAACCCTGGAGATGTCCTCCAGCCCCCTGGAGACGGTGGCAGCACCGGCGCTCTGGTCCGATGTGCTGACCAACCGCATCCTGCTCGTCCTGTCACTGGTGCTGATCCTGTACCACTTCCTGGACCTGTTCCGCCTCACCCCGCCCCTGCTCTACACGTACAGCCGTTCCCGCGGCGCCGAGGCGCTGGAGAACAGCATGGGCACGGCGCGCGTCCGCAACGGGATCGCACTCCGTCTCATGCTGCCCTTCTGTCTGGTCCTGGACCGTTTTCACGTACTCAGACCCGCATTCGTGGACACTTTCCCCGCCGGATGGAGCGCCCCCGCCACCATCGGACTGGTCCTGGCGTTCCTCCTCCTGCGCGGCCTGTGCTACCTGTTTTTCCGGGCCGGCCGGCTTGGCAAAAAAGCGGCACACACCCTGTGGAACAACCTTTATAACTACCTGATGCTGGCCCTGCCCATCCTGCTGCTGTTGGCCGCCGCCGTGCTGTCCTTCCAGGTGCCCGAGGAGACTTCCCGTGCCCTGGTTCGCTGGGCGCTCATCGGAATTTGGGCCTTTTATATCTGGCGAACAGGACAAATTATCCACGCGTATTGTTCTGGATTCTCAACTTTTTTGTACCTTTGCGGGCTTGAAATTTTACCCGCCACCGTGTTGGTAGCAGTTGTAGTGAATTTTTGAACATTTTTGCAGCCAGATGAAGATCCTGATTTCCCAGCAAGTCCCGTCCAATCTCGCAGCTTACGAGACCCTGCAGAGCCAGTTTGGAGCTGAACTGACCTTCCAGCCGTTCTTTCTCATCGAACCGCTTTCCGCTCGGGAGTTCCGGGCCGAGCATATCAACCTGCCCGACTATACCGCCATCGTTTTCTCCTCCCGCCACGCCATCGACGCCTATTTCAAACTGTGCGACGAGATGCGTTTCAAGGTGCCGGAGACCATGAAATATTTCTGCTCGACCGAGGCCGTCGCCATGTACCTGCAGAAGCACATCGTTTACCGCAAGCGCAAGATCTTCTACGGATCCGGCTCGCCGGACTCCATCGTCGCGCTGGTCACGGCCAAGCACAAAGGAGAGAAGTTCCTGATCGCCACGACGGAAGGATCCGACATCACCCCGATCACCACCCTGTTCGAGTCCGCCAAGCTGGACTACACCGTGGGCGTGCTCGTCAAGCCCGTTCCGCAGGACCTGCATGAAACGGATCCCGCCGGTTTCGACATCGCAGTGCTCTGCAACCCCGCCGACGTGGCGTCGCTGCACGAGAATTTTCCCGAATTCCAGCAGGGATCGCTCAAATTCATCTCTTTCGGCAAAGCCGTGGTCAAGGCCATGGAGGACGCCGGCTACGAGATTGCCCTCAAGGCCCCCACGCCGGAGGCCACTTCCATCAGCAAGGCTGTCGAACTCTACCTTCAATCCGCCCGCTAGATGACCGCTCCGCAGAGCCATACTCTCACCAAAGAGGAAAGGCTGTGCGGGAAGACGACTGTCTCCGCACTCATTTCCTCCGGGAAATGGGGTGTCATGCCGCACCTGCGCTACTGCTGGTCGGCCGGGCATGAGACCGGCCTCAACCGGATCATGGTCTCGGTGCCAAAGAAGTTCTTCAAGCGCGCCGTCAAGCGGAACCTGCTGAAGCGCAGGATGCGCGAAGCCTACCGCCTCCAGAAGGAACTCCTTCCTACCACCGGCATCGACTTGCTGCTCGCCTATTCCCACGCGGAAGTGGCCGACTTTGCCACCATTTACGCCGAGGTCACAACGATCCTCGGACGCATTTCTTCGTCATTCGCCGGCTCGACCGGCGAATCTCAATCCCCCGCGCAATGAGCGCCCTGGCCGTCGTCCGGCGCATCCTTGCCGCGCCCTTCATCCTGCTGATCAAATTCTATCAGCTCTGCATCTCGCCGCTCAAGCCGCCGAGCTGCCGCTTCACCCCCACTTGCTCCCAGTACGCCCTCGAGGCCTTCCGCAAGTACGGCCCCCTCAAGGGCTTCTGGCTCAGCCTCAAGCGCATCCTCCGCTGCCATCCCTGGGGCGGCTCCGGCTACGATCCGGTGCCGTAGGCACCCGCAATTGGGAATGACGAAAAGAATTGCTATCTTTGTACGATTTAGAAATAACAAACCAAAACATACTTTAAGATGGCAAATTCTATCAGCGTTCTCAATCACGCAGCCGACAACATCCGCATCCTGGCGGCCAGTGCAGTCGAAAAAGCCAAATCCGGCCACCCGGGTGGTGCCATGGGTGGCGCGGACTTCATCAATGTGCTCTACAGCGAGTATCTGACCTACGATCCCTGCAACCCGACCTGGGCTGCCCGCGACCGTTTCTTCCTCGATCCCGGCCACATGGCCCCGATGCTCTACGGCCAGCTTTGCCTGATCGGCAAGTACAGCCTCGAGGAGTTGGCCAACCTGCGCCAGTGGGGCTCCCCGACCACCGGTCACCCGGAGTTCGACCCGACGCGCGGTGTTGAGAATACCTCCGGTCCCCTCGGCCAGGGCCACGCCTACGCCGTGGGCGCCGCCATCGCCGCCAAGTTCCTCGCTGCCCACACCGGCAACCCGAGCTTCGCGAAGGAAACCATCTACGCCTACATCTCCGACGGTGGCGTGCAGGAGGAAATCTCCCAGGGCGCTGCCCGTATCGCCGGCACGCTGGGCCTGGACAACCTCGTGATGTTCTACGACTCCAACGACATCCAGCTCTCCACGGAGACCAAGGTCGTCATGAACGAAGACACGGCCGCCAAGTACCGCGCCCTCGGTTGGGACGTGCAGGTCATCAACGGCAACGACGCCGCGCAGATCCGCACCGCCATCGAGAAGGCCAAGGCCGTGAAGGGCAAACCCGCCCTCATCATCGGCAAGTGCATCATGGGCAAGGGCGCCCTCAAGGAGGACGGCTCCAGCTATGAGCGCAACTGCAAGACCCACGGCGCCCCGCTGGGCGGCGACGCCTACAAGAATACGATCAAGAACCTGGGCGGCGACCCGGAGAATCCTTTCCAGATCTTCGACGACGTCAAGGAGCTCTACGCCCGTCGCGCCGAGGAGCTGAAGAAAATCGCCGCTGAGCGCTACGCCGAGGAGAAAGCCTGGGCCAGCGCCAACCCCGAGAAAGCGGCCCAGCAGGCTGAGTGGTTCAGCGGCAAGGCCCCGAAGATCGACTGGAGCAAGTGTGTCCAGAAGGACAACGACGCCACGCGCAACGCCTCCGCGGCCTGCCTCGGCGTGCTCGCCGAGCAGGTGCCCAACATGATCTGCGCTTCCGCCGACCTGTCCAACTCCGACAAGACCGACGGCTTCCTGAAGAAGACCACCGCCTTCCAGGCCGGCGACTTCAGCGGCGCTTTCTTCCAGGCCGGCGTGGCCGAGCTGACGATGGCTTGCTGCTGCATCGGTATGGCCCTGCACGGCGGCGTCATCCCCGCCTGCGGTACCTTCTTCGTCTTCTCCGACTACATGAAGCCGGCCGTCCGTATGGCTGCCCTCATGGAGCTCCCGGTCAAGTTCATCTGGACCCATGACGCCTTCCGCGTCGGCGAGGACGGCCCGACCCACGAGCCTGTCGAGCAGGAGGCCCAGATCCGCCTCATGGAGAAACTCAAGAACCACCACGGCAAGAACTCCGTCCTGGTGATGCGTCCGGCCGACGCCAAGGAGACCACCGAGGCCTGGGCTGCCGCCATGGCCAACATGAACACCCCGACGGCTCTCATCCTGTCCCGCCAGAACATCGCCAACCTCCCCGAGGGCAACGACTACAGCCAGGTGGCCAAGGGCGGCTACATCGTGGCCGGTTCCGACGCCAACCCGGATGTCATCCTCGTGGCTTCCGGCTCCGAAGTCTCCACCCTGGAGGCCGGTGCCAAGCTGCTCCGCGAGGCCGGCAAGAAGGTGCGCGTGGTCAGCGTCCCGTCCGAGGGTCTCTTCCGCCAGCAGTCCAAGGAGTACCAGCAGAGCGTCCTCCCGACGGGTGTGAAGAAGTTCGGTATGACCGCCGGCCTGCCTGTCACGCTGCAGGGCCTTGTCCCGGAAGCGGAAGGCACCGTCTGGGGCCTCGAGTCCTTCGGCTTCTCCGCTCCGTACAAGGTGCTCGACGAGAAGCTCGGCTACACCGCCGAGAACGTCCTCGAGCAGGTAAACAAGCTCTTCTAGTCCGGAAATGAAGCACATTCGAAACTTCTGTATCATCGCGCACATCGACCACGGGAAGAGCACCCTGGCCGACCGCCTGCTGGAGCTCACCCAGACGCTCGGTGCGCGCGACATGGAGAACCAGGTCCTGGACGACATGGACCTGGAGAAGGAGAAGGGCATCACCATCAAGAGCCACGCCATCCAGATGGTCCACCACTATCATGGGGAGGCCTACAAGCTGAACCTCATCGATACTCCGGGCCATGTGGACTTCTCCTATGAAGTTTCGAGAAGCATCGCCTCCTGCGAAGGAGCGCTCCTGGTCGTGGACGCCTCCCAGGGCGTCCAGGCCCAGACCATTTCCAACTTATACATGGCCATCGACCACGGCCTGGAGATCATCCCTGTCCTCAACAAGATCGACATGGAGTCCGCCCAGGTCGAGGTCGTGACCGATGAGATCTGCGACCTGATCGGGTGCAAGCCCGAGGAGGTCTTCA